>NZ_SVEV01000013.1 GCF_015057185.1 Pseudobutyrivibrio sp. | reverse complement strand
TCCACCACCGCCCATCTTTTTTAATATCGCGGGATGGAGCAGTCTGGAAGCTCGCCGGGCTCATAACCCGGAGGTCGATGGTTCAAATCCATCTCCCGCAACTCAGTGACTTCCTTTGGTTGTTGCTTGTGCCCAGATAGCTCAGTTGGTAGAGCAGAGGACTGAAAATCCTCGTGTCGTTGGTTCGATTCCGACTCTGGGCACTATTTTTTTTACCCTCTAGGAGAAATTCCTAGAGGTTTTTTTATGCCCTAAAAAGGTTGCTAGATTATTAACTGCTTGTTAAAATGTGTAAAGATTTAAGGAGGTATTACTTATGAAAATAGTTTTTTTAGACAGAAAATCAATTGGTGAAGATATAGATTTAAAATCCTTTGAAGACTTTGGTGAAGTCATTACCTATGATTATTCAAGTGTTGAAGAGGCTGCTATTAGAACAAAGGATGCCGATATTATCGTTTTAAATAAAGTTCCAGTTAATGAAAAGACAATTGGAAATGCACAAAACTTAAAGCTAGTATGCGTTACCGCAACAGGAACTAATAATTTAGATAAGGAATATTTAGCAGCAAAAGGTATAGAATGGCGAAATGTTGCAGGCTATTCCACAGAAGCTGTAGCACAGCACACATTAGCATTATTATTTTATTTATATGAGCATTTAAGCTACTATGACAATTATGTAAAGAGCGAAAAATATGTAAATGATACCTTATTTACACATTTTGATATGCACTTTAATGAGATTAATGGAAAGACATGGGGAATTATTGGTTTAGGAGCAATTGGAAAAAGAGTAGCAGAAATTGCAACATGCCTTGGTGCAAATGTAATTTACTATTCTACAAGCGGTAATAATCACGATTCTGAATACAAAGAAGTTGATTTTGATACATTGCTTGCTACTTCGGACGTTGTCTCTATTCATGCTCCACTTAATGAAAATACATTAAATATGATTGATAAAGTGGCATTAAATAAAATGAAAAAGAATGCTATTTTAATAAATGTTGGTCGAGGTCCTATAATAAATGAGCAGGATTTAGCAGATGCTTTAAACAATAATGTAATTGCTGGTGCAGGACTTGATGTACTTGATGTTGAGCCTATGAGTGAAACTAATCCACTTAGAGGAATTAAGGATAGTAACAAGCTAATAATAACACCACATATTGCCTGGGCTGCTGTTGAAGCTCGTCAGAGACTTATGGAAATAATTCACCAGCAAATAAAAGATTTTTTACACTAATAGGTAAAAAAATAGAAGACACTATAGAGCGAAAAGATAGATAATTTTATAGTGACGATTACAATTGGCACTTGGATATTGAAAACAGACTAAAAATTGTCATTCTATTGCATACTTAGTTGAAACGTGATACCATGGTTTTGCACGCGCATATAAGGTGTGCAAAGGAGAGGTGTTATGTTTATAGGACGTAAGAACGAGTTAGAAAAGCTTAATAGTTTTTATGATGGGGAAGCAGCTTCTGTAGCTGTAGTTTCTGGTCAGATTGGTATTGGCAAAACTACCTTGCTTCAAGAGTTTGCAAAAGAGAAAAATGCATTATTCTTTGATGCATATGAGACCACAGCAAAGCATCAGCTAGAGCGTATTTCGCAGATAATTGGAAGCAAAAAAACGCTTACAGCAGAAGGTGTCTGTGGTGAAATTTCTAAGAGAGCTGCAAAAGAAAAGCAGCTTATCATCATTGATCAATATCCAAATATTGTTAAGGCAGATCCTGATTTTGAAAAGACTTTACACAAATATTTTGCAGAAGAGTGGAAGGATTTACCTGTTAAATTAATACTTTGCTCTGATGCCTTTATGTTAGTAGAAAAATACATTAAAGGTAAAAAGGCAGTTTGGGCCAAGGATATTTCCTTGGATTTAGTTATTGAGCCTTTGGGATTCTACGAGTCATGCTTATTCTTTGCAGATTCTAGCCCTAAGGAAGCAGCGTTCTTGTATGGTATTACAGGTGGAATACCATATAATTTGGCTAGAGTAGCTAATATGCTGGGAGTAGATGGTTTCCAGGAGTATGGGCTTGTTTCTGTACCTGAGGAAGACAGAATCAAGGCCATCACTACAAAGCTATTTTTGGACAAAAAGACAAAGGTTGGATTAAATCCTGAGGCAGTTATGTCTACAGAGCTTAGAGAATTGGCATATTACAATTACATGCTTACAGCTCTTGCTAAGGGATTAAACCGAGTAAATCAGATTTCTGCTGAGGTTGAAAAACCAAAGGATGTTGTAGTGCCTTACCTTAATTCACTTATGACAATAGGTGTATGCAAGAAGGATACTGCGATTACAGAAATCACAAATAGGAAAAAAACCAGATATTCAATAGTTAATACTAGTACTTTGTTCTGGTACAAATATATCGTGCCTAATTATGAGAAATACGTGGAAGGCGATATTGCAGGACTTTGGGATGCTTTATATTCAAACATAGACGAATATATGAAAACCGTATTTATCAAAATATGTGGTGAGTATCTTGCTGATAAAAGCGAGAAAAATCAGTTACCATTTACTGTAGAGCAGATAGGAAACTGGTGGGTTAATGACGATGAAGCAGGAACAACAGACGGTTTTGATTTAGTTTCCCTTGGAAAATGCGACGAGAAGCCTGCTACTATATTTGCACAATGCTACTACACTCATGAACCTATTGAGGTTGCCCAGTTAAAAACACTTATCGAAAAGACAAAGCAGTTGCACAGACAGGGCGATGCATTCTATTTAGTATTCTCAAATGCAGGTTTCCATGAGAATGCAATTACAATTTCTTCAGCAATCAAAAATATTATGCTTATCAATTTGGATGAAATAAGGTAAAATATTTTAGGTTAGATTAAAGTAAAAGCTTTTAGGAGGAGAAAAATGACTAATCAAGAGCTAAAGAAAACAGCTACTGAGGTTCGCAAGGGCATCATTGAAGGTGTTCATGCAGCTAAAGCTGGACATCCAGGCGGATCATTATCAGCAACAGAGGTATTTACATATCTTTATTTTGAAGAAATGAATATTGATCCTAAGAATCCAAAGAAGGAAGACAGAGATAGATTTGTTCTTTCAAAGGGACATACAGCACCAGGTCTTTACGCTACACTTGCACAGAGAGGATTCTTCCCAGTAGAAGATTTAAAGACACTTCGTCATATTGGTTCACATCTTCAGGGACATCCATGCGTACAGCACACACCAGGTATTGACGCTTCATCTGGTTCACTTGGACAGGGTATTTCAGTTGCAGTTGGTATGGCTCTTTCTGCAAAGCTTTCAAACGAGAGCTATAGAGTATATACACTTCTTGGTGATGGTGAGATCCAGGAAGGTCAGGTATGGGAAGCAGCTATGTTTGCTGCAGCAAAGAAACTTGACAATCTTTGCGTAATCGTTGATAACAACGGACTTCAGATTGATGGACGCATCGAGGATGTTAACAGCCCATATCCAATCCCAGACAAGTTCAGAGCATTTAACTTCCACGTAGTAGAAGTTGCAGATGGTAACGATTTCGACCAGCTTAGAGCTGCATTTGACGAGGCAAAGGCTACAAAGGGTCAGCCTACAGCTATCGTAATGAAGACAGTTAAGGGCAAGGGCGTTTCATTTATGGAGAACCAGGTAGGATGGCATGGAAAAGCTCCTAACGATGAGGAATACGCAATTGCAATGGAAGAATTGGGAAAGGCTGGTGAGTAAGAATGGCAGACGTAAAGAAAATCGCAACTCGTGAGAGCTACGGAAATGCTCTTGTTGCTTTAGGTGAGAAATATGATAACCTTGTAGTTTTAGACGCAGACCTTGCAGAGGCTACAAAGACAGGTATTTTTAAGAAGGCATTCCCAGAGCGTCACATCGACTGTGGTATTGCAGAGTCAAACATGGTAGGTATCGCAGCAGGACTTGCTAGCACTGGAAAGGTACCATTCTGCTCTTCATTTGCAATGTTCGCAGCAGGACGTGCATTCGAGCAGGTACGTAACTCAGTTGGTTACCCACACCTTAATGTAAAAATTGGTGCTACACACGCTGGTATTTCAGTAGGTGAGGATGGTGCTTCACATCAGTGTAACGAGGATATCGCACTTATGCGTACAATCCCAGGTATGACAATCATCAATCCTTCAGATGATGTAGAAGCAAAGGCTGCAGTAGAGGCAGCATACAAGATGGAAGGCCCAGTTTACCTTCGTTTTGGACGTCTTGCAGTACCTGTAATCAACGACAGACCAGATTACAAGTTTGAAATTGGCAAGGGTGTTGTTCTCAAGGAGGGCAAGGACCTTACAATTATCGCTACAGGACTTGAAGTAAACGAGTCACTTGAGGCAGCTAAGAAGCTTGCAGAGGATGGAATCGATGCAGAGGTAATCAACATCCACACAATCAAGCCTATTGATGCTGACCTTATCGTAAAGAGCGCATCAAAGACTGGCAAAGTAGTAACAGTTGAAGAGCACTCAATCATAGGTGGTCTTGGTGGAGCCGTAGCAGAAGTTCTCTCAGAGAAGTGCCCAACAAAGATGCTTCGCATCGGAGTTCGCGACACATTCGGAGAGTCAGGCCCAGCCGTAAAGCTTCTTGAGAAGTACGAGCTCGACGCAGCAGGCATCTACAAGCAGATCAAAGCTTTCGTATAAGCATAAACCTAGAATTATCCAGCCCAGGAGCGAGTCTCCTGGGCTTTTTCTATGCCCCAAAGAAACCAGCTTCCGGCCCATCTTGGCATCAAAGGTTGGTGCTGTAAAAGCTAGCTAAGATAGGCCGTGGAAAGAAAAAAGGGCATAGAAAAAGCCCACCATGTAGAAGGTGGGCTTGAGAGCGTAACCAGCGACCTAAAGGAATTTGTATATGGTAGTTGAGTGTGCTTTTTGACCAGCGTGTGCGATTGGCTGCTCAAATGTAGGTACGTTGATGGCATTTGGGAAGTACTGTGACTCGAAGCATACACCGTAGCGCTTGTCGTAAGGTACGTTACCCTTGCCGATTTGTGATGGATCAAGGTAATTGCCAGCATAGAGCTGTACGCCAGGTAAGTCTGTGTAAACTTCCATTTTTCTGCCGCTTTCAGGATCCTCAAGTGTGCAAGATGGAGCATCTAGAGTGTGCTTGTTGAGGCAGTAGTTGTGGTCGAAACCGCCTGCCCAGTTGAGCTGATCATAGTCTGCATCAGTGTCGCGGCTTAAAGGCTTTGGAGTTGTGAAATCCATTGGAGTGCCTTTTACTTCGCGACATTCACCGTGAGGGATAGACTCAGAATCAGTATGAGTGTACTTGTCTGCATCGATCCATACAATGTGGTTCATAACGGAGCCAGTGTCATGTCCGTTTAAGTTGAAGTAGCTGTGGTTAGTTGGGTTGAAAATTGTATCAACATCTGAGATACCTGAATAATCAAGGCGAAGTGAATTGTCTTCACCAAGTGTGTATGTGATGGTAATATCCATTTCACCAGGGAAACCGCATTCCATGTCAGCCTTGTGGCAAGTGAATGTAATGTGGTTGTCATCAACAGATTCAACATCCCAGATGCGTTTGTGCATTGGGTTGAAGCCTGAGTGAAGGTTGTTCTTTCCGTCGTTTGCATCAAGCTTGTATTCTACACCGTTAAGAGTGAATTTGCTGTCACCGATACGATTGCCGTTAGGGCAGATGCAGCAGCCAAAGCCTGGTCCATTTACAAAGTAGTCTTCTAGCTTTTCGTATCCAAGAACAACATCTGAAAGAATGCCCTCTGAATCAGGAACCCAAAGCTCAAGTAAATTACAGCCGAAATTCATGATTTTAGCTTGCATACCATTGCTGTTAATGAGTGTGTATGCAACGATGTCTTCGCCATTTTTTGTGACGCCAAGTTTTTCTTTTTCCACGTTAAAACCTCCCTAAAATAAACTATTTTTATGATAAATATTAATGTTTATAAATACAAGATTTTCGGTGGATTTAAGCAATAATTCTATTTAAAAATGTAAAGGAAATGACATATAGTTTGTTAACTATTAGTGAAAAGTGTCAATTATCTTGTTTATGCATTTTAGAATGATTACAATAAAATTATGAGTGAAACTGAGAAAAAACGTAGAAAAATCGATAAAAAGATTCTACGACTAATCAAATTTCAAATCGTTTTATTACTCATTATTGTTGCTGGAATTACGTATTACTATGCTAGTGGCTATGCTGCAGAGGTCTCTGCTCTTAAATCAGAGGCCATTTCTCTTGTTAAGCACTCTACTGTGGATACATTCAAGCAGATACAAACTAGCGAAGTTTACGACGCAGACGGCAACACTATTTCTGTGCTCAAGGGTGAGAAGGATGTCTATTATATTACCTTTGATGATATTCCAAGTTATGCAATTCAGGCATTGATTTCCATAGAAGATAAGAAATTTTTTAAACATAGCGGAGTGGATTATAAGGCAATAATTCGCGCCATGTACACAACTGTAAAAGAAGGTGAGGTTACTCAGGGTGGTAGTACCATTACCCAGCAGCTGGCCAGAACGATTTTCCTTAGTAATGAGAAAACCTGGCAGAGAAAAGTTGAGGAGATTTATATTGCCTCTGAGCTGGAAAAAAAGTATTCAAAGGAGCAAATTTTAGAGTTTTATTTAAATAATGTTTATTTTGCCAACGGCTATTATGGCATCGAGGCTGCAGCTAAGGGGTATTTCAGTAGGGATGTAAAGGATTTGAGTCTGTCCGAGGTTTGCTATTTGATTGCGATTCCAAACAGTCCAACCTATTACGATCCTGTGCTTAATCCTCAGAATACAATCACTAGAAGAAATCTGATTCTCAAGGCAATGCTAGATGATGGGGCCATTCAGGAGAGTACCTATAATGAAGCAATAAGTGAAAAGATTACCCTAACGAGGCCTGATTCTGTTAAGAATAATTACGTGGAAACCTACGTATATTACTGTGCAACAAGAGCGCTGATGCAGAGAAATGGATTCATTTTTTTGAATGGATTTTCAACAGATGAGGCCAAGGCTGCCTATGAAAAAAACTACGAGGAAGCCTATAACACCTGGAATGCCAGCCTTTTTACTGCAGGCTATCGAATATATACATCGATTGATATGGATATGCAGCAGGAGTTGCAGGATTCTATTGATACACATTTGGCGGAATTTACGGATGTTAGTGAGGAAGGTATATATGCACTGCAATCAGCAGCAGTTTGCATTGATAATGAAACGGGAATGACAGTGGCCATAGTAGGCGGTCGCAGTCAAGATGTTTCAGGCTACACATTGAATAGAGCATACCAAAGCTTTAGGCAGCCAGGTAGCTCAATAAAGCCGCTACTGGTGTACACTCCTGCTATAGAGTTGGGATATACTCCGGATACAATTGTGGTGGATGAGCCAATAGAGGATGGGCCGGAAAATGCATCAGGCACTTATTCCGGGGAAATTACCTTGCGGGAAGCTGTAGCCAAATCAAAAAATACAATTGCATGGCAGCTGTATGAAGAGGTTACCCCACAAAAGGGCATGGATTATTTGATAAATCTGGGATTTAGCCACATTGAAGATGAGGATTATGGAATGGCGGCAGCCCTTGGTGGTTTTACAGTGGGAGTTAGTCCGCTGGAGATGGCAAAGGGGTATGCAACAATTTGCAATGATGGTTATTTGAGGAGTCCATCCTGCATTACAAAGATTACTGATTCCGAAGGGAATATCATATATGAGCCTCAGGAAGAAGAAGTGCAAGTTTATAAAGAAAATGCTGCACGTACAATGACAGATATGCTACAATCGGTAGTGACTGACGGCACAGCAAAGGGTATCGATATGGGTGATATGCCTTGTGCCGGCAAGACTGGTACTACAAATAGTAATAGAGATGGTTGGTTTGTAGGATACACAAAGTATTATACAACCAGCGTTTGGGTGGGGTATGACCAACCAAAGCAGGTTCCAGGATTGACGGGATCGTCTTATCCAGCGGAGATTTGGCAGGATTATATGTTAAAGATACATGAGAATCTTGTGCCTGCTGATTTCATGAAACCTATTGAATATTTGGGAACAGAGGAGCAGGAGGCTTTACCAGAATTTGTTGAAAATGAAGGGGAGCCATCTGAAGAAAATGAGGGTGAACTTTTAGAGCCAGAGGGACCGTTCGACGAAGAAAATCCTGGTGAGGAGCAGGAAAATGCTGATTACCAGATTATCACCCAGACATTTGAAGGTACAGAGATTCCACCGGGAACAATTCCTGACAATGCAACAGATATTCAAATTACTACGACAACAGAAGAACCAGTGGAAAATACAACTTACTAGATAAGTAGAGGAGAGAAAGAAAGAAATGGCAAACTATGGATTTGGTTTGGACTTAGGCGGCACAACATGCAAGTGCGGCTTGTTCACAACTGCAGGAGAATTAGTAGAAAAATGGGAGGTGCCTACTGACACATCTAACGGCGGTGCTAATATTCTTAAGAATTTGGCAAAGGCTGTTCTTACAAAGATGGAAGAAAAGGGAATTACAGCAGATGATGTTTCTGGTGTTGGAATAGGAATTCCAGGTCCTGTATCTGAGGATGGTGTTGTTAATCGTTGCGTTAACCTCGGCTGGGGCGTATTTAATGTAGAAAAAGAGTTTTCTGAGTGCCTTGGCGGAATGAAGGTAAAGGTTGGTAACGATGCAAACGTTGCAGCTCTTGGTGAAGCATGGATGGGTGCAGCTAAGGATTTTAGCAGCTCTGTTATGGTGACACTTGGTACAGGCGTTGGTGGTGGAGTTATCATTAACGACAAGATTATTACTGGTGCAACAGGTGCAGCAGGTGAGATAGGACACATCAGAGTTAATTATACAGAAGAAAAGGCATGCGGATGTGGCAACAAGGGATGCTTAGAGCAGTATTGCTCAGCAACTGGAATCGCTAGACTTGCAAAGATTCGCCTTGAGAAAAACGATGACTCTACACCATTGAGAAACGCAGAGCAGCTTGATGCAAAGGCAGTATTTGATGAAGCTAAGAAGGGTGATAAGGTTGCAGTAGAAATTGCAGAGCAGGCTATGGAGTATCTTGCACAGGGGCTTCAGGTTATCTCAGCAGTAGTAAACCCAGAGGCATTCGTTATTGGTGGCGGTGTATCAAAGGCTGGTCAGTACCTCATCGACCTTGCACAGGAGAGCTTTAAAAAGATTACTTTCCACGGCTGCGCTAATACTAAGATTACACTTGCAACACTAGGAAATGATGCAGGTATGTACGGATCTATGCGCATGATTCTTTAATAAACGATGGTGAAAAATCGTTGAAATAAAAACTGATGCATAAGAAAATAATATTGTGCATAACAAAAAAGACTTGTAGCTATCAAGCTCTTAGGGTTACTCAAGCTTCACATGTTAGTGAAGCGGAGTGACCCTGAGGCTTGAGAGCGTAACAAGTCTTTTATTATTCTAATATTAACTTTAGGCATAAATTGCCTATATTAAAGAATCAGCACATATGCTACGTAACTGTAGATTACGATTATTTTTTAATAATTCCTGCGTATCCACGCTCAACAATCTTAGATGCCTCGGCTGTAAGTGTATCGAAATCGATTTTCTTGCCTCCCTTGAGCCAGTCGCGGTAAATGTATGTAATTGAAATTGTGTATGAACGTACAATTGAAGGATAATCTGTTCTCTCGAAGAACTTTGCAAATGGAGCACTTCTAAGTACGGCCTCTGTTACAGACTCATAAAAGAAAGCATAGTGATCGTCGCAGAGGAGCTTCTGCTGAACATCATTACAAGACTCTAAGTAAGCATAGAAGTTCTTGATACAACCTGGAAGGTCAAATGCCTCAGCATAATCACCGATGCTCTCGAGGATATCTGATACGATTTCCTCTTCGATTTCTGCAACTAAATCATCTAATGATGAATAGTGCAAATAGAAAGTTTTTCTGTTAATACCAGCTCTATCAGTAAGTTCAGTTATAGAAATTTCGTTATAATTCTTCTCTAAAACAAGCTCGAAAAAAGATTTTCTGATTGATGTTAGAGTTCTTCTTACACGTAAATCTTTACTTCTTTCTCTCATAAAAATACTCCTTTATATAATTATTTAACTCAAATACCCCTTGTAAGTGTGGAAAAAACCACAAATACGAGAGTAACATATTCCCCGTCTCTTTGTCTACTATACCACGGAAAAATGTCCACGAGGAATTTTTAATACTTTTTTTATAGTTTTTTTGTTGATTGGACACAATTAAGGTTGTATAATACGTTTTGTCCGAAAGCGAACTGTTCGGAATCGGAATATTCGAAACCGAACAAAGTCGGGATATTGTGTAAAAACACACGGGAAGGAGAGACATGATAGAAAAAGAATTCGATGGAAGGGTACATTTAGGATTTCTTTTAGATTGCGTAGCCAGAGAGACTAGAAATGCCGTTAATCGAGGTGTAATCGAGACCAATGACGGACAGTGCAATATGAAATATGGATGGTTACTTGGTTTTCTCCAGAGACAGAAGGATCCTGTTTTCCAAAAGGATTTGGAGAAGTTATTTCATTTTCCAAAATCAACTCTTGCAGATATGATTCAGTATTTGGAAAAGAGTGGATATATAGCAAAGGTTTCAGTTGATACCGATGCCAGAAAAAAGCAGATTGTTGTTACCGAAAAGGGTCAGAAATTCACTGAATTGGCTGAGTCTCAGATTATGGCGGTAGACGACTACATTTCTCAAGATATTCCACCGGAGCACATTGAGATATTGCTACAGGTTCTTGAGAAAATGCGTGAAAATGCTAAAAACTACAAATCGTATATAGAATTAAAGAAGGAGGATTAGAATTTGGTTAAGAGAATTCTACAGGAAATCAAAGAATACAAAGCGGCTGCTTTAGTTACTCCTGTTTTTATGATTCTCGAGGTTGCAATGGAAATGGTTATTCCGCTTCTCATCGCTGATTTGGTTGACAAGGGAGTGGAGCAAGGTAACATGAGCGAGATTTACCGCATTGGTGGATACATGCTCATCTGTGCAGTCATTGGACTTTTTGGTGGAATCATGGGAGCTGTTTATGGCAGCAAGGCATCAGCCGGTTTGGCTAAGAATTTGAGAAAGGCTATGTTTGAAAACATCCAGACCTTCTCATTCGAAAACATCGACAAGTATTCCACAGCAGGACTTGTTACACGTCTTACCACAGACGTTACTAACGTGCAGAACGCATTTATCATGGTTCTTAGAATGGGCTTCAGAGCACCAGTTACAGTTATCGTGGCCATGATACTTTCTTTCAAAATTAATGGTCGCATTGCTTCGAATTTCTTTATTGCAATGTGCATCATTCTTGGATTTATGACTTTTGTACTTTTCAAAACAAGACCACTTTTTGAGACACTTATGAAAAAGTACGATGAGTTGAATGCTTCTGTTCAGGAAAATGTTACAGGTATCAGAGTTGTTAAGGCATACGTTCGTGAAGCATTTGAAAAGACAAAGTTCATCAACGGTAGCCAGGGTATTTACAAGGCTGCAACAACCGCAGAAAAGATGATTGCTTTCACAATGCCAATGATGAGTTTGGTTGTGTATGTATGTATCATTCTTATCAGCTGGTTTGGTGCGCACTTTATCGTTATTGATGGCACACTTACAACAGGTGAGCTTGTATCATTATTCTCTTACTGCATGAACATTCTTATGTCACTGATGTTTTTCGCAATGATTTTCATCATGGTTACTATGTCAGTGGCCAGCACGAAACGTATTTATGAAGTGCTTGAAGAGAAGACAACTATTACAAACGGCGAGAATCCAGTGTACGAAGTACCTGACGGCTCAATTGAGTTTAAGGATGTTGTTTTTGGATACAATAAAACAGCTGAGAGACCAGTTCTTGATCACATCAACCTTACCATTAATTCTGGTGAGACAATTGGTGTTTTAGGTGGCACAGGTTCAGCAAAATCAACACTTGTTTCAATGATTTCACGCCTTTACGATGTAAACGAAGGCGAGGTTTTAGTTGGAGGCATCAATGTAAAGGATTACGATGTGGAAACTATTCGTAACCAGGTAGCAGTTGTGCTTCAGAACAATGTTCTTTTCTCTGGAACAATTGCAGAGAATCTTCGCTGGGGTGACAAGAATGCCACAGATGAAGAGGTTAGACGTGCAGCCAAGCTTGCTTGTGCAGATGAATTTATCGAGAAATTCCCAAATGGATACAACACACACATCGAGCAGGGCGGTACTAACGTATCAGGTGGACAGCGTCAGAGACTTTGTATCGCTAGAGCTCTTCTTAAGAAACCAAAGATTCTTATTTTGGATGACTCAACATCGGCAGTAGATACAGCTACAGACGCCAGTATCCGTCGTGCCTTCCGTGAGGAGATTCCGGGCACAACAAAGCTTATCATTGCCCAGCGTATTTCATCTGTTATGGATGCTGACAGAATCATCGTCATGGATGATGGTAAGGTCAACGACTTCGGTACACACGAAGAATTGATGGCTAGAAATGAGATTTACAAAGAGATTTACGAGCAGCAGACAGGAGCCGGCAGCGCCGACTTTGACAAGGCTCAGGAAGGAGGCGAGGACTAATGCCTAGAGGACCACAACCAGGATCAGTACCTAAACTGACCAAGGAACAGAAGGCCGCAAGACGTGGAGTTCTCGGCCGACTTGTTAAATATGTTGGAAGCAGATATCCAGTACAGCTGGTACTTGTAATTATCTGTATTTTCGTATCAGTAATCTGCAATGCAAAGGGAACAGCCTTCATGCAGCAGCTGATTGATGTATACATTTTACCTATGATAGAAAGTGGCAGCACAGATTTTGGACCACTTTTAGATGGCATCAAGACATTAATTGTCTACTATGCAATAGGTATTATCACAATGTTCTCATACAACTGGATAATGATTTTCGTTGCCCAGGGCTCGCTAAGAGATTTGAGAAATGAGATGTTTGAGAAGATGGAGGATTTACCAATCCGCTACTTCGATACACATGCACACGGCGATATCATGTCAATTTACACAAACGATATTGATACACTTCGCCAGATGATTTCACAGAGTTTTCCACAGATGTTTAACAGTGCAATCACAATCGTGACAGTATTTGTTTACATGCTGATGATGTCACCAACACTTACTGGTGTCACAATTGCAATGATTCTCGTGATTGTGTTCACCACAAAGGTACTTGCTGGCACATCTGGAAGATATTTCCGCAAGCAGCAGCAGGCTCTCGGTGCAGTAAACGGCAACATCGAGGAAATCATGAATGGACAGAAGGTTGTTAAGGTTTTCTGCCATGAAGATGAGGTAATGGAGAAGTTCAATGAGCTTAACGAGGAGCTTTACAACAACGCTTACCGCGCAAACAGATTGGCAAATTCGTTAGGTCCTGTAAACGCGCAGCTTGGTAACGTGAACTACGTTATTTGTGCAGTGGTAGGTGGTACACTTGCTCTTAACGGCTGGACAGGCCTTACACTTGGAGCGCTTGTTTCATTCCTCCAGTTTACACGATCATTTATTATGCCAATCATGCAGGTTTCACAGCAGTTCCAGTCAATTGTTCTTGCTATGGCTGGTGCCGAGCGTGTATTTACCCTCATTGATGAGGAGCCTGAGACAGACGAAGGCTACGTAATGCTTGTTAACGCAAAGGAAGAAAATGGTGAGATTGTCGAGTGCAAAGAGCGTACAGGCATGTGGGCATGGAAGCATTTCCACAAAGCAGAGGGCACTACAACTTATCAGAAGCTTGAAGGAGATATTGTTTTTGATGATGTAGATTTTGCATACAATCCAGACAAGACAGTACTTCACAACATAAAGCTTTTTGCTACACCAGGTCAGAAGATTGCATTTGTTGGTGCAACTGGTGCAGGAAAAACTACAATCACTAATCTGATTAACAGATTTTACGATATTGCTGATGGAAAGATTCGTTACGATGGAATCAACATCAACAAGATAAAGAAGGCGGATTTACGTCGTTCGCTTGGTATCGTTTTGCAGGATACTCATTTGTTTACAGGCACAATTGCTGATAACATCCGTTATGGAAAGCTTGACGCCACTGAAGAAGAGGTCATTGCAGCCGCAAAGCTTGCCAATGCAGATGGATTCATTCGCAGATTGCCACAGGGCTATGACACTGTAATCTCTGGTGACGGCGGCAACCTTTCACAGGGCCAGCGCCAGCTACTTGCAATCGCCAGAGCTGCAATCGCAGATCCACCAGTACTAATCCTCGACGAGGCTACATCATCAATCGATACTCGTACCGAGAAAATCGTTCAGGACGGTATGGACAAGCTAATGCACGGACGTACAACATTTGTAATTGCCCACCGTTTATCAACTATCCGCAACTCAGATTGCATCATGGTTCTTGACCAAGGACGCATCATCGAGCGTGGTAGCCACGATGAACTCATCACTGAGGGCGGCAAGTACTACCAGTTGTATACAGGCAAGATTCAGAATGCATAGCATATAGGGAGGGACCACGAAGTGGTGGGACCCTGTATGCCACAGCGCGCCCCATCGCGAAGCGATTTCAAATGGGCGCAGCTTTCCCGAAAGAGGGCAATTTATTAATGCCCACATGAAGTTAGGGCATTTAGGGGGGGACCCACACAGTGGGGAGAACCTGCTTCCAGATCCCATCACAGTTTAGGCTGTGGTGGGATTTTTTGTTGTAATAGTGTTGTAGGGCATATTAATTTAGAATGTTGTTTGATGAAAAACAAGAATCTATAGACTCCTGTTTTTCATCAGAAAAACTGGAATCGTAACTACCATGAAAATAGATTTATCTATTTTCATGTCCTGCGAAGCAGGATTCTTGCTGACAATTTCATTGTTTAGTCAGCAAGAAGTCATATTTTCTACTTGACAAGTCGAAAATTGCACGTTATATTAGACAACGAGTTTTGAAAGATTTGTTCTAATATAACAATCTTATTTATGGGTTCATTATCTGTGAACCTAAAATCCCATTATAACTTGAATATGAATTGAATCACTGTGAATACATGCCCTAGTACGCCTTAAATAGTACTGGGGCAAATGGGTTTTTTGCTTGCAGGAAATAGTCAGCGCCAGCAAGCGATAGGAAAGTAGCAGAGATTCTATCAATCGTATGAAGAGTATTTATTTAAATAATTGATTTAGACCTAAGAATTCAGGAATTTGGCATAACGTAGGTGTGGAGTAAGGGTCTGCAACACGTGGAGATAGGAATAGAGTAGAGTTTCGTGTCATTATGGGCTGTAGAGAGGCCTGAGGACACGAAGGAGTAGAGAAAGAGTAGATGTACGTGTCAGCAGAGCGGGGAGAAGACACGAAGGAGTGGAGAAAATGCGGAGATTCGTGTTGGAAGAGTGTTCAGAAGACATGAAGGAGTAGTGAAAATGTAGATGTACGTGTCAGTGGAGTGGGCATAGGACACGAAGAAGTGGAGAAAATGCAGATGTACGTGTCGGCAGAGCGGGGAGAAGACACGAAGGAGTGGAGAAAATGTGGATGTACGTGTCAGCGTAGAGAGCAGAGGACACGAAGAAGTGGAGAAAATGCAGAGATTCGTGTCAGTGGAGGGGGCAGAGGACACGAAGAGGTGGAGAAAATGTGGATGTACGTGTCAGCGTAGAGAGCAGAGGACACGAAGAAGTGGAGAAAATGCAGAGATTCGTGTCAGTGGAGAGAGCATAGGACACGAAGAGGTGGAGAAAATGTGGATGTACGTGTCAGCAGAGCGGGGAGAAGACACGAAGGAGTGGTGAAAATGCAGAGATTCGTGTCAGCAGAGAGCACAGCAGACACGAAGAGGTAGAGAAAGAGAAGGAAATCGTGTTTACGGAGAAAGAGTAAGGCACGAAATCAAGCGGAAATGTGAAATTACGTGTTTATATTAAAGAGGAGTAAGAAGATATGAAAAAATACTACGAGAAACTTGAGAATATAAAACTGATATTGGCGAAACTAGAGAAGTTAATGATTGACAAAGCAGAGGATATTGACGGTACAATCAGTTTTTCCAAGAGAAAAAACGGTTATCAATACTACATTTATCACCCAGATAAAAGCCGTACTTACATTAAGAAAACTGATCTTGACATAATAAAAAACATGGCGCAGCAAGAGTATTATAGAAATTTAAAGGATGAGCTGGAAAAGCAAAAGAAGCAATTAGAGCAATTCCTTGATAATTATCATGAGCTCGCCTTGAAAGAGGTATATGAGAATAGGAGCCATGCCAAAAGAATCTTGATCGAGCCATTAATTCTGCCGGATGAACAGTATATAGAGCAGTGGTTGCAGCAGCGTCCAGGAAACCAAAATCCATTTCCAGAGAAAGGTAAGTACAAAACGGAGCGCGGAGAGTATGTGCGGTCGAAATCAGAAAAAATATTGGCAGATTTGTTCTATAAGTACAATATCCCCTATCAGTATGAGCCAGAGATAAAGCTAAAAAATGGTAAAACAATATATCCGGATTTTGTTTTGTTAAATGTAAAAGAGCGCAAGACTATTTACTGGGAGCATTTGGGATTGGCTTCAGACCCAGATTATGCAAGTAAAAACCTAGAGAAGCTTAATATGTACGAGAAAAATGGAATAATGCTTGGGCAGGATTTGATAGTTTCGATGGAAACGGAGCTCGCGCCATTAGATATAAAACTAATTGAAGAGAAAATCAAATGGTATCTGAATTGACAACAGAGATTGGATAAATAGCGGGAAATCAAATGTAATAATAAATACTAAAATAATAGAAAATGTAAAAAGCTTTTAATCATGAAAGAAAATACTGCATCTGCAATGTGTTAGAATGCGAAAATATCTACATATTAAATCTAATCAGCGTGGTAATATTATGTGATATTAATGAAGAAAACAAGATAGATAAGTGTTATCCGCTCCATCAATATGATTGTGAACAGAGCCATCAAAGAATTAGCTGAGGTAGCAAATGTAGCTAGTGAGGAAAAAGTTGTAGGAGAGGTAATAGATGGAATTATATTTCTTACAGATGCGGATGTCATGGAATTGAAGTAGTATATAAGAATATTTTTAGAAGCCCATGCTGGCAAAAAAGAGGTATAAAACCATTGATTGTCACACTTCTTGATTATCCTGTAGAAAAAATCTAAGAGCAGAACAGGAACAGAACATTTACGGAATAAAAAAGTAACAAAAGATGAACGACATCGGAACAAGAATAAGCACCAAGACAGAAGATAAACACCACAGTATCAGAGGTAGAAGTATGAAAATAATTGCCTTGCAAAAAGAATTAACGAGGGTAAATTATGCATTATCACTAGGTGGAATGGTGATAAATATGGGTGCGATGATAATACCGATGATGATATTGTTTTAGAATCAGAAATTTGCAATGGCGGCATCGGATACAGCCCTGTGCTGGTTACTTTGTTGACTCCAGTTTTAACTAAAATAGTTGAAGCGAAGAACAACCAATATAAGCATACCATGGGGATAGTGGCACAAAGCGTAAGCATTTGAGTGTGCGTCATCTTCCTTAGTCGTATCCAGGTCGACTACATAGCCATACCAACTTTATGGTAGAGAAAGCCTCGCCATGCTTTAATGCTGGCCTTAGGTGGGGAAGAATGTGGAAAGAGAATATAGAAATCGTGCTCTTAGGTGGATACACTTCACAGGTGCGGTGGCAAGCGGTGTTGTCATGTGGTACTCAGGAAAATATCAACTCAGAGACAGCATAAAATGACCCAACTGCAAATGCATAAGTTATGTGTTATAATAAAACCAAATCAATCTGTGACCAATGTCAATAATAAAGTGGCAGTCAGTCGCAGATTTACCATTACAGTTAGTGGGCGTATTCCATAAATAGCCCAAAGCAGGCGCAAGGATTTTGAAATTTCATTTTCGCATTCAGAGATTTCACTAAAGTGAGACATGATTTTTGTTATCAAAAACATGCCGGTTACAGATGCTGAATTTCTTGAAATTCCATATCCTAAAAAAGGTGAAAAATATGGTTTTTAATCCGATAACTAAGGAGAGATTAATGTCTACAGATGAGAAAATAGCTAGCGTCTCTGCCTCGTTTGCAATGGAGGATATGATACTCACACCGCAGGAGATTGAACGCGGGAGAATGATCATTGAAAAAGAGATTGATGTTGAGGATGTGATTCGCGAGATTACATCTAGATATGTTTCAGTAGGATAAGCCTATGATGGATGAATATTACCGCTATGAGTACGAGGATAACGGTCAGTATTGCTATCCTCACACTCATGTCCTCAAAAACAAACTTGATATTCACGACAAGGATGAGCTGTTCAAGGTAGAGCAGGAGATTTCCTCTGCCAGATACTTTGAAATTAGCCAGCGCCCAATTCCGGGTGACTTTTCCCTGGACCATCTGCGGGCAATTCACAGGTATTTGTTCAAGGATATCTATGAGTGGGCTGGAGAAATCCGCACCGTGGACATTTCCAAGGGCACCATTTTTTGCCTGACCCAGTTCATCGAGATTGAGTTTAAAAAGGTTCAGGATTGGATAGTTGCCAACAATTATCTGAAGGATGTGGATAACAAGGAAGAAATGTCCAAGAAATTGGCATATCTCATGGGCGAGATTAATATGATTCATCCTTTCAGAGAGGGTAACGGTCGCGCCCAGCGCGTGTTTATCGAATACATCTGCAAAAACAGCAATCATTTCGATATAGATTTTTCAAAAACAACTAAAAATGACATGATTCTAGCCAGCAAAGAGAGCTCAGTCCTGAATTACGGACCATTTGAGGAGCTCCTCTACAAATGCTTGGTAGATATCTAAAATACAACCAGTAGAAAGCATCTCACTTTGTACCGATCACCAATCGTTAGATTTTGATCTGACTTTTCGGGGCATCGATACACTGTGAGGTGCTTTTTTTGAACATAAATATTAATAAGAAATCATTTAATAGTCAATTCACTAATAATTCACAGAAATTCCTACTAATGTCTGTAAAATTCATGTTAGGAAAGTCCGATATTGAAATTGTAGTACTACACCTATGTCTATTTTTGCTATGCAAATTTAGGGAAAAAGGTGTGGAAAAACAAAAGAAAGATGTTAGAAAAGGGGTTCTAGCAAAGGGGATTGGACTATGAAAGACAATTTGACTAAATTAAAAAGATTAGTGGCATTTCTGATGTGTATGTTGATGTTGACAACAACAGTTGGAGATGACTTTTTCTCAATGGCGGAGGACGACATCCAAGTGGAGGAGTCTGCGCCTTCAGGTGGAGGAGAAGCGGCGGCAGCACCTGCGGACAGTGGTTCAAGTCAGGAGGCTGTAGTTAGTTCTGCGCCTAGCGGAGATGCTCCAGCAGCAGATGCAGCAGGAACAGAAGCATCAGCAGACCAAACATCAGGTGATGCAGCAGGTCAAGACCAGACAGGAATTGCCCCAGCGGTAGCGGCAGCAATTGAAACTGCAGGGGAAGTGCCAGCTGCAGAAGGTCAGCCAACAGACGGTCAGTCATCAGAGGCCCAGCCAACAGACCCACAGCCAACTGACGGCCAGCCAGCAGACCCACAACAATCAGGCAACCAAACTCCAGAAAACCCAACTCCAGAAAACGAGGCAGATACCCCTAATACAAATACAGACCAAACAACCCCAACAGACAATCCAGGAACAGACCCTACAACTATAGATCCAGCCAACCCAGACCCAACAATAGTAGTAGAGGACCCAAATGCAATCCCAGAAGTAGATCCTGAGAATCCAGAAATCATTGACCCTGAAGAGCCAGTAGAACCAGAGGAAATCGAGGCCCCTACAGACAAGGAAACATGCGAACACAAATGGGAATATACATCAAATAACGACGGAACCCACATCAAGCGATGCTCTAAGTGTAATGAAGAATCAACTGAGAACTGTAGCTTTGATGATAATGGTGTTTGTACTTTGTGCGGCTACGTTCAGGAAACAGAGTGTCAGCACGAGTGGGAATATGTCAGCAACGAGGACGGCACCCACACTAAGACATGTAAGCATTGCGGCGTATCAGAAATCGAGGAATGTACATACGACGCAGACGGCATATGTATTTACTGCGGACAGGTAAAAGAAGACGAAGCCTACGAGCTTATTTATACAGAGATTTCTACCACAGTTGACGGCGTGGTAATTACAGTAAAGGGTGAGATGCCAGCAGGCGCCTCATTAGATGCTAAATCAATCTCTATTTCACAGGCAGAGTCAATCCTTGAAAATACAGATGCTTCAGATTTTAATGTATTCAAAGCATTTGATATCAACATCATTGACCAGAAGGGCAATTATTATCAACCACAGAACGATGGAAACAGTCTTGAGATTACTGTAAAGGGTATCGATGAGGTTGCAGAGGTTCCTGATGAGCAGGTAGAGGTAATCCGCGTTCAGGACGAGAGCTCTACCACAGCAGAAACTGTATCATCTACAGTAAGTGGAACAGACGTAACCTTCGACGCCGACCACTTCTCATATTACTTCATCGGTGGAACAACAAGCGACAGTGATTTGACTGTATATTCATACCAGACATTGAGCACAACTGGAACTATTGGCGCGGATGATAGCGGAAATGGTCAGTATGTAAAAGTAAATAGTGCTTCATTCCAGGTATACATCGAAGCAGGTGACGACTTTACTTGCCAGGCTCAGGTTTACAGAGATATAACAAGTACTGATAGTCCTATGTCTGGAACAGCCATTGGCTCAGTCCATACAGAAAGCATTTCTGCAGAAGAGGTAGCAGCAGGAGGTTCAGGCTGGTATCAGGTAACGTTTGATTTCACATCAGACTCTGACCCTTATATGTACACAGGCACAAATTATGCAGTAAGATTCTTTAGCTTTGGTAATGATGTTAGTGTTAAAACAGATATTGGTGGTGCCTCAGAGGCAATTTTCCTTGATTCTACAAAGCAATCTAAGGAAAATGCCATTACTGTAGCGCTCTCTGATGGAGTTACAGATCCAGGTGATATCACTGGCATCAGAATGACATCATCTAAATATGCAACTCAGCTGGTTGCTTTATCAAATGTAGAAACAGATACATCAAGTTCAAACTATGGCTATGCAACAAACTTCGCAGGAGACATTTATTACCTTTTAGGTGATACAGATACACTTTCAGTTGAGTTAAATCCTAGCCGCACCAGAAGTATAACCTGGTCAAATTCAAATACTGATGTTGTATCTATAAGCGGCAGCGGCATGACTCGCTCACTTACAACTAAAAATCCAGGTACTGCAACTATCACAGCTACCTACAATAGCGGCATTACTGCCACATTAAATGTGCATGTTGTCCAGCCACTTTTGAACGGTAGCACCGTGTCTACATATGAGTCCACAGCAACATATAAAGGCGTCCAGTATGCACCAACACCTACACTTTCAGAGGATGGTAGCGCATCCACATATGGCTCATCCTACATAGGAAACGTTACCTACGCTGACAATGAGAATGCTGGAACAGCAACAGTTACTATTCCATTTACTATTTCAAGCTCTAACTCTGGCAAGAGCACAACGTTCACTTATTCAGTGCAGTTTACTATCAGCCCTGCAGAGCTGAACTATACAACATTCTCAAGTGATTCAGGCTTTGCCATTGCAATAGACATTGATGACGATACAGTCACAAGTGTAACTCATCCATTGAGTGGAATCTCAGCAATTGACGCCACTTATGGTCTTACTATGGGAGAAAGTGCTGACTACACAATTAGCCTTTCAAATAAAACCTACACCACAGGTGGAATCCAATATACTGTAACTCTTGCAGCAGGTGGTAGCGGAAACTATACAGTTTCAAGCGCAGACTACAGCGGAACCTACACATACACCACCAGCAATATGAACATCAACGATTATGCTTATGTTGAGTGGAATGACGATGCAACTACCTACTTTACATACACAGGTAGCAGCATTTATGCAATGACAAGCGATGGAAATTACATTACAGATCAGACCGCTCTTACAACCTATTGGACCACAAAGCCATTTACATTCTATGTGCTAAGCTCAGGTAGCGAGGCAACATGGATTACAGCTGATACTATCAGCGCAGTTACATATTCAAATAATGAGGATGCTGGTACTGCATTTCTTAAAATTGGGGTAAGCGGATACGAAGGTACCCTTGATTTGACATACACAATTGCAAAGGTAAATATTTCTCAGGCATACACAACACTTACCGATGAAAACGGTGGAAGTACGCCTGGTTCCTATGCACATCCTGCTTATACTCACAAATCAGATGGCTCTGCAATCCAGCCAGATACCTACACTCACACCGACGCAACTAGTGGTGAAACTGTAAGCAACCTATCTGTTAAATATCAGGGCTCTTCTGGAACAGAGCTAACAAAGGATGTAGACTACACAGTCAGCTACAGCAACAATACAGCTATCAGTACTGAAGTAGGAAGTCCCGCTGCTATTATCCTTACCGGTAAGGGTAACTTCCAGGGAACAAAGACAATTTACTTCGATATTGAAGCAAGCTTCTCTGATGATGTAATCATTACAGTTAAAAACTCGCAGGCTTCAGCAGCTACAAGCTGGGCAACAACCTATAGCAAGACATTTGACAATACTGCAACAAAGCCACCAGTACAGGCGGTACAGCTAGGCGGAAATGCCCTTACACTTACCAGCTCAGGCTCATCTGATACTGGCTACTATGTCCTTGGTTGGGGTAGCGCTATAGATACATCTGCCTCGACTGCAGCAGGTGTTATCACAGGAACAGATGTAACAAATGTTGGAACAAAATATGTAGTAATTGCCGGCACAGGTAACTATGCAGGCAAGTACGCCTATGCCACATACAAGATTACTCAGGCTAATCTTTCAAAGACAAAGTTCAATCTGACTACTAGCTCAAAGACCTATACAGGTAGCGAGATTACCTTAACAGATCCAGATGACTATACTATTACTTATACTTCTGGCGGCTCTGTGGTAGAAACACTGGAGCTAGGCACAGATTATACAATCGCATTTTCTAATAATGTAAATGTATCCACAGCAGCGGCATATACCGTTACGGCAGTGGATGGAGGAAATTATACTGGTACTATTACTGGAACATTTACAATTGCAGCAGCTAGTTTAGATGATTGCACCGTAACATTACCAGATAGTATCAAGACCTCAACAGGCGATTATGTAATGCCATATACAGGAAAGGCTCTTACACCAGCTGTTACTGTAAAATTAGGCGGAGTTGCCATGGGAACAAGTTCTGATACATGTGACAATTTCAAGGTTACATATGCGAACAATACAGCAGTTGGAACAAATACTGCAACCGTAACAGTAACAGGTCAGGGCAACTTGACAGGTACCGCGGTACTATATTTTAGCATTACATCAAAGAGCATTGAGGATATGACTATTACAGTTAATTCATACTCAATCTCTTATTCAAGTACAAAAAATCGTTGGGAATGCTCACAATACAACCCAACATATACAGGTAAAAAGAGAAAACCTACAGTAGCTGTATATGACGGTGCAGTAAGCGATGAGAACCTGATTTCTTCTTCTAACTACAGCACAAGCTATGGCGCTAATACAAATGTTAGCGATGATTCCTATGTGACAATCACCGGTATTGGAAACTTTACTGGTTCTATAAAGGTATACTTTAGCATCGCACCAAGGGATATTACTGCAGATACTGTAACAAAGACATATGATACCGAGGTAGAGTACATAGCCGAGGGAACATTACATAAACCAACATTTACAATCATAGATACCAGCACTAATCTTCTAGTAAATCCATATACACTAGTAGAGGATACAGACTATACGGTTACTGGAGATTCTGCGGCCACAACAGCCGGAGACAATGGCGGCGCAGGCTACACAGCAACAGTAACAGGTACAGGAAATTACACTGGTACAATTGAGTATAAATACACGGTAGGTCATAGTCTTGCAAATGTTTCAGTACAGTTACAAAATCCAGTAATAACAACAACTACTTATTATTCAACAAGTGGCAGTGCAACTGAGGTAACATCTACCAACAAGGATGACCCATTCCAGGTAAGCTACATAGGAAGTAACTTGCCAACTCCTGTTGTAACATTGGGCGGCTCTGTATTATCTACTACAAAATATACAGTAACCAGAGCCAGCTCAAAGGGCGGTACCGATTACACTAATTCATACAATGGAACAAATACAATCACAGTAACCCTCACTGGTACAGATGGCTACTATGGTACCTTTGACTTTAAATATACAGTGCTACCTATAAGCTTTAATAACCTGACTGATTCAGGAACAGAGGGTCTTATTGTAAGTGATTCTATTGGTGCAGGAGCTCGTACATACACAGGCTCTACATACGATATTACTGGCACTCTATCGGTAAAATATATTGTTGGTACATTTGAAGAGACACTAACATACAACACTGATTTCAGAATCCTTGATAAAGACGGAAATGCCAAGACAACAATTGGTCCTGATATAGGCTCAGTAGAGGCAAATAAGGTATACCTGCATGGTATAACAACAGGAAATGGAAACTATACTGACTCACATTACTATCAGTATGTAATCAAGAACGGAGTTCTTGGAGGAATAGTATTTGATACAAGCTCAGGTGTTGTTACCTACTCTGCTTGCTATGAAGCAAAGGGCGATACTAACCTGTATTACTGGGTAAGCTATAGCGATACGGACCCTGTAGATATCACAAAATACGTATCAGTAACTAATGATGCAGGCACAACCCTTACAGCTGGAACTGACTATAACCTTACAGTTACAGCGCCAAGTAGTGGAATTGGAACAGCTACTATTGTGGCTACAGGTATAGGAAACTATGCCGGTTCTACAGAATCACCTCACACAGCTACATCTACCTATGAGATAGTTGCAATTTCTGCAGACAATCTCAATGTAGTTGTTAATGGTGAATATTCATACACCGGCAGCCAGATTAAGCCTACAAATCTTACAGTTACATATGGTGGAAAGACCCTAACAGAGGGCACTGATTACGAAATAACAGGTTATGGTACAAATATCTATCCAGGAAACTATAGAGGTGCCTCAACTACATATCCTAACTATGTAACAGTTACAGGAAAAGGAATATACACCGGAACGAAAAAGGCTTACTTCACTATTTATGTTGATTTGAGTGATACGGTGGAAGTAGAGGATTCTAGCGGAAATAAGCATGCTAGAGTTACAGTTGAAACATCAGGTTCCTATGTAATAGGTGGATCTAATTATGCTGCAACTGTAAAATATTATGATTTACCTAATGAAACATACGTAACACTTAATCAAACAGCAGCCACAGATGAGGTTAACTACACAGTTGCTGCAAGTACCTCAGAGCCAGGTGTGGGCAAAATAATAGTTACAGGCGACCACTCTGGAAATAATAATGTGGGATACAATTCGAGAGAGATTGATGCAAACTTCGTAGTAGATCTTTCATCTACTTATGGATCAAGCTACGTATATCTCACAAAGGATGAGTTTGCATACACAGGCAGTGCAATCAACGTATTAGATTATCTGTATGTCCTTGGAACAGAAGGAACAGACTATACAGTAACTCCATCTGATGACACATATACAAAGGCTGGTCCACAGACATTAAAGATTACTGCAACTACAGGTTCTACATATTACAAGAACAGTATTACTTTGACCTACTATGTGAAGTATGATTTGGACACAGCTGTAATCACATTCTCAGGTACACATATTACCTATAGTGAGGGCATTTATTACACTACCTACACAGGCAGCGATGTAGCATTTGATGTTATTGTTAAGTGTCCAGATAGCTCAGGTATAGATATTTACGACAGTTCAAATACATACGTAAAGGCTACTTACACAGATATTAAGAATGTAGGCACCCATATTATCAAGATTCAGAATAACAACTCTGACTACGTAATGGGTGGACCACGTGAGATAACCCTTGTAATTCAGGGACTTGATATCAGCACTGCTACAGTGACCCTTTCAGGCACATCCTTTGAGTACACAGGCGAATTTATCAAGCCTACAGTTACAAGCGTAGTTTACAATGGTACGTCTCTAACTGAGGGCACAGATTACACAGTTTCATATGCTAACAACCAAAATGTAAGTGCCACAACAACAAGCACATACGTAATCATTACTGGTAAGGGAGCCTTCGAAGGCAGCTCAAAGACGGATAATTACTTCCAGATTACACAGAAGGATTTGAATGATTGTGTCATTACCTTTGATACGGCTGTTTATGCTGGAAATGGTGTTGCAGTAACCCCAACCTTTAAGGTTACAAATGGCGTCCAGACCCTAACAGAAGGTGTGGATTATACAATTACCGGTTGGGGAAATAATGAGCCGCTCGCTGGAAGCAGCGATTGGGTCAGCGGTGATTATGTACGTCAAAAGACAGATGCAGATGCACCTTATGTGACAATAACAGCAGTTGCAAATGGTAATTATAAGAACTCACAGACAGATACATTTACAATAGAAAAGCTTGACCTTAGAACAGCTTCTGTAGATATCACCAAGACATCTGCAGAGTACACTGGAGAGGCGCAGGATATTTCTACAATCCTTAAGCTTCAGGTAAATGGCGTAGATTTAATCTATAACAAAGATTACCAAATCACAATCACAGGTGTTTCTGGCACAACAGTAACAGAAAAGAATGACTATGCAATAAGCATTGGCGGTGTATATTGCTGTAAGAGTACAGTATCCAAAACCTTTAGCATTACCACACGTTCTATCCCTGGAAACTGGGCAGAGAACTACTCCGGTGATGAATGGACTGGTAACTCCGATAAGATCACAATTACTGTTGGTTCTGTTAGAGAACTAAATACTGACCCAGTGATAACTATTACAGATGGTGGAGTAAAAGGATATTCCGCTGAAAATCCAAAGACACTGACTTATGGAACAGACTACACATTTACCTGTGAAAGAAATGACAGCGGTGGCGGTGGTGCGTGGGATACAACCACTGTTCAGGACGGCTACAACCACTACGGAATCGCTGCAGATTCTCCATATGTAATCATCACTGGTATGGGTAACTACAGTAGTGAAGCTATTATGGTTCCATTTACAGTAGGTATTGACCTGGGAGAGCTTTATGATAATGCCCAGGAGAATCCGCAGGTTACACCATATCTTGATTACACACGATCTGGTACATATATCGCAGAGTTTGATTACGATGGAGTAAGTCATATTCCAACAATTACCAATATGACAATCCACGAAAGCGATGGCTCTACCACAACCTTGACAGCAGACGACTATACATTGACAGTTGCTGATGCGATTACTGGTGAGGAAGACTCTATCAGTGCAGGCGAAAAGACTGTTACTATAAAGGGACAGGGTCAGTACTACGGCAGCTTTACAGATGAGTACAAGATTAACTACCGTATGCTTACAGGTGGAATTACCTGGACAAATGATTACACTAGAGAAAGTGGCAACAACACTGATATCACATTTGTAATGTCAGATGATGATATGACAGTGCTTACAGCCACTGAGTCATCTGCAATTTACAATACATCAATATATGCAGGCTGGTACTATGAAGAATATGGCGGTTCAGCAATTAAGCCTACGCTTGATATTACCGATGCAGGCTTGTCAGATGAATTAACTAGCAAGCTAATTGACCCATCAGATTACAATGTAACCTATGGTAATAATAATGCTTACTATGATCCTACCCTTGGTTTGGATTCTGCACCATATGCAAAGATTACATTTGATGCAGTTGATGAAACCACAGGAAAGCCAGGAAATTACTATGGTTCAGGTACTGTTATCATGGTTTACTTCTTAGTTGGTAAGAATGATCTTGCTAAGAATGGATTCAAGGTACAGTATGAGCGCGAATCTGAGCTGAAGCCACTTGATTACACATTTACGTATGATGGTACATATCAGAAGCCAGCAGTTGTTGTTTCTGATAATTCATCAACAGCACTTACACAGAATGTGGACTACAAGGTTTACTACAGTGCTGAGTGGTTGGGTGAGGAACCAACATCAGAGCAGCTTGCAGCAGTTGTCACACCTAGAGACCCATCACAGTCATATGTATATGTAGAGGGTATTGGTAGCTACACAGGCATTCTTTATAGATGCTTCAATATTGTAGCTCCAATGAATTTGACAGAGATTTGCAAGCTGTCAGCAGATGGTACGACAGTAGAATACACAGGCATCAAGGACCAGTTCCAGACAGGTGAACCTATCACACCTGAGTTTGATGTAATTCTCTATAGAGTGGACAAGACAGAATCTGAGTCTGCATTCATTACGCTTACAAAGGATATGGACTATACAATAACCGTAACATCTACAGACAATTACAAGTCAGTAGGAACAGTTACACTGTCAGCTAAGTCTGCTTACTACACAACGCCTGACAAGGTTGAGAATTTCAACATCAAGCTGGACAAGGATTTAGTTGAAATCACAAATTACGATTCAACCTACAAGTACACAGGCTACAAGATTGAGCCAGAATTCAAGACAAATTATGACAATATTTCTGTAACAGGAGTCACCTACAAACGTGATGATGTGGTTACTACTGATTTGGTTTCCGTTGGTGACATCGTAGCAGAGGTTTCATGGCAGTCTACATCAGGTGACACAGGTATTTCAAATGCAGAATATTCAATCATCCAGCGCCCTATTTCAGAGTGCTCGGTTGTATACTCTAAGACTCAGAGATACACAGGCAGCAAGATTACACCTAGCATCACTGTATTCCTGAAGACTGAGTCTATAGCTGGAGAATCGCAGGTTTACTCACTTACAGAGGGCTCTGATTATACAGCAGACTACGGTAACTATATTAGCGGTACAGGAACAATTGCACTTACAGGTAGTGGAAGCTTCAGTAGCTCTAAGACTGTAAATTACGCGATTGCCCTCTGGCCAATAGTAAATCTCAAGAGAACTGCATCTACAGAGAGCTCAATATCTGTATCATGGGTACGTGATGTTTACTCAGACGGAACAGAGCTCACATTGCTCAAGATGAACTCTAGCGGCTCATACTCTACAGTAAAGACTGTAAAGGTAGCAGGTACAGCAACAAAGTACACATTTGATGGTCTTGAAGCTAGTACTAACTATCAGATAAAAGCTAGAGCATACACTGATAGTGGTGTATTTAGTACCAAATATGTAAGCATCAATGCTTCAACAGAGATAGCAACATCTGGTATTACAGTAACAGCTAGTGGCAATTCATCAGCATCCGTATCTTGGACAGACAGTGGAGACGTAACAGTCTACTATATCTACAGAGATACAAACACAACATCAACTTCTGATGACACATTAGTTGCAGTATACCCAGCAGCTAACAGCCCATACACAAATACTGGACTTGCAAGTGGCACCTACTACTACCGTGTAGTTGGCTACTATCTAAATGGAAGCAGCGAGCTTGTTGAAATCTGCAAGTCAGATTATGAATCAGTAACAATTACAAATTAAAAGCAATAAAGAAGTAGCCCAAGGCCTTGCGCCCTGGGCTGCTTTTTGTGAATTTTTTATTAAACTGTGTATTTAGCTACAATAACTGCTAAAATATAAGCAAATAAGCTTGGGGAAGCGTAATGTATGGCGGAAAATAAGTTCATTATTGGGGGCTACGAGTTCGATACATTTTACGAGTATAGAGCGGCCCAGGAGGATGTAAAGAAAATAGAGTGCATCAATGAGGAGCTTGATATCCAGGATCCTGAGGTAGCTTTGCGCCTTTATAATGACATTCGTGACGGCATCATTACATTCAATAGCCCTATTGGACAGCAGTACGCAGACCATGTGGCAGACATAGTAGCAAATAGGTCTGCAGACCTTTTGGACGATAGAGAAATAATAGAAGAAGCAGCAAAAAAGGCGAAGAGTAGCAAGTATCTTGGCCTTATTTTTGTGTCTATGGCAGTAGTGCTCATTGGCATTTTCGTGGGTGTGGAGATTAAGGATATTATGCATGCCCGTAAAATGGCCAAGCTGCAGGAGAGCATACAGTCGGCTTCGGACACTAATAATTCACAAAATAACGTTAATATTGATGGTGAAATTGACGATATAGATTCTGTAGAGGATGCAAATGGGGGTGAAAGTGTCGAATCCAATGCCTCTGCAAATGAAATAACCGAGGACTGGATAGAGAGTCCTTGGGATACAAATTATTCCGCATCAGATAGACCAATCCTTGCAGAAATGCAGGATTTATACACACAAAACAGCGATTTTGTAGGGGTTTTGACCATAGTCGATACAGACATCAACTATCCGGTGATGCAGACTCCAACAGATCCAGAGTATTACCTAAGAAGAGATTTCTATGGTGAACAGAGTACAGCAGGTACTCTTTTTGTGGACTATCGATGTGACATAGTAAATCCAACCACAAACACTATAGTCTATGGGCATAATATGCGTAATGGAACAATGTTTGGTGGCCTGAAATATTATTTAGATTATGACTATTACCAGTCTCACAAGACTATTGTTTTTAAAACTCTGTATGAGGAGCAGGAATATGAAATAGTAGGAGTAGGTCTATCTGAGGTAGGCTATGATGATGACGATACCTACAAATACTACGATTTCATTGACGCTCTTACAGGTCCAGAGCTCCAAGAGTTTTTAGATACTATTCAAGGTTTATCTGTATATGATGAGACAATAGATATAACTAGCACTGACAAAATATTGACTCTCAGCACATGCAATACTTATAAGGAAGACGGAAGAATGTTCATTGTAGCAAAGAGGGTCAAGTAAGATAACTGACACTTGTATTTCTAAACTTGGATTTAGGGATGGGGATGCTATGGTGAAAAAAGGATTTTTAAAGAAAACAGGATGTATTCTTATAAGCGCATCTATTATTCTAACGGGGTGGACTTTCTTTGCCCCAATCACTTCAGAAGCCGGTGGAACATATAGCGATGGAACCTACACTGTTACAGACGGTACAATTAATCTTGGCGATTTAGAGGATTATGTTGATGAGGTTGAAACCATCACCTCTTCTAGTGATACTTCAATCGCAAGTTCTGCAGCAGGTGGCCTTAGCAATTTAAGTACACTGAAGGTATCAGGCAATCTTAATTTGGCTTCAAAGTCTTTAGCCGGAGATTCTTCATTATCTAGTCTAAGCTGTACAACAATGTCAGGCGCAGATGCTACCACATTTAGCGGCTGTACAAGCATTGTATTTTCAATAAGTGGACAGTCTGTAGGCAGCGGATATTATGTTTACGACCAGGCTTTATATAATGGAACAACCCTAGTATACGTACCACTTAGCGTAGGTTCTTCCTACACTGTTCGTAGTGGAACCACAGCCATTGCACCATATGCATTTGATGATACACAGGTAAAGGAGCTTAATTTCGAAGGAAATCCAGCGACAATTACATCAGTTGGAACACATTCAAAATGGCCTACAGCAGGAACGGTTATTAATGCCTACGGGGCAACTGCCTCAGATTATGTGGTTACATATTTCTCTACCGAATGCCTCAACGCAGGAGAGGTAATAGTAAACTGCGATGAATCAGGAACAACATATGACGTAACTGTTTACAGGGATTTGTATGACAGTGAAAGTAGTTCAGAATACACAACAGAAAAGGATGAGGTAAAGTCAAAGGCTTATCCTGAAAATTGGACAATCGAGGCTTCCACAGTAACGGACTATACTATAATGTCAGGTACACCTAGCACCTACACTGTTGTGGCAGAGGATGGACAGGTTGTTCATTTTAAATATGTGAAAAACAGTTCACCAACCCCTACACCTACGGGAATTACCGTAACAATCACTGAGGTGGTTGGCGAGACATCCTATACACTCACATACTCAGACCAGAGTGAGGGTAATGTCATTACCCCAACAGCCCGTGATGGCTACACATGCTCAGATAGCTACACAGTTACCTCAGCTGAGACCCAAAGTCACACATTCACCTACACCAAGAGCGGTGGCGGTGGTGGAGGAGGCGGCGGTGGCTCCTCAGGCGGTGGAAGCAGCTCCTCAGGCAGCAGCTCTTCATCAACAGGTTCCACCTACGTTAGCGACGCAGCTCAGACCAATAACATTTATCACATTATTGAAGGCGCAGGTCAGGTAGTGGCTCAGAACGAGGGCCCTGTAAAAATCACTTGCGACGGACCATTAGAGAAATTAGCTTATATCCTTATGGATGGCCAGAAGGTGGCTACTTCAAACTACATAGTAGCTTCAGGTTCCACCATTTTGACATTATCAAAAGATTATATTGCTAGTTTACCAGTGGGTGATCATGCGGTACAATTCCAATATACAGATGGTTATGCTTTAACAGGACTTCGAATCACAAGTGCCGGAACATCTAGAACTACAACTACAGTTACCTATAGAGTTAGCTCAGACGGTTCCATCTCATCAGGAGAGCATACAATGGATTCAACTCCAAAAACAGCGGATGGATTTGATAATAGATATATCCTTTGCATCGCAATATTCTTGCTTGGTGCAGGAGCAATCATGATGGGAAGACAGCGCAAACTTGAGGAAATCCTAGCTAGCCAGCGAGAAGACTAAGAGAAGCGGGTGAGAAAATGGTATTGGAAATTATTGTTTATGCAGCATTAATATTTGCATTGTTTTACGTATGCGACAACGAATTATCAAGGAGGTACTATGTCCCATTAAAGGTGGTGTGTAGTGCCTCCTTTTTGGGGATTTTCCTAGTTAATAATTGGTTCTCGGAAAAGCTGACCTGGATGCTATGGGCGCTTATTGCATGCTTTGTAGGAGATTTGCTTATGGGTCTTTATAATACCTACAGTCGCAAGCAGTTCATGGCCCTTGGAATCATAGCTTTTATGCTAGGTCATGTGGGATTTTTAAATTACATGTGCAGAATAACCAACAAAACCAACGTGTTAATCTACATACTGCCAATTATTCCATGCTTAATGCTTATATATCTTAAAAAGCAATTTAAGCTTCATATGGGCAGTCTTTACCTGCCATGCTTCATTTATACCTACTTTGTATCTACAATGACTTTAAAGGCTATTGAATGCGGTTTGAACGGTATGCCAGGACTTGCAATTGCAGGAATTCTATTTTTGCTTAGCGATTTTACAATATTATTCCTTTATTTCTATCATTATCGCAGCAAGACAAACAAGAGAATAGGCCACTTCGTAAATCTGGCCACCTATTACGCAGCAATATTTGTATTTATGATTAACATATAAAAGAAAAACCGACTTGAATTTTTCTCAAGTCGGTTTATTTTTATTCTTCTGAACTATTTTCTTCGTCCTCATCGGACTCTTCTTCAGCGGTTACATCTTCCTCAGTGTAGCTTGGGTCATTTACAACGTATTTATTGGATTCTCTAAATACTGTATTTGAACTACCCATCTGACATACGGTGATAATATCGCCGTTTTTAACGTCCTCAGCCTTTACCGAAAGAACCTGCCCGGATTCGTACTTGGTAGAAATCTGTTCGCCATTGACGAATACCTTGGACCACTTGGTGAATTGGTCACCGTAAATGTGGAGCCTTCCGTTGAAGTAGTAAGCACTGTCGATTGTAACGTCATTAACACCCATAATCAGGTCTGAAGGACCGTATTCTGTGCCGTATTTGTAAGTGTAACGGTCGCCGTACATGATGTCGTACTGGAGCATCCTAAGGTCATTCATGTACTCGCTAGTGCCGTACTGTTTACCAGCTGCCATAGCTGTCTGGTGGTAAGCATTAATGTTACCGTTGTGAATGTCTAATCTGTTTAAGAACTCTGAAACAAGTTGGTAAGAAGCCAAATCCATGTCGATTTTCTCCATTCCAAAGTTGTTCCATGTGAAGTACTTAGTTTTGTATAAGTCGCCAGTAAGTACCTCGGACTCTGTAAGACCCATAGTAGGAAGGTGGTCACCAAACATGATAACAAGTGTATCCTCGCCTCTAGCGTCCAAAGCCTCGATGTACTGCTTTACAAAGTCATCAACATTGTAAATTCGATTTACGTAGTATTCCCAAGCCCAGTTCTCTGCCTCAGTTTTGCCTACGCAGTTAACATCGATAACAGGGTCTTCCTCAACCTGGTAAGTAGGGTAAGCACCGTGACCCTCAACGGTAATAGTGTAAACAAAGTCGCTACCCTCTGTGGAATCCATAGCGTCCATGGTTCCTTCGATAAGAATATCATCTGTAGGCCAGTTTCCAAGAGGAGTGTAGTCTGTAATGTCCAAAAGCTCCTTAGATGTAAATGAGTCAAAGCCCATCATACTAAAGGCATTGGCACGTGAGTAGAAGTTACCACCATTGTTGTGAACAACGTGGGTGCTATAGCCGTCCTCTGAGAGAACATCGGCATAGCTTTCTACGTCAGTCTCTTTAAGTATAGTCTTTTGAGGATATTCACCAGGACCAAAGAAATTACAGCTAAGTCCGGTAAGAACCTCAAACTCTGAGTTACATGTTCCAGCACCAACAACAGGTACGATACAGTGTCCTGTTGAATAATTTGCCTCGAGATAGTGAATGAAAGGAATTGGATCCTCGCTTGTCTCGATGAAGTCCGACTCTGATACATCATAGAAGGACTCTAAAAGCATAACAACGATATTTGGCTGATTGTCGCCAGTATCGATTTCAGTAACAGTTAAATTGCCGTCAGTATTGCCCTCTTCATCGGCAATCTCGTATTTAGTGGACTCAAGAGAATTGATATAAGCCTGATCTTCTTCAACGATTGACTTAATCTTTGACTCTGAGTATCCGAATGGTCGATTCATACCTCTGTCTAAAACGGAAGTAGAGAAACCATACAAGTAACCGTAATCCAAATATCCCTGAGCAAGGTTACCGAAATATGAAGTCATGATTCCGGAATTGCGAAGGAATATTGTAAGTGGATTAAGTGAAATGAAAAGTGCAACTACAAGAAGCAATCGCTTCCAGAACTTTTGTGGATTCTGCTTCTTAGGACATTTAATAGCGAAAACTATCAATACAATAATGTAGATAATAAGTGCAATTACTGAAATGGTAGCTTCTTCTGCTGAGAAGTAGTTTGAATCCTGCATGGTCAGCAAATCGCTAATCATGTAAAGGTCTGTATATCCAAATGGCGAAACACGATTCAAAAGTATGACGCAGTTGATAATACCAAGTATTATAAAGAACATACTTATGAATAATCGCCACCATCCTCGGCGCTTGCTGAGGAATGAAATGCTCAGTGCAACAAATACGCAATATGAATTAAATAGGAAAGGACCTGTGTGATGAACCACAAATCCTGCTGCTTTTATAAATGAATGTCTCGATAGCCATTCCATGGCAAACACAATACACATGGCTAGCGGAACATGCATCCAGAAAGCATAGTCAGTCCAAAGCTTAATCCAAAGCTTGTGGAACTTTGAATCCAAATACCAATTTACTATCTTTGAATTAGCCAGGATAGTAAAGGGCTTTTTGATAACAGAGCCAATAGAACTAAAAAATGGCTTTATTATATTTAAAAATTTCTTCATGAATCCTCCGATTAAATAGTGTCTAGCTGGAACCATTTTAGCAAGACAGTAAGCAAAAAGAGTGATAAAATAATCATAATCCAACGGATTATAACACTTTATTTTTTATTAGGCAAGAAAGGATAGACCCGTATAGAATGAAGTTACAGTTTTACAAGAAGGGCATACCTACCAAAATAATACGAAGAATTATCACTCTTGTTATCGTATTTATTGTATCAGTTATATTCTTTGAGATTGTCACAAATATCTCAGAGGATGTTGAAATATCTAGTCAATCTAAACCAACACTTCCACTGGTCAAAATAAATTACCTCAGTGATGCATCCACAGAATTACACGGTTACGTTACGGAAATGGACCCAGCCTACATGCGAGATGCCATCATTCCACTAGACAGCGAGCGAAACATCAATATTTCAGTGGACACCAAGGGCTACCGGGTGGACACATTAGAATATGAAATAAAGTCTCTTGATACCCAGCGCAACATTTCCAAAAATGAGCTGGATTTCAATCGGGATGGCAATGTGATTACCGCCAATTTCCAAGCGGAGAACCTCATCGAAAAGAATGAAGAGTATCTCCTTGTAATCACCCTGAAAAATAGTACTCAGGAAGTTTACTACTACACAAGAATCATGCAGCCAGATGGATGCCACGAGGAAGAAATCCTTGATTTTGCCCAATATTTCCACAACACAGCCCTGTCTGCAGATGCCACTGATTTGGCTACATTCATCGAGCCTGATGTTTACAACACCAGCCAGGATCTTAGCCACGTGGACATCAACTCCACACTTTCACAGATTTCCTATGGCACCTTTGATGGAGCCCAGGTAGGTGAGGAGAGAGTAGCTCTTACGGATATCAGCACCAACTACATTAGCTTGACCTTATCCTATGAGCTTTCACGAGAATATGCAGGGAAAACCGAGTATTACACCTGCGCTGAGGACTACAGAATCAGGTACACCTCCGACAGAATGTACCTACTTGACTACGACAGAACAATGGAGCAGATTCTTGATGAGAACTCAGTACAAATCAAGGACAATCTTCTTACAATCGGAATTACCGACAATGACGTTCAGTATCTTTCAAACGAAACAGGAACCATTGTTTCCTTTGTTCAAAATGGAAGCCTTTACGAATACAACCAAAACGACCGCAAGCTCAAGGAAGTATTCAGCTTTGTGGTAGACCCAACAGACACACGTTCAATCTACGACCAGCATCAAGTCCTTCTATTAAATATAGATGAGTCTGGAACAATGGATTTCGTAGTATACGGCTACATGAATTCCGGCAGCCACGAGGGAGAATGTGGAATTAACCTTTACCACTACGATGCTATCAGCGATGTTTCAACAGAGCAAGTATTTATCAGCTCTACAAGCTCATACCAGATTTTGAATGCCAATTTCTCAGAGCTTTTATATGAAACAGCCGACAACGAGTTCTACATCATGGTTAACGGCACACTTTTATACATGTCGTTGACTGACATATCAACAAAAGAGCTCATGACAGGCCTAGACGATGCACAGTACGCAGTATCAGGCTCCCGCAGATACTTAGCATGGATGGATGACAAGGTAGTTTCCAGCGTAATCCACATTATGGACTTGGAAACTGGCGAATCCTTTGACATCACTGCCGGCGAAAACGAATTGTTGAAGCCACTGGCATTTATGGATGACGACCTAATCTACGGCACCATCAACGAAAGCGACATCATGACAGATAGTGCCGGCTCCACTGTTCATCCTATGTACAAGCTTACAATTTCCGATATCTCCACAGGCAAGCCATACGAGCTTATGAGCTACGAGAAAAGCGGATATTTCATAAATGACGTAACACTGGATTCCTACACAATCTACCTAGACAGAATCCAAATCGATGCAGAAGGAAACATCATCCCTGCAGAAGAGGACACCATCAAAAACAGTGCCGGTGAGCAGAACAAAGCCGTTCCTATCACCACAGCAATCGATGACATCAAACAGCAGGTAGTTGTACTTAACATGACAGCACTTGATGAAGACGAAAAGCTAGGCAACGTAGACTACGAAATTACCGGCGTAGTACTTGCCGACGACACCAGAAACATCTCTGTTGCCTCAGCCACAAGCTCTACCCAATACTTCGTATACGTAGGCAGCAAGGTAATGCTTGCCACCGACGACCTACTATCGGCAATTACCGTAGCCGACGAAAACATGGGAATCGTACTGGACAACGAACCTAAATACATATGGAAACGTGGCCGCAAATCATACCAAAACGCCATAGCTTCCATAGCCGTAGGCTCCAACGACTCCGAGGCCAGCGGCTCAGCCCGCGCCCTCTCGGCAATGCTTGTCCACGAAGGCGAAAACGTACAGGTGCACACACTCCTTGAGTCTGGCGAGACACCAATCTCAATCCTCTCCAAGACCCTCAAGGACTACGACATCCTAGACCTTAGCGGAGCAACCCTCAGCCAAGTCCTCTACTACGTCAGCATAGGCACCCCAGTCTACGCATACACCGGAGACGACACCGCAGTCCTCATCGTAGGCTATGACGCTAGCAGCATCATCTACTTCGATCCTATGACTAGCACTAACTCCAAGATGGGACTCTCAGACGCCACCCAATACTTCGAATCCTTCGGAAACGTATTCGTAACGTACCTACAATAAATCAAGGCCCCCGCACTCAACTGCCGGGGGCTTTTCTTATGCCCACCTTAGTGCAACTTGGCCCAGCCATCTGCCCTTTATCGCACCCACAGCCTTACGCCCAGCCCCTCTTGGCCCCAGCCTGTCCAGGGCCTTCTGACACACAGTTTTGCGAATATCGTAGTTTTCCAATATGCAAAAGGGAGCATCCGCATGTGTCTTTCTATGGATGAACTGTTTTGAAAAATGTATTTTTATTGGGCGGACATATTGATAATTCTCAATTTGTACAACTCAGGTCTCAAGGGGGAATTGGGCTCATATATCGTTCACCAAGAAAAATTAAAAAGCAGGATTATCATATATTGGCACCGTGCTTTATACGACATCGTGTCGCGTGTCGCACTTGCGTCGCCGTCCTAGCGACGCATGCCAATATATTGATAATCCTGCTTTTATTTTTCTAGGTTCACTTAAAAATCGCCCAATTCCCCCTGAGCCTGAGTTGTACTAATTTTTATTTTGTGTCCGCCCATAAAATACCTTTTTCAAAACTGTACAGACATGAGAAAGACACATGCTAATAAAGATGCGAGTCTTTGCATATTTGGAAAACAAGATATTCTTGCAAGGTGTGTCAGAAGGCCCTGGACAGGCTGGGGGCCAAGAGGGGGTGGGCGTAAGGCGCCAATAATAGAAGGGGCAGATGGCTGGGGCTTGGATAGAAGAGAGGTGGGCATAAGAAAAGCCCTCTGGAAAACTCCAGGGGGCCTTGATTTTTATTCTCCGTTTTTGTAACGTGTGATAAGTTTTTCGATACGACCGTAAGGATTGAGAAGCTCTGAGATTGAGCAATCGTGGTTGAGTGTATCGATGATGTATGCGATGTATTTTGACATGTCGCATTTGATGAAGTAGTCGCGGTTCTGAATCTCCTCTGGGAGATATGTAAGGTTTGTAGTGACGACCTTGTAGATGATGCCGTCAGCTACTGCCTGATCGAACTTCTCCATTCCGCTTGTGAAGAGTCCGAATGTAGCTACTACGAAAATGCGGCGTGCGTTACGCTTTTTAAGCTCTGTAGCTACGTCTATCATTGACTCGCCGGAAGAAATCATATCGTCTACGATGATAACGTCCTTGCCGGCAACGTCATTACCAAGGAATTCGTGAGCGACGATTGGGTTACGTCCGTCTACGATACGGCTGTAATCACGACGCTTGTAGAACATACCAACATTAACTCCTAAAACTGAAGCCATGTATACTGCTCTCTTTGTACCACCTTCATCAGGTGAGATAATCATAAGGTGATCGTTATCGAGTGTGAGATCCTTGCAGTTCTTGAGGATGCCCTTAAGGAACTGATATGTAGGAGATACAGTCTCGAAGCTGTGAAGTGGAATAGCATTCTGTACACGTGGATCATGAGCATCAAATGTAATGATGTTGTCAACACCCATGTTAACAAGCTCCTGAAGAGCCATAGCACAGTCAAGTGACTCACGGCCGCTACGACGATGCTGACGTCCTTCGTATAAGAAAGGAATGATAACAGTGATTCGTTTTGCCTTGCCCATTGCTGCAGCGATAATACGCTTTAAGTCACAGTAAATATCATCTGGACTCATATGGTTCTCATGGCCACATACAGTGTAAGTAAGGCTGTAGTTTGTAACATCAACAAGAATGTATAAATCCAAGCCTCTTACAGACTGATTAATAATACCCTTTGCCTCGCCTGAACCAAAACGAGGACAATCTGCGCTAACGATGTATGAATCGCTACGATACCCAGCAAGAGTGATAATTGATTGATCGCTCTTGCGCTCCTGTCTCCAGTGAAGGAGATAGTCATTAACCTTCTCAGCAATCTTTGAACAGCTCTTGTGAGGAATTAATCCTAACTCAGCCATAGGGGGTGTGTTTTCCAACACGATTTCATTGTTTGGCATTTTTTGCTCCTTGAAAAATATTTAATTGTTAATTACTTTCTTTATGCGAATATCGTCGCCTATAAGCTTTATAACCTCATAGTTTGAAAATACTCTAGAAGTAATACGTTCACTGTAGGTGTCTCTCATATCTTCTAGTGAGAGATTCGTAGAAATAATAGTCGATTTGTTCCGTAGTAGTCTTTCATTTAAACACTGAAATAATCTAGCGGTAGTAAAAGAATTTTGGAATTCAGTACCTAAATCATCAATAATTAATAAATCGCAATCAAAAATTTGATCATGAAGATCTGCCACATCGGCATTCTTCTTAAAGGTCTGTTCTTCAAATACATGGAAAAGCTCAAAGGCTGTAAAATAAATGACAGAAACGCCTTCGTCTAAAAGAGCTTTTGCAATGCAGTTAGAAAGAAATGTCTTTCCACAGCCTGTCTGCCCAAGCAACAAGAGATTACCACCTTTTTGCTTAAAATTCTGCACAAAGTTTTGGGCTCTTTCTAGGGCTATTTGTGCAGTGGCACGAGCGCTAACGTCAGAATTACCCTCAAAGTAATTATCGTCGTATACATCTATATCGTAATATTTGAAATTTTCCTTTGAGAGAATGTTGCTGATATTAGACTGCTTGTAAACAATATTAATAGCAGCCTGCTTGAAGCAATGACAGCGCTTGTTACCGATATATCCAGTGTCCTTGCAGTCTGGACAATCGTATGGTGGCTCTAAATAATCAACAGGAAAGCCGTGAGAAACCAGAAGGTCCTCACGACGAGCCTTTAATTCGTTGAGTTTTGTTTTAGATTCAGCGGCAGCTTGGGCAACATCCTTACCGTCAAAAATAGCGGTAATAGATGAAATAGAAACCCTAGAAACCTCTTCGTCGATTGTACGTAATTCAGGGATGGCAGAATAAACTTCATCAGTTCTATATGAAACAATTTGATTGTTACGTGACTGTTTATGATAATACTGACGCATAAGAGCATCATACTGTTCATTAGAAAGTGCCATATGTATATTCCCCCTTATTAATATCCTAATAATTTCTTCTCTAGAGCTTCGAAATCGCAATCTCTCTCTGAGAAATTTTTAAACTTGTTTGGCTTGCTAGAAGTATTAGCACGACCATTGTTTGCACGATTAGCCTGTGCAGAAGCAAACTTTTCAATGTTTTTGCTTGTAAACTCATCATCAAGCTTTTTGATATCGTCTAAAGACTTAACAGATTGCTTGTACCATTTTGTAAGTATTGAATCTGCATATCTGAAAAGTGGTCTGTTTGTCTGTGCAATAGTGCGATGGCAAGCTTCGCATATAATATCAAGACTGAAGCTGAAAGTCTCAGTCCATTTGTCCACGTAGTTAAGCTCTGACTCGATTAGATCACGTCCTGAAATGCCCATGGCCTTCATTATAGTGTAAACATTGTTGTTTCGAGTGCTGCTAGTTTTTCTAGCTGCCTCAACTGTAGTGATTCCGTCCTCTGCCCAGTTTCTGGCAACGGTATCCATGTAATGGAAACTGCTGTGTCCACCATCAATGCAAGTCTCAATAAGATATTGAATAAGGTCTACAGTCATGTGTAAACTATCGTACCAAAATAGCAGAGTAGTTGTATCAGATGTAGAAAGTGGTCTACCTAAGTAGGTTTGAGTGGCGAAAAGTAAGTCTCTTACTTCCTCCTCCTCTTTGAAAGCCTTTAGATCATCTGAGCTGTAGCTTGGTTTTTGTTCAACTGTTTCTGTAGAAGCAACAGTTGGTGCAACAGTGTGATTAGCAACTGGTGTACTAGTTGCCTGAGTAAGTACTGGGGCACTAGCACACGCAGAGTAATCAGATGGTGTTGTAAAATGGATTCCTGAAAGCTCATTATCTGAAGAATACTCAAGACGAAGCAAACCCACTTTCTCCCAATAAGTGAAAGCTCGCATTACATCTTTCTCTGTGTGGTCTAAACAGTCCGCCAACTGTCCGATGGAAAACTCAAATCCATCGATATTAAGACAACGAAGCAGATAAAGGTAAATCTTAACAAATTCTCCATTGGCGTCTTTCATGAAATCATCGATAAAAGTATTAGAAACACAAGTAAAACCGCTATTATTACTTGTGTGCAACATGATGTCAGCCATATTTATTATCCTCTCCTCATAACCTGAGGCAAATTATATCAAAAGGGAAATAAAATGAAAAGGGCTCGAACCCCCGAAACCCTTGTAAATAAAGGGTTTGTGACGATTGTGGATAATGTGGATAACCCATATGATATCCCTAAAAAAGGCGAAAAAAAATCCACATTTTCTGGTGAGTAAAAATCAACAAAAAATGTGGATAATGTGGATAACTAGTTGTTAAGTAAGTTTTCGCCTACTAAATACACGTCTCCGGCTCCCATAGTTATCAACAGGTCATTGTTCAAAAGATTTTTTTCTAAAAATTTTTCGCAGGCGTCAAATGAGCCTAAATAATGAACCTCTGTTCCTAACTTTTCGATGCGCTCAGCAATGTCTTTTGCACTGACTCCGTAGATGTCAGGCTCTCTAGCAGGATAAATATCAGCAAGAACAACAATATCAGCAGCTGAAAGTGCCTCAGCAAACTCATCTAGGAAGCTAAGAGTTCTAGTGTAGGTATGTGACTGGAAGCAAACGATAAGTCTGTTGTGTGGATAGTTCTTTGCTGCAGCAAGGCTAGCGCGAATCTCTGTTGGATGATGTGCATAATCATCGATAATAGTAGCACCCTTGTAAGTACCCTTAAGCTCGAAGCGTCTGTGGGCACCGCCAAATTTAGCAAGTCCTGTTTTAATGCAATCATAGCTAACGCCCATTTTGATGCATAAAGCAATAGCAGCAAGAGCATTGCTAATATTGTGATCACCAGGAACATTAAGAGAAACACGCTCCAAAGTCTCTCCGTTAAATACAGGTACGAAGCTTGCGAAGCCCTTCTCATTATAAGTAACATCAGTTGCCACAATGTCAGCGTCACCTGTCAATGCGTAAGTAATAACCTGACATTTCACATCCTGAGTAAAGTATTTAACATCATCAATATCCTTGTTAATAATCAAAATGCCATCTTCGGCAGTATTTTCAGCAAACTTCTTAAATGAAGCCCTAACGTTTTCAAGGTTCTTGAAGAAATCAAGGTGATCAGCTTCAACATTTAAAATAATGTTGTACTTAGGGAAAAATGAGTGATAACTGTTAGTGTACTCACAAGCCTCTGTGATGAAAACATCGCTATCTCCAACATGCACATTGCTGTGGATGGCATCTAAAATACCACCAACAGAAATAGTAGGCTCGTCAGCAGTTTCAAGTAAAATCTGGCTAACCATAGAAGTAGTTGTAGTTTTGCCGTGGGTACCAGCTACTGTAATAGAGCGAGCATAGTTTTCCATGATTTCTCCAAGGAGCTCAGCTCTAGTAAGCATTGGCTTGCCACTTGCCTTTGCAGCAGCAAACTCAGGGTTATCCTCACGAATAGCAGCTGTATATACGATTAAGTTGATATCTTCTGTAATATTAGAGGCTGCCTGTGGATAATTAATTTTGGCACCAAGAGCCTCAAGATGCTTTGTCAAATCAGAGGAATCTCTGTCCGAACCTGAAATAGTAAAGCCAGCACCGAGCAAAATCTCAGCAAGACCGCTCATGCTAATACCGCCAATTCCTATAAAATGAACATGTATTTTGTTGTTAAAATCGATTTTATACATAGTTTTCCTTCTTAATAAAAATAATTTTTTTCAACATACACAACCTTACCCCCAATTGACAAGAGTTTCAAGAGTTTTATCTGGTAATTTTAGCTCAACATTTCGTCAAAATGACAACCAATTGTCAAACAATTAACAAGGTAATGGTAAAAATTATGAATATTATTGCACGCAATTTTACACTTTGTTATACTAAATATACAAAGGGGAGTGCTTGGGGTTAATATTTGCACATCCCTTGTGACAGCATGAGAAAGGCAGATGATAGGGATGATTAGAAAAGAAATGATTGCAATGCTTCTTGCTGGCGGGCAGGGTAGCAGGTTAGGCGTACTCACGTCTGACGTTGCAAAGCCAGCAGTTTCTTTCGGGGGAAAGTATCGTATTATCGATTTTCCTCTATCAAATTGTATCAATTCTGGAATTGATACCGTTGGTGTTCTCACTCAGTATCAGCCTCTAGTCCTCAATTCTCACATTGGAATTGGTATTCCATGGGATTTGGATAGGACAAATGGTGGCGTTACAGTATTACCACCATATGAGAAGAGCGATACTAGTGAATGGTATTCTGGAACAGCTAACGCAATTTTCCAAAACCTTAAGTACATGGAGAACTATAATCCAGAGTATGTGCTTATCCTTTCGGGTGACCACATTTATAAGATGGATTATGAGGCCATGTTAGATTTTCATAAGGCAAAGGGCGCAGATGTTACTATTGCGGTAATACCAGTGCCTATCGAAGAAGCATCGCGATTTGGTGTTGTAATTGCTGATGAAGAAAAACGTATCAGCGAATTTGAGGAGAAACCACCTCAGCCAAGAAGTAACCTTGCTTCTATGGGTATTTATATTTTCAGCTGGAAGGCACTTAAGGAGTCACTCCTTGCTCTTAAGGATCAGAGCAATTGTGATTTTGGTAAGCATGTTTTACCTTACCTTCACGAAAAGGGTTCTCCAATGTATGCCTACGAGTTTAACAGCTATTGGAAGGATGTAGGAACACTTGGCTCATATTGGGAAGCTAATATGGAGCTTATCGATTTGATACCAGAGTTTAACCTCTACGAGGAATTCTGGAAGATTTATACTAATCAGAACATCATCGAGCCACAGTTCATTGCTAGCTCCGCAGTAGTTGACAAAGCAATCATCGGAGCTGGTGCACAGATTTATGGTGAAGTATACAACTCAGTACTTGGTGCTGGTGTAGTTGTTGAAGAAGGAACAATAATCCGCGATTCAATTATTATGGAAGGGGTTACCATTGGAAAGAATTGCGTGATAGATAAATCGATTATCGCTGAGAACACAGTAGTTGGTGAAGACACAAAAATTGGTCAAGGCGAGGAAGCAGTTAGCAAGCTGAACGCAAGCATCTATGGATATGGACTTGCAGTAATCGGCGAGAATTCTACGATTCCAGCACACGTTACTATTGGAAAGAATACAGCTATCAAGGGCGAGACTGGCGAAGCAGATTATCCTGACGGACAGTTAGCTAGTGGCGGCTACATTATCAAGGCAGGTGATCAAGTATGAAAGCATTAGGTATAATTCTAGCAGGTGGAAACAGCAGTAGAATGCAGAATCTTACAGACAAGCGTGCAATCGCAGCTATGCCAGTAGGAGGCAGCTACAGATGTATTGATTTTGTCCTTTCAAATATGACAAATTCACACATTCAGACAGTAGCAGTGCTGTCCCAGTACAACGCTCGCTCATTAAATGAGCATCTTAATTCATCAAAATGGTGGAACTTTGGTAGAAAGCAGGGAGGTCTCTTCCTTTTCACACCAACAGTTACTACTAATAATAGCTGGTGGTACAGAGGTACTGCCGATGCCATTTGGCAAAATATTGATTTCCTAAAGAAAAGACATGAGCCATATGTTATTATAGCTAGTGGTGATTGTGTTTATAAATTGGACTTCAATAAAGTTTTAGACTATCACATCGACAAGCAGGCAGATATTACTGTAGTCTGCGCGAAGCTACCTGAGGGCGATGACATCAATCGTTACGGTGTAGTGGACATGGATAGAAGCGGCAGAATTGTTGAGTTCGAGGAGAAGCCAATGGTTGCAAACTCAGACATTGTTTCTGCTGGTGTGTACGTCATCAGACGTCGAGCTCTTATCGATTTACTTGAAGAGTGCAATCGTGAGGGCAGATACAACTTTGTTACAGACATTCTCATAAGATACAAGAGCATGAAGAAAATCTACGGCTACATGATGGAAGGATATTGGGCAAACATCGCTGACGTAGACAGCTACTTCAAGGCAAACATGGATTTCTTACGTAAGGATGTACGCGATATGTTCTTCCACACAGAACCAGGAGTATTTTCAAAGACACACGACCTTCCACCTGCAAAGTTCAACACAGGTTCACAGGTTAGAAATTCTCTTGTTGCAGGAGGATGTATCATCAATTCTACGGTAGAGAATTCTGTACTATTTAAAAAGGCCTTTGTTGGCAACAATTCAGTTGTTAAGAATTGCGTCATTTTAAATGGAGCATACATAGGGGACAACGTGCACGTAGAAAATTGCATTGTTGAAAGCCATGAGACATTGCTCAGCGGATCCACATATATTGGGGAAAATGGAATCCGCATAGTTATAGGTAACAAAAATCGTTATGATATGCCAGTTGGGGAGGTATAACAATGCAGATTACTGACATCAGAATTCGCAAAATCGAGAAGGAAGGCAAGATGAAGGCTGTAGTATCAGTCACAATCGATGAGGAGTTCGTAATTCACGACATCAAAATTATCGAAGGAGATAAGGGACTATTTATCGCAATGCCATCTAGACGTGGTTCAGAGGGCGGCTACAAGGATATTGCACATCCTATTCGCTCAACCACTAGAGAGCAGATGCAGAACATGATCCTTACTAAATATAAGGAAGAGTTCCCAGAGTAATTTATATGTTTTTAATTGTTGGTCTAGGTAATCCAGAAAGAAAGTATGAAGGCACACGACATAATGTGGGCTTCGAAGCCATCGACGCTATTTCTCAAAAATTTGGAATAGAAGTCAATCACAAGGAACATAAGGGAATTGTGGGAAAGGGCATAATAAATGGCCATAAGGTCATGCTGGTGAAACCTCAGACTTATATGAACCTCAGCGGAGAATGTGTTTTTGAACTCACTGAGTACTATGATGTAGAGCCAACTGAGGAGCTGATTGTCATCTCTGATGATGTTTCCCTTTCCACAGGAAATATTCGTGTGAGAAAAAAGGGAAGTGCTGGCGGCCATAACGGCCTTAAAAACATCATAGGCCTGTTGGATACTAACGAGTTTCCACGAATCCGAGTTGGTGTAGGCGAGTGTGGAAAGGGTGATTTGATTGCCCATGTGCTTGGTCGATACGACGAGGAGGATAGGAAGCGCGTAGACAGTTCTTTCGACAAGGTAATTGGAGCCTTGGAGTTGTTTCTTGATGGGGATTTGGATGCAGCTATGAACAAATACAACGTCAAAGAAAAAATCGAATAGTTATATGACCTGTGTTTCGGACTGAAGTACAGGTCATTTTTTTGTGGATTTTATTATTTACAATAACGATTAAAAAATCTATACTTTAAACTATAATGAAATAACTGTAAACATAAGGGAGATACAAAGTTGGAACAGATTATTAAAATCAAAGCCCAAATGTTGGGAAACGTAGAGATTTCCTACGAAGGCAAACCATTTACTATCGAGAGAAACAACACAACAAAGGTTAATCAGCTTTTTCAAATGCTTCTTTATTATCCTAATGGGTTAGCTAGAGAACAGATTATGTATAACCTATTTCATAATGAAGAGATTGCAGACCCATCGAACAGCTTACGTGCGCTTGTTTTCAGATTGAGAAAAGCGCTTCCAAAGGTTGGTCTTCCTGAGGAGGACTACGTTCATGTAAAACGTGGTATATACAAAATCAATTCAAATATTGAAGTTGAATGTGATGCTATTATCTTTGAAGACGTGGCAAAAAAGGCACTTGCAGCAGATACTCTTCCAGAGCAGCTTGCAGCATTAAAGGAAGCCTGCGACATGTACAAAGGAGATTTCCTTCCAGGTCTTAGTGGCTCTGATTGGGTTATCACAGTACAGGTTAAGCTCAAGAGACTTTACACTAGATGTGTAAAGCAGCTTTGCGAGATTTGCCTTGTAGAAAAGGACTACCGCACAATCAATCAGGTGGCTCACAAGGCTAATACTTTATATCCATATGATGGATGGCAGACATACGAGATGCAGGCTCTTATCGAGCTTGGCAAATCAAAGGATGCTCTCAAATTATATGAGGAGACAGAGAACCTCATGTTTGAAGAGCTTGGTGTGTCTATTCCACCAGAGATGACAAAGCAGCTTGAGGAGCTTGGTGCTCAGGTTAAAAACAATACAGACATGATCAGCGAGGTTAAAAAGAACCTCGATACCAGCAAAGAGGATATTGAGGGTGCATTCTATTGCTCATATCCTAACTTTGTTGAATGCTACAGATACATCAAGCGTGTTATCATGCGTTCAGGTCAGGCTGCATGGCTTATGCTTTGCACAATTACAGACGGCAAGGGCTTCGCTCTTGAAAATTCAGACCGCTTAAACACACTTGCAGATGAATTAAACGAGGCAATCAGAGTTTCTACCCGTGGTGGAGATATGTACGCCAGATACTCAAACAACCAGTTCGTAGTTCTTCTTCTTGATATCACACAAGAAGATTGCGTATTAGTTCAGGCTCGTATCAACGACAACCTTAGCAAGGAATCTAGAAAGCGTTACATTAAATACAATGTAGCACCAGTTAACCTTGCCAGCGCTGGCACATCAGAAGACACAGCAGAGTTGAACAATATTATCCAAGGAGAATAAGTATGTCAGTTTCGGGTAGAATGAAAAGGACAAGTAATAGCGTCGGAATTATCATTGATAAGGACGCAGAAGGCTTCAAAGGTCAGGTAATTAATCGATTTGGCAGGGAGACTGCAGAGTTCGAGGATTTACCAGGACTTTTTGACCTTATAGAAGAGGTGCTTGATGAGGTAAATTACCCAGCAGTTAAAATTCAAAAGCGCCATTTCAAGCACACAGAAGATGCTACTAAGAAATTTAAGGTAGATCAGGATTTAGAAAAAATTGATGTAACAGAACTTCTTCCAGGCAATGAGGGCTATATACTTATGGTGACAGGTCGTGATAATGCCACATTACAGGGTGCTCTTTACATTGCTTCAGAGGACAAAGAATACAAATTTAATGGGGATGTTGAATTAGTTAGGTTATTAAACAAATAAGAGGACTTCGGGAGGAAGCAATTGAGAAGGATTAGATATTTGCTTTCGCTGATTGTTCTAGGTATTAGCCTAGCTGCATGTGGCTCCTCTGAGAGTGTTGCGGACGTTGCCTCTAGTGGAACGACTGCATCATCTGCATCAGCCAAAGAGGCAAAGGGTTCTAGGGATAATTCCATTAGAGTCCTGACTCCAGAGGCCAGTGGCACAGAGGTTTATGAAAACATGGACGCATCCATAGACGCTAGCAATGCCAGCGATGGATACGTAATGGTTAAATACACAGGCTCAGCAGCTAAGGTGAGAATGCTAATAGAAACGCCGGCAGGTAACACCTACAACTATCTGATGGATTTGGATGGCAATTATGCCGTCTATCCTCTGTCAGAGGGTAGTGGTACCTACAAAATCGGTGTATATGAAAACCTACATGATGACCAGTACGCAGCAGCATTTACACAATCGGTGAACGTAACCCTCAAAGATGAATATAGTATGTTTTTGTATCCAAATGCCTATGTGAATTTCAACGCCAATTCTAACGCGGTGAAAAAGGGACAGGAGTTGGCAGCCAGTGCCAATACTGATTTGGAGGTGGTGGAGAATGTCTACCACTACATAATCAACAATATTACCTATGATTATGACAAGGCGGAGACAGTACAGTCAGGCTATGTTCCAACGGTGGATAGCACACTTGCTAGCGGCACTGGAATATGCTTTGATTATGCATCATTGATGGGCGCGATGCTTAGGTCTCAGGGCATACCTACTAGACTAGAGATAGGTTACGCAGGCACTGAGTATCATGCATGGATTTCTGTATACACAGATGATACAGGTTGGATTGATAACGTGATAGAGTTTGATGGCTCAAAATGGACCCTTATGGATCCAACACTTGGGTCTTACGCTAACACGAGTACAGTTAAGAAATATTTACAAGACGATACTTATTATCAATTAAAGTATAAATACTAAGGTGGAGCTATGAGCATAAAAAATAGAAAAAAATTAACAGCTGAGGAGCTTTATGCATTCTCAGATGAAATGGGAATGATGATCACTAGCGGTGTTTCATCAATTCAAGGAATTACAATGATGCTTGACGAATCCCAGGGAGGAGAGGAAAAGGAACTCCTTGCTGAGATGGAGCAGGTAGTTACAGAAACAGGCTCTTTGGCCAAGGCCATTGAGGACGCTGGAGTTTTCCCAGATTACTTCGTTGAAATGACTCGCATGGGCGAGCAGACAGGTAAGATGGATTCAGTTCTTACAAATCTTGCAGCACATTACGCTAGAGAAATGGCAATCAGCAATGCCATCCGTAGTGCTGTTACATATCCACTTATGATGGTTGCAATGATGCTTATTATCATCATTGTTCTTGTCACTGAGATTATGCCAGTATTTGACCGTGTATTCCGCCAGCTTGGTGGTACAATGGACGGTTTGTCAGGTGGATTTTTAGCTTTTGGTAGCTTTATCAAATCCAACGGGGCAATTTTCCTAGTGATTCTACTTGCGGTTGTGATTTATTTAATTGTCCTTAACAAATCTAGATGGGGCAAAAATCACCGCAATAATCTTTTATACAAGAATCGTCACTTTAAATCTATTCATTCAAAAATAGCTACAAGCCGTTTTGCTTCAGCTATGGCAATGACTCTTTCAAGCGGTATGGACGTTATGCAGTCCCTTGAGGTCAGCGGACGAATTGTTGATGCGCCAGAGTTTGAGCAAAAGGTGGAAAAATGCAAGGATTCCTTTGCAGAGACTATGGATGTAGGTAAGGCATTTTCAGTTTCTGGTATTTTCGGAGGCCTTTATGGTCGTATGGCAATTTTAGGTGCCAAAACAGGTAATATGGAAAATGTTCTTGAGAAGGTTGCAACAACCTACCAGGAGGAGGCAGATGAGGAAATTAACGACCTTATCGCTGTTGTTGAGCCTACGCTTGTAATTATTCTTTCAGTAATCGTTGGAATAATTCTTTTATCAGTTATGTTGCCACTTTTGAATATAATGTCAGGGATGATCTAATATGTCTAAAACAAGATTTGGTAGCCTTGATGGCATTCATGAAATTAAAAAGAAAAATGTTGCAGGAACAACACTTATTTCTGCACTGCTTTTTGTGCTGATTTTTATAGGCTTTCTGTTTGCAGTTTCCAAGGCCGCAGAAGGCTCTGTAACAGAGCAGCGCCAGAGTCTTTCAGAGGCAATCGATAGGGCCATTATCCAGTGCTATGTTACGGAGGGCCGCTACCCTGAGAGCTTTGATTATTTAAAAGAAAACTATGGAATCATCTATGATGATGAGATGTTTAGAGTAGACTACGTAATATTTGGTTCCAATATGAAACCGGATGTGACAATTATAAACTTGCAGTAATGTTGGAGGAGCAGCTTTGAGTATAGGACGTTCTAGAAAACATAATATAGATATCATGTTCCTCATGATCTTGTTTCTTATATTCACTTTCTCAGCAGTGAGTGTTCTTTTGATGGCTGTTAATTCCTACAGGTCCGTTGTAAATGCAAACGAGTCAAATGCCAATGCTAGAACAGCAATTGCCTACATTCGAGAGGTGGTTCGCCAGCATGACAGCGCAGGAGTAATTGATATTTCCACAATCGATGGCTGCGATTGCATTAGAATGTCAGAGGGCACCGATTATTACCTTTACATCTATGAATATGACGGATATTTAATGGAGCTAGAGGCCAAAGAAAATTCTGGGGTTACAGCAGACTTTGGAAGCAAAATCCTTGAAATAAATAGTTTAGATATTTCCTTAGAAAAAGATTCTAATACTATGCAAATTGAAATCGAAAACGCAGATGGGCAAAAGGAAAATGTTAGCATAGGAATTAAATCAGGAATAAATAATGGCACTAATGCCAGTGTAGAGGAGGATACAGATGAAGAGTAGAAATAATGGCTCTCGTATTTTCCTTACAGAGCTAATGTTTTCAATATTGTTTTTTATCATAGTATCAGCAATTTGCGTGCAGGCTTTTGCCGGCAGCTTCGCCAAAAGTCGAGAGGCCAAGGAGCTTACTCAGGCAGTTAATTTAGCAACAAATGCAGCAGAAGAATACCTTACAAGGGATGATTTTGTTAGCTACACAGATTACTATGACAAAAATTGGCAGCTTTTAGATGGTGAGGAAGGTGAATATAAGGTAACTACCCTTGTAATTGAACCAGAAACCAACCAAGACTGTCAGTCCATGCATGTGGTTGTTTCCAACATGGATGATGAGGAGATATATTCTCTAGTAGTTAAAAAGGCTATTAAGGAGTAGAGATGGAGCACAAAAAGAGAGAATCAAGGGCAATAATAAATATTGGTACAAGCCTTATGGTTGTTATTTTGATAGGTCTTGCTTTTGCTGTTATTGCAGCTCTTACTATTTCTTCCAGCCATAACAACTATAGTCTTAGCAAAAAGCTTGCGGACCACACAGATGAGTATTACGCAGCATCCAACGAGGCATACGATAGAATTGCTAAAACTGACTGGGCAGACCAGGAATTTCAGATAGATATAAATGATAATCAGGTATTAAATGTTCAGGTTTCAGATGGCCAGATTTCAAAATGGCAGGTAGAAAATACTAGTGACTGGGAGGCAGACAGCTCTCAGCCAGTTATAACAATAATGGATTAACGGGGAGACGAAAAAATGGCAACAGATATAATTAGTTATTTGACAGATGCAGTACGCAAATATAAGGCTTCAGATGTGTTTATCATCACAGGCCGAGAAGTATCCTTTAGAGTAAATGATTTAGTTTTGACACGCTCAGAGCTTGAATCTCAGTATTCAGAAAAGTCAGAGCCTGACAATGGTCCTGTTATGCCTGCAATGGCTGAGGATTTGGTTCAGCAGATTTATAAAATTGCCAATCGTGACATTACAAAATACGTTGAGCAGGGCGACGACGATTTCTCATTTGCCATAAAGGATGTTTCTCGATTCAGAGTAAATGCCTTCAAACAAAGAGGCACTTACGCAGCAGTTATCCGTGTAATTACATTTACACTTCCTGACTACAAGGAGCTTATGATTCCTGAGTCAGTTATCAACCTTGCCAACGAGTCAAAGGGATTAGTTCTCGTTACAGGCCCTGCAGGAAGCGGTAAATCCACCACCTTATCCTGTGTAGTTGATAGAATTAACAAAACCTATAACAAGCACATTATCACCCTTGAGGATCCAGTAGAATACCTTCACAGACATGGTAAATCTATTGTTTCCCAGCGAGAGATTCATCTAGATACAGAAAACTATGTTACAGCGCTTCGTGCATCACTTCGTCAGAGTCCTGACGTTATTCTCCTTGGAGAAATGCGTGATGCAGAGACAATTTCTGTTGCCATGACAGCAGCAGAAACCGGACATTTGATTTTATCCACTTTACATACAATTGGTGCGGCCAACACAATCGACCGTATCATCGACGTTTTCCCATCAGAGCAGCAGCACCAGATAGCTCTGCAGCTTTCTATGGTTATCAAGGCCGTAGTTTCTCAGCAATTGGTGCCAGCCATTGATGGAAGCTTAGTTCCAGCATTCGAGGTAATGACAGTTACCCCAGCTATCAGAAATATGATTCGTGAAAATAAGGTACCTCAGATTGAGGGTGTAATCTATTCTAGCGATACAGATGAGATGGTTTCTATGGATTCAAGCTTGTTTAAATTGGTGAGAGAGGGTAAAATCACTAAGGACACGGCCATGGAATTTGCCGTGAACGCAGAAATGCTAGGAAGAAGATTAGGAGTTTAAAAATGGAAAGTTTCAAACCAATGCTGTTTTCTTGTATGAAGAAGTATAGCAAGGAACAGCTTGCAAAAGATGTTGTATCAGGAATCATTGTGGCAATCATCGCATTGCCACTTTCTATTGCCTTGGCCCTTGCCTCTGGCGTTGGCCCAGAGCCAGGTCTTTACACCGCAATAGTAGCAGGCTTTCTGATTTCATTCTTTGGTGGTAGTACAGTTCAGATTGCTGGACCTACTGCAGCCTTCGCCACAATCGTAGCAGGTATCATCGCTACAGACGGCATGGATGGTCTTATCATTGCCACAATCATGGCAGGTATCATCCTCATTATACTTGGTATTGTAAAGGCTGGTGCACTTATCAAGTTTATTCCTTACACAATCACTACTGGCTTTACAGCTGGTATTGCAGTAACTATTTTAATCGGTCAGTTCAAGGACTTCTTTGGAGTAGATTTCAGAGGAGCCAAGCCAATCGAGACAATCGATAAATTAAAGGCATTCTTTGGAAACATTGACACACTTAACTATCAGGCTATGCTTGTTGGTATCGTATGTCTTGCAGTACTTATTATTTGGCCAAAGTTCTTCTCAAAGATTCCTGCATCAATCATTGCAGTATTCGTAGGTATCGCAATGGTTCAGGGCTTAGGACTTGAGGTTAATACTATCGGTAAATTATATCCAGATTTAAAATCGGGATTACCTACAGTATCTGTGCCACATTTCTCATTATCACTTATCCGAAATGAGATGCCCAATGCATTTACAATTGCAATTCTTGCTGCTATCGAATCACTTCTTTCAGCAGTAGTTGCTGATGGAATGGTAAACAGCAAGCACAGAAGTAATCAGGAGCTTATCGGTCAGGGTATCGGTAATATTGGTTCTGTTTTATTTGGTGGTATCCCAGCAACAGGTGCTATCGCCCGTACAGCTGCCAATATCAAAAACGGTGGACGTACACCAATCGCTGGTATGGTTCACTCAATTACACTATTGATTATCTTAGTTGTTCTTATGCCATATGCTAAGTACATTCCAATGCCATGTATCGCAGCTATCCTTTTCCAGGTTGCTTACAATATGTGCCAGTGGAGACCATTTGTTAGATTAGTAAAGTTCGCACCTAAGTCAGATATCATCGTTCTTGTTTTGACATTCGTGCTTACAGTAGTATTTGACCTTGTTGTTGCTATCGAGTGGGGCATGATTGTTGCCTGCATCCTTTTCATCAAGAGAATGAGCGAGGAGACACACGTTAGCGGTTGGACATATCAGTCAGACGATGCTGAGTTCGTAGATGACCTTCGTGCAGTTACAAAGGAAATCAGAGTATTTGAAATTACAGGACCACTTTTCTTTGGTGTTTCTGATATGCTTGCAGAGAGCATTAATGTAAAGGACTTCACAAAGGTTCTCGTTATTAGAATGAGATCTGTACCAGCAATCGACGTTACAGCTCTTAGAGCTCTCAGAGATTTAGTTGAACGTGCAGAGAAAAAGGGCGTAAAGGTAGTGTTCTCCCATGTTAATGAACAGCCACGTCGTATGATGGAAAAGGCTGACTTCATTAAGCTAGTAGGCGAAGATAACTTCCAGCCAAACATTGATGCTGCTCTTGATAGAGCCGAGAAATTACTTGAAAAATAATTGTTATTAAATCGTGATTAAACTATGAAAACATTTTTAGAACCATTTAAATCACTTACAGCTGTAGAGTCTCTTAGAGAGGCTCTACATAAATATGGAAAGATTTACGATATAACTGGGTGTGCTGACAAGGCACACCTTATTTTTGGTGTCGGCCATGATATTGACTACAAGCTTATCATCACAAGTGATGAGCTAAAGGCTAGAGATTTATACGAAGAATATCGTTTTTACGATAATGATGTAGTATATTTCCCTGCGAAGGATTTCTTGTTCTATCAGTCTGATATAAGAGGAAATGCTTTGACTAGAGAGCGTATGAAGGCAATAGAGGCTGTTATATCCAACAATAGCTGTACGGTCATCACCACAATCGATGCTCTTATGAACAAGCTACCTGCCCTTTCTTATTTTGAGGATGGTGTGGTTGCTATTTCAGATGCTGATACTGTGGAGCTAGAGGCCCTTCGTCGCAAGCTTGTGGCTATGGGCTATGAAGCTGTGGGCACCTGTGAGCATCCAGGAGAATTTGCTGTCCGTGGTGGTATTATCGACGTATTTCCACTTACAGCAGATCTTCCTGTTCGTATTGAATTATGGGGTGATGAAGTTGACAGCATTCGCTCTTATGACCCATCAAATCAGAAGTCTATCGAAAATATAAATTCTGTTTTAATTTTTCCAGCAGTGGAATTAATCCTCTCTAGAGACGAAGTAGAAGCTGGTCTTGCCAAAATTGAAGCCGAGCGAGATCAGCGATATGAAGCATATCGCAAGGAGATGAAAACAGAAGAAGCATACCATCTGAAAACATATGCTGACAGAGTCATAGAGGAAACAAGAGAGTGGGGCCTTAGCCAAGAGCTAGAGACACATCTTACATATTTCTGTGACAAGCTAGGCTCATTTATTGATTTCATGCCAAAGGGCACCTATGTATTTGTAGATGAGATTCAAAAGGTAGTAAACAAGGGCGAAATCACCGAAACAGAATTTGCTGATGCCATGACACGTCGTGTAGAGGCTGGTTACATGCTAAAGGGCCAAATGGAAATGCTTTATGGCCTTACAGAGATCCTTGGCAAAATAGAAGCCTTTCCAACAACGCTTATGTCTATTTTGGACTCTAAAAACAAATACCTTAAATCAGCAGATCATTTTAGTATTGCCGTACAAGGAGTTAATGCCTACAACGGTAGCTTTGAATTATTAACAAAGGAACTTTTATCCTACAAAAAAAGAAAGTACAAGGTCCTTTTGGTAACAAGCTCTAGCACCAAAGGCCAGAGACTTGCTCAGGATTTATTAGACGAGGGGCTAAACTCATATTTCACCACGGATTTGGACCACCCTATTAATCCAGGTGAGACAATGATATGTGTTGGAAATATTAAAAGAGGATTTGATTATCCTGATTCGGCCTTTGTAATGCTGTCTGACGGAGATATATTTGGTCACGTTAGAAAGAAAAAACACCGTGTTAAAAAGTACGAGGGAGAAACAATTTCTTCATTCTCAGACCTTCACGTTGGGGACTATGTTGTTCATGAAAACTATGGTCTTGGTGTATACAAAGGAACAGAGCAAATGGAGCTTGATAAGGTCATTCGTGACTATATCAAGATTGAATATGCCAAGGGTAGCAATTTGTACGTGCTTACCTCTCAGCTTGACCAGATTCAAAAGTACTCTGGCCCTGACGGCAAGAAACCAAAGCTAAATTCCTTAGGTGCAGGTACCCAAGAATGGCACCGTACAAAGCAAAAGGTTCAATCTGCAGTTGGTGTTGTTGCCAAAGAACTGGTGGATTTATATGCCTTACGTCAAAACACAGATGGATTCGTATATGGCCCTGATACTGTATGGCAAAAAGAATTCGAGGAAAGCTTCCCATACGAGGAAACTGATGGTCAGTTAGAGGCAGTTGCTGCAGTTAAATCAGACATGCAATCCACAAAGATTATGGATAGATTGATTTGTGGTGACGTTGGATTCGGCAAAACAGAGGTAGCCATGCGAGCAGCCTTCAAGGCAGTTCAGGAAGGAAAACAGGTGGCTTACCTTGTTCCTACAACTATTCTTGCACAACAGCACTACAATAACTTTGTTCAGCGAATGGGCGGCTATCCTGTAAATATTGGACTTCTATGCCGTTTTAGAAGTGCAGCTGAGCAAAAGAAAACCATCGAAGGCCTTAAAAATGGCATGGTTGATATTGTTATTGGAACCCACAGATTGCTATCGAAGGATGTGGAGTTTAAGGATTTAGGACTTCTCATTATCGATGAGGAGCAGCGCTTTGGTGTAAACCATAAAGAGCGTATTAAGCAAATGAAAAAGACTGTTGATGTACTTTCTCTTTCTGCTACACCAATACCTCGAACCCTTCATATGTCCTTAGTTGGCATCCGAGATATGAGCGTTTTGGATGAGCCACCTATGGAGAGAACTCCAATCCAGACTTTTGTATTCGAATACAATGAGGAAATGGTTCGCGAGGCCATAGTTAGAGAAATGGCCAGAGACGGGCAGGTTTACTATGTATTTAACCGTGTTAGAGGCATTCAGGATATGGCTGCAGAAATAGAGAGACTTGTTCCTGAGGCTACAGTTGGCTATATCCACGGTCAGATGACAGAGGCCAAGGTCGAGGATGTTATGATGCAGTTCATCAACCATGAAATCGATGTTTTGGTGGCAACAACAATCATCGAAATTGGACTGGATATCTCTAACGTAAATACGATAATCATTCATGATTCAGATAACATGGGCTTGTCTCAGCTTTACCAGTTGAGGGGCCGTGTAGGTCGAAGCAACCGTACCGCTTACGCATTTTTGATGTATCGAAGAGACAAAATGCTGAAGGAGGTTGCAGAGAAACGTTTGGCTGCAATCAAGGAATTTACCGACCTGGGTTCTGGATTTAAAATTGCCATGCGAGATTTGGAAATCCGTGGCGCCGGTAACCTTCTTGGCGTAGAGCAGCATGGAAATATGACAGCTGTAGGTTACGACCTTTACTGCAAGATGCTTAACGAAGCTGTCAAAATTGAAAAGGGTGAAATTACAGAGGAAAGCTTCAATACTACAGTTGATATCAATATCGAGGCATACCTGCCAGACACCTACGTATCCAACGAGGAACAGCGTATCGATATCTACAAACGTATTGCTGCAATTGATTCTGAGGATGCTAGAGATGATATGCTAGACGAGTTGGTTGATAGATTCGGAGAACCAAAGAGATGTGTTCAAAATCTCCTTTGGGTGGCTATGCTTCGTGTCAAGGCTCATGATGCTTATATCACAGCAATTGAGCAAAAGCAGGACATCATCAAAATCGTCATGTATGAAAAGGCAAAAATTGATGTGGCACAGATTCCAGCTCTCTTAGAGCGAAACAACCCACATATTACCTTTGCGGCAGACCCAAAGAACCCTGCTTTTATATTCAATACCAAAGCAAATACTCGCATAAAACCTAACGAAATATTCGATTATTTGCAGGATTTTATAGCCGACCTTAGGACCCTAAAAGTTGATAATTAACCTCATATTAACTATAATGAAAAGGCTTAGGTTCATATGTGAGCTTCTATTAGTAGCCCTCAGAGAACCAAAAAATATTGGGTGGGTCCACTCAGGAGGATTAAATGTAATGAGACGAGCAATTTTAAAATCTACAGGTGTGGCAGTTTTATCAGCATCTGTATTGTTGACAGGATGCGGTAAAACAGATGAGAATGCCACATTAATAACTATAAAGACAGCAGATGGCACATCTGATACTATCACATTAGGCTATGCCAAATTTGCAGCTCGCTATGAGCAGTCTATTTATGATCAGAGCTTGATGCAGTATTACGGTGAGCAGATGTGGTCTACAGACATGTATGGCACAGGCACAACTATGCAGGATCAGGTAAAGAGCACAGTTCTTTCAGAAATCGAGGCACAGTACGTTTCAAATCTTCATGCTGCAGATTATGGTATTGCCATTACAGATGAGCAGAACACAGCTATTGCTGAGGCAGCAAAGCAGTTCATGTCAGACAACACATCAGACACTATCGAAGCTCTTGGTGCTACAGAAGACATCGTTAAGCAATACCTTGAGAACAGAACTATTTACTCATTAGTTTCTGAGAAAATCAAAGAGGACAAGGACGCAGAAATCACAGAGGATGATTGCTGGATGCGTACTATCTCATATGTATTGTTTGACACAACAGGCAAAACAGCTGAGGACGGTACAGTTGAGGCGTATACAGATGATGAGCTTGCATCATTAAAGGAGCAGGCTGAGGAATTAGCTGCTAGCGATGATTTCGCTACATATGCTGAGTCTCTTGGCGTTACAGCTCAGACATATTCTTACCTTAAGGGCGAGACAGAGGATGACCAGATGCAGATGGACGTTATCACAGCAGCAGAGGCACTTGCTGAGGGTGAGGTTTCGGATGTTATCGAGGTTGATGGCGTAGGCTATTATGTATTCACAGTTACAGCTGATCATGATGAGTCAGCATCAGAGTCTAAAAGAGAAAGCCTTAAGAGCGAGGCTCTTAGCGCTCAAATAGATGCTTGGGAGGCTGAGATTGAGTGGACAGTTGACGAGGAGCTTTGGGCTACAGTTAATTTCGATTCACTTTTCAAAGCACCTGAGGTAGAAGAAACAACTGATACTACAACAGAGACAACAACAGAAGAGACTACAGAAACTACAGAAGAATCAACAGAAGAAACTACTGAGGAAACTACTGAGGAGACTACAGAGGAAACAACTGAAGCGACATCAGAGGATGCAACAGAAGGTTCAGCTGAGGAATCTGAAGCAGAATAATGCGATTTATAATTCAATACATTAAAAAATATAAAATACGAGCTATTTTAGCCCCACTTTTCAAAATGTTAGAGGCGATATTTGAGCTTTTGGTTCCACTTGTTATGGCATCAATCATTAACAAGGGAATCGCCAGCTCAGATACCCACTACATCATTATGATGAGTGGGGTTTTAATTTTACTTGCTGTAGTGGGATTAATATTTTCTATTACAGCCCAGTACTTTAGTGCTTATGTTGCTGTATACACAGCATCAGAGATTAGACACGATTTATTTAAAAAGATTTTGTCCTTATCTCAGGCAACTAAGGATCAGGTAGGTGAAGAAGTCCTTACCACCAGAATTACAAACGATATAAACCAAATTCAAAATGCAATAAACATGGTTCTAAGACTATTTTTGCGATCTCCATTTATAGTGTTTGGCGCAATGATTATGGCATTTATAGTAGATGTTAAATCAGCATTTATTTTTATCGGGGTTATAGTGCTCCTATCTTTCATTGTATATGTCATCATGAAATATACTTTGCCACGATACAAAACAATTGCAGCACGTCTTGAAAAGATACTTCACGCTACTTCTGAGAACCTTGCAGGTGCTAGAGTCCTTAGAGCCTTTTGCCAGGTGGACAATGAGAGTCGTGAATTTAAACAAAAAACCCATGAGCTTGCCTACATGCAGATTAATACAGGCAAGGTCTCAGCTCTGCTTAATCCAGTAACCTACGTAATAGTAAATCTTGGCATAGTTGCACTTATTTATATTTCAGCCACTAGAGTAGAAGCAGGCTACATCCTTCAAGGTGATGTAGTGGCCCTAGTTAACTACATGAGCCAGATTTTAGTAGAGCTAATAAAGCTTGCAAACCTTATCGTGCTTTTGATGAAAGCATTCCCATCAGCAGATCGTGTTCAGGAATTGATGGAAATGAAATCAGATGAGAGAACACATATAGAAACCGTGGAAACCAGTGAAGCTCTAAGCCAAGGAAATATATCTATTAAAAATGTTTCCTTCAGCTATAATCACACCAAGGAAATGGATTTAGTAAATATAACCCTTGAGATTCCAGCAGGTAGCACCCTTGGAATCATCGGTGGAACAGGCTCGGGAAAGAGCACACTGCTCAAGCTTTTGAATCACACCTACGACGTTAGTCAGGGATCCATTGAAATAGATGGCACAGATGTTAAAAAGATATCTGATAGCAAACTGGCTGAGATTTTTGGAATTGTACCTCAGAGAGCCTCATTGTTTAGTGGCACAATACGAGAAAATATGACAATGAAAACAGCCACAAGTGATGACGCGGAAATTAAATCAGCCCTTAATAATGCTCAAGGACTTGATTTTATAGAGCAAAAGGAAGGGCTAGACACAGTTGTAAATGGTCGCGGTTCTAATTTCTCGGGCGGTCAAAAGCAGCGACTTACTATCGCTAGAGCATTAGTTGGTCAGCCAAAGATTTTGATGCTTGATGATTCTTCAAGCGCCCTTGATATGACCACTGAGGCTAAATTGAAAAAAGCTCTTAGCAAGCTCAGTTGGAATCCAACTCGAATTATAGTTTCTCAGAGAGCATCCTCTGTAAAGGATGCTGACCAAATACTTGTACTAGAAGACGGACAGGCAGTAGGCTTAGGCACACATAGTCAGCTTATGGAAAACTGCGATATTTATCAGGAGATATATTACTGCCAGTTCCCTAGAGAGGAGGCAGCAAATGAATAATAAGTCTCAATCTAGGATATTAAATCGTGTTTTAATAGAACTAAAACCATACGGATTTAAAGTATTTCTATCAATAATATGTGCATTAATTACAGTTATTCTTACCTTGAGGATACCAGTACTTACAGGTGAAGCAGTAGACTGCATCATGGGCAGGGGATCAATTGATTACACCCAGCTAGAAGATGTCCTTAGGGTTATGTGTATCACCATCATAGCCACCTTCTTTTCTCAGTGGATTATGAACAGGCTTAATAATAGCATTACATACGGCATCACAAAGGAACTTAGAGATAGAGCCTTTGCAAAGCTTCAACACATGAAGCTATCTCAAATAGATTCTCATCCACATGGAGATTTCGTCAGCAGAATAGTTTCTGACGCTGATACCTTTGCTGATGGCTTGTTAATGGGATTTACACAAGTATTCACTGGCGTGCTTACTATATTAGGAACAGTTTATTTCATGTTAGTCATTTCATGGGAAATAGCCCTAATCGTAGTAATTGCTACTCCAGCATCCTTGCTTCTTGCCAAATTCATCTCAGGTCGAACCTACAAGTTCTTTAAAGAACAGGCAGGGCTTAGAGGTCGCGAAACAGCCTACATCGAAGAGATGATTATTAATAAAGAAATAGTTCGAAATATGGACTACGAGGATGACGCCTTAGAATCCTTTGTAGTGATGAATTCAAGCCTTGCGGATGCGTCCATGAAGGCAACCTTCTATTCATCAACAGTCAACCCAAGCACACGACTGATTAACAATCTTATCTATGCAGCTGTTGGTGTTTTTGGAGCGATACTTGCAATAGGTGGAGGAATCACCGTTGGCGGACTTACAAGCTTCCTATTTTATGCTAGTAGCTACGCAAAACCATTTAATGAAATTTCTGGAGTTATCACAGAGTTCCAAAACGCGTTGGCTTGCGCAGCCCGCTTGTTTGAAATGATTGATGCAGAGGTTGAAACCAACCAAGGCGCTAATACCACAGATGATGCCAAGGGCTGCATCGAATTTAAGGATGTGGCATTCTCATACGATAAAAGCAAAAAACTTATTGAGCACCTTAATCTAAAAGTAATGCCGGGACAGCGAGTTGCAATTGTTGGACCTACCGGTGCTGGAAAAAGTACAATCATTAATCTGTTAATGAGATTTTATGATGTGGATGCTGGACAGATATTAATTGACGGCGTAGACATCAGGGATGTAGAACTAGACAATCTTCGAAGTAATTTTGGAATGGTTCTTCAGGAGACCTGGATAAAAAATGCTTCTGTTAGAGATAATCTGAAAATGGCTAGTCCTAATGCTACCGATGAAGAAATAATAGCGGCTGCAAAAGCAACCCACGCCCACAGCTTCATAAAAAGAATGCCATACGGATATGACACAATATTATCCACAGAGGGCGGTGCATTATCCCAAGGACAGATGCAGCTATTGTGTATAACTAGGGTAATGCTCAACATTCCACCAATGCTAATACTAGATGAGGCAACAAGTTCAATAGATACACGTACAGAACAGAAAATACAATCTGCATTTAATAAAATGATGACAGGAAGAACAACTTTTGTTGTTGCCCATAGATTGTCGACAATAAAGGGCTCAGACGTGATTTTATTCGTTAAAGATGGACAGATTGTGGAACATGGTAACCATAGGGAATTGTTGCAGAAAAATGGCTTTTATGCTAAATTATATCGAGGCCAAAGTGAAAATTAACTTTGGCAGGATAGAGAGAATTTTAGAAAGTATCAGGAGATAAAATGGAACAGTATGTAATTAAAGGCGGCACTGCCCTCTCAGGAGAGGTTGAGATCAGTGGTGCTAAAAACGCAGCCTTGGGTATTTTGGCTGGCGCTATTATGACAGATGAGACTGTTACAATTGAAAATCTACCAAACGTTAAAGATATAAATGTTTTAATTGGTGCACTTGAAGATATCGGAGCTACAATCGATCGCGTGGATGACCACACTGTAAAGATTAACGGTTCTAGTATCAATCGTCTTTCTGTAGACTATGAGTACATCAAGAAAATCAGAGCTTCTTATTATTTAATGGGAGCACTTCTTGGTAAGTACAAGAATGCAGAAGTTGCACTTCCTGGCGGTTGCCTTATTGGGGCACGTCCTATTGATTTACACGTCAAAGGACTCAAGGCACTTGGTGCCAATGTTGATGTTAGCTATGGCCTTTGGTCAGCTAGAGCAGACAAGCTTGTAGGTAGCCATATCTACCTTGATAAGGTTTCTGTTGGTGCTACTATTAACATTATGCTTGCTTCTGTTTTAGCAGAGGGCAAAACTACTATCGAGAATGCGGCTAAGGAGCCACACGTAGTTGATGTTGCATCCTTCCTTAACAGTATGGGTGCAAATATCAGAGGTGCTGGTACTGATGTTATTCGTATCGTTGGTGTTCCAGCTCTTCACGGTACTACTTATGCAGTTATTCCAGACCAGATTGAGGCTGGTACATATATGTGTGCAGCTGCAGCTACACACGGTGATATCATGATTAAAAATGTCATCCCTAAGCACTTGGAGGCTACTTCAGCCAAGCTTATCGAGGCAGGATGTATCATCGAAGAGTACGACGATGCAGTTCGTGTCATTGGAAAAGGACGCAAGCTTACAAGCACACACGTTACTACATTACCTTATCCTGGCTTCCCTACAGATATGCAGCCAGAGATTACAGCAGTTCTTGGAATTGCCAGCGGCACTAGCACAGTTACAGAGTCAATCTTTGAGAACAGATTCAAATATGTTGATGAGCTTGCTCGCATGGGTGCCAATATCAAAGTAGAGAGCACAGTAGCTATTGTTACTGGTGTTGAGAAATATACAGGCGCTAGAGTTTGTGCTTCAGACCTTAGAGCCGGTGCAGCACTTATCATTGCAGGACTTGCAGCTGATGGCATCACAGTTATTGATGACATCAAATATATCCAGCGTGGATATGAGGACATTGTTGGCAAATTTACAAAGCTTGGCGCTACAATTGCTGAGGTTGACTCAGAGCACGAGCTTCAGAAATTCAAACTTAAAGTTAGCTAGTTCACTATCGAGGTAATTATGGATTTTTTAGAAAATATTGAAATACATGACTGTCCAATTTGTGGTGGGGCAGCCCTCATAGAGGAAGAAGACCACGGATTTTATGTAGCATGCCTAGATTGCGGTAGCTACACAGGCACAGTAGGCTTCAAAGCCGAAGAAGGCAGAGAAGAAGCAGCCCAGAAGGCTGCTATGCTTTGGAATACAGGCAAGGTCATCAACAGTGCCCCAGGCGAGTAATCCTAATATTTAGGGAATATTAATTCAATACAAAATGTATCTTCAGAGGTTCGAGTTTTGCTCGAGCCTCTTTGTCTTTTCATAAGACTTGAAATGGAAATCAAACCGATTTTTGCACTTTCATTTTTGCGAGGCACCTTTCTGATTTTGTTAGTAATGGAAAGGATGACTTTCTCCTCATCATTTTTAAAATCAATTACAACATCTTCACAATCATCTGCATACTTATCTATATTCGTAAATACGTTATTAAATATGCGAAGAATATCATTCATATTCACACGAACCTTAAAGGGCTCAATCTGCTGCCCGTATGTAAACCTGAACCCCTGGTTAATGAGAGGCAAAGAAAACTCACTAAACAGCTGCATAAATAAATCCATGCCCTCGTATTCTTCCAAATCCTCAGAGGAGCGCTCAGGGTTAGGATCAAATGCAAGAAAATATTCAAATAAACGGTCGGACATTTCCTTAATCTGATGACAGGTTTTAAGAGCGGTGTCTACATACTCATCCAATTCTTCCTTGGAATTGTAATGGTGCTCCTTTAATATCTCTAGATAACCCATCTGAGTGGTAAGAGGCGTGCGCAAATCATGGGATAGAGCAGTGACCAAGCTATTATTAGCCTGCAAAGCCTTCTTCTCATTTTCCATTTGCTGCGCCAATGCGATGCGCATAGAATTTAGACTTCCTGCAACCTGTGAAAGCTCATCGTTACCCTTTACAGGAATTTGATAATTCAAATCTCCACCCTCAAGGATGCTAATGTCCTTTGAAATTTCTTTGATATAATGCATCTTTTTCCTAACAAATAAAATGAAAATTAAAAAGGCAATAAGACCACACAGCACAATACTAATAACGTATATACGGTTATAAAGAGAATAAGCAAAATCACCCCAGATATAAAGCTTTGCCGTGCCATCGCTAAGTGTAATATCGTATTTTTTATAATTGAACCATGTCACATCATCAGAAATATACTCCTTAATTTCTTCGTCAGTGTATGGAATATTCTCTTCATCCATTTCCGCCAAGAAGCTAGCAAGGCTAGAGTCAAACACGGTTTTGTTATCCTTTTTTATATAAAAATAAACTAAGTCATGTGCCTTGGACCATTTTTCAAAATCCTCATAGCCAGTGGAAGCCACATTATTATCGGCAATATACTCATTGAAATTTTCCACAGTGGAATTTAGCTGCTGGTACAAATAGGTGGTGTTTGCCCACTTAGAGGTGTAGAGGTTTTCATTTAGATGATTCAAAAAGAAGAAAAGTCCAATACTTACCCCAAAGGAAATAATCAGGGCAAAAATCAGCTCATAGTATAAGGATTTAAAAGTTTGCTTCAATATTTTCATACAAGTTTGTAGCCCTTCCCCCATACAGTTAGCAAGTGTCTAGGTGCCGAAGGGTCCTCCTCAATTTTCGTTCTAAGATTTCTAATGTGCACCATAATGGTGGCGTTTGAGCTGTAAAAATAAGGCTCATTCCAAATGCTTTCGTAAATTAGCTGAGCAGGGAAGACTCGCCCTGGGCTTGCAATCAAAAGCTTTAGAATCTGATATTCCAGCTCCGACAAATCAATAGGCACAGCCTCGCCAGTGGAAGAAACAGTGAACACCTCGTTCCTGTCCTTGGCGACCTTGAAAACATCATAAGTAAAATAGTCATCAGCTACAGTTGTTTCCTTGCCCTTATATACGTAATAGCGCCTAAGAAGAGATTTTACTCTGGCAGTAAGCTCTGCATGGGAAAATGGCTTGGCCAAATAATCATCAGCTCCCAGTAGCAAGCCAAAGGATTTGTCAGAATCAGAACCCTTAGCTGTCAAAAACAAAATTGGCATCTGATAGGTTTCTCTGATTCCCTTGCAAACATCAAGCCCTGATTTCCCTGGCATCATAATATCCAAAATCACAAGGTCAATGGAATCATCCACAAGAGAAAGTGCCTCATTCCCATCTCTAGCCTCAATGACCTCGTAGCCTTCGCTCTCCAAAAGAATCTTTATAATATTTCTAATTTCTTCGTTATCATCAACAGTTAATATTCTCTGTTTGCTCATAAGCTTCTCCATTAATAGTAGTGACTAACCTTAAGCCTATACTAGCATAAAAATAGTGTTTAATCTTTGAAATATCCCATCTTTAGATTTCTTTAGATTTACATTAGGAATTTCTTAAGAATTGATTTGTATGATTCTTAGTGTTGAAACAAAGACATTAACCGGAGGAAACTTATGAAAATGAAGAAAGTTTTAGAGAGAATAAAATTTTGGAATAGACATGCAGAAGAGGACCAATATTTAGATGATGAAATAGATGATGAGCTAAACGAAGAGGAAGGATTGTCCTACAAAGACAAGCTCAGCCTCAAAAGACTTAATAAAAAGGTAGTTGCTGCTATGGTAATTGCGGTGCTGACAATCTCCACAATTATTGGAGTTAGCACAGTTAGAGCCTTTGGTACAGAGGAAACTGAAATGGAAACAATCACTGTTCCAGCAACAAGTCAGACTATCCAAAAGACTTTGTCAGCAACAGGAACAATCATTTCCGCAGAGGAATCCAGCCAGTTTGCCACAACCACAAATTCATACCCTGTAGAGGAAATATATGTAAAGGTTGGTGATCAGGTAAAGGCCGGTGATCAGCTTTATAAACTAGATATGAGCACCATGGAAGACCAGCTAAGCTATCAGCAGCAGGCCCTTAGCATCCAGAATCAGCAGAATGCTATTTCTACAGATAATGCTAATCGTCAGCTTCAGGAAGCATGGGATAACGGTGCAATCAAAGTGAACGAGGCAAACGCATCCCTTGCTGAGGCTCAGCAGGCTCAGACAGCAGCCAACAGAGAAAAGCAAAATAGTAACAACACATTAAATGATAAAAAGAACGCTGAAAGCAGTGCAAAAACAGCTCTTGATAATGCAAATGCTGCCGTGGAAACAGCAAAGAAGGCCCTTGATGATGCAAAGGCAAACAGCAATGACAGCCTTATAAGCGAGCTTAACAGCAAGGTAACAGAGCTTACAAATGAGAAAAATAATGAGCTTGCAGAGGATGCTGCAGCTGATGTTTCGGATTTAAACACACAGATTGAAAGCATTAAAAGTGAAATCACAAGTCTTCAAGAGGCAGTGACAAACGCCCAGAAAGCATATGATGATGCAGTTTCAACAGCATCAGAAAAGCAGACAGCCTATGATTCAGCAGTAGCAGAGCGAAAGGCAGCAGAATCAGGAGTTCAAACAGCAAACGACGCAGTAGCAAAGGCAAATGCCAACGTAAACTCTGCAGCATCCAATGTTGGTAACGTACAAAACAGTGCCAACCAGGAGATTATCAATCAATCTCAGGCAGTTACAAATAACCAGCTAACAACTCAATCAAATACACTTTCCACACAACAGGAAATTGAAAAGTCCAAGGAGGAGCTTTCAAAGGCCATTGTGTACGCTACACAGGATGGAACAGTTACAAATGTAAATATAGTAAAGGGTCAGACCTACAGTGGCTTAGACGCAGTAGTAATCGATAATGTAACAAGCCTCAAGGCGACAGCAGACATCGACGAGGCCCAGATAGCACAGATTGCTGTTGGCCAGAGAGTTGAAATCAAAACAGATTCTACCGGTGATGAAGTCCTTTACGGAACAGTTTCATTTGTGTCTCCAACAGCCACAAAAAACAGCACTAAAACAACAGATTCTTCATCCACAACAGCATCAGTATCTAAAACACGTGCCACATACAGAGTAGACGTAACACTTGATGATATAAGTGATGCCCTTAGACTTGGAATGACAGCAAAAATGAATTTCATTATCGCAAATGCGGATAATGCATTATCAGTGCCTACATCTGATATTCAAACAGATGTTGATGGCAACAAATATGTAGTAGTACAAAAGGCTGATGGCAAAACAGAAAACGTCACAGTAACAACTGGTATCGCAGACGATTTCTACACTGAAATCACAGGTGGGGACCTTAAGGATGGAGATTTAATCGTCGAAAGCACAGCAGATGACGGCTACGAGGCAACCCTAGATTCAATGGGAGCCGACGGAGGTATTTACGTTGAGTAATGATATTTTACTTTCCGCAAGGAATATTAGAAAAAGCTATTACATTGGCACACCAAACGAGCTAGAGATACTTCACGGTATAGACCTTGATATTCGTAAAGGCGAATTCGTATCCATCGTAGGTCAATCCGGCTCTGGTAAAAGTACCCTTATGAACATACTTGGAATTCTAGATCGACAGACTGCCGGTACCTACAAGCTTGATGGCATAGACATTTCAAAGGCCCCTAACAAGGCCCTGTCATCCCTTCGCAACAAACACATTGGATTTGTATTTCAGACCTACAATTTGATTGCTAGAACTGATGCCATTTCAAATGTGGAAATGCCAATGCTTTATGCTGGTGTAGGAGAAAAGGAAAGACGAAGAAGAGCCATAGAATTACTTGAAATGGTGGGCATGGGCAAGCGACTTCACCACACACCGGACGAGCTTTCCGGTGGCCAAAAGCAAAGAGTTGCCATTGCAAGAGCCATGGCAAATGACCCAGATATTATTCTGGCAGATGAGCCAACTGGTGCCCTTGACTCTGGCACCGGCCGCCTTGTAATGGATTTGTTCCACGAGCTCCATGAGAAGCAGGGGAAAACGATAGTATTAATCACCCATTCAAATGAGCTTGCAGCAGAAACCCCACGTATTATCACAATTAGTGATGGCAATATTATTTCAGAAAAAACAGGTGGTAAAGGAGTGGCCTAATGATTAAAGAAAATTGCAAACTGGCTTTAATTAGCATTAAAGCAAATAAAATGCGCGCCTTCCTTACCATGCTTGGCATCATAATTGGCGTTGCAGCAGTTATAGCGATTATGACTGTAGGAAACTCCATGACAAAAGGAGTGCAAAAGCAGCTTGAAAGCTACGGAGTCCAAAACATCTCCGTAGGAATAGAGCAAATTGATTATTCGCAAGAACTGTCCGAAGCGGACGAAGAAAATATGAAAATAAACCCCGAAACCATTCACTCCCTTGCTAATGACTTTCAAGATAAAATTTCTGCAATTTCCGTAGAGGAAAGTGTCGGCCAAGGAACAGTTCTTGTTAATAATAAAAAGGCGACAGTGGACATTACTGGTATTAGCGCAGGTTATTTCAAAGCTAACCAGTTTAAGCTGTTGCATGGAAATTATTTTACAGAAGCAGCATATAATCAGGGCAGCAAGGTGGCCCTGGTATCAGATAAATATGTAAAACAGATTGCAGGTGAAAACTACAATCCTGAGGACATCCTTGGAAAAGAATATGAGGTAAATGTAAATGATGAGTACCTGACAGTAACAGTTGTTGGAATATATGAATACAACAAGCAGTCAGGCTACGGCGGAGCTTCAAAAGTTCAAAGCACTCCAATGTACATTCCGGTGAATACCGCATGGTCATTTACTCATTCCAAAGCAATTTATTATTTCACAGTAGTTGCAGCAGACAATGTGGATGCCATCGCCCTAGGTAATGAAATTAAAACATATTTGACAGACAAGCTTACAACCCAGCTAGGTGATAAATTCATGGTGGATGCCTACAGCAATCAAACTATGATTCAGGAGAATTCCAAAATGATGGGCCAGATGACTATGGCAATTTCCATGATTGCAGCCATCGCCCTAATAGTTGGCGGAATTGGTGTAATGAACATTATGACCGTTTCCATTACAGAGCGCACCAGAGAAATCGGTACTAGAAAAGCCCTTGGCGCACCGGATTCAATGATAATGCTCCAGTTTATTTCAGAGGCAATCATCCTTTGTCTACTTGGCGGCTTTATTGGAATCGTAATTGGAATTGTTCTAGGTGATATGGCCTCTCATTTCATGGGCTATGCACCAACGGTATCCTTCGCAAGCATCTATATGTCTGTAGGATTTTCTATGGCTATAGGAGTATTCTTTGGATATTCCCCAGCCAAACACGCGGCAAAAATGAATCCTATAGATGCGTTGAGATACGAATAAATGGGATTATAATAATAAAAAGTGGTATACTACCTTTGTATACCACTTTTTTTGCATTAATTTTGGAGGGATTTATGCGACAGACCCAAGATAAAGAGAGAAATTTAACAATGATGATGGATGAGTATGAGCTTACCATGGCTAATGCTTATTTTAATGATCCATCAATCGATCCTAATACAAAGGTTAGCTTTGATGTATTTTACAGAATGAATCCAGACGGTGGCGGCTTTGCTATTTTTGCAGGCTTGCAGCAGGTAAAGGATTATCTTTTAAATATGCATTTTACTGATGAGGATATTGAGTACCTCAGAAGTGTGGGACATTTTACAGAGGACTTCCTTACATACTTGAGAGATTTCAAATTTACAGGTGATGTGGATGCTTTCCCAGAGGGAACAATCATGTATCCAAACGAGCCAATCATTACAGTTACAGCCCCTATCATTGAGGCGCAGCTTGTGGAGACAGAGATTTTGGCTCAGATTAATCATCAGTCGCTTATTGCTACAAAGGCTAGCCGTATCGTTAGAGCAGCCAAGGGACGTGCAGTATCAGATTTTGGTGCTAGACGTGCCCACAATAATGATGCTGCAATCTACGGCGCTAGAGCTGCATACATTGGCGGTGCCAGCGGTACAGCCACAGTTTCTGCAGGCCAGTATTTTGATATTCCAATCGGCGGCACAATGGCTCACAGCTATGTTATGTACTTCACTAGCGATGATAATGACTATCGTACATCTGAGCTTGCAGCCTTTAGAAGCTTTGCAAAGAGCTATCCTAACAACTGCATTTTGCTAGTTGATACTTATAATGTTTTGAAATCTGGCGTGCCTAACGCAATTAAGGTTTTCCAGGAGATGAAGGACGCAGGAATCGAGTCAAAGAGCTTTGGTATCAGAATCGATTCTGGAGACTTGGCATACCTTACTAAGAAGGCAAGAAAGATGCTTGATGAGGCAGGCTTTACTGATGCCAAAATTATCGTCAGCAACTCCCTTGACGAGTACACCATCACATCTATTCTTCAGCAGGGCGGACAGGTAAATTCCTTCGGTGTAGGCGAGCGACTTATCACAGCCAAATCGGAGCCAGTATTTGGAGCTGTTTACAAGCTTTGCGCTGTGACTGATTCTAAAACTGGAGAGGTCATTCCAAAAATCAAGATTTCAGAGACAGTGGAAAAGATTACAAATCCAGGTCTCAAGGATGTATATAGAATCAAGGATGAAAAGGGCAGAGCCGTTGCCGACATGCTTGCAATCAAGGGCGAAGAGGTAGACATGCAGGTTGAGGGCGGCTACAAATTCATCGACCCAGAGCAGCCATGGAAGAGCACTCATATTTTCGAGAACTGTACAGCAGAGCTTTTGCAGCAGCCACTTATTAGAGCAGGCAAGTCAGCAACACCTGACGAGGACATGCAGACTATTCGTGCCCGCGTTCAAAAACAGCTTGACACAAGCGTATGGCTTGAGGAGCAGCGTTTCGAGAATCCTCACAAGCACTACCTAGACATGACACCAGCCTACTACAAGATGAAGATGGATCTGTTGACACAAGAGGATAGATAGAATAAAAAATGCGCAAGGCTAATCCTTGCGCATTTTCTTTTAATACAGAGTTTTATTGTATCTCAACTTCAACCATATCACAGCCACCAAAATCGTCTGGCCACAGTAATATGGATTTTACCTGAGAAATATCTATAACTCTATCAAAAGCTCTAGAGCATACAGCGTATTTCTCGGTTTCATCTGTAAATCCAGAAGAACCACCATTTGCCACATATGGAAGTCTTGTTCCGTCTTCTAGAACAAAGCCAGTGAATTCAGGCATACCAAGGCAATCTTCTGAAGCGTTCACTTCACCATTTACTTTGTAATTAACAGTTATTGAAACAGGCGAAATATCAATACTTTCTACTGTGAAATTAGTGCCTGGTACTTCTTTATTTACTTTAATGTTCTGAGTATTGCTTACAGTAGGTAGTTTCAATGTGAAATCCCAGTTGCCAGTTATGTATGATTGATAGTCTGCGTTGCCTGGATAAATGCCTAAGTCAGTAAAGTTAACATGTAAAGTGTTACCTAGTATGGTGTTTACCCCATCGATGGCTTGTATCTGAATAATGTATTCTAGATTTCCATCCTCGTCATAATAATGTCTAATTGTATTTCCGTCATCACCGATTTTAACTTCGCTTCCATCGGCATAGGCAATATATCCTTTATCATCGATGATAAGTCCATCATAAAAACTAGAAGATCCATTTACCCAAGAACTCTCAGTGCTTGGATTATCGCCTAAATAATAATCAAGTTCTGCAGCAGGCTCTTCGTTTTCTCCAACCTCAAAGCCAGAAACAGTAAATGAGATATAAGCAAAATCATCTCCAACAACAACTGTATTTGGTGCAATAGTTACGCCTTGGTCGGTAATCTGATATGATGAGTAATCTGTAAGCTCAGGATATACGATAGCCTGACCGGTTTCTGTTAAAGTCTGTTGCTGTTCATCTGTAGATTTTAAATATCCGCTCATTCCTCGTCCCCAGAAATGACGTATAGCAGCTACTGCTGTAGCAGATATGATTAGAGCCAAACAAATGCCGGCTACAAAGGATAGTCTTTTATGAAATTTTATAACTTTATTATTTTTAGAAGGTCTAGATGCTTTGGCTAAAATAACATCATCTATTCCGACCATACTTAAATATAAATCTCTACTTGTCATGATGCTAAATACCCCTCCCTTATAAGTCTTCGCTGCAATTTTTCTCTTAATCTGCTAAGTATTACTGAAACATTGTTAGCCGACATATTATATTTATGCGCGATTGTCTTAATATCTTCAGTGTAGAAATACCGACAAGAAAAAATACAAGCATCTCTTTCAGGAAGCTCGTTTACAAATTCACGAATTATAAGTGATAACTCACTTCCTAAGATTGTTTGTTCAACATCGTTAGAATCAGGGATGCATTCCTCTAGTTCATCGAGGACAGCTACGATTTCTCCACCCCCTCTTTTCTTAGCAGTCATATTCTCAAATTTATTAAATGCAATATTACGGGTAATCTTGCCCAAGAAGATTCTTAGAATTTGAGGTTTTGTGGGTGGTATTCTTTTCCAAGCCTTCATATAGGTATCATCTAAGGTTTCTTCTACATCTTCATTGCATCTTAAGATATTTCCTGCTATAGATGCCAAATAACTGCCATATTTATTATCTGTCTCTTCAATAGCACGTTCATTACGTTTGAAATACAACTCAATTATTTCTTGGTCCTTCATGATTTCCCCCTTCGAATCATTATTTGTAAGCCTTACACCTATATAGACAGGAAACATATTAATATCTTACATCTTTTATAAAAAAATTTTAATTTTTTAAACATACAAATATAAATCTGCTCGAGGTGTAATCCCTCGCACTTTTTTGTCGATATAAAAGATATAAAACAAAAAGAATTGAAGCTTCAAAAGAAGTACTCCAATTCTCCGGTGGTTGATTTGACAGCAGGTCAGGTTGATTGACGTGAAAAGAGATGTACCGAAGAGGCTGGATTCTAGAAAGGAACTTAATAATGACAATATCAATAATCGCATAAGAGCTGCTTTTCAATTTCCAAAGAAGTTGATTAGCAGCTCATTTTTTTAATGGAGAATGTTTATGAGAAAAAGAAGACAGTGAGTGGACCATATGGATTTCTGGCGGAGACATGTATACCGCAAACCTACACATAGTAATAAAACTGTGTATAATATAATAGACGGTATATAAATTATATTATGGGGCGGGAGAATAATGAAAAAAATACTTATAGAGATAGCAGTTGCTTTCGGGATTTGTTGCGTCATCGGAGTGGTTTTGTGGTTTACAATAGGTGGAAATCAAAAGGATTATGTTGAGATTGAAATTCCTGTAACCTCGGTTTCTGAGAATACCATGGAAAAGATTAAGGGCTTTGACAAGCCAAGAAAGTTCGAGTTTAACAACATCAGCTACGAATATGATTCAGATAGCTATGTATCAATTTTAGATAATGTGTCCGATGCTGAGGCAATATTGGGGAAAAATCTTGTTTTGCCAGAGGCATGTGCTGATAAGGAAATCCTTATGGAAATGGATACCGACTGCTCATACATAGAATTAACACCCGCACTCGTGAGTGTAGATAAAGTGTGGGCAGAAATACATGTGCAAATTCGACTGACCAATGAATCATATAGATTTTATACTCTCTATGGAAACGGAGAGGATGATACCTATACAGAAGAAGAGTGCGAAGTGAATGGACAGCAGATTACATTGTACTATTTCGCAGATAAAACTTTTGCGGTGTATCTAAATGATGATATTTCATACGTATATACGATATATTCCACAGACCCAGATGAGGTCAAAGCATTTTTGGGGACTATAAGCATACCAATCAGTTGATTTTTGTCACTAGTACTAATAGAATAAAGAAAAAAGTCAAATTATTAATATGGGGTGGGATATGGATAACAGTTTTTTAAAGGAATATGTAGAACAAATTTTGTCTATATATGGTTCTCATGTTAAGAAAATTATTCTATATGGTTCTTATGCTCGAGGAGACAATAGACCAGAGTCAGATATTGATATTATGATTTTGCTAGATTTATCTGATGCTGAGGTGGCTGAGTATCAGCATGAATTGTCAGGAATCACTTTTGACTATAATTTTGACAATGATTTGGATATTAATCCTATTGCCCAGAGTGAGGCGGTCTTCAATAAATGGGTGGGTGTATATCCATTCTTTAAGAATGTAAAGGAAGAAGGAGTGGTTCTTTATGGAGCAGCATAATAATGATGTGGGCACTGTAGAAGATTTATGCAGATATAGGATTGAGTTGGCAAAGGAGTTTTTTACAGTCCGATAATATGGGGTACATTTTTTCCAAAAGTGGCATTTTTTGTGTTTTGAAAAAAATGTACCTATAATATTTTTACCCATGATAACAAATTCTTCTTACATGTGGGTGATGCTCATGTGTGATCCAGTCAACATCATCTGTAATCCATGACATGATTTCTAGCATCTTGGTTTCCCAAGCAATATCTGCCTGGCGGTCAGCGTCGGTGCGTTCTCGCTCCATTGTGGTATCAATTTCGTCGTACCCGAAAATATATCCACCTGCATTCCAAATAGAGAAATTGCTATCAGGACCAGGATTAATCCCTTTTCTCGCATCAACCAAAGCATCGTGACGACGCTTGTACTCTTCCTCGCTACCTGGTACCAGTTTTGTCATGAAAACACGGTGCCTAATAAGCTCCTTGTCCTCACGAACGATTCCAAAATCCTGATACATCAGTCGCATTGGCTCCCAAGGCTCAGAAATCCAATCATAGCAGCCATCGAATTTCTGATTCAATTTGACAAAGAAATCCTTGTCTTCGTCAGCCCATTTACTGATTGGCTCGATAGTCTCAAAATATCCAAAAATCAAATCCTCAGCATTCCACATACTAAAATTCGATACATTCAAAGCATCAAATTTCCCTGTAATGGCATACCAATTCTCATGTAAAACCTGTCCAAAGCTGTACATCTGATGAGGACGCAGCTTCAGCGCAAAACTATTTCTTACCATATTACCCTCCCGCAATACATAAGCTCCATATGAGCTGATTTAAGATTCGTATTTCCCAACGGAAACAATAATCTACATATTTATGATAATAATTATATATTTGAAATACCACAGAAAAATCCTTTGAAATAGAGGATTATTTTACGGTGAAGGGAATAATTGCTTTGGCGCGTAATTTGGATTCAAAAGATAAATGATAAAAAATTAACAATAAGCGGTTTGACTATCTAATTTAGAATGTCTACACTAACTATGGTTAGTGGTATATAACTCGAAAGGAGAAAATTATGAAAAGAAAAACCGCTTTATTACTTACATTAGTTATGGCAGCATCACTCTATGGATGCGGTTCTACAGAAACAAATAATCAGGAAACATCGGACAATGATGTCGTGGAAGAAGCAACTGAGGCTGAAGAAGCCCAGCCAGAAACTGCACCTGAAGAGGAAGCTGAATCTGGATATGATCTTACAGCATTGCAAGGAACATATGTTGAATTGTTCCCTGAGTTTATGAAAGACGAATATAAGGACTGGTGGGTTGAGTGCATTAACGAGTATGAAACAGACCCAGAAACAGTTGAAACCTATTACTCAATGCTTACAGAATCTTATATTGGAACATTGACCGGACAGGAAGCAGTAGAAAAATACGCTGATGGTTCATTTACATTTGATTGCTACTTTGAGAATGGTATTAAAACATTCACTGTAGATGGCAATACAATCTCTGGAGAAGACGCAGATGGTAACGAGGTGTTTAGCCATGAGTACACCTATGTTGAAGATATTGATGCATTACATGGAGAGGACGTACTACCTGGCTATTTCCATGTATTTAAAACAGAGGATGCAGATGCTGGTGAATTCACATACTTTGCATTTACTAGTGACACTCCAGCAGGCGAGTACCACATTGAGTTTAGATATGGCGAATCATTGGATGGCATTGATGAGTTCATGAGTGGCGACTATGCTTACTGGATGGCTTCAGGTATACTTCAAGATTATGACGAGGAAATGATTCATAATTGCATTAAACTATTTGTTGATGAGAATGTAGGTGGGGAAGAATAAATAAGAAATGTACGAACAAATTTTCGAAAAACGCTTGACAAACATATGTGCGGTTGATATAGTATAGTCATCGCTACTGAGGGAACAGAAAATGGTTACGCAATGTGAAAGAGACAACAAGTGGGAGGCGATGAGAATGGAAAAACACATTGCATGTCCATGCTGTAATAATAAACGATTATTTGATGTAGATGAGTCTACCATAGGAATTATTAAAATTAAATGTAATAGATGTAAAGCAGTGGTTTCAGTTACTATATCAAACAAAACAATTCGTACTGAGCAAATAGGCACACAATCGTAAGGATTTGTAGTGACCAACGCCTGACGAGATGTTAGAGATTAAATCTTTAGCATTTTGTCAGGCGTTTTTTATTACAGCAAAAGTATTTAGGAAAGGAGAAATCTGTATGGGGAAATTAATGGAATTAGTGAGGCTATTGAATGACCTCAAGAGTGCTCTAGAAATTCTAATGACTATGATTGATTCATTGGAAGATGTAATAGGGACAATTGATAACAATATTTCAAAATAAAAAAGGAGAGAAAAAAATGGATGTAAAAGTTTTAGAGACACAAAAATGGTTAAACAATACATATGGAGGAAAGGCAGGATTTAGTAAATTCAGTGATGATGAGCTGGATGGAATTACGGGAAATGGAACATTTAAACGTTTGATTCAGGCATTACAAATTGAAATTAATTCGCAGTACGGCGGTTCTGTCACAGTCGATGGTGACTTTGGCAATGGAACATTAAAAGCTTTGCCTTCTAGAATAACAAGATCTAACAAGGTGAGTAATATAGTTCACATTATACAGGCATCATTATGGTGTAAAGGATATAATGCAGGGGAAATGGATGGAATTTATGGGGATTCAACAGCGTCAGCGGTAAGAAAGTTTCAGGCAGACGCGGGAATCGCTCAGGATGGTGATGTCAAACCTTATATTCTTCAAGGTATTATGAATACCGATGGATATGTATATAAAGGTGAAAAAGATTGTGATGCATACTATAAACATATGATTCAGAAGAATATGAACTTATATTATGGCGAAAAAATTGGACTGACAGCGCCAAATGGAGAATGGGAAAGAAAGTCACATAAGAATTATATTAAATGCTGTCAGATAGAATGGGGGTTGACTGCTGATGGAGTATTTGGAAATGGTACCATGAATAAAGCACCTACATTATCAGTGAAAAAGACAGGATATACCGCATCTAAGAGATTATTAAAATGGGGATTAACAATTAATGGTTTTTATCCAGGGGATTTGGATGGCACTTTTGATAACAATACATATAATGCAGTATTTGAATTTCAAAAATTCTTATGCTTGGGTGCTGATGGTATTGCAGGAAAAAATACATGGGCTTCATTACTTTCAAGTAGAGGCAACACTGCAAGAGCAGCTACAGCTTGTGATACAAGTACACAGCTAACACTGGAGATGGCAAAAAGCTTGAAAGCAGCAGGATATACTGATGTTGGTCGATACTTAACAAATGTATCGGGAGGTACGCTTAATAAGAAATTGACAAGTGATGAAATTAATAATCTTGCAGCTGCCGATATGAGAGTATTTCCTATATATCAAACAACTGGACGAAATAATACATACTTCACAAAAGCGCAAGGAAAAAATGATGCAAAGTCAGCAAAAGAAGCTGCAGCAAGACTTGGATTCCAGAATTCAACAGTGATTTATTTTGCAGCTGATTATGATGTTTTGGTTGCTGATTTAGACACATACCTTATTCCATATTTTAAGGGGGTTAATGAAACTTTAGGAAATAAATATAAGGTAGGTGTATATGGACCAAGAATGCTTTGTAATAAGTTGGAAGAGTTAAATTTAGCAGAAGCAAGCTTCGTTTCTGATATGTCATCAGGTTTTACAGGAAATATCGGACAGAAGATGCCATCTAATTGGAGATATGATCAATTTTATGAAACAAAATGTGGTAATTTAAATATTGATAAGTGTATTGCATCTCCACTAAGCACAGCTATAGAGTCTAAATATATTGTTCCAGAGGAGAATTATGTCGATTCAATAGAATTGCTTAAGGAATTATATGACTATGCAGTAAGATATTTAAAAGAAAAAAATGGTTATGAGCCGTCTATATCTGAAACAAATCTATTTCTTTTGCAGTATCTTAGAACTAATGCATATGGAACGGGTTATAAATTAGGAACAGCATGGAATTCTTTGGCTGGAAAGCGTGATGAATTATTTGAATCAAAGATTACGTACAAGCAATTGTGGAATGGTTCTGATGAATTGATTCCAATAGAAGAATTCTATATATACACAGCAAGAGACCACGTAACATTACCAATAGAGCATTTTGCTGCAACATTAAATGCATATATTTATAATAGTGCGGCGATTGATGAAAAAGTTATAGATGCGTACACAGGTTGGGCTGGGGATTTACATCAATTAGCGGCAGCAATATATGCAAAGGACGAAAATATTTTTAGTGAAGGTAAATTTTGCGATTATATGTTTCCAGATGATAACGTAAGAGGTAAATATGGGTTCTCATTAGAGGATTTAAGACAGGATGAAGATGCATTCAATATGTATAAGGTTTACGATTTCAACAATATGAAATTATATGAAATTATCAGTGATTATTATTATGTTAACCGATTATACGAGAAGAGATATTCATTATTTAAAGAGAACCTTCTTAGGGAATTTACTGCCGATGCATTAGAAGATGTTTTGATTCCTTTTGTAGATGGTCAATATACAGAATATAATATGTTTGAAGAGGCTTTTGGGAAATATAGTCGCAAATATAGAGATGTTATTACACAGACTTTTATTGGATGTTTAGAAGAATTAATTAGCAATGAAAGTGTTTAATAAAATACGATAAAGTTAAGGAGCCAATATGGGCTCCTTATTTTGGGGTATGTGTAAGTATAAAAAAATGATATATATTATGCTACAATAAAACCAATGAGTTAGTAAATGAAGGAATATAGAAAACATGGATGACATAGTTAGAGAATTAAAAATTGCACATATATCATATACAATTATTTATTTGCTGGGATTTGTGCTTATAGAATTAATCTTAACAATTGATTATAGAGTTAATGGTGGAAATCCTTCGGGGCTTGAATACTTTGTATTCATAATGTATTTTACAATAATTAGTTGCGTACTATTGTTACTTGTAGACATATATATACTCTGGGCAATTAGGGATGTTAAACATCCAATATATTTTGTTCCAATAGCGATTATAACTTGTGGAATATCTTGCATAGCATCTATATATTTTGATTGTTTTGTGGGTAGTTACATCGAGATGAAGATTGTAGAACTACTATTTGTAGTGTAGATGAGAAATGGATTATATTGCAGGGAATAAAGAACTAAAACTGCGCGAGGAAGAAAGCATTTGACGATGTTTAAAACAAGCAAAATTCTTATATTTATATTATTGATAGTATTATCAATAACTTTTACATTACTTTTTCTAGCAAAATATTCCGAACGGAAACAACAATCTACATAATTATTATAATAATTATAAAAGAAATAGGGGATTTTCAATACAATGGAAGTTCCCTATGCATAATTGATGAAGAAATGCACATTCAGCTTGAAATATTTTATCGAATAGAAGCAGGATTAGAGATGGACCGAATTGTAAAAATAGAGGAAGTTAGTAAGTTATCAGCGTTTTTTAGAAATCATTGTATATTTACAGCTGCATTTCCACTTGTTTATTTAATACTAAATATAGTTGGATTAACATTTAGAGAAGTACCACTTTTTATTTTAATTGGTTGGACAATACTAGGTTGGATAGCGATATTTTGGTGGTGGTGGTTTAAAACATATGGAAAAATGAGTCATATCAAACATTTTGTTATAGGAACAATAGGTATAGCATTGCTTCTACTTACTATTCTCGTATCCGCCTTTATTTCTTTATTTGCATATAACCCTGACCACGTAGTGCAAATAGATGGAAAAAAATATGTTGCAGAAGTAAGATCCTTTACACATGTTAACGTTGATTATTACTCTTACTTTGGCCCAGTATTGCGTGGCAATAGAGTAGTTATATATGGCTATTTTGGTAGAGGTGGCTTCGATCCATATGATAGCAATGTTCATGGAACAGTGAAATATACATTCTATGATGATAATTGCAATCCAATTGAGACAAGGACAGGAAGTTTTTAAAATAATTTAAAATACGGCTTAGATGGTATATTCTTATTCTAAGCCGTAAAATTTTTTATTGTCCAAATGGGAAAACTGTTCGAAAATGACAAGGTGAATATAATATTATTGAAAAGACATAATCATGACAAAGACTAACTTATCAACATACAACGAAAAACTAAAAAACGCAGGTGTCTACCTAGAATACACAGATAAGGGCCTTGTCCTAACAGACGGTGAGCTATCCATTATGGTGGATTTTACAGAAATGCTCCCAAGACTTAAAAAGAGCAACCTAGAGCGAGAGATGCAGATAAAGGCAGCCCGTATCAAGGGTCAGCCTATGCCGCAAAAAATTATAGATGCCACTGCAGGCTTTGGTGAGGATTCTATTATTCTTGCTGCAGCGGGATTTCAGGTGGAGATGTACGAGTTCGACGAGATTATCGCCTTGCTTCTAGAGGACGGTTTGGCTCGCGCCCAGGAAATTCCAGAGCTGTCAGCCATCGTGGAGAGAATGACGCTGCATAAATGCGACAGCATTAAAGGCATGCAAAATCTTGATTATCTTCCGGATTGCATTTTGCTGGACCCAATGTTTCCAGGTCGCACCAAAACGGCCAAGATTAAGAAAAAGTTCCAGCTATTACAGAAGCTGGAGAGCCCTTGCTCCACCGAAGAGGAGCTCCTTGATGCAGCAGTAAAAGCTAATCCTAAGCGTATTATAATAAAACGCCCTGTAAAGGGACCATATCTTGCTGGCCGCAAGCCATCTTATTCACTAGAAGGCAAAGCCATCCGTTATGATTGCTTTGTTTTCACTCGTAATTAGTTCAAGAGACTTATTGTGGATTTATACTCAGGTTTTCCACAATAAGTCTCTATTTTTTTCACGGATTCTTCGTATTTATATAATAAAATCGCAGTATAGATAATAAGGGGAGTGTACCTATCATCCAGAAGTTGTTCAGGAACTAGTAAATGACGGTTCTTGTGTTTTTCATATATGGAGGAGTCTAAATGAAGCGTTCTGGTAAGAATTCAATCCGAAGGAAGGTTGCAGGCCGAGTAGTAAAAGCCATTATTATCACTGTTATATTGCTCAGCGTTGTGGATATGATTTATCTAACTAGACGAACAGCAGAATCACAGCAGGAGCATTTACGACTTGCAACTCACATTACAGCAAGTGACATAAATTCATGGATTACTGGCATGGAGGGAATCACTGTAGGCATGGCAGATTCCATTGAAGCAATGGGCATATTGGATGATTATCATATCAAACGAATCATTAATCGGATTGCGGATACTCATCCAGAATTGAAATATGTCTATATGGCCACCGAAGAAGGAAAAATGTACATGGCTCGAGGTGTAACCTTTGCAGCAGGTGTAGATCCACGCGAAAGAGTATGGTACAAAGATGCCAAGGAAGCAGGGGAAACAACTATAATTGACCCATATATTAGCGCAACAACCCCTGACATTATGATGGCCACAGTAGCAACTCCAGTATTCATGGATTATGAAATGGTTGGCGTTGTTGCCGTTGATGCAGAAATTTCATACATAAATGAATATGTAAACTCCCTCAGATACGAGAACGGTGCTTACGGGTTCCTTATTGATTCAAAGGGGAATATCATATCTCATCCAAATGGAGAATACAATCCAACTCCGGATAATGTAGTTAACGCAAAAGAAGCACTGCCTGAGCTAGAAAAGCTATTAATCACTCCAGGTGGAGATTTTATCGAAGCCAAGGATTACAGGAATCATAGCATGCTCTACATGACAGAAAAAATAGATGATTGCGACTGGATAGTAGGCATGGCCTTCCCAAGAAAAATCATAGCTGAAACCATTGATCGTGGAATCAGAATTAGCTTATTTGTAGCACTTATCTGCATAGTATTAGCCACAGCAGACATGACTGCCGCAATACGTAAAATTCTTAGCCCAATAGAAAAAATAAATCCAGTCCTAGACGACATCGTTCAAGGCAAATTTGAAACAAAAGTTGATTTTGATGCAGGAGATGATGAAATTGGAGAAATGCAAGTCAAACTGGCTGCCATGATTAACACACTCTCCAACGTAATTGCCCACGAGAAATACATTCTTGGAGAAATGGAACATGGAAACCTAGCCGTAGATGATATGGAAGAGCTCAAAGGAGATTTAAACGATATCTCTATTTCAGTAAACTCCATCAAATCAGCCTTCAATGACATTATTTCAGACATCCAATTCTCAGCAATCAATTTACAAAGCTTTGCTATGGGAATAAATGAAACAAGCAATATCGACGAAATGAGAAGTGTATTCGAGGAACTTTCCGCCGAGGCCAACATCCTCATGGAAAAAACAAGTAGGTTTATCACCGTTCCACCAGAAGCCAAAGAATAGCAATATTCCGCCGTTTGTGACCAAATCTTGGACAAAATGTGAAATGTACCACATGCACACAGGCTATTCTAATATAGTTCATATTTTTTGCTTAAACTAAACACAATTATAATGTACAATAGTGCCTACAGCAGGGGGGATTTGAATCCTAAAGGAGGGCACCCGCTATGGATAATGAATTCAAAGAGTACATTACATTCGTTGTAAATACCAAAGACGGACAGGAGGTCGAATTAGCTGTTATCGACCAGTTCGAATTCGAAAACAAAGGATATGTTGCAGCGGCACTCGTAGATGGGGACACAGTCAGCGACGAAGGTTGCTTCATCTACCGCGTTAAAGTTGGCGAAGACGACTTCAAAGTCGAAAAAATCACCAACCAAATCGACTACCAAAGAATTGCTGAGGCATACATGGACATGAACTAAATGTACTTAAACCTTACGGGACCATCGCATAACCGATGGTTCCTTTTTTTACGCCCACCTTTCCTTGCCCTTCCCACTACCGATCTTCCAATTATCTTGTGGACCCCAGTGCTTGCCACCTCATATTTTCTTGCTTCGCCGTCTAGGGCCACTTCCCCCCAGCCACCCCTGGCTCACACAGCGCAAGAATATTTTGTTTTCCTAATATGCAAAGACTCGCATCTTTTATTAGCATGTGTCTTTCTCATGTCTGGACAATTTTGAAAAAGGTA
>NZ_SVEV01000059.1 GCF_015057185.1 Pseudobutyrivibrio sp. | reverse complement strand
CACCGAAAGGTGTGTTACTTGTTAAGTTGATTGAACCGCCGTGTACGGAACCGTACGCACGGTGGTGTGAGAGGTCGGAATTTCTCAATTAAGAGAAATTCCTCCTACTCGATTATATAAGGAAAAGGTTGACGCCAGGATATTTTTAAGGTACTATGGGGATAGTAGTTGGAAACGTTTCCGGTAACGTTTTCAAGATAATATAAAGATTTGTGGGACAGAATATGACTATTAAGGATATTGCTAAGTTGGCAGGGGTGAGTGTTAGCACAGTTTCTAGAGTGTTGAATAATCACCCTGATGTGAGCGAAACTGCAAAAGAGAAGGTTCAGGCAGTGGTTGCCGAGTATAACTATATTCCTAATACTAGTGCCAGGGACCTTGGAAAGACGACCTCAGATAATATTGGTGTTGTTGTGCGAGGTATTTCCAATCCCTTTTATACTGCCATACTTTATGCTATTGGCAGAGAGATTGAGAAGGCAGGCTATACCATGGTCATGCAGCAGATTGATGAGTCAGAGGATGAGATTCGTGTTGCTGCCTTGATGGAGAGGGAGAAGCGCTTGTTAGGTGTGATTCTCCTAGGTGGAAATTTTGGATACACCAAGGAACAGATTTCATGCATTACGGTTCCATTTGTTTGCTGTACATTTAAGAATCAGTATGGAGATATTTCCGAGGCAGATTATTCTAGCGTGTGCATAGATGATGAGCAGACGGCATACGAGGCAGTTAAGCATTTGTTTAAACAGGGGAAAAGTAGAATTGCTGTACTTTTGTCCGCAGAGGAGGATGGAACTGTTAGTCAGCTAAGATTTGATGGCTATAAGAGAGCATTGGCTGATGCCAAACAGGAGCTTGATAACAATTTAATTATTCCAATACACAGTTTTAACATTGCTGATGCTTACAATAATATGAGGGAATGGTTGAAAAAAGGGTATAAATTTGATGCACTTTTTGCTATCTCTGACAATATTGCTCTTGGCGCAATGAAGGCATTGCGTGATGCAGGCAAAAAGGTGCCCGAGGACGTTGCGCTTATTGCCATTGATGGTATTGAGGCATCAGAGTATAGCAATCCTGTGCTGACCACACTATGCCAGCCTACCACAGAAATAGGTAATGAAACAGTAAACCTACTTGTGGATTTGATTGATAATAAGGGCAAAAATAAACATTTAACCATGCCTACTTATCTGAGAGAAGGCGAGACACTTAGAACATTTAATAATTGATATATAGAAGGAGAGGGAAAATGAAAAGAAGTAGTGGAGTTTTAATGCCAATATCTTCATTGCCATCACCATATGGCATAGGTACATTTGGAAAAGCTGCTTATGAATTTGCTGATTTTTTAAAGGCAGCAGGACAAAAATATTGGCAGGTTCTGCCTTTAGGGCCAACTAGCTATGGAGATAGCCCTTATCAGAGCTTTTCTACATTTGCAGGCAACCCATATTTTATAGATTTAGACATTCTGATTAAGGAAGGACTTCTTACTAAAAAGGAGGTCACGGCTGAAAACTGGGGAACCAATCCTAGATATGTTGATTACGGCCAGATTTATATTAGCCGCTTCAAAGTCCTTAGAAAGGCTAAGGAAAGAGGCTACAAAGCTGCTGAAAAGGAAATTGCTAAATTTAAAAAGGCTAATCCTTGGGTAGAAAATTATGCATTGTTCATGTCCCTTAAAAAGCATTTTGATCAGATTAGCTGGCAGGAATGGCCAGAGGAAGATATCAGATTGCATGAGAAAAAGGCAGTTGCTAAATATACAAAAGAGCTTGCAGAGGATATTGAGTTCTTCATCTTTATTCAGTATTTATTCTTTAAACAGTGGACTGAATTAAAGAAATATATTAACAAGCTTGGCATTGAGGTAATTGGAGATCTTCCTATTTATGTAGCCCTAGATTCATGTGATGTATGGGCAGAGCCAGAATTCTTCTGTTTAGATGAAGAAAATTACCCGGTTGAGGTGGCAGGCGTTCCACCGGATTATTTCAGTGCAGACGGTCAGCTTTGGGGCAATCCTTGCTATGATTGGAAGGCCATGAAGGCGGACGGCTATCGCTGGTGGATTAGAAGAATCGGCGGTTGCGCAAAGCTTTATGATGTTCTTAGAATTGATCATTTCCGTGGATTTGATGAATATTGGGCAGTGCCAGCAGGGGACAAAACTGCAAAGAATGGTAAATGGAAGAAGGGACCTGGAATGGAATTAGTCGGTCTTCTTTCAAAAGAATACCCTAATACAGAATTTATAGCAGAGGACTTAGGACAGCCTTCACCAACAGTTGTTAAGCTTCTCAAGGACAGCAATTGGCCAGGCATGAAGGTCTTGGAGTTTGCCTTTGATTCAGGAGAGCCAAACAACTATCAGCCACATACTTATGACAAAAACTGCATTTGCTACACAGGAACACATGATAATGCAACTATTATGGAATGGTACAAAACCGCGAAAAAGGCTGATAAAGACTATGCTAAAAAATATCTTGGAATATCTCGCTCAGAGGGCTTTAACTGGGGCATGATTCGAGGTGGAATGAGCTCTGTTGCAATGTTATTTGTGGCTCAGATTCAGGATTATTTAGGCTTAGGAAAATACAATCGTATTAACGTGCCTGGTACCAAATCTGGCAACTGGCAGTGGCGTTTATTAGATGGAGAATTGACTCAGGAATTAGCTAAAAAGATGTATGACATGGCTTTGATGTATGACCGTGTTGAAAAAGAAATTCCAAAGAAAAAATCTTCAAAAAAGTAATATGTGTTTTGATATACCTGCAGGTACCGGAGCCGTACTTGCAGGTGTTTTTTTGATATGGTAAACTACAAAAAGACTTTTTCGGGAGGATTTTTCAATGAAGAAAAAAATACTTTCAGTACTCCTTGCAGGACTGGCAATGACTTCATTTAATGGTTGCGTTATTGAGGAAAATAAGACAGATCCAGCGCAAACTACCACTAGCGCTCAGATAGAATACAACGTTAATGATTACGTTACATTAGGAGAATACAAAAATCTCGAGGTTACTCTAAATGGGGACTATGAATACACAGATGAGGCTTTCGAAGAATATCTTGATAGCTGCATTTTAAATAGCAATTTATTCGTTCCTGACGATTCACAAACAGTAGTTGCTGAGGATTCAATCGTAAATGTTGATTACGTAGGCTCACAGGATGGAGTTGCATTCGAGGGCGGCTCTGCTGAGAATCAGAATCTTGATATCGCTAACAACTGTGGAGCAGGTACTGGTGGTGGATACATTAGCGGATTTACTTCAGGACTTGTAGGATATTCTGTTGGAGATGAGGTTGCTTATGAGGTAACCTTCCCTGATTCTTATCCTAATAATGAGGACTTAGCAGGACAGACTGTAGTATTTACTTTCAATATTAATTACATAGCAAAACAGGTTGAAACTAGAGATGATTTAACAGATGAAATTGTTAGTGAGAATTTCGGCTATGATACTGTAGACGCTCTCGTAGAAGCACTTCAAACAAGCTACAAATCAACTCTTGAGAGCAACTTACAATCTGACAAAGAAACAGCTGTTTTAAACACTCTTATTAATGGCTGCACAGTATCAGAGGTGCCTGAGGACTTATTACAGGCCAGAGTTGATGTGGAACTCAATATTGACGAGAGACAATGTCAAAATCAGTTCAGCACTTCCTTCAAGGATTACCTTGAGTCAATGGGATACAATTATGATGATATCCTAGAGCAGATTAAATCAAGTGCCGAAGAGGATACAAAGACTAGACTTATTCTTCAGGCAATTGCTGAGGCTGAGGGAATAGAAGTTGACGAAGAAGGCTATAATGATTTTGTAAATGACTATTGCTCACAGTACAACTACACAGATTTAGAGACTCTCTATTCTGATTGTACAGTCACTGGCTATGACGGAGAGAGATATTTCAAATTTTATTACTTAACGGAAAAGGCTCTTGACTACTGCGTTGAGAATGCAGTGGTTAATATTGAGCCAGCTGAGGAAGCTACTGAGGCTGTTGAAGAATAGAAATACTTTATATTTTTCATAAGCTGTAGTATAATTTATGCTAACTTTTTGGGCCTTTGTCCAATTATAATATAAGGAGATTATTATGGAACACATTAAGACACTTAACACAAAGAGATTACAGAATACAGTAAAGGAAGGCGGATGTGGTGAATGCCAGACATCTTGCCAGTCAGCTTGCAAGACTTCTTGTACAGTTGGAAATCAGAGCTGTGAGCACAATAGATAATAGCAGCTTTATATTTAGTTTATTTTAACGCCCAGACCGGTCCTTATTGTTTAATATAAGGGACGGTCTATTGTGCGTTTATGAAAGGACATTTTTTAGTGATACACCAGTTTAAAAACAACGGTTATAACGTTGTCATTGATGTTAACAGCGGCGCCATTCATGTAGTAGATGAAATCACATACGATTTTCTCGCTTTCTGGCAGGAGCTTGGAGAGGAAAAGGCAGTTGCTGAAATGAAGAAATCTCATCCGGAGGTTTCAGAGGAGGAGTTGGCAGAGATCCAGTCTGAGATTAATAATTTAATTGAGGATGGTTCACTTTTTACTGAGGACAATTACGAGCCTAAAATCGCAGACTTTACTGCGAGACCTACAGTGGTAAAGGCTCTTTGCTTACATATTACACACGATTGCAATTTGGCATGTAAATATTGCTTTGCCGAAGAAGGAGAGTACCACACAGGTAAGCGTGAGCTTATGACTTACGAGGTTGGTAAGCAGGCTCTTGACTTCTTGGTTGCTAATTCAGGTAGCCGTAGAAATCTCGAAGTTGATTTCTTTGGTGGAGAGCCACTTATGAACTGGCAGGTAGTAAAGGACTTAGTTGCCTATGGCCGTTCAATCGAAAAAGAGCACAATAAAAACTTCCGTTTTACACTTACAACAAACGGAGTATTGTTAAATGATGAGATTCAGGAATTTGCCAATAAAGAGATGGCAAATGTGGTTCTTAGCTGTGATGGTCGTCCAGAGATTCACAATCTCATGAGACCTTTCAAAAAGGGTGCACCTAGCTACGAGCTTGTAATGCCAAAGTTCAAAAAGCTTGCAGAATCAAGAAATCAGGATAAATACTATATTCGTGGTACTTTCACTAGAAACAACCTTGATTTCTCAAAGGATGTTATCCACTTGGCAAACGAAGGCTTCAAGCAAATCTCAGTTGAGCCAGTAGTTGCTCAGGAGACTGACGATTACGCCATCAGAGAAGAGGATTTACCACAGCTTTTCGCTGAATACGATGCACTTTGTGCTGAGATGATGCGTCGCAAGGGTACAGAAGAAGATTTCAATTTCTTCCATTTCATGATTGATTTAGAGGGTGGACCTTGCGTTTACAAACGACTTTCTGGTTGTGGTTCAGGTACAGAGTATATGGCTGTTACACCTACAGGTGAGTTATATCCATGTCATCAGTTCGTAGGAAATACAGATTTCTGTCTTGGCGATGTTTGGAACGGTGTTCAGAAAAAGGACATTGTTAATGAGTTCAAGCACTGCAACGTTTATGCAAAACCAGAATGTAGCAAATGCTTTGCAAGATTCTACTGCAGCGGCGGTTGCGCAGCTAATGCATACAATTTCACAGGAAGCATCCTTGGAAATTATCATGTAGGCTGCGAGCTTCAAAAGAAGCGTGTTGAGTGTGCGATTGCACTCAAAGTTAGAGAATCAGAAATAAAGGGAGAATAAATAACCCTTTGGTCGGCTTTGCCGGCAAATAAAAGGAAATAGTCTAGCGGTGATATGTCAAGATGAAAAATCTTGAAAAGTCCCTTTCTTTTTGGTTATTTTTCAAAAAAGAA
>NZ_SVEV01000012.1 GCF_015057185.1 Pseudobutyrivibrio sp. | reverse complement strand
TTTTTGAGTGTATTTTTACTCAAATAGAGATAAAAGTTGTAAAAAGAAAGTGAAAATTCACTAATTTTGTTAATCAAAGACTATAATAGTAATGTAAAAATGTTGAAATCTATGGGGAGACATATACATTTAGATGATTTATTCAGTGGTCAGTGCGTTTGCACTAATAGTTAATTTGATTTTAAATTGGGAATTCTTTAAGGAAGCCAAACTAAGTGAAAAAAATAAAGGTAAAAAGGAAATCGTATCCATTAGATATGGTCAATTTTTGATGGCAGTTAATGGATATTTTGTTGTGGATATTTTATGGGGAATATTATACCAATATCATGAAGTCCCAGCACTTTTTCCTATTTTATATTCAGATACAGTTTTTTATTTTATTTTTATGCTAATGACTATGCTTACATGGGTAAGGTACATAGTGGCATATTTGGACAGAAGTGGACGACTAAGCAAGTTGTTGATTTATAGTGTCTGGATTATGTTTATATTAGGGCTTATATATCTGATGATAAACCACTATCACCGATTTATTTTCGACTTCACTCGCAATCATGAGTATATTGCTGAATCTGGTAGATATATCACATATATTTTGCAGTCGATTTTCTATTTTGTAACATCTATGTATATGTTTCATATTGCATATAAATCAATAGGTCAAAAAAAAGTTCGATATATGGCAGTGGCAACAACTAGCATTATTATGGGTGTATTTCTAGTGTTGCAGACTTTGCTTGTAATTTTTCCATTATATGCCATAGGACTTATGATAGGAATATGCGTTGTACACTCTTTTGGTGATGCTGGCGTAAAAAGAGAGAGAGCAGTTCATGATAATATTGCAGCCACAATGGCTGAGGACTATGAAGTCATATATTACATTTTTATAGAAACAGGAGAGTACCTGGAATTTGCCAAGAGTCAAAAATATATGTCTATGAATGTGCCTACTCGTGGCAAGGACTTTTTTAAGGAGACTATGCATAATCTGGATGATTATGTCTATGAAGATGACAAAGAGTATGCAAGAAGCTTTTACAATAAAGAAACACTGCTAGAAGCACTTGAGGGTAAACGTTCATTTTCATTTAAGTATCGACTTGTAATAGATGGTGAGCCTAGATATTTCTTATTCACAGCAATGCGTACTGGCGATGGACAGTATTTCATTATTTTCATAAAAGATATAGAAGATGAGCTTCAGGCTGAAAAATTGAACAGGGAAAACCAACAAAAGACTGTTACTTTTACACAGATTGCAGAGAGTCTTGCATCTAATTATGATGTTATTTATTATGTGAACATTGAAGATTCTTCGTATGTAAGTTATGGAGTAGACAATGTTTTTGGTCAATTAGAATTGAGCGAGTCAGGTGATAATTTCTTTGAAGAATGCTACGAGAATATCCCAAAGGTTATTCATAAACAAGACAGGGATATGCTTTTAGAATTTATTAATAGAGATAATATGATTTCTGCTCTTGAAATTAGTAAAGGAGATACAATAGATTATAGAACGTTGGAAAACAATAAGCCACACTATACACGCATGAAAGTGCGCAAGACTAGCGACGGAACTCATTTCATTATTGCAATAGAGAATATTGATGATGAAGTTAAGCGAGAAAAACTTCACCAAAAGGAATTAAATAATGAAAAGGAGCAGGCAAGGCGTGATGAATTAACTGGCATCAAGAACAAGAAAGCCTATAAAGAGTTGGAAGAATCAGTACAGGCAAATCTGGATAGCGGTATGGATTACTTGCCATTTGGACTTGTTGTCAGCGATGCTAATAATTTGAAAAAGATAAATGACACTTTAGGCCATGCGGCAGGTGATGAATATATTAAAGCATCTGCCAAGCTATTATGCGATACATATGTTCATAGCCCGGTATTTAGAATTGGCGGCGATGAATTTGTGGTATTCATACGTGGTAATGATTTTAAAGCGAGACATGAGTTGTTAAATAAACTTCGCAGTCAGGTTATAGAGAATCAAAAAAGTGGTAATGGACCTGTGTTGGCTTGTGGAATGGCGGAATACGAGCCTGAAAGAGATACTCTGGTTTCTCAGATTTTTGAACGTGCTGATGGCGAAATGTACAAGAACAAAAAGTATTTAAAAGAAGAAGTGAAATAGTTAACAGATAAGAAGAGGCGAGAATATGTACGAAAAAATTTCAAGACTACTAATGTATGGTGATTTGACAGAAGAGAGTATTCTTTATCAGTTGGGGCGGGCAATTGATAAGGTAGAAGCAGGCGAGTTCAATAAACGAGAGATAACCAGAGAAATCAATGCTATTTCTAAGCAGCTTCTCATGCTTGCTACAGATTATGGATTTGATGACAATTTATGGCATAACTACATAGCCTATTACATTATCACAAACGAAAATCCTTTTTCGCTTGTTACTGAAAAAACAGAGGTAAAGCCTGGTTCAGTTAACTATCTAGTTGAAAACGATTTTAAGATATTAAAAGAGATTTTTGATTACGATTTTTCAACTATAGAAAAGGAATTGGAGATTGGCTCTTTTTCTGTTTTTACAAATTACAGTGCCGTTAAAAAGAATCAACAAATGTACAATCGAAGTGTAAGTGAAAAGGTTCGTACACTTTCTAAGTCCCTTGAGGATGCCAAGGATGAAAAAGATTTCTTTACCGTAATTACGGATTTCTACAAGGCATATGGTGTAGGAATGTTTGGCCTTAACAAGGCATTTAGAATCGAAGAAACGGGAAATAATGATATTGTATTTGTCCCAATTAACAATATGGACGAAGTTGTTCTAGATGATTTGATTGGATATGAATATCAAAAGCAGCAATTAATTGCTAATACCGAGAGCTTTGTTAACGGTAAAAAAGCCAATAATGTATTGTTGTTTGGCGACAGTGGTACAGGTAAATCTACTAGCATCAAGGCTATTGTTAACCAGTACTATGATAGAGGACTTAGAATGATAGAAATCTATAAGCACCAGTTTAGATATCTATCAAAAATTATAGCCAGCATTAAGAATAGAAATTATAAGTACATAATCTACATGGATGACTTATCTTTTGAGGAACATGAAATTGAGTACAAATTTTTGAAGGCTGTAATAGAAGGTGGTGTAGAGACAAAACCTGATAATATTTTGATTTATGCTACCTCTAATAGACGTCATCTCATAAAAGAAACGTGGAATGATAGAAATGATCAGACTAATACTGATGACAGACATCATTCTGATACAGTTGAAGAGAAGCTTTCATTGGTACATCGTTTTGGAGTTACCATTAGCTACTCTAAGCCAATGCAAAAAGAGTATATCGAGATTGTTCTAGGTCTTGCAAAACGAGCAGGAATTGACATGCCAGATGAGGAAATAATAGCAAAAGCAAAGGTATGGGAAATGGAGCAAGGTGGTCTTTCAGGTAGAACGGCCCAACAATTTATTAATCACTTGCTTGGATAAAAATTAATACAAAATTAAACTTTTAGCTCTAAGATACTTTCTTAGAGCTATTTTTTTTGCTATACTAAGTGAGTGCAATTTAGCAGCCTAAAGTCATAAAGCATTAAATTGCTAAAGTAATACTCGGAGGGAGAATAAATTGAAACAAGGTAATCGCGGTAGTTTTTCAGGAAAAATTGGATTCGTGCTCTCAGCCGCAGGAGCATCAGTTGGTTTGGGAAATATTTGGAGATTTCCATATCTTTGCGCAAAATACGGTGGAGGTATTTTCTTAATTGTATATGTAGTTTTGGCATTAACATTTGGATATACGATGATTGTGGCTGAGACAGCTATTGGCCGTTATACAAATAAAAGTCCTGTAGGAGCATTTAATACATTAAGTAATAACAAGCTAATGACTTTGGGTGGATGGATTAATGCTATTATCCCAATATTAATCGTTCCTTATTATTCTGTAATTGGTGGATGGGTATGCAAATATCTATTTGAATATATCAGAAATGATGCATCTGTAATGGCGACTGATACTTTCTTTACAGATTTCATAACAAACGGTGCTGAGTCTGAAATATGGTTTATCGTATTTTCGATTTTAGTATTGATAGTTATTTACATGGGAGTAGAAAATGGTATTGAGCGTGTTTCTAAATTTGTTATGCCATTACTTGTATTACTTGCAGTAGTAATCTGCGTATATTCTGTTACAAGACCAGGTGCTTTTGCAGGTGTAAAATATCTTTTCATTCCTGAATTTGAGAACTTTTCAATTATGACTGTTGTTACAGCCATGGGGCAGATGTTTTATTCGCTTTCTATTGCTATGGGTATTCTCATTACCTTTGGTTCCTATGTTAAAAAGGAAGTAAGTATTGAGGAGTCCACAAAGCAAGTAGAGATTTTTGATACAGCTATCGCTATCATGGCCAGCCTTATGATTATTCCAGCTGTTTTTGCATTTACAGGTGGTGATGAGACTACACTTAAGGCCGGACCTTCACTTATGTTTATCACTATGCCAAAGATTTTTGCTAGCATGGGATTTGGTAGAGTAATCGGTATTGTTTTTTTTGCATTGGTATTGTTCGCAGCAGTAACAAGTGCTATTGCTTTGACTGAGAGTGCTGTATCTACATTCTCAGATGAGTTCCAGTGGGATAGAAAAAGAGGCGTTAATATTATGGCTGCAATTATGATAGTCCTTGGAAGTCTATCTTCATTAGGAAATGGACCACTTTCAGGTGTTAAAATTATTGGAATGCAGTTTTTGGATTTTTTTGATTTCCTTACAAACTCAATTATGATGCCAATTGCAGCCATTGCCACATGTATTCTTGTTACAAAGTTCATGACTGTGGAGAAGCTCGAGGCAGAGGTTGAGCAGGAAAATCATCCATTTAAACGAAAGGCTATTTTTTCATTTATGATTAAATTCCTTTGCCCATTGTTTGTTGTCATAATTCTTGTCAGTGCAATACTTAACGTATTGGGAATTATTCAAATGTAAAGCATTGAGCTTGCCGCAAGGCAGGCTCTTTTTTTAAATAGGGGCAATTATTTAACATAGAGCCCTTTTTGTTTTCTTGCTAGGTAATCTAACTTCTTTAGCAAAGTTTTCTATTATTTTGGTATAATGAAAGAAATTATTCAGGAGTATAGATTTAACAGGATTTTGATGAATGAAAATAATAATTAATGATATAAATGATGAACGAGTAGATGTTTTTACAAAGTACAATGAGGCTCAGCTTTATCATTATTTCGAGCCGAATGGTGGGGTGTTTATAGCTGAGACACCAAATGTTATTGAAAGAGCCATTAATAGAGGATGCGAGCCACTTGCCTTTCTCATAGAAGAAAAGGCATATGAAACAGAGGTGGTACAGAGCCTTTTGGCTACTGTTGATGCTGATATAGATTTTTTTGTAGCGCCTCTTAATGTAATTAATAAAATTACTGGATTTAATTTAACAAGGGGAGTGCTGGCCGCCTTTAGAAGACCACAGCTTCCAGAAGTAAGAGAATTGCTTGAAGCATCAACCAAAATAGCTATTCTTGAGGATGTAATGAATCCAACTAATGTTGGCGCTATTTTTAGATCTGCAGCTGCACTTGGAGTTGATGCAATCTTTCTTACTCATGACTGTGCAGATCCATTTTATAGGAGAGCAGCACGTGTAGCTATGGGTACTTCATTTCAGGTACCATGGACCTATTTTGAGAAGGGAATTTGCTATCCAGACAAATTGCATGAGGCTGGATATTCTATTGTTTCAATGGCATTAAAAGAAAATGCCATACCACTTTCTTCAGAGGAGTTGAAGAAACCTGAAAAAATAGCTATTATATTTGGAACTGAAAGTACGGGAATAAAGGATGAAACATTAGAGAAAAGCGATTTTGTCACTATTATTCCTATGCATCATGATGTGGATTCCCTCAATGTTGCAGCGGCTTCTGCAGTGACTTTTTGGGAGTTATGTGGAAAATAAAATGCTGAGGTTATTTGAATGACATATTTTACATGCTTTTTTTTAGATAATGAAAAGGATATTATTGTAAATCTATATAAGGATTTGGATAAGATGTTTTTTGTGCTAAAGACACCAAATCATGGCACAGGCAATCTTATTAGAAATATTGCCAAGATTTGCAATTTGCCTCTTACAGAGGATGAGGATAAAATGCTCATCATTGAGGGGGAGGTTCCATGCTTTATAGATGGCAGCAACAGAGAAAGCTATGTTTTCATGTTGCGAGATACTGAGGTTGCAAGCATTTATCCTGATGGCACAGTTGAGGTAAAGGCTACCATACCAGCCATCGCAAAGACTCTTATGAGTCAGACAAAGGATTTTGTCCTACCTGTGGATAAAACTATTTTTAAAACGTATATACGTAGAGAACTCAAATTCAGAGCAGATTTACACACTCATATGAATGGTAATTTGTCTGGTGATGTGCTTATTGCGTTAGGTATTTCTCATCAAATCAGATATCCGCTTTATTATGTAAAAAAGCTTGATTTGAAGCTTACAGAGCTTCAGTGGCAGCGCCTCAATGAGCAGCGCGAAAAGGTTGCAAAACAGTTCGTATCCTCTGGACTTCAGGGCAAGTATCTAGACAGAAGAATTAACGATAATACCTTCATCAATTTCGCAGATTTAATTCTTAATAACATGGACAATGCAGAGGAGAATATAGTCAAAATAAGGGGTTCTCTTGCTGTAATCAAAGATGGACAGGCCGTATTTACGAATTTGGAAAAGGTATATCTTTATCGTTATGTTTTCTGCAAGGGTGCTGAAAGTGAGTATAAAATTGACCTTTCAAAGGTTGATATGATTCCAGATGAGGATGTGAAAAATTCACTTCGTCAGATGATTCGAGATAAGGAAAATCCTGCCTACTGTAATAATACAATTTTCCAGGATAAGCTTCTTTGGATTGCTAGAAGCTATAAAAAGCAAGGTATATATTATGCGGAGATAAGTGATACAACTCTTGTAAAAAAATACGAATCTCTTGAAATGCTTCGTCAAACTCACGCTGTTATGCCAAGCATTTATAAGGAAACAGGAGTTATGATCCGTTTCCTCGCAGCTATGCGACGTATTCCTCTTACAATTATCAAGGATGCGGTTACACCAGAAAATTATTTGGAGCAGAATCTTGAGGTGCTTAAAGCTACAGCCCTTGATCCTTATGTTGCAGGTTGCGATTTTGTAGGTGAGGAGATTAACGACATAATCACACTGAAGCCTGCCTTCAAGGAAATTTGCAAGATAGCAGCAGCTGACCCAAGCTTTGTTATACGCGTGCATGCCGGAGAGAATGATAGTCAAAAGGATAATATAGCTCATTCTATAGAGTGTGTAAGAGACTCCTTGGCACCAGGTCAGCCTATGCCAAAGATGCGATTGGGTCATGGACTTTATACCTACAGTCCAACTAGTAAAAAGGGGCGCGAGGCTTTAAAGCAGCTTAAGGATAATAATGTTGTACTTGAATTCCAAATTACAAGTAACGTGCGTCTAAACAATTTGAATACTCTGGAAAAGCATCCATTGAAGACATATTTGAAGCAGGGAATTGCCTGTGTTCAGGGTACTGATGGTGCAGCCCTCTATGGAACCAATGCCATAGATGAGCAGTTGTCATTAGAGAAAATGATTGGACTTTCCGATTCAGAGCTCAAGCTTATGCGTGATGCGGAGAGGCAGATTATCGAAGACAGCCAGAAGGCCTATTCTCAGAAGAAGGCAGCCTTTGAGAAAATGCTTGGTGACAGGGAAATAGAGGATGTGCTTCTTGAAAAGATGCAGACTGTAAAGATATCTAAAGGAAAGTCAAAGGCTGTAGAGGGGCTTGATGCCAATACAGAGCTAAAAGAGCAAATTTTAGAGATTACATGGGATAGATTACCAGTTGTATTACTGGGAGGAAGTTTCAATACTGAGAATAGATCTACAAAGCCTAGTGCAAATGCTACAAAGCAAATTGATGAGTTATTAGAGTATCTTAATCCCGAAGAGGTTTGCTTCGTAATTGGTCATAAGCTAGCAGGATATGAGAAGTATCTACTTGAACACAATGATAAAGGCTTTAGAATTTATTCTTTTGTGCCAGCTGTAATTACAAAACAAGAGGCTAAAAAGATAAAGGAAGCTGGTGTCAAGGTACGTGTTTCCCCTGAGTCTCAAGGAATGGGAATTTATAAGAGTTTTAATTACGAGATTTTCGAGAGACGTCCTTCCATGGTTATTGCTTTTGATGGAAACAGTGCAGCTACTAATCTTATCCAGGAAGCTAAAAATGGAAAGGGACAATCGTCTATTTTCGTATGGTCAGGTTCTAAGAATCTGATGCAAAAGGCTAAGTCTCTTCAGGGATATGTTCATTCCTTTGGTGGGGATAATAGCTTAGTGGATTCAATTTCAGAAGTTTTATAAATAACATAGATTTACCCAAATACGGGTAAATAGTGTTGACTAAAAGAAACCCTCCGCATATAATGAAGATGCGGAGGGCTATTTTTATGGATTATTTAGCTGAATTAAAAAATCGCAAAAAAGAATTGAAAATGACTACGGCAGAGTTAGCCGATAGGGCGGATTTACCTGTATCTACTGTCAGCAAAATAATGACTGGAGAGACTAAGAATCCATCCTATGTCACAATAGAAACAATTGACAGAGTGCTTGCACATGAAGAAATGTGTCGTAGAGTATATGCCTATTTCAAATTATTGAGAGAATACCTTGATAAGCACCCTGATGAGACTGTTGATCAGATAGAGTTTGAGAAAAAATTTAGACGAGAAAATGATGTTTCATTTTCAAAGGATTCTGGTGAATTGACAAATGGTAATCTTGCAATTGATAAAGAGAGATTAAATGTTGAGTTTTTACATGAGATAGATGAGGACAAGCAAATTGAGCTTATTAACGGACATCTAATTTATAACGAGGCTCCTAATCTAAAGCATCAGATGATAGTTCAAAATGTGGGCAGAATTATTGATGATTTTATTAGATTTAACAATGGCAAATGTCGAATGTTTAATGTAGGTGTAAACTTATATTTTGATGAAGATGATAATTCATTATTAATTCCTGATGTTGTTGTGTTATGTGACGATATAAAGCTTTCCGAGTCAGGGATTATAGGACCACCAGACTGGATTATCGAAGTGGTTTCAAGGAGTACCAGAAGGGTAGACTATAATGAAAAGATGCACAAATACATGGGAACTGGAGTCAGGGAATACTGGATTGTAGACCCTGAGAAGGAGAGAGTCACAACCTACATAGAGGGAGAGCCTATGATGGCTTACGTTTATAGTTTTGATGATGAGATTCCGGTGTATATCTATGATGGCAATCTTAGTATATGCATTAATGACGTTTTAAGGAGATGAGATTATATTGGATATAAAAGATATTCGCTCATTTATGGAGTGCTATGAGGCAAGAAGCATAAATAAAGCAGCAAAAGCCCTTTTCATTACCCCTCAGGGATTGGGAAAGATTCTTGACAGATTGGAACATGAGCTTCAAATAAAATTATTTGATAGAACTAAGCAGGGATTGGTTCCAACAGAAGCAGGTGTTTTCTTCTATGAAAAAGGTTTGAAACTTTTAGCAGAGAATCAAGAGCTTGAGCAAGGCCTAGAGTCTCTCAGAAAGAAAAATGATATTTTTAATGTGGGATATTCCTGCGGCTTAATTCGTATGCTTCCCATGAAAAAAATAGAGCAGTTTCAGGGCGCAATCGGAAAGACAGAACTTGTATTAGAGGAAGGGTCTAATCCAGATATAAAGCAAAAGTTAGTAGATGGACAGTTGGAGGTGGCACTGGTTATTGGTCGTGTTGCGGCCACAGGGTTTATTGAAAAGGAAATAGACAGTAAGTCTATGTGTGCTGTAGTACCAAAGGGGCATAAGTTCTTTGGACTAGAAAGTCTAAAGATAATGGATTTAAGGGGAGAGCATTTGATAAGTCTCAATGAGAAATATCAGTCATATGCAAATCTTATAAACTCTTGTGAGAGAGAGGGCTTTTATCCTGATATTCGTATAAAAACAATGGAAGCAGCCATGATTTATGAATTTGTTCAGGAAGGGTATGGCATAGGTATAGACGTAGATATACATAACAAGGATATGATTGCAAAGGATATAAAACTCATTCCAATTGTTGATGGGATACCATGGAATGTATATGTTGCATATCCAAAAGAAAAAGAGCACGATAAAAACTTGCAGCAGTTTAGTGAAATACTAATAAAATAGACTGAAATACATATAAAGAAACAGCAGGTGTAAACAAATTGTTTGTACCTGCTATTTTTTTGTTGATAGAACGGAAAATAGAGGCATGTTAAAATATTATCAAGTTAAGTGTTAAGAATTTAACAATCAAAGGAGGAAATTAGGAATATGGAGAGAAAATATCCAAATCTTACAAGCCCTATTACAGTTGCCGGTGTTACATTTAGAAACAGAATGTTCTCAGCTCCTATGGGTGGAACAGATATTACAAATGATGGTTGTATCGGACCAAAGTCTACAGCCTTCTATGAGCTTCGCTCAAAGGGTGGCGCTGCCGCTGTTACAGTATCAGAGTGCATGGTACATGAATCAGACGGAAGCCACGCTTATAGATTAAATCCAGCTATTTTAAATTCACTTGCATGTGCTACATATACAGCAGATGCAATCAGACGTCACGGCGGAATGCCTTCACTTGAGCTTTCACATTCAGGAATGTTTGCTGGCACATACATGACTGATAAGTCAAAGCAGAAGAGCCTCAAGCAGTGGGGCCCTATGGACACAGTTAGACCTGACGGCATAGAAGTTCAGGGAATGACAAAAGAGATGATCGATGAAATCGTAAAGTCTTACGGTGACGTTGCTGCTATGGCAAAGCGTGCTGGATTCGAGATGATTATGGTTCATGGTGGTCATGGTTGGTTAATCAACCAGTTCCTTTCACCACTTTTCAACCAGAGAACTGATGAGTACGGCGGATCATTAGAGAACCGTTGCAGACTTGCAAAGGAAATTCTTACATCTATCCGTGAGGCAGTAGGTCCACGTTTCCCAATCGAATTTAGAATGTCAGGCTCTGAGTTCTGTGAAGGTGGTTACGGTATCGAAGAGGGTATCGAGATTGCAAAGCAGCTTGAAGATTATGTTGATATTCTCCATGTTTCAGCTGGTACTTACCAGAAGACATTTGGTATCACTCATCCTTCTATGTTTGAGGAGCACGGACGTAACGTATTTCTTGCAGCAGAGATTAAGAAGCACGTGAAGGTACCTGTAGCTACAATTGGTGGTCTTAATGATCCAGCACAGATGGAAGAAATTATCGCTTCAGGTAAGGCTGATATCGTATATATGGGCCGTGCACTTCTTGCAGATCCATACCTTCCACAGAAGGTTACAGAGAACCGTGATGATGAAATCGTTCGTTGCTTAAGATGCTTTACATGTATGGCAGAGCGTGCAGCTACATCTACACGTCGTTGTACAGTTAACCCACTTATCGGTCGTGAAATCGAAGGTGATGAGGTTAAGCCAGCTCCAGTTAAGAAAAAGGTTCTTGTTGCAGGTGGTGGTCCTGGTGGACTTTATGCTGCATATACAGCTGCTCGTCGTGGACATGAGGTTATTCTTTGCGAGAAGGAGTCTGAGCTTGGCGGAATTCTTAAGAGTGAGCAGGCTATTTCATTCAAATATGAAATGTATCAGCTTACAGGCACATATGAGAAATTAGCTCGTGATGCGGGAGTGGAGATTCGTCTTAACACAGAGGTTACTAAGGAGTACGCTGAGAAGGAAAATGCTGACGCAATCATTATTGCTGTTGGTTCTACACCACTTGTTCCACCAATTCCAGGCCTTGATGGCGACAATGTAGTTATCGTAAACAATTACTACAAAGAAAAGGAAAAGGTTGGCGACAACGTAGTAGTTATGGGTGGCGGACTTGCTGGTTGCGAGTGTGCAGTTCACCTTGGACAGGAAGGAAAGAAAGTATCTATCATCGAGATGAGAGATGCTCTTGCTCCTGATGCAAATGTAAGACATCGTCCTTTACTCTTACAGCAAATTGATAAATATGTTAATGTAAATACTGGCCTTAAGGCTGTTAAGGTCACAGCTGATGGTGTTCTTTGCGAAGATAAAGATGGCAAAGAAGTTATGGTTGAGGGCTCAAGCGTAATCTGTGCACTTGGACAGCGTTCACGTACAGACGTAGTAAATGAACTTCTCAACGCAGCACCATTTGTACGTGTAATCGGAGATGCCGCAAAGGTTTCTACAATCACCAACGCAGTATACTGGGGATATCACGCAGCCCTTGACATTTAAATACTACGTCTGTTACGACTACAAGCCTTAGGTATCTCAGCTCGACTAACATGTCTCGCTTGAGACACCTAAGAGCTTGTAGCCTACAGACTTAGGCTGTGAATGCCTCGTCACGCATACAAGCCTGAGTGTCACTTCGCTCCGCTATAAACGCGTCGCGCAAGTAACACTCAGAGCTTGTTTTCTACGAGGCAGCGTAATTTGCAATAAAATGCAAGGACTGCGCAATATACAGAAATGATTTGCGATTCACTTGGATTAACATACATATTATAAAATTTAGGTGAGCTGGGTTTTTAGAATAATACATATATCTATAATGAGCCCTTGATGAGCCATCCCTACTTAGATGGTACCAAAGGTAGCATCTTATGTAGGGCAATGAGCGAATAAGAGCGAAAGCGTGGCGAATGGAGATATATGGATTGTTCATAGAAACCCAGCGGACCGATATTCAGGAGAGAAATTATGAATTTAGACAAGAAGAGATGGATTATTTTAATTGCAGCATGTTTCATTAACATCTGCTTGGGATCAATTTATGCATGGTCAGTGTTCTCGCCAGAGATGGCAGGCCACTTAAGTGCATTGACAGGAAAGACACTTACTCCTGGTGATCTTGCTATCGTATATACGATTGCAAACTCTGTAGGACCTATCACGATGATTTCAGGTGGTTGGTTCAATGATAAAATCGGACCTAAGAAGGTTATCCTTGTAGGTGGTATTATGTGGGGACTTGGTATGTTCCTTTCAGGCTTCGCTACAAGCGTTTCATTCTTAATTTTTACTTATGGTATTATTGGCGGTCTTGGTCTTGGAATGGCTTACGGTAGCACAATTTCTACATGTGTTAAGTTCTTCCCAGACAAGAGAGGACTTATTGGCGGTATCACAACTGCAGTTTATGGACTTAGTTCTGTAATCCTTCCACCAATCGTTACAGCTATCATGAGAAGCTCTGATGTTACATTTGCATTCAAGGCTGTAGGTATTACATTCCTTGTACTTATTGCAGTTTCTTGCCTTTTCCTTGAACAGTGTCCAGAAGGATACAAGCCAGCAGGCTGGGAGCCAGCAGCACAGGCTAGCGGAGCAGCTCCTAAGAACCTTGATTGGAAGGGGATGCTTTCTACACCAGTATTCTATGTAATGCTTCTTCTTCTTACATGTGGTGCATTCTCAGGAATGATGGTTATTTCACAGGCTAAGCCAGTTGCAACACTTATGATTGGTGAGGCTTCAGCTGCACTTGCAGTTTCAGTTCTTGCTCTTTTCAACGCTTTCGGTAGAATCGTAGCAGGTACACTTTCTGATAAAATTGGTCGTATCAACACACTTGCACTTGCATGTGTTCTTGGCGCTTTAGGACTTGGATGCCTCTACCTTACAGGAGAGGGCGCTACAGCTCAGTTCTTCGTGGGACTTTCAGTTGTTGGTGTTAGCTTTGGTTCATTCATGGGTGTATATCCTGGATTTACAGCTGATCAGTTCGGACCAAAGAACAACTCAGTAAACTATGGTATTATGTTTATTGGTTTTGCTCTTGCTGGTTACTTTGGACCACAGATTATGGCAAAGACAGTAGCAGCAAATGGCACATACCAGCAGGCATTCTTAATCGCAGCTTGCATCTCTGTAGTTGGTGTTGTATTCACATTCCTCTACAGAATCTTTGCTAAAAAGGCAAACTAATTATTTCAAGCATTCAAAGGGTGTAGGATTTATCCTACATCCTTTTTTGCATTATAAAGTGTGAATTATGCCACATCACAATATTAAAAAAGTGTGAAATGGAAGAATAATTTGTGAAATTGTGCATACAAATTGTGCAAGGGTGTATGATACATTTAATGACCGTGTAGTAATTTAAATGAAATTATCATAAATCTTGGAGGTGCGTTAGATGGCAAGGGAAAAGAAGCAGCAAGATTCTACAGTAAAGGTTAAAAGGGGTATAGGTAAAACCTTGTTATTAACCTTGCTACCAATTGTTGTGATTGGTATTGCAGGTATTATAGTTTTTATTTCCTATAATGCTAGAGCTGTTATTACAGAGATTTCTCTTATGGATTTGAAAGCTGAAGGAGAATCAAACGCTAAAACTCTAGGTGCTGAGATTCAACAATTAACTGCAAAGGCAGGTCAGTATTGTGATACTTTGGAAAATGTGTATTTTGAAGATCACGATGCTATGCTTAAGTATATAGAGCCTTCTGCAGATTATGATGCTATTGAAAACACAGGAATCTATATTGGATTTTCAGATGATTCTTATTTCTTTGCAAATCATCAGATTCAGCCAGATGATTGGAGACCTACTGAGCGAGGCTGGTACGCGCAAGGAATGGATCAGGAAACCTTCGTTTGCACTGAACCATATATAGATGCCAATAACGGTCAGATTTGCGTTACTTTTGTAAGAAATATAAATTTCTATAATGGAGAATTTGGTGTTGCAGCTATTGATGTATTCTTAACAGAACTTCAGGAGGATGTTAGCACACTAACACCTATGAAGACAGGTGGTTCTATGGTACTTGATGGGGATAGTATTATTTCTTATTTTGATGCTAACCTTAACGGTACTTTAGTATCAGAGTCAGGTAGTAAATATCTTGAAGAAGTAAAGTCATTTGTGGAAAGTGGTTCTGATGAAGTTATTGTCATTAATCAGGATTCAACAAATACAGATTATTACGTTAGTGCAGCCAATATTCCTGGTACAACATGGACACTGATTTCTTCTGTTGCAGTAGATGATGTTATGGCAGATGCTAATCATTTTATGCTGATTTCTCTTACTGTAATGATTTTATTAATAATTGTTATTGTGGCTGTTATCCTTGTTACAATTAACAAAGTTATTACAAAACCAGTCAAAGGTTTGTCTAATAGTATTTTACGTATTTCTGATGGTGATTTCACAACAAAGATGCCAAAGGACAAGGGTGACGAGATTGGACTTATCAGTAAAGAAATGGATCGTTTCGTCCAGATTATGAATGGTGCTATTAGCTCTATTCAAGGTAAGGCTGAGCAGCTCCAAGAGGATTCTGAGACCTCTAAGAATGCTTCAGGCAAGATGAGCACAGAGGCAGGTGACCAATCTGTATCTATGGGACAGATTCAGGAGACTATGGACGATATTTCCAATGCAGTTGGAGAGCTTGCTGAAAATGCAACACATTTAGCACATGCTGTATCTGATTTGACTGATAACGGTAATTCTACTAATGATGTTATGCTTGCTCTAGTAGATCAGGCAAAAATTGGTCAGGAAGATATGACTGAGGTACAGAAGAATATGGCTAGAATTACAGAATCAATGGGTGAGATGAATGATGTAGTTGTAACTGTTGGTGATTCTGCAAAGCAGATTACAGACATTGTTCAGATGATTGATTCTATTGCTGAACAGACAAACCTTCTTTCACTTAATGCTTCTATTGAGGCAGCTCGTGCTGGTGAGGCAGGTAAGGGCTTTGCGGTAGTTGCAGACGAAATTGGAAAGCTTGCCCAAAATTCTCAGGATGCAGCTAAAGAAATCGGAGACATCATTAGACAGATTACAGGCCTTATTTCTGATTTGGCAGAGAAGTCACAGCATAATACCGACTCTATTAATGAGAGTGGAGAAGCGGTAGAAAAGGCTGGTACAAGCTTTAATAAGATTTACGATGACCTGAATAGCGCCGCAGATACTATGAAGAATATGATTAGTATGATGGGTGAGGTAAATGATATTGCATCATCTGTTGCGGCTATATCTGAGGAACAGTCAGCTAGTTCAGAAGAAATCACAGCAACTATTTATACATTAACGGAGAGCGCAAATCAGATTGCGACAGAAAGTCAAGGTGTAGAAACTGTTGCTAACTCTGTTTCTGATTCCGCTCTTGCAATTAATGATGAACTTGCAAGATTTAAAATTGAGTCAGATATTCAAGAGTAAATGAATGAAACGACCACCACTCCAATTTTTGGAGTGGTGGTTTTTAATGGATTTTTGTGAAATGTAAACAAAATGTGTATCATATTATTTGCTATAACGTAAAAAATGGCCTTGGGGGCTTTACATTTGGGGCAAATCTATGTAAAGTAAACATGTAAACAAAACAAGTTCGGGTTGTTACTGTATGGCAGGCAAGACTGAATCGTCCTTTATTCATCCAGGGTGGATGTGTTATTATATATAGGAACGATTTGGTCGTTTTTTATTTTAAGGGAAAATAATTTTAAAGAGAAATGCTAGAATGAAAATTATAAAGATTTTGAATAATAATGCAGCCTTGGCCATCGATGACAAGGGGAATGAAATCGTTTATACCGGGCGCGGTATTTGTTTTCAGAAGAAAACAGGTGATGAGCTTGATGAGAGCAAAATTGAAAAAACGTTCGTCATGGAAAAGCCAAACGAACAGTTTAAACAGCTGGTTTCCGAGATGCCTTACGAACAGATTCAGGTAGCGGATGAAATTATTAAATATGCTGGCAATGTTTTAAATAAGCGCCTTAGCAACAATATTTATATTACCCTTACAGATCACCTTGGATATGCCATTGAGAGAGCAAAAGAAGGTACTGTACTTAGAAACAAACTCCTTTGGGAAATCAAGAATTTCTACAAGATAGAATACAGCATTGGATGTCATGCACTTGGCATGATAAAGGAAAAACTTGGAGTTACACTTCCAGATGATGAGGCAGGGTTCTTTGCCCTTCATATTGTTAATGCAGAGCTTGATGGCAATATGCATCACACACTTGAAACATCAGAAGTAATTAGCGATATTGTTAGTATTGTAAAATATACTTTCAATACAGAGTTGGATGAAAATACACTTTCATATGAGAGATTCATTACTCATCTGAAATACTTTCTACAGCGTGCTGAGAAAAAGGAGTTTTATCCAGCGGACAATGTTGAGATGTTCAACATGATGATTAAAAAGTTTCCAGAGGCTTATAAATGTGCCAGCCGCATCAAAAGCTACATGGAATCAAAATTTCCAAACGAAATTACCGACGAGGAAATGCTTTATTTGACAATGCATATTTCTCGAATTACAGATAGAAGAAATGTAACTAAAGGATAGTTACGGCGTTTGAGTCGGCTAAACCTGTACAGAATATATAGAGGGAGATTCTCTATAGTTTTGTGCGGGTTTTTTTATTTGAATTTTGCAGATCTGTGCGCAGGGTCTGAAAAAGATAAACTATTAATTAAAACAAAGAGAGGTAAAAAAAATGGCAAGCAAATACGATGGATTAGCTCGCATAATCATCCAAAATGTGGGTGGAAAAGACAACATTATTAGTATTACACACTGTATTACTAGACTTAGATTCAAGCTTAAGGACGAGAGCATTGCAAACACAGATATCCTTAAGTCAACAGACGGAATCGTTACTGTTATCCAGTCAGGTGGACAGTACATGGTAGTTATTGGAAACCATGTTCCACAGGTATTCGATGCAGTAGTAAGCGTTGGTCATCTTGAGAGCAAATCAGCATTAGCTGGTGGCGGAGATGAAGAAGGAGAGAAGGTTAAACAGAATCCTTTTAATGCATTCATCAGCATCATCACTAGCGTATTCACTCCATTCCTTGGTGTGCTCTGTGCATGTGGTATTTTAAAGGGTGTATTAGCACTCCTTACAGCTACAGGACTTATGTCAGACGCAGGTTCTACATATACATTCTTGTACTCACTTGGCGACGCAGCATTCTATTTCTTACCACCAATCCTTGGTGTTTCAGCAGCTAAGAAGTTCAAGATTCCTGAGATGGAAGGCTTATTACTTGGACTTGCACTTGTTTATCCATACCTTACAGATGGTGCTCACGCAATCACATCACTCTTCGGTATTCCAGTGTCAATGCCACCTTCAGGAAACTATACATCTTCAGTTATTCCAATCATCGCAGCAGTAGCATTTGCTGGATGGTTTGAGAACAAGATTGTAAAGAAGATTGTTCCAGATACAATTAAGTTATTTGCAGTACCACTTATTACAATGTTCGTAACATACTGCTTGACACTTTTCATCATCGGACCTGTATCAAGCTGGCTTGCAAATATCCTTGCATTATTCTTCAACACAATTAACGAAATCAGCCCAATCCTTATGGGTGCTGTAGTTGGTTTCTTCTGGCAGATACTTGTTATGTTTGGTCTTCATTGGTCACTTGTACCAATCGCATTATCAAACCTTTCAACAGTAGGTCAGGATATCATTCTTGTAGCTATGGTTGGTACAACATTTGCTCAGACAGGTGCTGTTGCTGGTATCTGGCTCAAGACTAAGGACAAGAAGATTAAGTCACTCGCTCCAGCTGCAGTAGTTTCAGGTTTAGCTGGTGTAACAGAGCCTGCTATTTATGGTCTTACACTTCCAAAGAAGGCTCCATTCTTCCGCACATGCGTTATTTCAGGTGTTGCTGGTGCATTCCTTTGCTCAATGGGCGTAAAGGCTTACCAGATGGCTGGTATGGGAATTTTCTCATATCCTGCATATGTAAATTCAGAAACAAAAGACACATCAGCAATGGTGCTTGCAATTATTACAACAATGGTTTGTATGGTAGCTGCTTTCATCGTAGAGTTAGTATTCTACAAGGATGATGCTCCAGCTGCTAAGAAGGAAATTAAGTCAGACGCAACAGTTAACGGCGAGACAATTGCTGCACCTATCAAGGGTGAGGTTAAGGCTCTTACAGATGTAGAGGATCAGGTATTTGCTTCAGAGGCAATGGGTAAGGGTATTGCTATTGTTCCTTCAGAAGGCAAGGTATACGCTCCGGCTGATGGCGAGATTACAGCATTCTTTGCTACAGGTCATGCAATCGGTATTACAACAACTAAGGGTGCACAGGTTATTATCCATGTAGGTATGGATACAGTTCAGCTTAACGGCAAGGGCTTCACTCCAAAGGTTAAGCAGGGCGATACAGTTAAGAAGGGTGATCTTTTACTTGAGTTCGATATGGACTTTATCAAGGGTGAGGGATACTCAGTAGTAACACCAGTTGTTATTACAAACACAACTGCTTATGCAGACGTTATTCCTACAGACGCTAGTTCAGTAGAAATTGGCAATGATTTAATTACATTGTTATAATTTAGATTCAATTTATTAAAAGGAAAGAGAGGCACATAATGAGAACATTTAGAGAGGATTTCTTATGGGGAGGCGCTGTTGCAGCCAATCAATTTGAGGGAGCATGGAATGTAGATGGTAAGGGTGCATCTGTTTCAGATATGTGTACAAGTGGTAGTCACACTAATCCAAAGAGAGTGACAACTACTATCGAGGAAGGAACACTTTATCCTTCACACGAGGCAATTGATTTCTATCATCATTACGAAGAGGACATTGCCCTCTTCGCAGAGATGGGATTCAAGGTATTCCGTACATCTATTAACTGGACAAGAATTTTCCCTACAGGAATGGAGTCAGAGCCAAATGAGGCTGGACTTGCATTCTATGACAAGGTATTTGATTGCTGCAAGAAGCATGGCATCGAACCACTCGTAACAATTTCTCATTATGAGCTTCCTTATGCTCTTGTAGAAAAGTACAACGGTTGGGAAGGCAGAGAGCTTATTGAGTATTTCATGAACTACTGCAAGGCTATCTTTGCTAGATACAAGGGCAAGGTAAAATATTGGCTTACATTTAACGAAATCAATGCTGGAACAATGCCTATGGGCGCTGTTCTTTCAACAGGAACAATAAAGGGTTATTCTGGTCCTATTACAGAAGTACCAGACAATCCACAGGCTAGATTCCAGGCACTTCATCATCAGTTTGTAGCATCAGCTATGGCTGTAAAGTATGCTCATGACAATTATCCTGAGTACAAGATGGGTAACATGATTTGCTTCGTTACATCATACCCAGCAACATGTAATCCAGCTGATCTTATTGCAAATCAGGAGCACATGAGAGAAGTTAACTGGTACTGTTCAGATGTTATGGTTCGTGGTGAGTATCCAGCATACTCACAGAGCATTTGGGACAGACTTGGAGTAACAATCAAGATGGAGCCAGGCGACGAAGAAATCTTAAAGCAGGGTACTGTTGATTTCTATACATTCAGCTACTACATGTCAAATGTCATCAGTGGTGATCCAGAGGCTAATAAGGGTGAGGGTAACCTTATTGCAGGTGGAAAGAACCCATACCTTGAGGCTTCTGATTGGGGATGGCAGATTGACCCACAGGGACTTAGATATTCTCTCAACGAAATCTACGATAGATATCGTATACCTCTCATGGTTGTTGAGAATGGTCTTGGCGCTCGTGATGAGATTGAGGCTGATGGTTCAATCAATGATGATTATAGAATTGATTATCTTAGAAAGCACATTTCAGAGATGAAAAAGGCTGTTGAAGACGGTGTAGATTTAATGGGTTATACACCATGGGGATGCATCGACCTTGTTAGTGCTTCAACAGGTGAGATGGCAAAGAGATACGGTTTCATCTATGTAGAGAAGTATGATGACGGAACAGGTACACTTGCTCGTAGAAAGAAGAAGTCATTCGACTGGTACAAGCAGGTTATCGCTTCTAACGGTGAGACATTATAATGTCAAAAATAATATTTTTAGATGTGGATGGCACATTGGTGGACTATGACAATAGTCTACCTGCCTCCGCAGTAGATGCCATCAGAAAAGCTAGAGCAAATGGTCACAGAGTTTACATTACAACTGGTCGTAGTAAGGCAGAGGTATATGACAATATCTGGGACATTGGCTTAGATGGCATGATAGGTGGAAATGGCAGCTTCGTAGAGTCTGATGATAGGGTGATAATGCATCAGCTGATTACACTAGAGCAGTGTAAACACATTGTAGATTGGCTCCACTCAAGGGGATTAGAATTCTATCTGGAGAGCAATAATGGATTGTTCGCCAGCGAGAATTTTGAGACAGGAGCACTTGAAGCAGTCAGAAAGTATGTTGCTATAAAAGGAAAGGAACAACCTAATGCAACAGTTAGGGAGCTTTTTCCAGGGCTGATATATGGCGGACAGCTTTACAGAGACGATGTTAACAAAGTAAGCTATGCATTAAATTCATATCAGGATTATCTTGATGCTTGCAAAGAGTTTCCTGATTTACAAAATGGTACCTGGGGTGGTGCAGGAGAGTCGGTTCTCTTCGGAGATATGGGTGTTAAAGATATTACAAAAGCTCATGCTATCGATGTACTACTCAATTATTTAGGTGCTGACATTAAGGATACAATAGCTTTTGGCGATGCTCAGATAGACATTCCAATGTTTGAATATTGCAATTACAGCGTTTGCATGGGAAATGGTCGAATAGAAGCAAAAGATGCAGCAGATTATATTACTGATGCTGTTTCTGAGGATGGTCTTTACAATGCTTTTGTTCACTTAGGGTTAATTTAATAATACGGCTCTAAAGAGACTTGTTTCTCTTTAGGGCCTTTTTTGATATGATAGTACTAGATTTTTATTGTGAGATTAAAGGAGTTATAAATGGCAGAAGCAATTATTACATTGAAAAAGGGAGAAGGTCGTACTATCAAGGCAGGAGGCGCTTGGATTTTTGATAATGAGATTGATAGTGTGATGGGGACTTTTGAAAATGGAGATATTGTTGTTGTCCATGACTTTGATGGGTATATGATGGGGCGTGGTTTTATCAACACTAATTCTAAAATCAGAGTTCGTATGATGACCCGTGACAAGGAACAGTTAATAGATGATGATTTTATTCGTATGCGTGTTAAGAATGCATGGGAATATCGTAAATCCGTATTACTTGAGCAGGATTTGAATTGCTGTAGAGTGATTTTTGGAGAGGCAGATTTCTTGCCAGGGCTTGTTATTGATAAATATGATGATGTTCTTGTTGTAGAGTCTCTTGCACTTGGTATCGATAGATTCAAATTAAAGATTGTAGATTTCCTTAAGGAAATGTTGATAGCTGACGGATTTAGCGTTCGTGGCGTGTATGAGCGCAGCGATGCAGCAGTTCGCAAAAAAGAAGGCTTGGCTCCATACAAGGGATTTATCGGGGATGAGTTTGATACCAATGTAGAAATCGTTGAGAATGGTGTTCACTACATGGTTGACGTTGTTAATGGACAAAAAACAGGATTCTTCCTTGATCAGAAATACAATAGACTTTCTATCCAGAGATTGTGCAAGGGTAAGAGGGTGCTTGACTGCTTTACACATATGGGTACATTTGCTCTCAATGCAGGTCTTGGCGGTGCAGCAGAGGTCACAGGTCTAGATATCTCCGAGTTTGCAGTATCACAGGCTACCGCAAATGCGAAGCTAAATGGACTTGATTCTACTGTAAAGTTCAAGCAGGCAAATGTTTTAGATGAGCTACCAAAGCTTGCAGAGGCTGGTGAGAAATATGACGTAGTTATTCTTGATCCACCTGCATTTACCAAATCTCGTGAGGCAACTAAAAATGCCATGAAGGGATACCGTGAGATTAACATGAAGGGACTTAAGCTCGTAAAGGACGGAGGATACCTTGCTACCTGCTCATGCTCACACTTCATGACACAGGATTTATTTATCAAGGTAATTGGGCAGGCAGCAAAAGCAGCTCACAAGCGTCTTCGTCAGGTAGAGTTCCGTACACAGGCTCCAGACCATCCAATCCTCTGGGCAGCAGATGAGAGCTACTATCTTAAGTTCTTGACCTTCCAGGTTGTGGATGAGAAATAGAGATAATGATAAATATTCTCAGTCAAAATGTTGTTAGAACCACACACAACATAGAATTTACATGGTAGGATATACTTGTAATTAAGAAAGAGAATCATAAAGGAGGACTTAGAATGGGTACTTTAAATGAAAGAAAAGTTGCTGTTGTAGGTTGTGGTTTTGTTGGATCAGCTTCAGCCTTTGCTTTGATGGAGAGCGGATTGTTCTCGGAGATGGTACTAATTGATGTGAATCAGGAAAAGGCTGAGGGTGAAGCATTAGATATCAGCCATGGTCTTCCTTTTGCAAAGCCTATGCAGATTTATGCAGGGGATTATAAGGATGCTGCTGATGCAGCAGTTGTGGTTGTAACAGCAGGTGCTGGACAAAAGCCAGGGGAGACTAGACTTGATTTAGTTAAAAAGAATGTAGGAATTTTCAAATCAATTATTCCTGAGATTGCCAAGTACAATAAGGATGGTATTTTACTTATCGTTGCTAATCCGGTTGATATTCTTACATACGCAGCTGCAAAGCTTAGCGGTTTCCCAGAGAATAGAGTGTTTGGCTCAGGAACAGTTCTTGATACAGCAAGACTTAAATATTTGCTTGGTGAGCATCTAGAAATCGATAGCCGTTCAGTTCATGCATTTATTATTGGTGAGCACGGGGACAGTGAGATAGCTGCATGGTCTAGTGCTAATGTTTCAGGTATCCCACTAAATGATTTCTGTGAGATGAGAGGACATTTTGACCACGAAAATTCTATGAAGAGAATTGCTGATGATGTTAAAAACAGTGCCTATGGAATCATCGAGAAAAAGGGTGCCACATATTACGGCATCGCAATGAGTGTTCGTAGAATTTGCGAGGCTATTATCAGAGATGAGAAATCAATCCTTCCTATCTCTAGCATTCAGCATGGAGATTTTGGCATTGATGGAGTAGCACTTAGTATGCCTGCTATTGTTGGTAGAGAGGGCGTGCTTGGTTCAGTTCCAATCAACCTCAGCGATGATGAAATTAAAGCATTGCAGGAATCAGCAAATACTTTAAAGAAAGTAATTGATGAGGCATTGTAATATTAAAGTAAAAAGGCTTTCCCTGATAAGAGTGGGAAAGCCTTTCCTATATCTATAATATTAATCTAATTTCATATCACCTTCATGTACCCAACCAAGCTTCATAGCCACCATATTAAAGAGTGGACATAAAACAGCTGGAAGGACGAAGCATATGAGAATGAGTCCTGCCCAGTCGAAGCCTGTGATTGCAGCCTTTGTGCCGGCAGCAACATCGTTAACCCAACCAGTGTAGACACCAATCTGTCCAACAAGGCCGCAGGTTCCCATACCAGATGAAACGGCAGCGCCATTCATTTCCATTTTAAATAGACATGTTGCAATAGGACCTGTGATGGCAGAACAAAGAATTGGCGAAATCCAAATGCGTGGGTTCTTGATGATGTTTGGCATTTGAAGCATAGAAGTTCCGATGCCTTGTGAAATGAGTCCACCAACTTTGTTTTCCTTGAAACTCATTACAGCAAATCCAACCATCTGAGCGCAACATCCTGCAACAGCAGCACCACCGGCCAAACCAGTGAGGGAAAGTGCAGCACAAATTGCAGCAGATGAAATAGGAAGTGTAAGTGCAATACCAACGATTACAGAAACAAGGACACCCATGATAAATGGCTGCTTTGTAGTAGCCCACATAATAAGTGTACCTACTGAGCTGGCAGCTTTGCCAAGGGCAGGTGCCCACCATGCGGCAAGTGCAATACCTACAGCAATAGTAACAAGTGGTGTAACTAAAATATCTATTTTGGTCTCCTTTGAAACTGCTTTACCTATTTCTGCAGCAATAATTGCAATGAATAAAACTGCAAGTGGTCCGCCAGCACCACCAAGAGCATTAGATGCAAAACCAACTGAAATTAATGAGAATAATACAAGTGGAGGTGCCTGAAGAGCATATCCAATGGCAACTGCCATAGCAGGACCACTCATTGCAACAGCAAGACCACCTACTGTATATTCAACACCGGCTACAACAGCAACAGGTGTAGTTAGAAATCCTATATTGAATTGTGTTCCTACTGTATTGATGATTGTACCAATGAGCAGAGAACAGAATAGACCCTGTGCCATTGCACCAAGGGCATCTATTAAATATCGTTTAACAGATATTTCGATGTTTTTTCTTTTTAAAAATTCTTTCATACATTTTCTCCTCTATTTTTATCAGTGCTGATGCACACAAGTAGTATTTTAAACGATTCCTAGATACTGTGCAATTGAACTTCACAAAACAATCACGTGACATAATATAAACTAGGTGTTATAATTTAGACAGAAAATGAGATGATATTGCAACATATAACGATTATTCAACGAAGAGGATTGGAGTGAGGTAATATGGTAGTTCAATCTAATATTAATACTGCAAAATATCAGAATTCGATTAATAACATGAAGACCACAGAGCATCAGCAGAAAAAGGCTAGCAAAGAGCTTTCTACTGGTAAAAAGGTCAATACAGCTGCTGACGATGCAGTGGCTCTTTCAATATCACAGAAGCTTTTAAAGGAAGCTCAGTCATTATCCACAGGCAGCAAGAATATTTCATATGGTATAGATGCCACTAATATCGCTGATGGTGCTTTATCTAATATTTCTGATTCTTTAGGAGATATTGAGCAAAACACAGTTCGTGCCATGAATGGTTTGTATTCAGACAGTGATAGAGCTATCCTTCAGGAGGCAAATGAGCAGAGCGTAGCCACAATCAATCAGACTATCAACCAGGCTCAGTATAATGGCAAGAATCTTTTGGATGGTTCATCTGGAGATATTAGCATTTACACTGGTACAGCCAGCATGTCTATCACAGAAACTGATGCTAGGGCTGTTGCTAATCAGTTAGAGAATTTTGACGTATCTGGAAATCCTGATACTATCTCTACTAGCGCTATTGATAGCACATCTGATGCTATTAATTCAATGCGTAGCCAGATTGGTGCCCAGACCAACGGTCTTGAGGCTGCATATTCTGTTAATAACAATACAGAGGAGAATATTACCTCTGCACAGGCAGCTAAGGAGGATGCTGATTTCTATAAGTCAGTGACTAAAATGAAGTCAAGCGGTATCGTTGGAGCTGCTCAGAACATGGCTTTAAAAAATCAAATGAATAGTGAAGAGAACTTAGTTCAGAAGCTTTTACAGTAGTGAATTCAATGTTTAACTCCTAGGTCTTGTGCCTAGGAGTTTTTTTAGGCGATTAGGATTTAATTTATTCAAAGAAATGTGTTGATTTTTTCACGGAAATGACATACATGGTGTTTACAATAGAATCGCTTAGTGTGTTTATTTTTTAAAGGAGTCAATATATGGAAGAGAAAACAAATAGAACCGAATTCAATATTCACTCAATTCTAGTTAAGATTTTAGCTCTTGTTATTATCAGTGTTGTTGCCTTTATATTGCTAAATATGTTTTATATTGTGCCACAGGCTAAGAAGACCATTCAGACAGTTAATGAGCATAATATGCAGGATTTAGCTACACTTAGTGCTGAAATTGTTGAGCTTGATGTTGCTGATAAAGGCGAAGCAGCTGCAACATATGAAAACCTAAAGCCTATCTTTGACGGGAAAGGACTTAATGGCATTGATTCAAGCTACATATACGTAATTAATAATGAAGGAACCTTTTTATATCATAAAAAGGAAGACAAGATAGGTACTAAGGTTACAAATGCTGCAATCAACGAGTTAATTTCGAAAATTCAGGCTGGTTCTAGCTATGAGCCTGCAGGTATTTCAAGCTACGTTGATGAGAACGGAGTTAAGAAATACAGTGCTTATAAAGTAATAGAATCTAACGGATGGGTATGCGTTTGTGTTGCTGATGACAAAGAAATAATGGCAGAGATTAACCAAATTAAAACCTTAGGGTTTTTATTCTCTATCATAGTTGGTGTTGTAGTTCTTGTTATTGGTGTAATTTCAGCCAAGGGTATTACAAATCCAATTCGAATTGTTACATCTGTAATTGAAAATGTTGGGCACTTAGACTTTTCGGCTAATGATTCCATTGAACACCTTGTGCACAAGAAGGATGAGACAGGCGTCATGGCTCGTGCAGTTGATCGCATGGAACAGAGTCTTAGAGATATTGTTGAAAGAATTGCCAGCACATCTGTTGATTTAGAGGGACATGCACTTAGATTAAAAGATATCACTATGGATATAGATTCTGCTAATGCGGACAATTCTGCCACATCTGAAGAGCTTGCAGCTAGCATGCAGGAGACATCAGCTACAACAGATGTTATCAGCGAGAGAACTACATCCATAAAAGAAAATGCAGAAGTTATTGCTGAAGAGGCAAAAAATGGTGCTGAAAATGCTAAGGAAATCAAACAGAAGGCTAATGGCGTATACGATGATACGGTTGTAGCTAAACAGAAGAACGAGCGTATTTACGATGAAATCAATAGCCAGAGTCAGGTGGCTTTGGAGAAATCAAAGGCTGTTGAGAAGATTAATGATTTGGCAGTTGCTATTCAGGATATTGCAAGCCAGACCAACTTGCTTGCTCTTAATGCCTCTATAGAAGCAGCTCGCGCTGGTGAGGCAGGCAGGGGATTTGCTGTAGTTGCTACAGAAATTGGTGGATTGGCTACACAGTCAAGCGACACAGTTGCCGGTATTATGGAAATTGTGGCCGAGGTACAGGATTCAGTTTCATCTATGAATCAGTGTCTCAAAAGAACAATGGACTACATCGAAAACGATGTTGCCTCTGATTATGAGTCATTCCTAAAAATGGCAGACGATTATAGGCTTGATGCTGAGCATTTCTCAGAAACAATGGATAATATTTCAGAGAAGATTGATGAATTACAGGAATCAACTACTGAGATTTCACAGTCTGTTGAAGAAATATCAAGAACTGTAGGTGAGGCTGCTGCAGCCGTAACAACTGTAGCTGAGAAGGCAACTGATGTTGCAAACCTTTCAGATGGAGTAGTGAAAGTAGTAGGAGAGACTGAAGCAAACTCTGATGAGCTTAGAGAAATCAAGGATTCATTTACTATTTAAAAAATAAAAAATCCACTATTGACAAACACAATTAGATTGTGTACAATCAAATCATAAGAAAGGGTTGTACACAATCTTTTATCTGTCATAGTGGAGGTTATTAAGATGGAAAGATTTGATATTGCAATTATTGGAACAGGTCCTGCTGGTTTAGAGGCAGCTATTACAGCAAAAGTAAGAAATAAAACAGTTCTTTTACTTGGCAGCAGCAACACATCAGACAAGGTTGCTAAGGCTCATACAATACAGAATTATTTGGGATTACCAAACATTCCTGGAGCTGACATGGCTAAAACATTTTTAGATCATGCTAAGTCAATGGGCGTAGAGATTACTGATGACAAGGTTAATGCAGTATATTCAATGGGTGATTATTTTGCATTACAGTGCCACGGTGGTGATTACGAGGCCAAATCAGTTATCGTAGCTGCTGGAATGAGCGCTATGAAGCCTTTTCCAGGAGAAATGGAAAATTTAGGTAGAGGTGTTAGCTACTGCGCTACATGCGATGCTGCATTATACAAAGGAAAGACAGCAATCATCATTGCTTATTCTGAAGCTGATGAAGAAGAGGCAAAGTTCCTTGCAGAGAGAGCAGAGAGTGTTACATATTTACCACAGTATGAATATGTAGGAAAGCTTGGCGGTAATATCAAAGTTGAGCTTGACGTTAAACCAGCTGCTATTGTTCGACAGGAAACTGGATATGCACTGGAGACTGATGGTGATACATATACAGCTGATGGTGTATTCATATTAAGAGAGCAGGTTGCTCCATCGCAGCTTGTTCCAGGACTTACAATGGATGGTAATCATGTTCAGGTAGACAGATCTATGGCTACCAATATCAAGGGATTATACGCTTGTGGTGATATCACAGGTACACCTTATCAGTATATTAAAGCTGCAGGTGAAGGAAATGTAGCTGCACTTTCAGCAGTATCTTATCTTGCAAGCCTAAATAATAAATAATAAACTAATATTACAATTTAATTTGATAAAATTTGAAAGGAGATATATATTATTATGGTAAAGAAAATTACAACAGAAGAATTCAATTCAATGGATAAATCAGGAGTTTCAGTTTTAGATTTCAACGCTACTTGGTGTGGACCATGCAAGATGCTTGCACCTGTACTTGAGACTGTATCTGAGGAGTTAGCAGGTAAGGCTAATTTCTACAGTGTTGATACAGATGAGAATCCAGATCTTGCTAGAGAATATGGGATAATGAACATTCCTGCTCTCGTTGTCTTGAAGGATGGAGAGAAAGTAGACATGAATGTTGGATTCGTACCAAAGGAAGCTATCGTCGATTTCGTGTCTAAAAACTTATAATTAAATTAAGAGGTGAGTATATAATGGGCGATAAATTTGATTGCTTAAAAATTTCAAATCAGCTTTGTTTTCCGCTTTACGCGTGTTCAAAAGAAATAGTAAAGAGATATAAGCCATACTTGGATCCACTTGATCTTACATACACCCAGTACATTACTATGATGGTTGTTTGGGAAGAAAAGGAAATTACAGTAAAGGCCCTTGGAGAAAAGCTATTCCTTGATTCAGGTACATTAACACCTGTTCTTAAAAAACTTGAGCAAAAGGGATTTGTTAAGCGAATCAGATCTAAGGATGATGAGAGAAATCTCATTATTACATTGACATCAGAAGGAGAAGCATTAAAAAAGCAGGCATCAGCGATACCTGCTAAGATGGGCAAATGTGTTTGTCTTACTGCCGAAGAATCAAAACAACTTTATGCTATTCTCTACAAGATATTAGGTAAATTTGAATCCGAAGACTAATTCAAAATATCAAGTATATCTACATTTTTACGAGCTTGTAATATGACATCGTCTACGAAAGAGGCGGTGTCATTTTTTATTGTAGCCCAATCAATGACTTCTACACCAGAAAGGTCAACGCCTGCACTCTCAAAAACGTCATCCATAGTATCTTCTGAATTGATTCTACATTTAATAAGACCTTCAGCTAAAACCTCTTTGTCGTGACAGATTGTAATATCTGAAACCTCGAGTTTGATATATTCGTCATTTGTATTTAAATAACCATTACAATCCATGGAGTAGGTCTGACCATCTGCCATGGTATAAGTAATATTATTCGTGTAAGCGTTAGTATAATTATTCTCGCCGTTTCTTTTTATAGTGACAGTAACAGATTCATCGTCAGGAAGAGGAGAGTAAATCTCCATAGTGCTACAGTTGTTTCCGTAGAAAGCAATATAGGCACCCTCTGTTTTGTATGATAAATCAAATACAACCTTTCTAGTGTGATTGTATTTATCAAGGAAAAGAGAGAGCTTTATGTCATGATCAGGTGGTTCTGCACCTAGCAAATCCCATATGAAATCACCTTCGCCTTCAGGAACAACAATGCTGTATTCATTGCTCTCTGTTCCATCTTCATCAACATATATTTGATCAGTTTTTTTAATGTCGATTTTTTGTACGAAGTTCCAGATGTTCTTTTTATTGTTGTGGAACCATTCCTGGGTAATGTCGTTATTAAGGTTTGGTGCTTGCTGGAACAAATTCTCACCTGTGTCAAAACCATAGGAAATATCACCTAACATTGGTGCAACCAAGTAGATGGTATCGTCATCAGCATAAACATCCAATTCTCCAACATTTAAAACTAACACAGTAAGGTCAGATTGGCATGAAAATTTTTCCTGCGAAACGGAACGCTCACCCTGGATGCTTCCGCTAACAGAATAAGGAAAACCCTTAACCCTTTTAATGTATGCAGTACCTGAATAACTAATATCAGAGTTGGTATAATTTCTGAATAAGTCCTTCAAGTCAATTCCATAAGCCAGATAGTCTGGGCTAGTAAGCGTAGACTCAGAGAAGTCGATGATAGAAGCCAAAACTCTGATGGAAGGATTTGAGTCCAGTTCTGCTTTAGTAAAAAGAACTAATGCAAATATGATTATTATTAGGATTTGTCTTTTTTTCTTCATAATAAACAATTATAGTAATTCGATTGGAGTATCTGCAATAGACAAAGCGATTGCAGTGTCCATCTCTAATAGATGTTTATTTGCTTCTGTATTGCGCAGTGAAATAGAGTTTTCTGCATAATCAACGCAGACCTGATGGTATTTTTCTTCCTCGCCGCTGGCCTTGTATACCATCATGTAAAGCTTCGTAGCTTCTAGTATCAGATAGTAGTTTCCTGCAATAGTTCCGTAGGATTTCAAGTTGGCAGCCACAGCCTCAGCTCGGGAGAATTCCTTCATGCTACAGAAGGTCTCAACCAACAATTTTAAATCTGCTAGATAATCATTGATATTAATTCCATAGCTTTGAATCGTTGATACTAGCTGGTCAATATTGTCATATACATATTGGTTATCACCGATTTTATGATGGAGACTTGCATTAAGTACAGAGATGCTCAAATCATGATTGTGCAAATCGTTTTTCTGGGCAATTTCCATGGCTCGTTTCAAATAGAGCTCAGCCTCGTTGTACCTATTTATATGTAGATAGGCATAGGCTAAATTAAGGCAAGCAACTAGATAAGGCTTTGGTTGGTTATCAAATTCAGTGCCATGGTCTTCCAAATCCTGTAATGCCATTTTGCCATAATTGACAGCGCTATCATAATCACCTAATACCATGTAACGATTACAGATTATGGTGTAAAAATAATGCTTTGCCCCTTTGATTTTATATTTATCTATGTAGTTCAATGCATCAAGGCACTTATATAGCATTTTTGAGTCAAAGGCCATAATGCCATAGGAAATTGCAAGACCGCGTAGTGTCATTATGTATTGGTGATGTTCCTGCAATTCTTCATAAATTGATTTGGCCATATTATAGTTGTCTATAGCTGCTTCAATATCATTGGCCTGAAGCAAACTATTTCCCTTATCATAATATTCCTTTGCGATTTGTTCAGAACTTGCCATAATGTGTCCTCCATAAAATCCACTAACTAGGCTTATTATAGGAAAAAATTGTGACTATTTTCGTAATTTGTTGTTTTAGCACCAGCATAAATTTATAATAATATTAGTATTGTGCTAAACACAGGGGAGTATTACTGGATAGAAACTAACGATTTGGGGAGTGAGATATGAAAAAAACTAGTAGCTTTGTTTATGAAATGGTTGTGTCCATAGGGGTAATGCTATTTATTTTTGTAATAGTGCTCCTATTGATTGGAGAACAGCTTTTACCAGATGAACGTAACTATGTACCGCTAGATTACAGTACCTACTGCGAAGGGTGGACTAGAGTATACCAGGATGGAACCCGGGAACAAATAGAAATTCCAGGAAGCTACACACCTGAGACGGGTGCTGATTTTGTAATAGAAAATACAATTCAAATGCCTGAGGGCAATGATTTATACATGACCTTCAATTCTGCCAAGCAGGATGTTGAAGTTTTTGTGGATGGAAGCTGGAGATATGGTTATTCCACAGCAGAAACTAGACTCTTTGGTAGCAACAGCCCAGGTATTGCCTTGTTTATACCTTTGTACCAAGAGGATAATGGGAAAACTATCTCAATAAGATTTTCTGGATCAAATAATTACTCTGGTGTTCTAGATGAAATTGCTATAGGTACACAGACGGGAATCATTAGAACAATATATGACAAAGAGCGGTATACGCTGCTGCTTACACTGTTTTTGATTGTACTAGGTCTTATAGCATTTATTATTGGTATTTCGGTGAGAATTGCCTACAAAAAGCTAATACCTCTTTTCTTTGCCGGCTGGTCGGTTATTTGTGCAGGCATATGGTCCTTAGCTGAATCCGCTTGTAGACAGTTTTTTGTGCCGAATATTTCTTTGATTTCATATATGACATATTTGAGCCTAATCATGCTGGCTTTTGCTGTTGCTTTGTATTTTGATCGGCTTCAAGAGGGAAGATATCGAATCCCTTATTTGATATTAGCGGTGCTATCTATTTTCGTAGCTGTTGCTGGTTTGATATTACAATTCGCAAACGAAACTGACTTAAGCGGCATTTTACCATTTGCTTTTATTGCACTTGGATTGATAATGGCTTTTTATTTCATTACTGTTATTCCAGATTTCATTCAAGGACGAGTTAGAAAATATTTCATGGAATTTGTAGGCATACTTGGTGCTATGGCGGCAGGTGTATTGCAAATGTATGTTTATAAGGTATACAAGCCTATGTCCATGAACGGAATTATCTTGATAATAGGTTTGATATTTATGATTTCCATGTCTTATTTTAGGGCCCTTAGGGAAATTAGACAGATGGAAAGAGATATATTTGCAGCAGTTCAAGCCCAAGATGCCAGCACAGCATTTTTAACTAGAATGTCCCATGAAATGCGAACTCCTATCAATGCAATTTTGGGCATGAACAAAATGATTCTTCGAGAAAGCCGAGAAGTAAAAATTCTTGATTATGCTCGAGATGTTAACAGCGCTGGAAACTATCTACTAGGAATAGTTAACGAGGTCTTAGATCTGGCCAAGGTAAACGCTGGCAAGATAGAAATCGTTGTGGATGACTACGATTTGATTGACATGGTAAGAGAGTGCTATTCTCTTGTTCGACCAAGAGCCAAGGCTAACAGGCTTTCATTCGAGGTAGACATGAGCGACGTTCTCCCAGCAAGGCTTCGTGGTGACAAAGAGCGTATAATTCAGGTGACAACCAATTTGCTTACAAATGCAGTAAAGTACACTCCAGAGGGTCGAATTACACTTTCCATAAACGGCAATATTATGGGTGGAAAGCTGATGCTATGTATAGCGGTTTCTGATACAGGAATTGGTATTGCAGAAGAAAATATTCCATATTTGTTTGACTCCTTCAAGCGTGTTGGCGAATTCCATAACAGCAAAATCGAAGGAACAGGCTTGGGGCTCACTATTACAAAGCAGCTAATTGAACTGATGGATGGTACCATTTCAGTAGAATCAGAGCTTGGAAAGGGCACTACCTTTACTGTTGTTATTCCACAGGAAATTAGAACGGTTGAGCCATGTGGCATATTCTCTATGGGACCAAATGGTGACAGACGTGTGGCAGATAGACAGGAAGTATTTGACATTATTGGTAAGATACTTGTTGTGGATGATGTGGCCATCAACCTTAGAGTATTTACCATGCTTCTTAGCAACACAGACGTGGTTGTGGATACAGCTATCAGTGGTAGCGAAGCAATAGAAAAGATTAAGCGAAACAAATACGATTTGATTTTCATTGACCACCTAATGCCTGGTATGGATGGTGTAGAATTGAAAACAATCATCGATAGCTTAGAGAACAATCCTAATAAGGACACTCCACTTATTATGCAAACAGCTAATGCTGTAGTAGGTGCAAAAGAGGAGTACGAAAAGCTTGGATTTGTAGATTACATAGCAAAGCCTATCAAGGAAGAGGAGTTGCGAAAACTATTGCGTAAGTATATGATATAAACAACAGATTGATAAGGAGATAATATCATGGGATTTAATCCAGCAGATTTATTTAGAGTAAAGTCAGCAGCTACAAAATTTAATGCAAATCATCCAAAGCTGCTTCCGTTTTTTGCAGCAACAAAGGATAAGGCAATGACTCCTGGTTCTGTTATAGAAATCGCTATCACAGATCCAAATGGAGAGAAAATCGAGACAAACCTTCGTGTACAGGAATCAGATGTAGAGTTTATAAATCTACTTCTTGAGATTGGTGCAAAAGGACAATAATAACTAAAGAATTGATTAAGAGCCCTTGGAGAAATCCAAGGGCTCATTTTAATATGTATTGGTTATTTAAACTCAAAGAATTTAGTGTCTAGTTCTGGATAGGCACGTTTCATAGAGATAGGTGTGCCTGATTTATTAACAAAGCAATGGGTAGTTCGTGCTATAGCTCGGTCTTCACCAGTGACTTTATCGTATATACGATATGCTATTTCCATATTATGACCATCGTATGACAACAGTTTTGTGTCGATAATAACAGTCTCGTCGAATTTAATACTGCTACGGTATTCGATGGATTGTGAGATGACAGGAGAACTGATTTCCATATCAAGCATCTGCTTGAATCCAAGCCCCATCTGATCCATTAAATCCATACGGGCATCCTCGAGCCAGTTCAAATAATTATTAGGATGAATTATACCCTGTTGATCTGTTTCATGATATTTTGTGTGATGCTCAAAAGGGGTAATATTAAGCTGCCTCTTAGCACCAGCAATTTCTATTTCTTGTTTTGCCATAGTCTTACCTCCTGATGAATAATCTAAAATTATTATACCACTAAATTTGATATTTGTATTTTATGCGTTGGAAATATTAGATGTCACAAATGATTCTAAGAATATAATACGAGCGAGTGGCACTTAGAAGTGCCTCTCGTTTTTGGGGGAATCATATAAAATACTATGATGACTACTAGATTTAATCAAAATAGGGATTCTCTCAGGCTTGTGTGGCATAACTAGAAAGCCGAAAAACAATCCTACGTGGATAATAATATGATGAAGATGTATCCACGTAGTGATTTGGATTATTTTTCATTTTTGTGATCTAAAGAGGGATATATTATAGATAATCACACTCAAAATATAAATAATGTATAATAAAATAACAGAGATAATACACACAGAGCTTGAATTATAAATTATTTACGTGTATAGCAGTTGGATAGTGGATTATCCACGTAGTACTGAAAAAAAATTCGATTGTAAAGTCTATAAAATCTGAAGTGAATAGATATTTCGTGTCAACGGATGACCAGCGAGACACGAAAAAATGAAGGGGATTAGAAAATTCGTGTCAGCCTAAGTCCGGCGGGACACGAAAAAATGAAGGGGATTATGAATTTCGTGTCAGCCTAAGTCCGGCGGGACACGAAAAAAGAAGTAAGGTGGAAATTTCGTGTCAACGGATGACCAGCGGGACACGAAAAAATGAAGGGAATTAGAAATTACGTGTCAACGGATGATCAAAGAGGCACGTAAAAATAAAGTAAAGTAGAAATTTCGTGTCAACGGATGACCGGAGAGACACGAAAAAATGAAGGTGATTAGAAAATTCGTGTCAACGGATGACCAGCGGGACACGAAAAAATGAAGGAAATTAGAAATTACGTGTCAACGGATGATCAAAGAGGCACGTAAAAATAAAGTAAAGTAGAAATTTCGTGTCAACGGATGACCGGAGAGACACGAAAAAATGAAGGTGATTAGAAGTTTCGTGTCAACGGATGACCAAAGAGACACGTAAAAAAGAAGTAAAGTAGAAATTTCGTGTCAACCGGAGGTCAGCAAGACACGCGGAGACCTTAGAAGGTTATATTGGGCTCGAAAGTGGTTCTTTGGACTGATATAATATGGGATAGAGCTTCGACAAATAAATATGGATTATAGTGGAGAATGATTAATAGAGATGATATGTAAAAACTGCGGGAAAGAAATAGAAGATGGGCATTTGATGTGTCCTAGCTGTGGGGCACTTGTAGATATTTCATCCATGAGTTTTTCTGGAATTAACTGGGGGAACGAGGCTAATCAAAGTATTGCAAGTCAGGTGGAAGTCCCAAAAATCCCAGTTGTAGAGCCTAGGCAAGATACCATTGTAAAAACTCAGATAGACTCTGTAAAAATAGATGTTGATACCACAAAAGTGAATGTCATAAAAAAGACCGCCGCACAGAATGATGTAACACAGAATGATGCAGCACAAATAGAAGCAGTACAAAAGCTTGCTACTGTTTTAAATCTGATTCGTGAAAAGAAAATAGCTGAAATACAGGCTGCGGTAAAAGCTAGAAACAATGGTGAAGGAATAGTCGCAAGCAAGGTGGAGAGAGTAGCTGAAATTCCGCCCGAAGTAGATTTGCAGCATCAGCTATTTAGTATGCTAGGACATCAGCTAAGTCAAGAAGATCTTGAAGGAAAACTACGAGAAGAACATGAAAAACTACTTCATGAAGAGCGTGAAAGACAACTTCAAGAAGAACTAAAACAATGGAGAGCAAAAAGGGAAGCTTCACAACAAAGGTGGCGTGAAGAACAAGGGAGACAAGCTTCACAACAAAGGTGGCGTGAACAGCAAGAAAGACAAGCTAAGAGAAGAGAAGAAGAGAAACGACAAGCATTAGAAAATATAAAACGAGAAAGACTGGAGAAAAATAGAATTGAGCAAGAGCAGGCTGCCGCTGACCCTCCAAGTTCTATTAGCAAATTAAAAACAAAAATATCAGATAAGTGGAATGGCTTATTTTACGGAATGTCCGAGGGGGAAAAGACTGTTAGGATAATTAAATTTGTGCTAATTATTGTTATGGCGATTCTAGCATATTTCGCAGAAAAGGATAGAGAGTATCATTCCTATGAACAGGCTCATAAACGATGGGAAGTAGTAGAAAAAGGACTTGAGAATTATCATCCAGAAGATGAACTGGATGACAAATTAAAGTCTCTTCTTAACGGACAGCCACCGTCTGGATTTACGGTATATGAAGATATGTTTGAGGAGCAAGGGCAAGAAGATGTAAATCAAACAGAAGAACAAGCGCAACCAGAGGATGAAACAGAATCGGAAGGTCAAGCTCAATCAGAGGATGAAACAGAATCGGAAGGTCAAGCGCAATCAGAGGACGAAACAGAATCAGAAGACGAGACACCGCTAGAGGACGAAACACAAGCAGAAGAACAAGAACAAACAGAGGACCAGATACAAGATAATTCTCAGGGCGAGGATTATTAGGAGAATGACATAAAACAATTGAAGCGGGGAATAATAAGTGGTAAAATTTACATAATTGATAATTTTTTAACGAGCGGAGGTTAATATGGATTTTCAAGCAGAATACAAGAAAAAGCTTACTACTGCAGCAGAGGCTGTCAAAGTAGTAAAAAGCGGTGATTGGGTTGATTACGGTTGGTGCACTGGCACACCAGATGCTTTGGACAAAGCATTAGCTGCACGTACAGATGAGCTCAAGGATGTAAAGGTTCGTGGTGGTATCCTTATGAAGATGCCAGCTATCTTTGAGAGAGAAGATGCAGCAGAGCACTTCACATGGAATTCATGGCACATGGGTGGTTTAGAGAGAAAGCTTGTTGCAAAGGGCTGTTCATTCTATGCACCTATCAGATACTCTGAGCTTCCTAGATACTACCGTGATCATATCGAGCCAAACGATGTTCTTATGATTCAGACTACTACAATGGATAATCATGGCTATTTCAACTTTGGACCTAATGCATCACATCTTATGGCTGCTGTTGAGAAGTCAAAGCATATTATTGTAGAGGTAAATGAGAATATGCCTCGTTGCCTTGGTGGTTTTGAGGAAGGTATCCACATTTCAAAGGTTGATGCAATCGTTGAAGGTGATAATCCAGCTATTGCAGAGATGGGCGCAGGCGGAGCTCCTACAGATGTTGATAAGGCTGTTGCAAAGCTTATCGTTGAGGAGATTCCAAATGGTGCATGCTTACAGCTTGGTATAGGTGGTATGCCAAATACTGTAGGTGCTATGATTGCAGAGTCAGATCTTAAGGATCTTGGCGTTCATACAGAGATGTATGTTGATGCATTTGTTGATATTGCAAAGGCAGGTAAGATTACTGGCGCAAAGAAAAATATCGATAGATTCCGTCAGACATATGCTTTCGGTGCTGGTACAAAGAAGATGTACGACTACATGGATGAGAATCCAGAGCTTATGAGTGCACCAGTTGATTATACAAATGATATTCGTCAGATTTCAGCACTTGATAATTTCATTTCTATTAACAATGCTGTTGATGTAGATTTATTTGGTCAGATTAATGCAGAGTCTGCTGGAACAAAGCATATTTCAGGAGCAGGCGGACAGCTTGATTTCGTACTTGGTGCTTACCTTTCAAATGGCGGAAAGAGCTTTGTATGTCTTTCTTCTACATTCACAACAAAGGATGGTACTGTAAAGAGCCGTATTCGTCCTACACTTGCAGAGGGTTCTATCGTAACTGATACTCGTGCAAACACACATTATCTTGTTACTGAGTATGGTAAGGTTTGCCTCAAGGGACTTTCAGCTTGGGAGAGAGCAGAGAAAATTATCTCAATCGCTCATCCTGATTTCCGTGATGAGTTAATCGCTGAGGCTGAGAAGATGCACATTTGGAGACGCTCTAATAAATAATTGATATTAATTCAAAAATAATACGCCCCATATATTAGATTTGCTTCTAATATATGGGGCGTTTTTTGATACCTAATAGATGAATAAGTGTATTATTTTCATTATTTATATTCAGGTGTTATTGTTTGAATGCTGCCGTCGTCGTTGTATTTCAACTCACAGTATTTAACACATCGACGGTGGTTGATTCCACCTGAATATTCACTATCGTGATAGAACAGATACCATTTACCATGATATTCAACTATTGAGTGATGTGTGGTCCATCCAATTACCGGCTCAAGGATAATTCCTTGATAGGTAAATGGACCGAGAGGGTTGTCGCTGGTTGCATAAGCTATTTTATGGGTTGTACCGGTAGAATAGGAGAAATAGTATTTCCCGTTATACTTATGCATCCATGGACCTTCGAAATATCGTCTATCCTCGTCACCGGCTAATAGAGGGGAACCGTTTTCGTCGAGGATTTTTATGTCTAGAGGCGAGCCTTCAAAACCGCTCATATCTGATTTCATAATGCCGCATTTAGGGAACACGGCTGGTTCATTTTTAGGAGGTTCTGTTCCGTTTTTATCGAATGAACCGGTTCTGTATTTTTCAAGCTGACCGCCCCAAAGACCGCCAAAGTAGATGTAGACCTTTCCATCGTCATCCTTGAAGGAACAAGGATCAATACTAAAGCTTCCTTCAATATAGTTGTCTCTAGGAGTGAAAGGCCCCTCAGGATTTTTACTTTCTGCTATACCAATTCTAAAGTTTCCTTCCTTGTCTCTAGCAGGAAAGACGAGATAATAGGTATCGTTTGTGAAAACTACATCAGGAGCCCACATTTGTTCGCTTACCCAAGGAACTTGGTCCTGATGTAAAGCTTCACCATGATCTATTACTTCGTCGCTATTTTCATCCATTGAAAGAATGTGATAATCTGCCATCTGATATTCATCACCATTGTCATTATCTTCGCCATTATGTGGAATATCGTGTGATGGATAAATGTAAATTTTGTCGTTAAAAACGTGTGCAGATGGATCTGCAGTAAAAATGTGAGTAACTAGTGGTGTGTTTTGTTTTTTCATGATTTCTCCCCTTAACCCTTGACTGCTCCAGCTGTCAAGCCATCAACAATCTGGTTAGAGAAAGCACAATAAACAATGATTGTTGGAATGATTGCGATGATGATAGCTGCAAACATTTGAGTGTAGTTAGTGTTATATGGTCCGACAAATTTTGAAAGGGAAACAGGTAATGTTTTCTTCATATCGTCGGATATGAATACCATTGCAAGTAAGAGTTCGTTCCAGTTGCCTACAAATGTCATAAGACCAGTTACAAAGAGACCTGTTTTTCCAAGAGGAAGGCACACTTTGAAGAAAATCTGGTAAATTGTAGCTCCATCGATACAAGCACTCTCAATTAATTCATTTGGCAAGCTTTCAAAGAAGCCAACCATGATAAATATTGTTACCGGCAGTGCAAATGTTACATAAGGTATTATCAGTCCCACGAGACTATCTGAAAGTCCCATTTTTGAAAAGCGAGAGTATAGTGGGATTAATACACAGTGTACTGGAATCATCATTCCAAGAAGGAAGTATGTAAGCGAAAGCTTTGAGAACTTCCAACGAAGTCTAGCGATTCCAAATGCAGCCATTGAGCCAATAATCATACTTAAAATAAGTGATGATACACAAACTATAAATGAGTTAAGTGTTGCTATACCAAGTTTTCCGGCTGTCCATGCAAAAGTAAAGTTGTCAAAGGTTGGGGCAGCAGGTAAACCAAATGGGTTGTCATATATTTCAGCATTTTCTTTGAATGAAACTAATAATACCCAAAGCAGTGGTGCTAAATATAAGATTGCCACTAAAACTAGAAATATATAAATTACTATTCTAATTGGACGTATTTTTTTCATGTCTTAAAATCTCCTTTTACATCTCATATTGTTCTGTCTTAACAACCTTGTTGATAAAACCAGTTGTGATTAGGCAGAGAATTAATAAAACTACACCAATTGCACTTGAGTATCCAAAGTGGTTGTATTTAAAGCCTTGAGTATAGAGATGTGTTGCAAGGACTTCAGTTCTGTGGTTTGGACCACCTTCCGTCATGTTAAATACCAAATCGAAGAATTTAAGAGAACCAATAGCGTTTAATGACATTGCTGTAGCAACCATAGGTCTGATAAGTGGAAGAGTAATGTATCTAAAACTCTTTGCTTTGCTACAACCATCGATATAGCTGGCTTCGTAAAGGGATTTGCTGATACCAGATATCTGTGCCATGTAAAGCATCATTGATTGTCCAACGTACTGCCATAAAGAAACAAATCCGATAACCCACATTGGAAGAACGATGAAGCCTTTTGTATCCATTAACCAAAGTGGACCATTTTTAACGAAATCTGTTACTCCAAGGGTCTCAATAAGTTTGTTGATACCAAACTTAGGGCTGAAGATGAACATCCACAAAAGACCCAAGGCAGCTGAAGAAAGAACACAAGGTAAGTAAATGATATTCTTAAATAGGTTTCTTCCTTTATCTATGTTTGTTAAAAGGCCTGCAAAGAATAAGCCCATAACTAGCTGAGTTACACATGAGAAAATTAAAAAGAACAGTGAGTTCTTAAGAGCAATTAAAAATGTATCGTCTTTTAATAAAGCTGCGTAGTTTTTTAATCCAACAAATTTTGGACCAGTTAAAGATGTTGCTTCATATTCACATAATGAATAGATAACTGATTGAACAATGGGAATAAACAAAATAACTGTGAATAATATGATTCCTGGTGCCATAAAAATGATAATGGCTTTTTTATTTCGAAGTAATTTATCCATAATACACTGTTTCCTTCATCTAATAATGGTTAAAAAAATCGGGGCGCAGGCTCTTTGCGCCCCGAATATGAAAAAGAAATGAGAGAGAAGAATTCTCTACTGTCTGCAATTTTCGTTGTAGTAAGCTTCCATATCTGCGGCTGCTTCTGCTGGAGTCTTGTCTCCAAGGAATACTGCTACCATTTCATCATCAAAGTATGCACCTGTCTCTGTAGTAGGCATTGACTCGTTGTAGAATCCGAATGTTCCCTTAGCATTTGAGAATACATCCATTACATATGACAACTGTGCAGGAGCCTTTGAAGCATCATACTCAACATTTGTTACAGGAATCTTTCCACCAACTTCTGCTGTGTACTTCTGAGCTGTGTCATCTGTGAAGTACTTAAGAAGTGCTACACAAGCCTCAGGGCTAGCTGTATCTTTGCTTACGCAAAGTGAATCAGACTTAGCAATGATTCTATCTACACCTGGGAACTGGAATACGCCACACTTAGACTCGAATTCAGGAGCAGAACCGTTGATCTGGCCAATTGCCCATGAACCCTGAATAAGGATAGCTGCTTCTTCGTTGTAGAAGTTTGCTGTAGCTACGTCGTTTGTATCACCAACAGCTGTTGGCTGGAAGTATTTAGAAAGCTCAAGGAGCTTGTTGCAAGCTGATTCAAGTTTGCCATCTTCCCAAGAAGCTGTGCCATCAGCAAGAGCAGCAAGGTCAACACCTTCTGACTCGCAAAGGTAACCAGCGATCATTGAGAGACACCATGCTGTACCACCAGAAACTGTTACAGGTGTGTAACCAGCAGCTTCAAGCTTTTCACATGCATCAAGCATTTCATCCCAGTTTGTAGGAACCTTTGCACCAGCAGCTTCGAACATCTCTGTGTTGTAGAAGCAGCAAGCAGCAGCAGTATTAAGTGGAATTGCATATACGCTTCCGTCATATGTCTGCTGTGAGAATACTGCATCACTTGTGAATGTGTCTTTCCATCCGTCCTGTGCAAGGTACTCATCTAAGTTCATGCAAAGACCATCTGCAGGAGCACATCCGCCAGGGATTACATAATCTGAAAGCTGAGGTCCTGGGCTACAGATAAATACGTCTGGAGCTTTGCCACCTTGGATTTCAGCATTAAGCTTTGTGTAGTACTCTTCAAGGTTTGTTGTAACAACATTTACGTGATACTTGCCTTCGTAATCCTTGTTGAATCTGTCGATAGTGTCTTTGTAACCGAGAGAGATTAAATCCTCTGTTGCGTTCAGGTCATCCCAGAACATAAATGTGATTTCTTCAACTCCATCAGCTGAAGTTGTTCCGCTGCTAGATGAGCCACAGCCAGTGAATAACGATGCGGCCATGAAAGCGGATAAGAGTGTTGCTAGAATCTTTCTTTTCATTACCTTCTCCTCCATTTTTAACTTAAGCTTTGGTTCATATTGTAAAAACGCCCTGTGAACCTTAGCCGGTTGTTTTGATAAAACTAATGTAGCACACAGAATGGACACAATCTTTACAATTGTTGTTTCTTGATTATCAATTCTTGCTGTGATTTAGGCCCCAACATTTAGTGTATTGGTTATGATTTATAGTTTGGATGTGTGTAATATGTGCAATATCTACAAAATAGGCTAAAATGGTGGCTAAATTTGTGGAAAAGTACTTGATTTTTAGGACAATAAGAGCAAAAATTATGAACGATTAATACTTCTAATTATTGCTTTTTACAATTTTTCGAAAGTGAAGGTGAAGGGGGATACGGAGTTATGATCGAAAATCTAGACGGAATTTTTGAAACCGTAAATTACAAGAAGCGAACTACATTAAAGCTATATGACAATGTAGAATATGAAGATTATCCAATGCATTGGCATCCTGCAATTGAGATAATAATGCCAACTGACAATTATTATACTCTGAATTTTGGCAATGCAGATGTTCTATTGGAAGAAGGGGATATATGCTTTGTTTGCCCTGGCTGTATTCATGCAATTGTTGCGCCAGAGACAGGAAGGCGAATTATTTTTCAACCTAACACAAACTTCCTTAGAAATATGAATGATATCGAATTGCTTCTTACATTGATGTCACCCTATACTATAGTAACACCGGAAAAATATCCTGATATTTATGATAGATTAAAAGAATTACTAATTTCCATTAGAGAAGAATATTTAGATGGCCAACCATTTTCAGAGGTAAGCATCTATAGCAAGGTTTTTGAAATTTTTGTGCTTTTAGGCAAAAAGCTTTCAGATAAAAATTTGGCAGATAAGGATGAAAACTTCGCAGCAAAGGAAGAATATGCGTCTGTTCTTTTGGATATCTGTAATTATATTAGTGAACACTGCTCAGAGGACTTAAAGCTTTCAGAAGTGGCAGACATGAGTGGCTTCAGTAAATTCTACTTTGAAAGATTGTTTAAACAGTTTACTGGAACTAGCTTTTATAAATATGTAAATCAAAAGAGAATAGCAAAAGCCCAGGAGCTTCTTATTGAACCTGGAAATTCAGTAACCGATGTTGCTTTAAGCTGTGGCTTTACTTCTATTTCTTCTTTTATAAGAATGTTTAAATTACAGAAAGGTTGTACGCCTACTGATTTTAAAAATATGTACTGGGAAATAAGGAGAGGAGAACAAAAATGACTAAATTGTCAGTAGCAGAGATTTTTAGTAAAGGAATGGTGCTTCAGCGCCAAAAGCCAATTGTGATATATGGCAAAGCCGAAAAGGGAGATAGGATAAGTGTAAGTATTTACAATTATCATGGCGTTCTTAAGGATGAAATATTTACTGTAGCGCAAGCCGATGAATGCTGGAAGGCTACTCTTGAGGCTATGGAAGCATCTATTGATAACAAAATTGTAGTAGAAAATACTAGCAGTCTAGAGACTATCGTTATTGAAAAGGTAAGCGTAGGTGAGGTATGGCTGGCTGGTGGTCAGTCCAATATGGAGTTCTTTAATAAGTATGATCAGGACTGGGATAAAACAAAAAAGCTTCCTGTAAATGAAAAGATTCATTTTTACAATGTTCCACAGAGAGCCTTTGAGGGCCATGTAAATCATAACGGACCTGGAAGGGATGGCTATGGTAAATGGCTCAGTGATCACGAAAAGGGATATGAGAATTTTTCAGCAATAGGATATATATTTGCAAGAAAAATCCAAGAAAAGCTCAATGTTCCAGTAGGCATTATTGGATGTAATTGGGGCGGTACAACAGCTAGTGCTTGGGTGCCTAAAAGCGTATTGGAGCCAGTTCCACTAAATCAGTATTTAAAGGAATATGATGAGGCTGTTAATTCCATTGACAAGCAGGAGCTTAAAGCAAAGAGCCTCAAGGCATGGGAAGAAATTGATGCACCAGAAGGCTACAAGAAGTTTGAGCGTTTTATATATGGGGAAGATAGAAAGACCCAGTTGGAATATATGATGAGCCAGGAAGGGGCACCAGCGGAAGTTCCTATGGGCCCATATAATGAGAATAGACCATGTGGACTCTATGGGACAATGCTTGAAAAGGTTATTCCTTATTCGATAAAGGGTGCCCTTTGGTACCAAGGCGAATCAGACGCAGGGGATAGGGCAAAGTACTACGATTTGCTTTTAAAAGGACTTATTGATTCATGGAGAAGTGCATGGAATGATGATTTCCCATTTATCGTGGCGCAGCTGGCTCCATTTAAGGAGTGGCTTGCCTGCACAAATGACGGATATTGTCTCGTACGTGAGCAGCAGCAAAAGGTTGCAGATACAGTAAAGGATGTTTATCTAACCTCTATTATGGATATAGGAAACTACTATGATATTCATCCAAAGGAAAAAGTAGAAGTAGGCAGAAGAATGTCTCTTCTTGCTCTAAAGCATGTATATGATGCTGCTGGTAACGTAAATGCGGATAATCCAAGGGTTAAAACCACTGCTAAAAATGAAAAAGAAATTGTCATTGAAATGGATAATGCTGACAATCTATCTATTTCAGGAGATACTACTTTATCAGTAAATGTTGATGGAAAGACTATTGTCCCTGAGTCTGTAAATGTAACAGCTAATAAAGTTGTTATCAAAATGAGTGATGACATATTAAATGCAAATTCAATAAATGTTTCCATGGGATGGGATGATTATGCTATTATAAATATTAAGAATGAGCAGGGATTACCAATTGCTCCATTCACAGTTGCTATATAGCAAAGGTTTTTGGTTTTCTTCAGAAAATCAAAAAGTCAAAATTATTAAATTCCATAAGGAGACAATATGAATTTATTCGACATAATAGGCCCTGTAATGGTTGGACCTTCTAGCTCCCATACAGCTGGTGCTGTTAAAATCGGCTTAGTGGGACGCAAGTTATTAGGAGAAGATGTTTCCAGCGCAAAAATATATTTGCATGGATCTTTTTTGAAGACGGGGAAAGGCCATGGAACTGATAGGGCTATTGTGGGAGGTTTGCTAGGACTTGAGGTTGATGATATCAACATTCCAAATAGCTTTGAAATTGCAAAGGAGCGAGGATTAGATTTTACCATTGAGGGAATGGATTTAGGTGAGGTACATCCTAATTCAGCTAAGCTTATTCTCAAAAGCTGTACTGGCAAGGAGCTAGAATTAATAGCATCCTCTTTAGGTGGAGGTCGAATTGAAGTTTGTGAGATAGACGGCGCAAATGTTAGATTTTCTGGGGAATACGCTACGTTAATTGTCCACAATCAGGATAGGCCAGGACTTGTTAATGAGGTTACTGGATTACTTGGAGAACGAGGAGTTAATATTGCCACTATGCAGCTCAACCGTAAAAGCAGAGGTGGAGATGCTGTAATGGTGCTAGAGTGTGATGACTGTGTTCCTGAGGATACATTGTCATGGCTGAAAAATCAGGATGGCATATTATCACTGGTATATTTTGGTAAGTAGAGGTTGACGATTAATGTACGATTCAATAGAAGAAATTTGTTTAAAAGAAGAGCAGTTAGGAATTCCTTTTTGGAAGCTTGTACAGAAGGATGACTGCAATGAGAGAGCGGTATCTGAGGATGACGCTTTTAAGGAAATGCTTAGCATGTATTCGGCTATGAAGGATTCCGATGCAGGCTATGATAAAAAGCAAAAGAGCAATAGTGGCTTAGTTGGTGGAGAAGCAGCAAAGCTACATGAATATATAGCCAGTGGCAAGTCTACTGTAGGTGATTTCGTAGGACTTGTTATGGAAAAGGCTCTTAAAATTGCTGAGAACAATGCATGTATGAAAAGAATTGTAGCTGCTCCTACAGCAGGTTCCTGCGGAGTGGTACCAGCTGTTTTCTTATCTTTACAGGAAAAATACGGATATTCAGACGAGAAAATGGTAGAGGCCTTGTATGTTGCCGCTGGAGTAGGAGGTGTTATAGCTTGCCGTGCTTCCTTGGCGGGAGCAGAAGGCGGATGTCAGGCAGAGATAGGTGCGGCTTCATCAATGGCGGCTGCTGGTATGGTATATCTACTTGGGGGCAATGGAAGACAGATTGGCAACGGTGCAGCCCTAGCATTAAAGAATTTATTGGGATTGGCTTGTGATCCTGTGGCAGGCTTGGTTGAGGTACCATGCGTCAAAAGAAATGTATGTGGTGCAGTAAATGCTGTTACTTCTGCTGAGCTTACTATGGCAGGAATAGAAAGCAGGATTCCTTCTGATGAGGTGTTCGATGCTATGAACCTTATTGGAAAGAGCATGAGTCCAACTATCAAGGAGACAGGCTTAGGCGGACTTGCTGCTACACCTACAGGAGTTACAATTAAAGAAAAAATGGAAGATAGAGCATAAATAATTTTTAGTCTTTGAATAATAATTGGGAGGGCGATTATGATTAAGGATGGTAAGATTTGGGTTGCAAATACACAGGACAATCAGCCACTGTATTTATTGCCTAAAATGGCAAACAGACATGGCTTGATTGCTGGAGCTACCGGCTCAGGCAAGACAATTACGCTAAAGGTGCTGGCTGAAGCATTTTCAGAAATGGGAGTTCCTGTATTTCTTGCAGATGTAAAGGGCGACTTGGCTGGTATGCTTTCTACCGGTGTGGATAATGATGACATGCAGCAGCGAATTAAAAGATTCGGGCTGGATGCAGCAGGATTCGAATATAGCAAGTACCCAACTACTCTATGGGATGTATTCGGTCAAAACGGAATACAGCTTAGAACTACCATAACAGAAATGGGCCCAACATTGTTGGCTCGTATTCTTGATCTAAACGACCTTCAAAGCGATATATTAACTATTGTTTTCAAAATCGCTGACGATAATAACCTTGCCCTTATTGACACCAAGGACTTAAAGGCAATGCTCAATTATGTATCTGAGAATAATACCGAGTTTGCAGCAGAATATGGAAATCTTAGCAAGGTTAGTATTAGCGCTATCCAACGAGCAGTGGTTGCTTTGGAGCTTGCTGGGGGCGAGACCTTCTTTGGAGAGCCAGCACTAGATATTAGGGATTGGTTTTCAACTGGAGAAAATGGAAGAGGAATGATTCATATTCTCGATAGCCAGAGTCTTATTAATAATGGCACCTTGTATTCTATGTTTTTGCTATGGATGCTGTCTGAGCTGTTTGAAACATTGCCAGAGGTTGGGGATTTGGACAAGCCTAAGATGGTTTTCTTCTTCGACGAAGCTCACCTTTTATTTAAGGACACACCAAAGGCTTTATTAGAAAAAATAGAGCAGGTTGTTAAGCTGATTCGTTCAAAAGGGGTAGGAGTATACTTTGTAACTCAAAACCCTAGAGATATTCCTGATGGAGTACTGGCACAGCTGGGAAATAAAATACAGCATGCTCTTCATGCTTATACGCCATCAGACCAGAAGGCACTTAAGGCTGCGGCAGATTCATTTAGAGAAAATCCTGAATTTAAAACTATCGAAGTGCTAGAGGCGTTAGGTACTGGTGAGGCTATTATTTCCCTTTTACAGGAAGATGGAACTCCTAGCATAGTTGAGAAGGCATTTGTATTACCACCAAAATCTCTTATGGGTGGCATTGATGCAGCTACTAGAGATGCTGGAATCAAAGGAAGCTTGCTTTATTCGAAATACGCAAATGCGGTAGACCCAGAGTCGGCATATGAACTATTACAAAGACTTGGAATAGAAAAGGCTGAGGCTGAACAGGCTGAGAAAGATGCAGCAGCATCAGCAAAGCAAAAAGAAAAAGACAATTCTAGAATGAAGAGAGCGGCCAAATCTGTTGGAACTACTGTGGCTGGAACTGTAGGAAGAGAGGTTGGTAAAAACATCGGTAAAAACTTTGGAAAGTTCGGCAAAACTCTCGGTGGAAATACAGGGGCTCAGTTATTTAGAGGATTGCTTAATACTTTATTTAAAGGTTAATGAGAATATTTGACGTCATGCTTCATGATTGCTAAAATTGTCTACGAGCGTATATACGCTTGGGAGATGGTGAAATGAGCGGAAATGTCAAAAGACGTAAACATAATAGAAAAAGAAGGAATAGGCTTTTACGGATAGGTGTAGTGGCTATTTTTATAGCGGTTGCCTCTGTGGGAGCCTATTTTTATTATGATTATTCCAGCAGGGTTTATGACAAATGTGTCGTAGAGCTAGGGGGAAGCGTTTCTGCTACTGACTTCCTTAAGAAAGAATCAAACACTGCAGAGTTTACTGCTGACACTGTGATTTCCACAGAAAAAGCTGGTGTTTATAAGGTTGGCATCCAATCTGGTTTTTACACATATGAATGTACTCTAGAGGTGGATGATACTGTGGCTCCAGAGCTTCAGGTAAAGGATTTAACTCGTACCAAGGAGGAGATACCAACAGCTGCAGATTTTGTAGAGTCAGTTAGTGATTTGTCCGGTGATGTGACGGTATATTTCGGGGAAGCAATCAGCTTTGACAATTATGGCAAAATAGACGTTACTATCGTTGCCGAGGATCCTTCTGGTAATAAGACTCAGGCCAACGCAGTACTTAATCTAGTTGAAGAATATGATATTGAGCCGCCTGTCATAGAAGGCCAGCTTAATAAAACAGTATATGTGGGAGACGGTGTTAGCTTTAAAAATGGTATATCTGTTACTGACAACGTTGACACTGATATAGAGCTTCAGGTAGACAGCAGTCAGGTGGATTTAAATACACCTGGTGAATACAATATCGTATATACGGCTGTGGATTCCATGGGTAATATGGATTTGGCCGAGGGTGTTGTTACTGTCATTGAACAAACCTATACCGAGGATGAGGTATATGCCTTGGCAGATGAAGTTTTGGCGGACATCATTACCGAAGATATGTCTGATTACGACAAGGCCCATGCAATATATGTATGGGTGCAGGGCAATATTGGCTACAGCGAAAGCGATGACAGTGGAGACTGGCTCAAGGGAGCTTATGATGGTCTGAAAAATAGACATGGAGATTGCTACAACTACTTTGCTGTAAGCAAGGCTTTGTTAACAAGAGCCGGCATCAAAAATGGTGATATCGAGATTATCCCAACTGCCACTCGTCATCATTATTGGAATGTGATAGACTGTGGCGAGGGATGGCGTCATTTTGATACAACCCCACGTACAGACAAGAGTTTTAAGGGCTTTTATATTACAGATGAGGAGCTGATGGAGTATTCTAATCAGCATTATCGTTCTCACAATTATGACAGGGAGGTATACACATACTTCAATGAATAAAAAGCTAGGTATAATCGGTGGTCTAGGGCCCCTTGCTACTGCATATTTTATGCAGCGCATTATCGAATTGACAGATGCTAGGACCGACCAGGAAAATATAGAAATGATTGTTTATAACTGCCCATCCATTCCAGATAGGACGGGGTATATTTTAGGCAAAAGTGAGCTTAGCCCATTGCCTAAAATTTTAGAGCTTGCTCAGAATTTAGAAAAACAGAATGTTGATTATATAGCTATGCCATGTATAACTGCTCATTATTTTCATGACCAGTTGGCAGATAGCGTTTTTGTGCCAGTAAGCAATGGTATCAAAGAAACTGCTCAATATTTATCTGACAGAGGAATTGAGACAGTTGGAATAATGGCCACAGATGGTACGGCACAGATGCATTTATTTGATTCGGTATTTAAGGATTATGATATTAAATGCGTTTATCCTGATGAACAGGCCCAAAAGCTTGTTATGAGCATCATTTATGATGATGTAAAGGCTGGGCGCAAGGTAAACATGGAGGAGTTTGAGCTTGTTAAGCTACAGCTTCTTGGAAAGGGAGCAGAGGTTATCATCCTAGGATGTACTGAGCTTTCCATTGTAAAACGAGATAATGATGTAGGACCAAAGGTCCTTGATATCATAGATGTTTTGGCGGCAGATTGTGTTAATAAATGTGCCAAGGCTAGGCCAGAATGCGACAGCCTAATTACAGAATAGAGGTATTATAATGCAAAATAATGTACTAGATTATTTGGATAATAGTTTAAATAGAGTTCCAAATAAAATCGCATATGCGGATGACGAAGTTGAACTTACATTTTCTGATGTTAAAAGAATTATGGATTCAGTTGGTACTGGATTGATAAACAGAGGATGTAAAAGAGAACCAGTAATAGTATTTATGAAAAAGAGTCCAAATACTATTGCTACATTTTTTGGAGTAATAAATGCAGGCTGCTACTATGTTCCAATAGATAGTGAAATGCCAGCCACAAGAATTAATCTTATTCTTGATAATTGTAAACCAAAGGTTATTATCTGCGACGACTCTACAATAGAGATTGCAAAGGGCTTTGATTATGAAGCTGATTTAGTATTGTTCTCAGATATCGCAAATACGAATCCTGATACTGAGGCCCTTGCCCTTGTTAGAAAGAAGGCTATTGATACAGATCCAATCTATATAGTGTTTACATCAGGCTCTACAGGAGTGCCAAAGGGAGTATGTGCTTGCCATCGTTCTGTCATTGATTATATTGAACAGCTCTCTGAAACACTTGGATTTAACGAGGATACAATTTTTGGAAATCAGACACCACTTTATTTTGATGCCTGCCTAAAAGAGCTTTATCCAACGCTTAAATTTGGAGCTACCACATACTTGATTCCACATTCATATTTCATGTTCCCGATTAAGCTTGTGGAATATATCAATGAGCACAAAATTAATACAGTATGCTGGGTTGTATCAGCGCTTACCATGATTAGCGCATTTGCTACCTTTGATACTGTAGTACCACATACACTTAAAACAATTGCATTTGGTAGCGAGGTGTTTCCTATCAAGCAGTTCAGACTTTGGAGAGCAGCAGTACCAGAGGCTAAATTCTTTAACCTTTATGGACCAACAGAGGGTACAGGAATGTGCTGCTATTATCCTGTTGAAAGAGAATTTGCTGATGATGAAGTCATTCCAGTTGGCTTTCCATTTAAGAACACAGAAATCCTTCTTTTAAAAGAGGATAATACTCTTGCTGCTCAGGGAGAGCAGGGTGAAATCTGTATTCGAGGAACTTCTGTAACACTTGGTTATTACAATAACCCAGAGAAGACCAGCGAGTCTTATGTACAGAATCCTTTAAATAAAAATTATCCAGAGATTATTTATCGCACTGGAGACATTGGACATCTCAATGAGAGAGGAGAGCTTGTTTTCCATTCTCGTAAGGATTTCCAAATCAAGCATATGGGACACCGCATTGAGCTTGGAGAAATTGAGGCCAATGTAAACCTTGTGCCAGAAATCAAGCTATCAGGCTGTATCTATGCCAAGGAACAGGGCAAAATCGTGCTCTATTACGTAGGCGACATCACAGAAGGCGATTTAATCAAAGCATTAAAAACTAAGCTTCCACGCTACATGCTACCAAACAAGGTTAACCGCCTTGAAAACATGCCATTCACAGCCAACGGCAAAATCGACCGTGTAAGCTTGAGTAAAATGTATATAAAAAGCACATCCAAGTAATACATGCTTAAATGTAAGCTTCGCTTACTAGTGCGATACTTCCTTCGGAAAGCATCACACCTTTCCCGCAGGGCGCCATTATGAAGTGCTTTTATATGAGCTGGTAGACATCAAGCTCTTGGGTCTCTTTAGCGAATCATGTTAGATGAGCGGAGAGACTCAAGGCTTGTAGTCGTAACCAGCGGATTAAATTTAGGAGGAAAATTATGGAAGAATTATTAGAAATTTTAGGAGACTTACATCCTGAGGTGGACTTTACTACTGAGAAGGGCCTTGTGACAGGCGGAATCCTTGATTCCTTTGATATTGTGTCACTTATTTCAGAGATTAATGAGGAGTTTGACGTTACAATCGGTGCTGCCGAGCTTACTCCAGAAAACTTTGATTCAGCTGAGACAATTTACGCATTAATTAAGGCTAAATTAGACGACGAGGACTAATACATGTTATTTACAAGCTACGAATTCTTAGGATTTTTATTAGTAGTATTTTTGATGTATTACATCATTCCAGGAAGGGCCCAGTGGTCCTTCCTGCTTCTTGCTAGTTACGCATTTTATTTTATGGCGGATCCTAGATATTTGATTTTTATTGCCATAACAACAGTGAGTACTTTCTTGGCAGCGAAAGCTATCTCTGATAAAAAGCTAGCTTTTGATGCTTGGTTCAAGGAGCACAAAAAAGAATACGAGAAGGATGAGAGAAAAGCCCTAAAGGCTAAGGAGCATGCCACGGAGAAAAGGATTTTCTTATGCTGTTTGCTTTTCAATTTAGGTATTCTTGCTGTTACAAAGTACACTAATTTTACTATTGCAAATATCAACCAACTGCTTGGTGCATTTAATGACGGTGAAGGAATTTCATTTGTAAATTTGATTATCCCAATGGGTATCTCATTCTATACATTCCAGTCAATGGGATACTTGATTGATGTATATAACGGCAAGTTTGAGGCTCAAAAGAATTTGCTGAAGTTTGCGCTTTTTGTTTCATTCTTTCCACAGCTTGTTCAAGGACCAATCAGCCGATATGCAGATTTAAGCAAGACTCTATATGAGGAGCATAGATTTGATTGGCGCACAGTATCCTTTGGATTAGAGCGTATTCTTTGGGGATTTTTCAAAAAGCTTGTTATTGCAGATAGAATTCTTGTTCCTGTAAAAGCAATTATTGCTGATACAGATACTTACACAGGCTTTTATGCCTTCGCAGGGGCGATGTTTTATGCTCTAGAGCTTTACTGCGATTTCACTGGCGGTATAGATATCACTATTGGTGTGGCTGAGACTATGGGAATCAAAGTTACCGAAAACTTTATTCGCCCATATTTTTCAAAGAACATCAAGGAGTACTGGAATAGATGGCATATTACCATGGGTACATGGTTTACAGACTATATTTTCTATCCAATTTCTGCCAGCCAGTTTATGATGAAGCTTTCTAAAAAATCTAGAGCTAAGCTTGGCAATAATTTGGGTAAGAGAGTGCCTGTTTATTTATCAAGCTTTATTGTATGGTTTACAACAGGTATATGGCATGGAGCTAGCTGGAATTTTATAGTATGGGGTCTTGGCAACTTTGTAGTTATCATGATTTCTCAGGAGCTTGAGCCATTCTACAGATGGTTCCACAGCAAGGTGCATGTCGCAGGCACATTTGGATGGAGACTTTTTCAGGTCATCAGAACTGTGCTTATTATGTCATCACTTCGTATGTTTGACTGTTATAGAGATGTACCTCTTACTTTCAAAATGTTTGGAAGTATATTTACAGATTCCAGCCTTGCGCAAATTAATACAGAGGCCTTTATTGGAATGGGAATCACAGGTTACGATTACTTAATTGTTTTTGTTGGGCTATTAATTCTTGTTTCAGTGAGCTTGATTCAGCGAAGTGGCTCTGTAAGAGAAAAAATATCAACTGTGGCTGCGCCTGCTAGATTTATAATTTGGTATGGATTGCTGATGGCTACTTTAGTGTTTGGAGCTTACGGAATTGGATATTCCGCAAGTCAGTTTATCTATAATCAGTTCTAGAGGTGTTAAATGAAAAGACTTTTAGCAATAGTTCTTTCTATCGTAATTGCGATAACAGGACTATGGATAACAACTAAATTACTTATGCCTAAATATATGTCAGGGATTCTAGAGGGAGCAATGATTGCAGAATACTATGATGATCCAACAGACCATAACGTGGTATTCATTGGTGATTGCGAGCTCTATGAAAATATTTCCCCTGTATATTTGTGGGAAAACTACGGAATCAATTCCTATGTGCGAGGAAGCGCCCAACAGTTGATTTGGCAATCCTATTATTTGGCAGAGGAAACGATTGAGCGAGAGCACCCAGATGTTATTGTATTTAACGTGCTTTCCATGAAATATAACGAGCCACAAAATGAGGCTTATAATCGAATGACTCTTGATGGTATGAAATGGAGCAGCAGCAAGGTTGATTCCATTAATGCATCAATGACAGAGGAAGAAAGCTTTATTGAATACGTATTTCCGTTACTTCGTTATCACAGCCGCTGGAATGATTTAAACTCAGATGATTTTGAATATTTATTCCATAAAGACAAGGTATCCTTTAATGGATATTACATGCGTGTTGACGTAAAGGCTGCTGAGAATGTACCTGAGGGAAAGCCTCTTGCAGATTACCAGTTTGGAGAGAACTCATATTATTACTTAGACAAGCTTACACAGCTTTGTAAGGAAAACGATGTCGAGTTAGTTCTTGTTAAAGCACCTACTCTTTACCCTTATTGGTATGAACAGTGGGATCAGCAGATTGTTGATTATGCAGAGAAAAATGATTTGACTTATATTAATTTCCTCGATTATCAGGATGAAATGGGAATAGATTGGAGTACTGACACATATGACGGTGGACTCCACCTTAACCTTGCAGGTGCTGAGAAAATGTCCGATTATTTTGGACAGATATTGGTTGACGATTTTGGCGTTCCAGATAGAAGAGGTGAGGCTGAGCTTGATGATTACTGGAATGGTGTAATCGAAAGATACAATGACGAAATTGAGAGACAGACAACTAATCTAGAAAAGTATGGTTCTGTTCACGAGCCAGATGAACAATAGGAGAGTATCATGAAATTTGTAATACAAAGAGTCAACCATGCATCGGTAAAGGTTGATGGGAATGTAATTGGGCAAATCGGCAAAGGCTTTCTTGTTCTTATTGGAGTGTGCGATGATGATACAAAGGAAATCGCAGACAAAATGGTAAAGAAGCTTTTGGGACTTCGAATATTTGATGATGAGAATGATAAAATCAATCTTTCTCTTACAGATGTAGGTGGTGAGTTGCTTCTTGTTTCTCAATTTACTCTTTATGCAAATTGCAAAAAGGGGTATCGACCATCCTTCACAGATGCAGGGGCACCTGATATGGCAAACGATATGTATGAATACATCATTGAGAAATGTCGTGAAGGAAACTTTCATGTTGAAACTGGAGAATTCGGCGCGGACATGAAGGTGTCACTAGAAAACGATGGGCCATTTACAATTGTCCTTGATTCAAAAGATATATGTTAAGAAAGCAGGCCTGTAGCAGTTTTGCTATGGGCTTTTTTGTATGCTAAAAATTTTTTTACATAAATTTTAAAATATGTGAAACTTTTTCATTCCTCACACGTCTAATGTATGTAAGAACAATTGAAGGACGCTTTGATTATTCTTAATACTGTGTGCACAACAGGAGGCTGCATCAATGCAGAAACGAGACATAAATGAACTTATAGTAAGAGCTAAAAGGCGTGATAAGGATGCTTTTACTGAACTGATTAACAGACATATGCAGGATATGTACAAGGTGGCGCTGGCAATTCTTATGAATGATGAGGATGTGGCAGATGCCATACAGGAGACAATCCTTAATTGTTGGGAGAAGATTGACACCCTTAGGTTCAACAAATATTTTAAGACTTGGCTTACAAAGATTCTTATGAATAATTGTTATGACATTATTAGAAACAAACAGAATCAAGCTGAGCTTAATGAATGGGATGAGCCTACCTATGAGGACGATTGCAATCTAGAGCTAAAAGAAGCTTTGGACAAGCTAGAAGAGAAATACAGAGTCATTATAGTGATGTTTTATTGGCAGGGTTATTCTATTGAAGAGATTTCAAAGGTGCTAGAACTCCCGGCAAATACAGTAAAAACCAGATTAAAACGTGGTCGTGAAAGATTGGCCCGTTATTACGAGATAGTTGAGTAGAAAGGAAGACAGTGATATGGATAAGAAGAAGTTAATAATATCTGATGCTGAGATTCCTACTATAGTTCAGGAAAAAGTAGACCTTGCCTTTACTCAGATTTATGAGGAAGAGGAGAGGACAATGAAAAAGAGAAATTTTAGAATAGTTAAAACAATAGTAGCAACAGCTGCAGCACTTGGTGTGGTAGTTTTCTCAGGAGTATGCATTACAAATCCATCATTTGCAGAGGAGGTTCCTGTTGTAGGAAATGTATTTTCTAGCTTAGGTCACAAGCTTGGTTTTGGCGGAGACTATGAAAAATATGCACAGCCTATAGCATCAGATTCGTTAAATGAGGCTGTTGCACTTACTCAGACGGTTGATGGTAACACAGTCACACTTCAGGACATATATTGTGATGAAAAGGCTATGTACATTAGTATGATAATTGAGAGTAAAGACCCATTCCCAATTAGCCAAATGTATCCTGATTTGGATAATGAGGATATGTACATGTTTTATCTCTTTGATTCAAAACTAAAATATAGCTTTGAGACAGAAGATAGTAGTTATAATAATAATTCCTTAGAGTATTTAAATGGAGAATTTATTGATGATAATACCTTCCAGGGAGTTGTTAAGGTAGATTTAGCTTACGTGCTTAATTACTATTCAAAAGACGTGTTAGAATCAAACGAGTATTATACAGATGCAGATACACCAGTATCTCACTATGATTTGCCAGATTCCTTTACAGTTGATTTTGAACTTGATGATATTGTAACAGATATTGATAATCCGGCATTTTCTGAGCTTACTATGGAAGAACAGGATTCCCTTAATTGGAAAAATGAGTATGAGAATTGGTGGATTGATGGTCCTTGGCATTTTACCTTTGATGTAAATGTTGATAGACAAAATACCACATCAAAAACTATTGATGTAGAAGGTTTGTCAGGAATTAGCTATATAACTGTCAGCAAGACACCATTTGAATTAGAATTGGATTATGATGATCCTTATGCTAATTATATAGTTGTCGCACTTGATAAAGATGGAAAACACATGGAGGCAGAGGATGACTTGTCGATGCTTCCAGTTGAAGGCCATGATGTTTCAGAAATCACACTTTATGTATGTGATTATTACGATTACATGGATGAAATCAAGGGCCTTCTGTTAGAAGGTGATGGAGCAAAAGATATTCTTGATGAGAAAGCACTTTGGAGTGGCGTTGTAGAATTCTAAATATTAAATAATCCCCGTTGCATATAAGCAGCGGGGATTTTGTTGTTTAGTCAACTGTTCTGTCTTCGATTGGAATGTATTTTTTGTGCTGGCATACTGTCATGTATGCAGGTCTCATGATTTTGCCCTTGTGGCAAATCTCTTCCATACGGTGAGCGCTCCAGCCAGCGATACGTGCGATGGCAAATATTGGAGTGAAAAGCTCTCCAGGAATGCCAAGCATCTGATATACGAAGCCTGAATAGAAATCCACGTTAGGAGAAACACCTTTGTAGATTTTTCTCTCCTCAGCGATAATCTTTGGAGCAAGCTTTGCAACTAATTCATAAAGATTATATTCTTTTTCCATTCCCTTTTCTTTTGCAAGGTCAGCAACAAAAGAATGGAAGGTAAGAGCACGTGGGTCTGACACAGAATAAATAGCGTGTCCCATACCATAAATAAGGCCAGCCTTATCGAATGCCTCTCCGTGAAGTAAAGCTCTAAGATAAGCAGAAACTTCTTCCTCGTCTTCCCAATTATTCAGGTGAGACTTCATATCATCAAACATTTTGACGACCTTGATATTGGCACCACCATGCTTTGGACCCTTGAGAGAGCCAAGAGCTGCTGCTATAGCAGCGTATGTATCTGTACCAGATGAAGAAACCAGGTGAGTAGTGAAGGTGGAGTTGTTACCACCACCATGCTCCATATGAAGGATAAGAGCTACATCAAGAAGCTTTGCTTCAAGTGGAGTGAATTTACTGTCTGGTCTCAAGCAGTGAAGAATATTCTCTGCTGTTGAGTAGTCAGGTCTAGGCTGATGAATGATAAGTGATTTCCCATTGTAGTAGTAATCGTATGCAGCATAGCTGTAAACAGATAACAATGGAAAATTGGCAATGAGCTGTAAGCACTGTCTAAGTACATTAGGCTCAGAAGTATCATCAGCGTAGTCATCATAGGAATAAAGAGCAAGTACTGATCTAGCAAGTGAGTTCATCATATCCTGTGATGGGCTTTTCATAATCATATCTCTTACAAAGTTAGGTGGAAGAGAGCGGTATCTTGCAAGAAGATTTTTAAATTCTTCTAATTGTTCTATTGTAGGAAGCGAACCAAATAATAGAAGATATGCACATTCCTCGAAACCGAAGTGCTGCTCTGCAGGAAGATTCTTTACAAGGTCTCTAACGTTATATCCTCTATAGAATAACTGACCGTCGCAAGGAACCTCTTTTCCATCAACAAATTTCTTTGAATTGACCTCTGAAATCTCTGTTATACCAACAAGTACACCCTTACCATTAAGGTCACGAAGACCTCTTTTTACATCGTAGGTAGTGTATAATTCAGGATCAATGTATGAGGATTTTTTTGAAAGTTCCGCAAGCTTTTCTAGTTCAGGAGTAATCTCGCTGTAGTTTTCAATTACCATTAACATTTTCCTCCTTTTAACGTCTGTAATCATTTTACACTTTAGTGCGCTAAATTACAGTATATGTATAGTACCACAAAAATAGCATGGCAACAAGATTTATGCTAGTTATAAATTAAATTTATACCCACTAATAAAATTAGTTTATTATACCTAGATTCTATTATTTGATATACTCAATAAAGTAAAAACCTATTGATTAATAGGTTTATGATCGATCGGAGGCAAAAATTAATATGATACGACTAGAAAACGTATCCAAAGAGTTCAAAACTAAGAGCGGTAAAGTCGACGCCGTTCACAATGTTAGTTTTGAAATTCGCGATGGCGAAATATTTGGAATAATTGGTTTTTCGGGGGCAGGAAAATCTACACTTGTTAGATGTTTAAATATGTTAGAGAGGCCTACAGCTGGCAAAGTAATATTTGAAGATTTGGATTTAACAAATGCCAGTGAAAAGGAATTGAGAACTGCTAGACGCAGCATAGGAATGATATTCCAGCAATTCAATCTTTTAGCCCAGAGAAATGTTATTGACAACGTATGTTATCCACTTGAGATTTCTGGTGTAAAAAGAAAAAAGGCATTGGAAAAGGCTAGAGAGCTTTTGGCCCTTGTAGATTTGGCTGATAAAGAAAAGTCATATCCAGCACAGCTGTCAGGTGGACAAAAGCAAAGAGTTGCTATAGCAAGAGCCCTTGCTACAGACCCAAAGGTTTTACTTTGCGATGAGGCAACTTCAGCACTTGACCCCCTTACAACTAGAAATATCCTAAAGCTATTAAAGGATATTAATAAAAAGCTTGGTGTTACTATCGTAATTATCACTCATGAAATGAGAGTAGTGGAGCAGATATGTGACAGAGTAGCAGTTATGAGCCAGGGCGTTGTTGAAGAATTTGGAGATGTTAGAGAAATATTTAAGAATCCAAAGTCTGAAACAGCCAGAAAGCTCATCGTTCCTGAGGAAGAGGATGGGGGCGTGCCAGTACCAACAAAGGATTACATCAGAGTGGTATTTGATGGGCAGTCTTCATATGAGCCAGCTATTGCGCAGCTTATTTTACACACAGGAATGGAACTTAATATTTTAGGTGCTAGTACAGCTGATATAGGTGGAAGTGCTTATGGACAGCTCCTTATAGAAACTCCAAAAGACAGGACACAGGTTGAAGAGATTAAAGAGTTTCTTTCATCAAAAGGCGTTTTCGCTGAGGAGGTTAAAAACCTTCAGAAAGGAGAGGTTTAAATGAAAGCAGATGTTTTAATACCACTTTTAATTGAGGCAACAGGAGAAACCTTTTATATGGTTATAGTTGCTACAATATTAGCTTATGTATTTGGTATTCCACTTGGTGTTCTCTTATTTATTACAGACAAGGGTGGAATCAAAGAAAACAGAGTTGTTAATTTGGTTTTAGGTCTTGCAATTAACATTCTGAGATCCATACCATTTTTAATTTTATTAGTTGCAATCCTTCCATTTACTAGATTCGTGGTTGGCACAACAATTGGAACTACAGCCATAATAGTTCCTCTTGTTGTAGCAGCTGCTCCATTTGTAGCTCGAATGGTAGAATCTTCATTAAAGGAAGTTGATGAAGGCGTTATTGAGGCTGCAAAAGCAATGGGTTCTACAGATTGGCAGATTATCACAAAGGTACTTTTGCCAGAGGCTAGACCATCACTTTTAATTGGTTTGACAATTGCCTTTGCAACAATTTTAGGGTATTCAGCAATGTCTGGCTTCGTAGGAGGTGGAGGACTTGGAAAGATGGCCCACACATACGGATATATCAGATACCAGACAGACGTTATGGTTATTGACGTTGTTCTTCTTGTGATCATCGTGCAGGTGTTCCAGGAAGTAGGAATGAGACTAGTTAATAGAACGGACAGGAGGATAAAAAAATGAAAAAGAAATTACTAACATTATTTGCAGTAGGGGTTTTAGCTACATCAGCAGTATTCACAGGATGCGGATCAAAGGAAAAGGCAGAAAGCTCTACAGAGGCTTCTTCAGATGACAAGGTTATCAAGATTGGTGCAAGCGCATCTCCTCATGCAGAGATTCTTGAGCAGATTAAGGATAATCTAGAGGAGCAGGGATACACACTTGAGATTGTTGTTTATGATGATTATATTATTCCAAACACAGCGCTTGAGGATGGAGAATTAGATGCAAACTTCTTCCAGCATGCTCCATATTTAAATGATTTCAATGAGCAGAATGGCACACACATTGTTGGTGTTGCACCAGTTCATTTTGAGCCAATGGCAATTTATGCCGGAAAGTCATCATCTTTAGATGATATTAAAGAAGGCGCAAGCATTGCTATACCAAACGACACAACAAACGAGGCTAGAGCCTTACTTCTTCTTGAGGCAAATGGACTTATCACTCTTAACGAAGATGCTGGTGTAACAGCTACAGTTCTTGATATCGAAGAGAATCCTTACAACTTAGAAATCGAAGAGCTTGAAGCTGCTCAGATTCCTAGATCAATTGAGGATGTTGATTTTGCAGTAATCAATGGAAATTATGCACTTTCAGCAGGTGTAACTGGCGCTCTTGCATATGAGGCTTCAGATTCTCTTGCTGCTGAAACATACGCTAACATTGTTTGCGTAAAGGAAGGCAATGAAGAGACAGAGAAGACTAAGGCTTTGGTAAATGCAATTCTTTCTGATGAAGTAAGAGATTACATCAATGATCAATATCAGGGAGCAGTAGTTCCTGTATTTTAATTGAAAATCAACTTTTAATGCCGAGTAGAAATACTCGGCATTTTGCTTAAAATAAAGGATTAAAATTGTATAATTCGGCATACAATTTTTTTGTGAATTAATTGACAATATCCGGTTGAATGGCTAAAATGATATTTAGCGAAAATTAGTTTATAGCCCTTGAATTCAAGGGTTAACTAATAAGAAAATTAATTAGAAAAGTGAGGTAAGACAAGATGGCTAATGTTGATTTAACAAAGTATGGCATCACAGGAACAACTAGTATCGTTCACAATCCTTCTTACGAGGAACTCTACAAGGCAGAGCTCGATTCAAAGAACGAAGGATATGAAGTAGGTAAGGAAACAGAGCTTGGCGCTGTTAACGTTATGACAGGTATCTACACTGGTCGTTCACCTAAAGATAAGTACATTGTCATGGATGAGAATTCAAAGGACACTGTATGGTGGACATCAGATGATTATAAGAATGATAACCATCCTATGTCTGAAGAAGTTTGGGCTAAGGTAAAGGATCTTGCAAAGAAGGAACTTTCAAATAAGGACCTTTATGTAGTAGATGCTTTCTGTGGAGCTAATAAGGATAGCCGTATGGCAGTTCGTTTCATCGTTGAGGTTGCATGGCAGGCTCACTTTGTTGAGAATATGTTTATTAAGCCAACAGCAGAAGAACTTGCAAACTTTGAGCCAGATTTCGTAGTTTACAATGCTTCAAAGGCTAAGGTTGAAAACTATAAGGAACTCGGTCTTAACTCTGAGACTTGTGTTGCTTTCAATATTACATCTCGTGAGCAGGTTATCATCAACACATGGTACGGCGGAGAGATGAAGAAGGGTATGTTTAGTATGATGAACTACTTCCTTCCACTTAAGGGCATGGCTTCAATGCACTGCTCAGCTAACTGCGATATGGATGGAAAGCACACAGCTATCTTCTTCGGTCTTTCTGGAACAGGTAAGACTACACTTTCTACAGATCCTAAGCGTCGCCTTATCGGTGATGATGAGCACGGCTGGGATGACAATGGTGTATTCAACTTTGAGGGCGGTTGCTACGCAAAGGTTATCGGTCTTGATAAGGAATCTGAGCCAGACATCTACAACGCAATCAGAAGAGATGCTCTTCTTGAGAACGTAACAGTAGCTGCTGATGGAAAGATTGATTTCGATGACAAGAGCGTTACAGAGAACACTCGTGTATCTTACCCAATAGAGCACATCAACAATATTGCAGCTGAAGTAAATAAGGTTTCTGCTGGTCCTGACGCTGAAAACGTAATCTTCCTTTCAGCTGATGCATTCGGAGTACTTCCACCAGTATCTATCCTTACACCAGAGCAGACAAAGTACTACTTCCTTTCAGGATTTACAGCTAAGCTTGCTGGTACAGAGAGAGGTATCACAGAGCCTACACCTACATTCTCAGCTTGCTTCGGTCAGGCATTCCTTGAGCTTCACCCAACAAAGTATGCTGAGGAGCTTGTTAAGAAGATGGAGAAGTCTGGAGCAAAGGCTTACCTTGTTAATACAGGTTGGAATGGAACAGGAAAGAGAATCACAATTAAGGATACAAGAGGTATCATCGATGCTATCCTTTCTGGTGATATCAAGAAGGCTCCTACAAAGACTATCCCAATGTTCAACTTCGAAGTTCCTACAGAGCTTCCAGGCGTAGATTCTGGTATCCTTGATCCTAGAGATACATATGCTAACGCTTCTGAGTGGGAAGAGAAGGCAAAGGATCTTGCTGCTAGATTCAACAAGAACTTCGTTAAGTACACAACTAACGAGGCTGGTAAGGCACTTGTTTCTGCAGGTCCACAGCTCTAATCAAAAGACCCATTGGCCTACGATATAAATATATGTAATTCTAACCCATCTTGTGACTAATGTTACGAGATGGGTTTTATTTTGTAATATAGGACTTATATGTAACTCTGTGAAAAAACAGTTCTTTATTTTGACACAAATTTGGTGTACTATAATTGCAGGTAGTAAATACCGAATGTTTCCTAACCTGGGATGTACGATTTAACTTATCCTTTTTGAACCTACATTTACTTTAAATGGAATGCTTATATTTCTAATCGGCTGTCAGGCCTCCGTTCGCAGTGGAAGACAAAAGATTAGTTGCGGCGATCCACCTAGCTAGAGCTAGGAGTCAATTGATAGGCCCGGCACCTCCGGGTTAGGTTTGTTTTTAGGTTTTGAGAGAGCCTTGTTACGCTCTCAAGCCTTAGATATTACTCCGCTCAGCTTGGAATGCTTCGCTTGAGTAATACTAAGAGCTTGATAGCTACAAGGCTCTTTTTTATTTGTCTAAAATCCATCCACCCCTTTTATATGCCGGCTAACTAATAATGGACACACCTATGTTATAAAAAATACACAAAGAGGTGATACTATATGTAATAAGTGTATTGTGTTACTTTAGCCACAGGGGTGCTATATGCATGAAATATATAAAAAATCAAAAACTGACAACCTTTCATCTGCGGATCAGCTGGATAAGGCTATTGTGATAGTATCACCATCATTTTGGCTTGTTATGGTTGCATTAGTAGTTATTATAGCAGCTGTTTTTGTCTGGGCACTGTTTGGGACAATGCATCAAATTGTATCCACTAATGGAATATTTATGAACCGAGAGGGAATTCATTCGGTTTATTCAGATGTGTCTGGAACTGTTGATACTATTAATATTGACAAAGGTGATTATGTGAAAAGAGGGGATGTTATAGCCAAACTTTACATTAGGGATAATGGAAAAACACTAGAACAGTATATTTACTCGACCTTAGAGGGAGAGGTGACAGAACTTTCTGTAGTTGAGGGGAGGCTACTGACTATAGGTGACCTTGTTGCCCGTGTAGCGCTTGGAAATCAAAATGATAGTATTGTTGTGTGTTATGTTCCGGTAGAGGATGCTAGAAGAATTCAGGTTGGAATGGAGGCTTCTATTTATCCTAGTAATATCAACAAACGTGAGTATGGGTATATGAAAGGCGAGGTGGAATATGTAGATAATTATGTCACCTCGAGAGATGAAATTTCAAATCAGGTGGGAGTCAACTCTTTAGTAGATGCTTTTCTTAAGGATGGACCTGTAGTTGAAGTAAGGTTAAAGCTAAAAAAAGATGAAAGTACTACCAGTGGATATTGGTGGTCTGGCGAGAAAGGCAAAAAGATAGAAATGGTTAATGGAACAATGGTTTCGGCGGATATAGTAATAGAGGAAGAAAGTCCACTATCCTTGATTGTACAGTGAAAATTATGAAAAATTATAAGTATGTAAAAACTCCTACAGTTTATCAAATGGAAGCAACTGAGTGCGGTGCTGCTGCTTTAGCGATGGTACTTGGTTATTTTGGAAGATTTATTCCTTTGGAGAAAATGCGTCTTGAATGTGGCGTTTCCAGAGATGGTAGTAATGCAAAGAATATACTGAGAGCCGCTAAAAAATATGGGCTCGAGGCTCATGGATATCGAAAGGATATAAGTGGCTTAATGGAAATTAAAGTTCCATCTATAATTCATTGGAATTTTAATCATTTTGTTGTATACGAAGGCAGAAAGGGGAAACATTATATTATAAATGATCCTGCGGCGGGGAGACGTAGGTTAACTTATAAAGAGCTTGATGAAGGGTTTACCGGTGTAGTCTTAACATTTTCTAAGACAGAAAACTTTATTCGTGAAAAAAGAAAAAATGATTTTCATGTTGTTATACTTGATATGCTAAATAGCCAGCGAGAGGCTGTTTCAGCTCTTGTTGTTATGGGACTGTTTTTGGTAATCCCTGGATTGTTGATTCCTGTTTTTTCAAAAGTATTCATTGATGAAATACTAATCAGAAGAAATGATAATTATTTTTTCGGTTTGATTACTGCGATGTTTTTTGCAATGCTTTTAAAAGGTGCAATTAGTTTCTATAGGGGTATTTTGCTACAAAGAATGCAAAACAAGCTTATTCTCATATCTTCCTACAAATACTTGATTCATTTCTTTAACCTCCCTATTAATTTTTTTGCTCAGAGATATGCCGGAGACCTATCAAATCGCGTTGAGAATAACAATAATCTTAGTATATTTTTGACTGGTGATGTTTCTGAAAATGTACTTAATTTGTTTGTGACTATTTTTTATTTAATATTATTATTAATCTATAGTCCTATTCTTACTGCCGTGGGCGTTAGTATTGCGCTTTTTAGTATTGTGATTATGAAAATCGGTTCAGCTTCAATGGGAGATACAACTTTAAAATATCAGCAGGATCAAGGAAAAATGCTTGGTAGTCTTTTGGCAGGTATATCAGCGTCGGATTCTATTAAAGCATCGGGGATAGAAAATGAATTTGCAGGAAGAATTCAAGGCTATTATGCAAAAACAATTGAAACAGAACAAAAGCTAGGAAAAAAGCAGGAGATTTTAGATGCCCTGCAAGATATTACAGAACAGATAACCACGATTGTTGTACTGATAATTGGGGGTTGTCTGATAATTAAGGGGAAAATGACGGAAGGTACACTTGTGGCATTTAACAGCCTTTTGGTCTCTTTCATTGAACCTTTAAGTGAATTGTCAAGTTTTGTGACAAAGATTCAAACTGCCAGAGCAGATTCGCGACGCGTCGAAGATATATTGCGTTACGAGGAGGACTATCATATAAAAAACAGGGAACAGTTGGATGATATAGGAACAAAATTAAATGGAAATGTAATACTTGAAAAGGTGTCCTTTGGATATAGTATTTTAGAAAGTCCCTTAGTCCATGATTTTGGTTTTAATATCAACAGTGGTCAGTCTATTGCTTTTGTTGGACCTTCCGGAAGTGGAAAGACGACAGTGGCAAAACTATGCTGTGGTTTATATCAGCCATGGGAAGGCAAGGTTTTATTGGATGGCCATCAAATATACAAGATTCCACCTGAGGTTTTGTCTTGTAGTGTGTCAATAGTCAATCAGGAGACCGTTTTGTTTTCCGGCACAGTAAGAGATAATTTAACAATGTGGAACAACAATATAACAGAGGTAGATATGCTTAAAGCAGCAAAGGATGCGTGTATTCATGATGTTATCATGGGAAGACGAGGGGCATACGATTCCATCGTGCTGGAAAATGGGGCTAATTTTTCTGGAGGTCAGAAACAAAGACTTGAGATAGCTAGAGCCCTTGCTACTAATCCAAGCATTTTGATATTGGATGAGGCTACCAGTGCTCTAGATCCTTTGGTTGAAGAAGAAATAATGAAAAATATAAAAAAAAGAGGATGTACATGCATTATCTCAGCTCACAGACTCTCAACAATCAAGGATTGTGATGAAATAATTGTGATGGAACATGGTAAAATTGTGCAGCGTGGAAATCATGATAGTCTTATGAAGCAGATTGGATTGTATAGTGATTTGATTCAAGTACAGGCGTAAACGAGGTAATATGATGAGTAATGTAAATAAAGATGCAATTCATATTTCCGGATCTGGTATATATATGGTTGAGAGTTCAGATTGTGTATACAGGGTTCGAGAGGGAAGGGTTTTAGTGTATATTTTGCCTATTCCAGAACAAGGCATGCGCAATAGGTTTTTTCTTTTGGAAGCAATAAAAGGCGAACTTATTCCTGGGTTGGCATATGATAGTAATACTTTGGGACGATGGAGATTTGGCTTTGTTGCAGTGGGAAATGTTTGGCTTGAATCTATTGAAGATATTGATAAAAATCTTCTTCTTAAGGTCAGGAGGGATTTTGCAATAAGAGCAGGTGTAGAGCTAGGCGATTTAAATAGCTTTGAGACGGAATTCATAGAACATTATAATCTTTTTTATGTCAGAGAAGAGGCAAATATTTATAAGTCAACCAGAGAACAAGGCAGAACTACTGAACAATCGCTAAATCTTATACGGAATGTCTTTTTTACAAGAAGACATAATATACAGGCAGCTATTGGGGTGTCAGGAAATGCGCTTTATGATTGCACTGCTTTATTATGTTCAAAAGAAAAAATAAATATTGCACCCCTTATAAAAATTACAAAATGTGCAGGAAAAAGATTTACTATTAATGACATTGCCAGACTATCTCATTTTACTGTCAGAGAAATTCAGCTACCAGAAAAATGGTATAAATTAGATTGTGGAAATTTTATTGGATTTGAAAAGGAAACTCAAGAACCAGTCTTTGTTGAGGCTTGTGGATATAGGAAATATCGTTATTATGATGGCCAGAAAAATGAAATTAATAAAGTAGATGCTGAATTTGCTAGTCGTTTATCTTCCCAAGCTGTTATGTTTTACAGACCTTTTCCAGATGAAAAGATTACTCTACGCAAGCTTATAGCTTTTGGATTGCATAAGGCATATATCTCAGATTGGGTTCGCTTTGTCGTACTATCAATCTTAGGAGTTATTATAGGTCTATTTATTCCATACCTGAATGAATTGATGTATGACATCTATATTCCTTTTAGCGACATGGAATCACTTATACAGTTTGGCGCCATGATACTTTCATTTGCCATTGGAAATATAGGATTTACAACAGTAAAAAATCTATCAGTTTTTCGAGCTATGAATTCAATGGAATATGCAGTTCAAAGCGCGGTTATTGATAGGGTTTTTAATTTGCCGGAAAGTTTTTTCAGAAAATACGAGACTGCAGATTTGGGTATTCGTACCTTGAATATTACTCGTGTTTTTAATATTGTATCTGAAGTCTTTTTTAAGGGCGCTATTTCAGCAGTGTTATCCATAGCTTACCTGTTTGCTATGATTAGCTATTCATCGGAGCTATTACCATGGGCTATTTTTCTTTTGATACTATCTTTGGCGACTTTTTTTGTAATTGGTATTAAGCAAATACATTATGAAAGACTAAAGGTTGAAATTGATCAAAAGACGAATTCTGACTTGTTTCAGTATATTAAAGGGATAGAAAAGCTGCGTTCAAGTGCATCAGAAGGCCGAGCGATTTACCAATATTTATATGGATTTACAGAGTCCAGAAAACTAAATATAAAAAAAGAGAAGTTGACTGTTGTTACAGAAATATTTTTAGATACAGTACAGGTACTTAGTCTGATAGGCTTTTATTGTATGATGGGAACTCAGAATCTTGATTTATCAATTGGAAGCTTTATGGGATTTATAGCAGCTTATGGTGCATTTCAAGCAGCGTTATTTGAGTTTGTGGAAGGAATACTTGTACTTAATCAGGTTTATCCAACGTACGAAATGGCAAAACAAATTCTTGAAACTTTACCCGAGAATACTTGTGATGCAGAGATGCCAGAGGAACTTTTAGGGGAAATAGAGATTAACAATATAACTTTTAGCTATGACGATAATGAAGTACCTGTTTTGCAGGGGGTTACTCTTCATATCAATAGTGGTGAATATGTTGCCATAGTTGGAAGTTCTGGGAGTGGTAAATCCACGCTCATTAAGATTTTGTTAGGTTTTGAAAAGCCGCAGCTTGGTCGTATTTATTATGATGGGCAAGATATGGAGGAATTAGACAAGAGGGAATTGCGAAGGAAATTTGGAGTGGTTTTGCAAAGTGGTGGCTTAGTCAATGGAAATATATATGATAACATCACTATAACACACCCAAATTGTGATATGAGTCGTGTGACCGAGGTTATAAGAAAAGTGGGTTTAGAAAATGATATTAAAGAAATGCCAATGGGACTTTTTACAATGATAAATGAAGAAGCGGGCACGTTATCAGGTGGTCAAGTGCAAAGAATTCTTATAGCCCGAGCTCTGTTGGATAATCCGAAGATTTTACTTATGGACGAGGCCACAAGTGCACTAGATAATAAAACTCAAAGAATTGTGCTTGACACTTTAGAGAAGTTGGATGCTACAAAAATTGTTATAGCCCACAGATTATCAACGGTTATAAATTGCGACAGGATTATTGTTATGGATTCGGGGAAAATAGTTGAAGAAGGTACCTATGAAGAACTGATGGTAAGAAAAGGAAGATTTTACGAGATGGCTTCTAGACAGATGGCATAAAAATCTCCGACAGAAAGGAATTTTCTGCCGGGGATTTTTTATAATATTACAAGCCGTAGCCTTCTGCAGCCATACCGTTTATAAACATAATGTTCATACCGTCAACAACGATATCGTAAACCTTGTCTTTACGTCCTGTTTCAGTAATGCTTTTAACCTTTGAACTACCTTCAAGAGAGAAGATATCATGCTCATTGTGCTGCCAAATGTCATAGAACTTGTTTCCATCATAGAACCACTGAGAAGATGTGGTTTCCCATTTCTTTCCATTCTCGAAAATAACTTCAATTATTTTTTCTTCCGCACTAATAGTGTCGGTAACCTTTGATTCTACACGGTTGTTATTTTCATCCAGGCTGAAAATAATATCTCCGGCTTTAATCTCTGAAATTGGTTTTGCCCCTGTTGGAGTATCAACAAGTGAAGCCCCTACGAAGCATCCATGTTTAATTGTTTTTAATATGAACTTAAGTATTTTCATAAGTTCGTCGTCACTTATACCACCAACAACATCTGCTAGTTCGTCCTCATCCATTTCATCATCGGCTTCAATCATGTTATTGCTTTCAAAAGTTTTAAAAAATTCTTTTCCGCCATATTCCATTAACTCCTTGAAATCCTCTAAGGATACGACACTTCCGGAAACTTCTGAGGCAGTTTTATAGGCTTTGTTGAGATCGGGATTAAGAATGGCATTAAGGAAATCTTCGTCAGTAGATGATTTTACTGCTATTTTAAGAATTCCTGCAAAGAACTCTCTATCCTCAAAACAATACTGATCGTATTCGTCACGAGTTATTCCGGGAACGGTTTCCAAAGCTTCTTCGAATCCGTCATCTTCCCAGTCTTTATTCCCTGCGAAAAAGTCGTACATTATATCAACATCCTGGTACATTGCTCGCCTGAGCGCTTTTTTCTGTTCTGAATTAATCATAATATTGTACCTCCTCATATCAATGAAAAACTAAGGTGATAATGATTTAGCTCGCACTTGAATTATAATAAGTTTTATATCACAATAGTATCACACGGATTATTTTTAGGAGTGAACGTTCTATGAATTGTAAAGTAATGTTTTTGGGGTTGGGGGTAGTAGGACAGTCTCTGATGTGTTTATTGCTTGAGAATAATGTTTTTTCTATTGAGGATTTTTATGTACTAGATTTAGATGAGAAGGCCTTTGAATTTTATCTTTCAAAAGGTGGAAGAAGAGACAATTGTTTAAGCTTTGAAGTTGATAGCAGTAATTATTTAATGATATTTGATAAAATGTCTAAAGGGGATTTTCTACTTTGTATGGCAGATGGAAATGATAGTTTAATCCTTGCACAAGAGTGTTATAAACGAGGAATTCATTTTGTTTCTGCTTCCGATGATACCTTTGATGATGTGGAGGATAATGAGCCTTTCAGATATCGCAATCATTTTAAAGATTATAAGGCACTTATGAAAAATTCTGAAAATGGCGCTACCAGTGTGCTTCAGTTTGGCGTTAATCCCGGACTTGTAAGTGTTTTCTCTAAGAAGGCTCTTAAAGATATTGTGGATAATGACAAGGGGAATTTTGTTTCAGCTAAAAGAAAACAATTTGCTGAGCTAATAGCGGCTGAGGACTATCCTAGATTGGCAAAGGAATTAAAAGTGAGGGCTTTTGTGGAGTCTGATTTTGATACAACTGAGTCTGATATCATTGAAAAGAATGACACAGTTTATTCTACATGGAATGTTCCGGATTTCGATGGAGAGTCTAATGATCGTTCAATTGTAAAGGTAGGTACGATTGATTCTCTGACAGAAATTTTAGAAAAAGTAGGGATATCTATAGATAATGTTTATTATTACAATAAAGGGGATGGGACACTGGTATTCGACTTGTCAGGTAAGGAAATTAAGACAAAGAGTAATTCGGGAGAAAATGAATTCGAAGGATCCTTGGATGCCCATGAAGAAGTTTTTTCGCTTTATGACTATTATTCAAACAGGGAGGATGAGGGAGAAATAGAGTATGCTCCGTCGGTGTTATTTGTTTATCGCCCTTGTGACTTAGCTATTAATTCAGTGCTTCATGGTTCGAATGATAAGTATCAGCTCATCACAAAGGAAAGGATGCTTTCCGGTGGAGAAGCGGTTGGTATTTGTGTGGAAGGTGATGCTTTTACCAACAGATATGTTGGAACCGCCCTCTATTTAGATGAAAGTCGCTTTGAAACTCCTTCAGTTTTTTTGGTATCCGTATCAGTGTATGCCGCGATAAAGTATATCATTAAGCACCCCCTTGAGGGAGTGCTTTTCCCAGAGTATTTGCCATTGGAGGAAATCTTATCTTATGTATCACCATATCTTCCAATTATTTCTAATGAGTATTAAAAATATCGATTTTATTCTTTAATTAAAAGTTCTGGAGACAATAATAATGTGGACGTTTTTAGGTTATGGAAAAACATATTTAGATAAATGTGGAAGAGATAATATTGGCGCGTATGCTGCTCAGACGGCATATTTTATGATTATGTCTTCGATTCCTTTTTTGATGTTGCTTTTTTGGATTGCAAGTTATGTGCCTTCCATTAATGAGTATATTAATGAGCTGATTTACGAAGTTATTCCTGATAGCTTTGCACCGATGGTAAATAAGATTCTTGCTATGATAATGGATGCGCCTATTGGAGCTATTTCTTTGTCGGCTATTATGGCGGTGTGGGCTTCTGGCAAGGCTTTCCAGAATTTGATGGTTGGTCTTAATCAGGTAAACAAAATCGAAGAGACTAGAGGATGGCTAGCTAGAAGAATTCGAGCTATTTTTTATACTTTGATAATTTTATCTGTTATTGTTGTTATTATGCTTATGCTGGTATTTACTCAGCAGTTTAAGTATTATGCAGACAATTACTATGGCTTGCTTGCTTATATGGTAGGCGTTAGACCTTTGTTTAGAGGTTTTTTTGTGTTTATCTTTTTGGTTATCGTATTTACGTTTTTGTTTACGGTTTTGCCAAATAAGCATCTTAAATTTTATAGCCAGTTGCCGGGCGGTTTTATCTGCGCTATCAGCTGGTATTTATTCAGTTTGTTCTTGGCCTTTTATGTTAGGATATTTAATACCTATTCTATGTATGGTGCATTGGCTACATTGATGATTTTTATGTTCTGGCTGTATTTTTGTATGTATTTCATGCTTATGGCTGCGGAGGCTAATGTGTTTTTTCAGGATGGTTTTGTGAGCGCATGGAACAAATTTAGGGGCGTTTTTTCTAGAAAACATAAGGGAAAAGTGGACTAGAAAATTGTTGTGTGATAAACTAAACAAAGTTTTAGTTTTATATATTAGAAAGAAAAGTTATGTTAGTAAAAGATTTTGATTACGATCTTCCTGAGGAGCTTATTGCTCAGGATCCATTAGAAAAAAGAAGTAACTCAAGACTTATGGTCTTGGATAAAAAAACAGGCGAGATAGCACATCGTCATTTCTATGATATTAAGGAATATCTTAAACCAGGAGATTGCTTGGTTATCAACAATACTCGAGTTATTCCAGCAAGATTATATGGAGCCAGAGTTGGTTCTGGTGGCAAGGTAGAGATACTTCTACTTAAAAGAATAAGTGACAATCAATGGGAATGCCTTGTAAAACCAGGTAAAAAAGCAAGACCTGGTATGGAGATTTCCTTTGGTGATGGTCTTTTAATTGGAAAGATAGTTGATATAGTGGAAGAAGGAAACCGCATTATTGAATTTAGCTATGATGGTATTTTTGAAGAGATACTTGATAAGCTTGGAGAGATGCCACTTCCGCCATATATTACCCACAAACTTAAGGATAGAGATAGATATCAGACAGTATATGCTAAATACGATGGTTCAGCTGCAGCTCCTACTGCAGGACTTCATTTTACACCTGAGCTTCTCGAGGAAGTTAAGGCTATGGGAGTGAGAATTGCTGAGGTTACTCTTCATGTTGGATTAGGTACATTTAGACCAGTCAAAGAAGAAGAGGTGTTAGAGCATCATATGCATTCTGAGTATTATGAAATTACTCAGGAGGCTTGCGACATTATAAATGAGACAAAAGCAAATGGGGGCAGAGTTATTTCTGTTGGAACTACAAGTACCCGTACCTTGGAGTCGGCAGCAGAGCCTGGCAAACCACTTGCACCAAAGAGTGGATGGACTCAGATATTTATTTATCCAGGATATGAGTTCAAAGTAATTGATGGATTGATTACTAATTTCCACCTTCCACAGTCTACACTTATTATGCTGGTTTCAGCGTTGGCTGGAAGAGAACATGTTCTAGCGGCATACAAAAAGGCTGTTGAGGAAAGATACAGATTTTTCTCGTTTGGTGATGCTATGATGATTACTGATCTTTCATAATTATGAAAATCAGATTTTTATTTTGATTTTATTTTTAGGGAGGCCACCTATGGTAGATATTATTTCTGAATTAAGTGCCAAGTTCGAAGCAGAGCTTCAGAATATCAAGAACTCTGAGGAGCTTGAGAACATTCGTGTAGCTTATCTTGGCAAAAAGGGCAGCGTTACAGCTGCAATGAAAGAAATGGGCAAGCTCTCAGCGGAAGAGAAAAAAGAGTTTGGTCAAAAGGTTAACATGCTTAAAAACACTGTTGCAGACAAGATTGCAGCAAAGAAGGATGAGATTGCAGCATTAGAGCTTCAGAGGGAAATAGACATGGTTCCTGAGTTTGATATTTCTCTTCCTGAGCATTTTGATCAGGGAAGCTATCATCCTATTACTCTTGTGCAGCGTCAGTGTGAGACTATATTTAAATCTATGGGATTTACAGTAGAGGACTATAGTGAGGTGGTAACAGACTACGAGTGTTTTGAGTCTGTAAATATTCCTAAATATCATCCAGCAAGAGATATGCAGGATACATATTATCTTGAGAATGGTCAGCTTCTTAAGTCTCAGACAACAGCTGCTCAGAATGCTATTTATAAAAAATATCGCAAGCAGCTTATCGAAGATGGTACACCTATCAAGGCTATTTTCCCAGGACGTTGCTTTAGAAATGAAGCTACAGATGCATGTCATGAGAATACATTCTTCCAGATGGAAGGTGTTATGGTAGGTAAGGATATTTCTATTTCAAACCTTATCTACTTCATGAAGACTATGCTTTCAGAAGTATTTAGACGCGATATTAAGGTTCGTTTACGTCCAGGCTTCTTCCCATTTGTGGAGCCAGGTTTTGAGCTTGATATTAACTGCCTTAACTGTGGCGGTAAGGGATGCCCTTCTTGCAAGCATTCAGGATGGCTTGAGCTTTGCCCATGTGGTATGGTTCATCCTAAGGTATTAGAAGAAGGTGGCATTGACCCAGAGAAATATACAGGATTTGCGTTTGGCCTTGGTCTTACAAGACTTGCAATGATGAAATACGGTATTAAAGACATTCGTGATTTGAACAGTGGCAACCTTAGTAGCCTTGCTCAGTTCACAGATGATGAGCAGTAAGGGAGGACTATAACCATGTTTATTTCAATGAATTGGATCTCTGATTTTGTTGACCTTGAGGGTCTTGATAAGATGGATCTTATCGCAAAGTTCTCTCTTGCAACTGCAGAGGTAGAAAATGATATTTTCCATAAAGGTGAGGATTTGTCTGGAGTTGTTGTTGCTGAGATTAAATCAGTAGAAGAGCATCCAGAGTCTAAAAAGCTTCATCTTTTAAAGGTAGATGCTGGAGACGGAAAGCTTACAGATGTAGTATGTGGAGCACCAAATGTTCGCGTTGGCATGAAGACTGCATTTGCAAAAGTAGGAGCACAGCTTGGTGATATCACAATTGCACCAAGACCACTTGCTGGTTATGAATCATGCGGTATGTGCTGCTCTGAGAAGGAAATTGGTATTTCTGATAACCATGATGGAATTATGGATATTACTGAGGATGTTCCTAATGGTACAGATATCAAGGATTTATATGAGATCGATGATATTATCTTTGAGGTAGATAACAAATCTCTTACAAATAGACCTGACCTTTGGGGTCACTATGGAATCGCTAGAGAGTTCGCTACAATTGCAAAGCGTCCTCTTAAGGAGCTTCCAACAATCGACTTAAGCAAGTACGATAACCTTGAAAAGGTTGATTTGAAAATCGAAGATGAGCTCTGCCAGAGATATTCATCTCTCAAGGTTGAGAATATTGAGAAGAATGTTGCTCCTATGAACATGCGCATTCGTCTTTACTACTGTGGCATGAGAGGTATCAACCTCCTTGCTGATCTTACAAACTACATCATGCTTGAAATGGGTCAGCCTATGCACGCATTCGATTCTCGTAAAGCAGAGAAAATTCGTGTTAAGAGATTTGACAAGCCATTTACATTTACAACACTTGATGGTGTAGAGCGCAATATCGATGAGAACACTCTTATGATTTGCAACGACAACACACCAGTTGCTATCGCAGGTATTATGGGTGGTCTTGATTCAGAAATCGTTGAGGACACAACTACACTTACGTTAGAGTCTGCTACATTTAATGCAGCATCAATTAGAAAGAGTGCAGTACGTCTTGCTCACAGAACAGATGCATCTGCTCGTTATGAGAAGAGCCTTGATCCTGAAATGACTACAGTTGCAATTGCACGTTTCATGAAGCTTCTTCTTGAAATTGACCCAGGTGTAAAGGTAGTATCAGCACTCACAGATGAATATGCATTCCATTATCCACACATTGCTCTTGATTTCGATAAGAACTTTGTGGATAAGTACACAGGAATTGAGATTACAAACGAGCATATTGTGGATACATTAACAGCTCTTGGCTTTGGTGTTACTCAAAACGGGGATAACTTCCATGTTGATGTTCCATCATATCGTGCTACTAAGGATATCAGCCTTAAGGCAGATATTATTGAGGAAATTACTCGTATTTACGGATATGATAACTTTGAGCTTTCTACAACAAATGCGCCTCTTTATCCAGTTCGTATGGATGAGACAAAGAATGTTGAAGATAGAATCAAAGATATTCTTGTTAAGAGATTTAGACTTCACGAAGTACATTCTTATGTATGGCAGTATGCTGATGAGTACAAGAAGCTTGGAATGGAAGTAGAGGAGAATATTAAGCTTGCTAACTCTACAAACCCTAACATTGAGACACTTCGTCGATCAATTATTCCTACACAGCTTTGCCAGGTAAATTACAATACTGGCTATGATACAGATTTCGGTATCTTCGAGATTGGACGTGTAGTTGAAGGTCTTAAGGCAGATGGTCTTTGCGATGAGAAGAAAAAGCTTTGCATCACATTATTCTCAAAGACAAAGTCTCTTGAGACACTTTACTTTGAACTTCGTGATATGATTGCTGAGACTATCGAGGATGTTAGACATAAGGCTCTTTCATACAAGAAGCTTGAGGCAACTCATTCATATGAGCATCCAAAGAATTTAAATGCGCTTGTTTTAGATGGGGAAGAAATAGGCGAAATTGGTGTTGCTCATCCACTTGTTTCAAAGAAGATTGATAAGAAGGCTGCTATCGTATTTGCGGAAATTGATGTTGAAAAGCTTGCTGATATTGCTCAAAACAATATTTCATATGTAGAACCATCAAAATATCCATCAATTGAAGTAGATTTATCATTTGTAGCCGAGAAATTTTCAGAAATAAATGATACAATAAAAGAAAAGGCCGGTTCTATTTTGAAAAAGGTCTCTGTTGCCGATGTATATAATGATGGAAGCAACAAATCAATTACAGTAAGACTTCTCTTTGGAGATGATGAGCGTACACTTACTCATGAGGAAGTTCAGAAGGTAGTTGATGATGTAGTTGAAAAGCTTAAGAGCAGGGGAATTAATCTTAAGGCGTAACTAACACATAAGTATTGGGAGGTTAAGAGTATGGAGGAAAAAAGAAAGAATAAGCGTCTGGATATTGATGTTAAGGTTGAAATCGAGCGACTTGATGAGGAAAACATCACTACAGTCAAGTACATGGAGGTAGAAGTTACTAATATTTCCAAGACTGGTTTAGCCTTTAGAGTTCCTGATATCGAATTTGAAGTAGGTGCATGCTTTGATGCAAAGATTCAGATTTGGACAAAGGAGACCATCGATTCCGTGTTCAAGGTTGTTCGTGTAAACAAGCTTGAAAATAATCTCTATGAATATGGATGTATATTTGTAGGAATGACTGATACGGACGCATTAAAAATCGAAATCTACCAGCTCTTTAATGACGTACAATAATTTTGATTTTGTGGGAGAGTACTGATTTGGATACTATTATTTTTCCACATCTTCATATCACATTGCATAATGTCGGAAAAGGATTCAATATTGGATCCTTTTTCGTTGCTTATTACGGCGTAATTATCGCAATTGGTATGTTGGTGGGGGTGACATTCATTTTAAAAGAAGCCAAAAGAGTTGGCTTTGATGAGGATGGAGTTCTTGATATTTGCATCATTACCATAGTGGCTGGTGTTGTCGGCGCTAGATTGTACTATGTAATATTTGCTTGGCAATATTATAAGGATAATATCCTTGGCATTTTTAATATTCGACAAGGTGGGCTGGCGATTTACGGCGGTATTCTTGCTGGAATCCTCAGTGTATTTATCCTTTGTAAACGCAAGAAAATAAAGTTTTTGGCATTTACAGATGTTGGTATTTTTGGCGTAGTCATCGGCCAAATTTTTGGACGATGGGGAAATTTCTTTAATCGAGAGGTTTTTGGTCAGTATACAGATGGACCATTTGCTATGCTTCTTCCTCTTAGTGCTATTCGCTCTACTGAGGATGTTACTACGGAAATGCTGACACATTTACAAAGTATAAACGGCGTTGATTTCATTTCGGTTCATCCTACTTTTTTATATGAATCTATGTGGAACCTTGCGCTTTTGATTCTTATGTTATGTACTAGAAAGAAAAAGAAGTTTGACGGTCAGGTATTCTTAACCTATTTGATTGGCTACGGCGCAGGGCGCTTCTGGATTGAAGGTATTAGAACAGATCAGCTCAAATTGTGGGGTACAAGTCTTCCAGTGTCCCAGCTTTTGGCGGGCATTCTGGTTGTGATTGGTACAGGTCTGTTTGTATATAATTATAGAAAGAAATAACTATTCAGCATACATTCGCAAAATTGCTTTTGCTCATGTATGTTTCTCGCCAAATAAATTTTAATAGAAAAGAGAATGCTAGCATTCTTTTTCTAAATTAAAATTTACTTGGCTCTGAATAGTTACATATTGTATTTTTTGAAAGACATTGGACATTCCAATGTCTTTTTTTGTGCCATTTTTTAGTTTTTGGGGGACAAAACACTATATTTTGTGCTTTCCCCTCCACAATTCACCACATGCGAAAAACATTGATTTTTCACGGTTTTCGGGTTGCCATGGCAAGGATTATGGTATAAAATATAGTTAAAAGTGGAGAGAAGTGGATGATTTGTGTCACAAAGTGGTGGATATGAAGAACTTCCACTTATTTGGAAAGGAGGAAGTGTCTCATGTTCATGGGCGAATACAGTCACAATATAGACGCAAAGAACCGTCTTATTATGCCTGCAAAGTTTCGTGAACAGCTTGGTGAACACTTCGTGGCTACAAAGGGACTTGATGGTTGCCTTTTTGTTTATCCAATGAGCGAATGGCAGACTATCGAAGAAAAGTTCAGAGAGATTCCACTTACAACAAAGGATGCTAGAAAGTTCTCCAGATTCTTCTTCGCTGGCGCAGCTGAATGCGATATTGATAAGCAGGGAAGAGTACTTATTCCTGGAAACCTAAAGGAGTACGCAGGAATTGATAAAGAGGTTGTTTCTGTTGGTGTTTTAAATCGAATTGAAATTTGGTCTAAGGAACGTTGGGCAGAGGAAGGCACCTACGACGATATGGATGAAATTGCTGAGCACATGGCAGAGTTAGGATTGGGAATCTAATGGAATTTAATCATTATTCAGTTCTCTTACATGAGACAATTGATAATTTGAATATTAAACCAGATGGTATCTATGTTGACGGTACCACAGGCGGTGGAGGTCATTCCTTTGAAATCGCAAGCAAGCTTACAACTGGTCATCTCTATTGCTTTGATCAGGATACAGATGCATTAAAGGCAGCTGGGGAAAGATTGGCAGGCTTTGGCGACAAAGTAACATTTATTCATAGCAATTATGAATTTATGAAGGAACGACTTGCTGAGTTTTCAGTTACAAAGGTAGATGGCATTGTGCTTGACCTTGGCGTTTCTAGTTTCCAGCTTGACGAGGCCGAGCGAGGATTTACTTACAGAGTAGATGATGCACCTTTAGACATGAGAATGGACAAGGATAATCCTATGACGGCTGCTGACATTGTAAACAACTATTCAGCAGAGGATTTGACCAGAGTCCTTTATGCATACGGAGAAGAAAAATTCTCTAAGCAGATTGTTAGAAACATTATCAAAGAAAGGGAAAAGGCTCCAATACTTACAGCAGGACAGTTAAACAAAATCATTGCCGAGAGCATTCCAAAGAAAGCTCAGGTTGGACAGGGCCACCCTTCAAAGAGAACCTATCAAGCTCTTAGAATAGAGCTTAATAGGGAGCTAACAGTCTTAGAAGACCACATTGATGACATGGTTGATTTGCTTAATCCAGAGGGAAGACTTTGTATCATTACCTTCCATTCCTTAGAGGATCGAATCACAAAGGTGGCATTCAAAAGAAATGAAGACCCTTGTACATGCCCAAAGGATTTTCCAGTTTGCGTATGTGGAAAGAAATCAAAGGGTAAGGTGGTTACGAGAAAGCCAATCTTACCTAGTGAAGAAGAGCTAGAGGTTAATTCGCGTTCAAAGAGCGCAAAATTGAGAGTATTTGCCCGAAGTTGAGAGACGGGTACCGGTTAGAGAAATACTAGTTTTAATATACATTAGAGATTTAAGGAGTTATACAAATGCAGGAATTACAGACTTATTATTACAATCAGGGAAACGCAGTTAGAAAGACAGAGGTGTATTCTGCCCACCCTGTAAGAAGTCTGCCAACCCGCCAGCAGCGCGAGCGTGAAAAGCGCGAAGAGGCTATCAGAAAGCAGCGTATTACTGATAGAAGAAGAGTGGCTGCTCTTAGAAAAAATAGATTATTAACAGGATATATGATTGTTGCAGTTATTCTTACATGTACAATGCTAGTTGGATATGTTGCATTACAGACTAATGTTTCTACTAGAATGAATCATGTTGCAGAACTTGAAAATGAGCTTTCAAAGGTCAATGCTGATAACAAGGCTGCAGAGAGCAGAATTGCAACTACAACAAATCTTTCAGAAATTAAGGATAAAGCCATAAATGACCTTGGAATGGTGTATGCAACTAGCAACCAAATAGTGTATTATAGTGTAGATGGTTCTGACTACATGTCACAGTACCATGACATTCCATAGAATAGAGTTATAAAATGGCTGACAGTAAAAGACGTAGGTTAAAACCGAATAATAAAATTTTAAAAAGAATGCAACGAAAGCTCTGGTTTGTATTTGGAGTTGTTTGTATTCTTTTTGTTATTCTAATAGGTCGAGTGATGTACATTCAGTACACCAGCGGAGACAAATACGAGAAAATAATCCTTTCACAGCAGGATTACGATAGCACAATCATTCCCTTTCAGCGTGGGGATATTATTGATGCCAGAGGCACAGTGCTTGCTACATCTGTTGATGTTTACAATGTAATATTGGATTGCAAGGTTCTTAATGCTAACGAGGAAAAGTCAGCAGGCTGTGTGGTATCAACTGTTAATCTTGTGGCTGACTGTTTTGAAGAAATCGATGAAGATACAATGCGTACTCAGATTTCTGACAAACCAAATTCTCAGTACTATATTTTAGCTAAAAAGGTTTCCTATGAGGAAATGTCTTCATTCCTTGAAAAAAAAGAATCAGAAGAAAACAAAGGCAAGATATATGGAATCTGGTTTGAAAAGGAATATATTAGAGAGTATCCATATGGAAGCCTGGCAGCAGCAACAATAGGCTACGCCAGCAGTGGTAACGTGGGAGTTATTGGTTTGGAGAATAAATACTCCAGCGTATTAAATGGCGTTAATGGCCGTACTTATGGATATTTGAATTCTGATAGCAACTTGGAGCAGACTACTATCGATGCTACAAACGGAAATAACATAGTTTTATCTTTGGATGTAAATATTCAAACCATAGTAGAAAACGCTATACTTGATTGGAATAATCAAACAAAGGAAACCTGGAATGCTGAACATCCTGATGAGCCAGAGGACTTTGGGTCCCTTCATACAGCAGCATTGGTTATGAATCCTAACACTGGTGAGATTCTTGCAATGGCCCAGTACCCAGGATTTGATCTAAATAATCCACGAGATTTATCCGCTTTCTATACCCAAGAAGATTTAGATGCAATGACATCCGAAGAAAAAATGGATAAGTTAAATCAGATTTGGCAAAATTTTTGTATTACATATACATACGAGCCTGGTTCAACTTTCAAGCCATTTACTGTTGCAATGGGACTAGAGACAGGTGTGTTGTCAGGAGATGAGACATATTTCTGTGATGGAGGCGAGCTTGTTCCTGGATACCCACAGGTTATTCACTGTGTTAATAGAAATGGTCATGGTCAAGAAACAATCGCTGAAGCGTTGTCAAATTCATGCAACGATGCTTTGATGCAGATGTCCTATGTAATCGGGGCAGAGACCTTTGCAAATTACCAATCTGTATTTGGCTTTGGTCAAAAAACAGGAATAGATTTAACAGGTGAGGCTAGTACAGCATCGCTTATTTACACAGAAGAAGATTTAGAGCATACAGTCAATCTTGCTACTAACTCATTCGGACAGAACTTTAATACAACTATGATTCAATTAGGTACTGGTTTTAGTTCTATTGTGAATGGCGGATATTTATATGAGCCTCATTTGGTTACAAAGATTACAGATAGCAATGGCAACACAGTAGAGGAAATTGAACCTACTTTATTAAAAACTACAATATCATCAGAAGTTAGTGATATGATGAAGGAATATTTACATTATGTTGTTTCTGATGGTACAGGAAAGACTGCTGGAGTGGATGGATATGAGATAGGTGGTAAAACAGGTACTGCCGAGAAGCTTCCTCGTGGAAACCACAAGTATTTAGTTTCATTTATTGGCTTCGCTCCAGTTGATGATCCACAGGTCGTTGTATACGTAGTAGTTGATGAGCCTGGCGTAGGTGCTGTTGGAAACAATCAGGCTCACAGTAGCTTCGCTCAGGAAATTGCTCATAATATTTTTGCACAGACGCTTCCTTATTTAGGAATAGAATCATCACTTTCTGAGGAAGAAGAAGCTGCGGCTGCCGCTGAGCTAACAGAACAGGCACAGGGCACAAATGTAGAAGAGGGTACAACTGATACTCCAGAAGGAGAGGAGTCATCAGCAGATCCTACTGAGACACCAGAGGTCGAAGAGGAAGAGAATCAATAGAGAATTAGTTGAGAATGGAGTTATTTGTATGTTAGAAGTATTTTTTCCAATGCTAGTAGCATTTTTTATCGTTTTAGTTTTGGGACCAATTTGTATTCCTGTTCTTAGAAGATTAAAAATGGGAAATACAGAAAGAGAATACATCAAAGAACATAAATTAAAGAATGGAACACCTTCTATGGGTGGTATTATGATTCTTATTGCATTTGCTGTAGTTGGATTTTATTTTGGACGCTCATGTCCACATATTTACCCTATCCTTTACATGACACTTGGATTTGGTGTACTTGGATTTGTTGATGATTTTCTTAAGGCTATCAAAAAAAGTTCAGATGGTCTTAAAGCATGGCAGAAAATGCTTGGACAGATTGCCCTTACAATTGGCTTTGCTGTTTATATGACAACTTTTTCTGACGTTTCGCTTGAGCTTAGAATTCCTTACACAAGAGCTCTTGTTGATATGAATTGGTTTTCTGTAGTTGTATTATTCTTGGCTGTTCTTGGAACAGTTAATGGAGCTAATTTTACTGATGGATTAGATGGACTTGCTACATCAGTTACACTTGCAATCGCAGGATTTTGGGGTGTAGTTGCTATAGCCCTTGGCTCAGATATTGTACCTGCAATCGCAGGAATGATAGGCGCGTTGTTTGGATTTTTAATGTTTAATGTGCACCCAGCAAAGATTTTTATGGGTGATACAGGCTCTTTGGCATTAGGTGCTTTTGTAGTTAGTACAGCATATATGCTTCAGATGCCAATCTTTATTATTATTGTTGCTTTAATTTACCTTGTAGAGGTACTATCAGTTATCCTACAGGTTGGATATTTTAAACTTACTGGGGGAAAAAGAATTTTTAGAATGGCACCTATCCACCATCATTATGAGCTTGGTGGATGGTCAGAGGTAAAAGTTGTTGCTGTGTTTACAACTGTTACTATTTTCTTATGCGTTTTTGCGTATTATTTAGTCTAAAAGAGCGGGGATGAGTTAATGGCAAAGGATAAAGAGCTTGCTGTTTCACGGCGAGAGGCCAAACAGCGAAAAAAAATAAAGAGGCTTTTGAATTTTGATTATACTTTATTGCTCATAGTTGTATTCATCTTAGCTTTTGGACTTGTTATGCTGTATAGTACATCAGCTTATGCAGCATCACTTAAAATGGGGAATTCTACTTTTTACTTGAAAAAACAAGCTACCGCAGCAGGGCTTGGATTTATTGGTATGGCTTTTACAACAAAGGTTGATTATAGACGTTGGTCTGCTATGGTTTTTCCAATGTATTTAGGAGCTATGATATTATGTATCGCGGTTATTTTCGTTGGAACAACAATTAATGAGTCTACCAGATGGCTTACCATAGGACCAATACAGTTCCAGCCTTCTGAGCTGATTAAAATTGCAGTTATTTTACTTTTGGCAAGTATTATTGATAGGGCGCCAAAGGCACAGAGATTTTTCTTTTCTGGAACATGTATGACACTTGCCTTAGTTTTGCCTGCATTTGCAATAGTTGCTATCAGTAACTTATCGACAGCTATTATTATTTTAGGAATTGCAGTTATTATGCTGTTTATTGCCTCTCCACAATGGACCAAATTCATTGGCTTGGGGCTGGCTGGTTTGTGCTTGGTAGTGCTTTATATTGCACTTGCTAGCTACCGTGCGGGAAGAATTAATGCATGGCTTCATCCTGAAGATTATGTGGATGGCAATGGTTTCCAAGTGTTGCAGGGGCTATATGCCATAGGTAGTGGTGGCTTATTTGGCAAAGGCTTGGGAGATAGTATGCAAAAATACATAGTTCCTGAAGCTCAAAACGATATGATTTTCTCAATCATTTGCGAGGAGCTTGGAGTATTTGGAGTTGTGTGTATTATTTTGCTTTATATTCTTTTACTATACAGACTCTTATACATTGCTAACCATGCGAAGGATATGTTCGGTTCATATATTTGCATCGGAATAATGGCCCACATTGCATTGCAGGTAATTCTCAATATTGCCGTTGTTACTAATTCTATTCCTAATACAGGTGTTACACTTCCACTTATTAGTTATGGTGGTACCTCGGTATTGATTTTGCTTACAGAACTTGGTTTAGCGTTGAGCGTATCTAAAAATATGGAGTTTGATAATGAGGAAGTCTAAAAAGAATAAAGGTCAAAAAAAACGTGGCTTTGTCCTCGTTATAATAGAACTCTTGCTTGCTATCGTCATTTTGGTACTCATTCTAGGTGCTGGAGCCTACTTCTTATGTCCACTGCAAACTGTAACAGTTGAAGGTACAGATTTATACACATCTGAGGAAATACAAAACTATATCCTTGATGATGAATACTCAACCAACACAATTTATGTATTCGTCAAAAATAAACTGTTTCCAAAGGGAGATGCTGAGTTTATAGATCATTTTACAGTGCAAATTACAGGAATGCATTCTGTAAATATTGTTTGTAAAGAAAAGAAAATATTAGGTTACATAGCAGAGGAAGACGACTATATTTATTTTAATTACGATGGAAAAATAGTTGAAATCAGTCAAACATATGTTGATAGAGGCTATATGAAGGTTGAAGGGGTTACGTGTGAAGACCCTAAAGTAGGAGATGTGTTGTCCATTGGCAGCGACCAAATTAATTATCTTACATCATTGATCAAGCTATTAAACAAAAATTCTCTTATGCCAAATGTTATATCATATGATGAAAATGGACACATTACACTTGCTTACGATACTTATAAAATATCTCTAGGTAATAGAGCATATTTAGAGGAGAAAATAGATAGGATAGTACTGATACTTCCCGATATTGACGGAATGTGGGGTACACTACATCTTGAAAATTACTCAAACCAAAATACAGATATTGTATTTGAGAAAGATGCTGAACAAGAAGAATAAAATACTTTTTTTGATAAAAAACGGTTGATAAATAGGTGGAAAAACTATAATATTATAGTAGTATTTATGAAGACTTGAATTGGGTTTTTGTATATTACATTTGGTATTAGAGATTTTTCGACCTCCCTTAGAGGTTTAATAAAAAGGAGGATATAGTTTTGATTAACATTACGACTGAGGAGGCAGGGGCTCCTGTCAGAATCATTGTTGTAGGCGTCGGCGGAGCAGGCAACAATGCAGTAAAGCGTATGGTTGAAGAGGGTATTGGGGGAGTTGAGTTTATTGGAATCAACACTGATAAGCAGGCACTTGATTTATGCAAGGCGCCTACTCTTTTAGCTATAGGTGAGAAAACTACAGGTGGAAAGGGCGCAGGTGCGAACCCTGAGGTTGGTATGAAATCAGCCGAGGAGAGCGCAGAGGACATTTCTGCAGCTATTAAGGGCGCAGATATGGTATTCATCACATGTGGAATGGGTGGTGGTACTGGTACTGGTGCTGCTCCAGTTGTAGCTCGTATTGCAAAGGAACAAGGTATTCTTACTGTAGGTATTGTTACAAAGCCTTTCCAATTCGAAGGAAAGCCACGTATGAACAATGCGTTAAGTGGTATCGAACGTCTCAAGGAGAGCGTTGATACTCTTATTGTTATCCCTAATCAAAAGCTTGTTGAAATCTGCAACAAGTCTATGGGAATCGGAGAGAGCTTCCGTATGGCTGATGGTGTTCTTCACCAGGCAGTTCAGGGAATCACTGATCTTATTACAAAGAATTCACTTATTAACCTTGACTTCGCAGATGTTACTACTGTTATGAAGGACAAGGGATTAGCTCATGTAGGTATCGGATCTGCTAAGGGTGATGAGAAGGCTCTTGAGGCTGTTAAGGCTGCTGTTGCTTCTCCACTTCTTGAGACAAGCATCCAGGGTGCTACTGATGTTATCGTTAACATCTGTGGTGATGTTGGACTTAACGATGCTAATGAGGCTACATCATACGTTCAGGATATGACTGGCGCTGATGCTAATATCATTCTTGGTATTACAGTTGATGAGAATATGGACGACGAAGTATCTGTTACAGTTATTGCAACAGGTCTTGGGGAGCCAGCTGCTACACCAGCAGGCGCATTCCGCAGCACAACTGGAATGGTATACAACTCACAGCCTAGACAGTCAGGTGCTGACTTACTTGCAGGTATGCGTGGCACATCTGCTCCAGCAAGCCAGGCAGGCGTTACTAATCCAACACCTGTTGTTAACAGACCTGTTACTCCAAATCCAGTACACAGACCTGATTCAGTTTCTGCTCCTACAGAGAGCACAGTTCGCGAGCTTAATATCAAAATGCCAGATTTCATGAGCTCAATGAAGAAATAATTTTGTATTTACTAGGGCACCGATTTTTCGGTGCCCTTTTTTATTGTTAGGGCAAGGCCCTATTTTTCAAAGTCTTAGTTTTTATATTTTAGATAAAATAGATACTTTGAAAA
>NZ_SVEV01000058.1 GCF_015057185.1 Pseudobutyrivibrio sp. | reverse complement strand
TTAAGCTCTGACTCAGCAACAGCCTTGTCACCAGCTACTACAGCAGCCTCAACACGCTTAACGTATGTCTTAACCTCAGATCTGATAGCCTTATTTCTTTCTGTCTTAATAGCTGTAACGAGTACACGCTTCTTTGCAGATTTAATATTTGCCATGTGTTGCTACACCTCCAATTTGTTAAATTATAAAATGTTCAAATTAAATACGTTGTAGCCGGACACGGACAGTTCAACGCATACTCAAATATAATAGATAATGAACCTAACTTTGTCAAGATATAATTGCTATTTATCTAATAAAAATTTTGATAGAACTTGATTGCTTACGTCTATTCCAATATCAGTAAGGAAAAGTCGGCCTTCCTTTGCATCCATAAAGCCCTGATTTCTAAGGGCAGTAATGATTGGCCCATAAATTGCCTCTATATCGATGGCGAACATATTGTAGAAATCACTACGGGCTACACCGTCTATTTTACGAAGACCTAGGAACATAAATTCTTCCATGGCGTCTTTCTTGGAAAGAACTTCTTCTGTATCATAATAAGCACAGGAATGCTCAGAAGGTACATTTTTGCCAGAAGAGATTGCTTCGGATATCTCGCAGTATTTATAAATATCGGAAATGTTGCTGGTGCGAACATTGTCAAATAAAGAAGCAGCTCCAAGGCCTAGACCAAGGTATGGCACTCGATCCCAGTAGCCTACGTTGTGACGACAGATTTTGCCATTTCTAGCGTAGTTTGAAATCTCGTAGCGCTTATAACCTTTCTTTTCAAGATATTGCATTGTGAATTTATAAAGGTTATAGGACTCTTCATCTGTAGGTAAATCCTCTGTCTGCATGCCTGCTTGTTGCTTAACAGCATCAAATTTATATTTGTCATAGAAATGAGTGCCCTTTTCAATGATAAGAGAATAAGCGGAAATATGCTCTGGTCTAAGCATGGTAACAGCATTTAAGGTCTTTTCAAGCTTTGCTATTGTTTGATGTGGAAGACCAGTCATAATGTCCACGTTAACGTTATCAAATCCAGCCTTGCGAACTAAATCGTATGTGTGTAAAAATCGATTATAATCGTGGATGCGACCTAATTCCTTTAGCTCGTCATCATTTGCAGATTGAAGCCCGATGCTTAGGCGATTAATGCCTACAGAACGGTATAGATTTAGCTTTTCAGAGGAGAGAGTACCTGGATTACACTCCACGGAAATCTCTGCCAAAGGATCTAATTTAAAGGATTGCTTTACTGTGGTAATAATTGCATCCATTAAATCCTCGGAAAGCCATGAAGGGGTACCACCGCCTACATATATGGTGCTGACTATACAGCCTGGATGCCTTTTGGCCTGAAATTTTATTTCAGTGCACAAAGCAGCGACGTAACGCCGCTGCATTTTTTCATCAAAGACTCCAGATAGGAAGTCGCAATATAAACATTTTTTAACACAAAATGGTATATGAATATACAGTTCGATAGGAGTCATTTTAATCCTCGTCCAATTTAAGAACGCTCATGAAGGCTTCCTGAGGAATTTCTACATTGCCAACCTGACGCATTCTCTTTTTACCTTCTTTTTGCTTTTCAAGAAGCTTTTTCTTACGTGAAATATCACCACCGTAACACTTTGCAAGTACGTCCTTACGCATAGCCTTAACGGTTTCTCTAGCAATAACCTTTGAACCAACAGCTGCCTGAATAGGAATCTCAAACAAGTGACGTGGAATCTCTTCTTTGAGCTTTTCACACATTTTACGGCCGCGCTCATAAGCTGTGCCGGAGAATACGATAAATGATAATGCATCAACTTCTTCTTTATTAATAAGGATATCAAGTTTAACTAAATCTGATTTAGCATATCCCTTCATTTCATAATCGAAGGATGCATATCCACGAGAGCGGCTCTTTAATGCATCAAAGAAATCGTAAATGATTTCATTAAGTGGAAGAGTGTACTTAATAAGAGCACGAGTCTCTTCGATGTATTCCATGCTGATATACTGGCCACGACGCTCCTGACAAAGATCCATGATGGCACCAATATAATCAGAAGAAACCATTATCTCAGCCTCTACGATAGGCTCTTCCATGTATTCGATTTCTGATGGATCTGGAAGGTTGCTAGGGTTAGTAAGCTCAATCATTGTGCCATCAGTTTTGTATACTCTGTAAACTACGCCTGGTGCTGTAGTAACAAGGTCAAGATTATATTCTCGCTCAAGACGTTCCTGAATAATCTCTAAATGTAAAAGTCCAAGGAAACCACAACGGAAACCAAAGCCAAGAGCGATAGATGTCTCAGGCTCAAACTGCAAAGCTGCATCGTTAAGCTGAAGCTTCTCAAGGGCGTCACGTAAATCTGGATATTTAGCACCGTCTGCTGGATAAAGACCGCAGTAAACCATTGGATTAACCTTTTTATAACCAGGAAGTGGCTTGGCTGCTGGTTTATCTGCATGGGTGATTGTATCACCAACACGAGTATCTCTAACATTTTTGATAGATGCTGTCATGTATCCAACCATACCTGCTGGAAGCTCATCGCAAGGAATGAACTGCCCTGCGCCAAAGTATCCAACCTCTACAACATCAAATTCTGCGCCGGTTGCCATCATACGAACTGAATCACCAACCTTAAGTGTACCTTCTTTTACTCTGCAGAATACGATAACGCCCTTGTATGGGTCGTAGAGAGAGTCAAAGATAAGTGCCTGCAAAGGAGCCTTTGGGTCACCCTTTGGAGCAGGAAGCTGATTAACAATAGCCTCAAGTACATCATGAATATTAAGACCTGTTTTTGCAGATATCTGTGGAGCATCCTGTGCCTCAAGACCGATGATATCTTCGATTTCTTCGATTACACGCTCTGGGTCAGCAGATGGTAAGTCGATTTTGTTGATTACAGGGATAACATCAAGGTCATGGTCAAGTGCAAGATAAACATTTGCAAGAGTCTGAGCCTCAATACCCTGTGCGGCATCAACAACAAGAATGGCACCATCACAAGCAGCAAGTGAACGAGAAACTTCATAATTAAAGTCAACATGGCCTGGTGTGTCAATGAGATTGAAAATATATTCCTGTCCATCGTCTGCTTTGTAGATAATACGAACAGCCTGAGATTTAATGGTGATACCACGTTCTCTTTCAAGGTCCATATTATCAAGAACCTGATTCTGCATCTCTCGGTCGGTAAGAGTGCCTGTCATCTGTATAATTCTATCGGCAAGAGTTGATTTGCCGTGATCGATATGTGCTACAATACAAAAATTTCTAATTTTACTTTGATCCATTAATTCACCTCATAAAAATACTGCATTTATATTACCAAAGCATTGGAAAAATAACAATTATTAATGATGAAAGACTACTTTATTAATAATAGGTAAATTAAATATAAAAAAATTCTAAAGCGTGTTGACAAAAGGGGACCCTAGGTGTAAATTAACATCAGAATTGATTAGCACTCCAATTAGATGAGTGCTAACAAAACAAAAACTAAATGGTTTCACTAAAATTGCAAGTGAGGTGAATGTATGGCAGATACGGAACTTGATGAAAGAAAAGTAAAAATCTTAAATGCAATTATCAAGAACTATTTAGAAACAGGAGAACCAGTTGGCTCTCGTACGATTTCTAAATATACGGATTTGAATCTTAGTTCCGCCACTATTCGTAATGAGATGTCAGACCTTGAGGATTTAGGATACATTGTCCAGCCTCATACCTCAGCAGGACGTATTCCTTCTGATAAGGGATATCGCTTCTATGTAAATAATCTTATTGCTGAGAAGGATAAAGAAGTCTCAAACATGCAGGAATGGATGATTGAGAAAACTGAAAAAATGGAGAGCCTACTTAAAAACGTGGCAAAGGTTTTGGCTACCAATACTCAGTACGCTACGATGATTACAGCTCCATCAGTTGTTTCAAACAAATTAAAGTTCATTCAGCTTTCTGCTGTTGATGAAAAACAGGTTTTATCAGTTGTTGTTATGGATGGCAACATTGTTAAAAACAAAATTATAAATGTGGATAAGCCTCTTGATAATGAGACAATGCTAAAGCTAAACATGCTGCTTAATACAAATCTTAACGGACTTGCCATTGACCAGATTAACTTAGCACTCATTACAAAGCTCAAAGAACAGGCTGGTATCCATGATGAAATCATTTCACAGGTTCTTGAATCAGTAGCAGAGACTATCACAGAAGATGATGATCTTCAGGTATATACATCAGGTGCTACTAATATTTTCAAGTATCCTGAGTTATCAGATTCAAAAAAAGCATCAGAGCTTCTAGATACATTCGAGGAAAAGCAATCCCTTGTGGAGCTTCTTTCTGATAAGAGCGCTGGGGCTGATGAAAATGCAATTCAGGTTTACATAGGTGATGAATCACCTATTTCCACTATGAAGGATTGCTCGATAGTTACAGCAACATACGAGCTTGGAGATGGAGTAAAGGGTACCATTGGTATAGTTGGACCAAAGCGTATGGATTATGAGAATGTTGTTGATAATATAAAAAGCCTTAAAGGACAGCTTGATAAATTACTTAAAAACGAAGGCAAAGATTCTTAGTTAAGGAGATGTAAATAAGTGGCAGAGAATACAGAGAAAAAAGAAGAGTTCTCTACAGAAGAAGCAGTTAAAGAAGCTGTGGAAAATGCTGAAGAGATGAAGGAAGAAGCTACAGTCGAAGAAAACAAAGAGACTAATGCTGATTCAAAAGAAGCTAAAAAGGCTTCAAAGAAAAAGGAAAAGAAAAAAGATAAGAGAGACGAACAAATTGAACAGCTTACAGATAGAGTTACTCGTCAAATGGCTGAGTTCGAAAACTTCAGACGTCGTACAGAGCAAGAGAAATCTCAGATGTTCAATATGGGAGCTAAAAACATCATTGAAAAGATTCTCCCTGTAGTAGATAACTTCGAAAGAGGACTTGCTACAGTAGAAGAAGGAACTGATCCATTTGCAGATGGAATGCTCATGATATACAAGCAATTGCTTACAACACTTGATGAAGCAGGCGTTAAGCCAATCGAGGCAGTTGGACAGGAATTCAATCCAGATTTCCATAATGCAGTAATGCATGTTGAGGATGAGGAAGTTGGCGAGAATATCGTTGTAGAGGAATTCCAAAAGGGCTACATGTTTAATGATGCTGTAGTTCGTCATTCAATGGTTAAAGTTGCTAACTAAAATTATTTACTTTATAGATAACAAGACTAATAACAAAGTTATTATAGGAGGATATAAATCATGGGAAAGATTATTGGTATCGATTTAGGAACAACTAACAGCTGTGTTGCCGTTATGGAAGGTGGAAAGCCTACAGTTATCGCAAATACAGAAGGTGCTAGAACAACACCATCTATCGTTGCATTTACAAAGACAGGTGAGAGACTTGTTGGTGAGCCTGCAAAGCGTCAGGCTGTAACAAACGCTGAAAAGACAATCTCTTCTATCAAGAGAGATATGGGTACAGACAATGGTCGTATCATTGACGACAAGAAGTACTCTCCACAACAAATTTCAGCTATGATTCTTCAGAAGCTTAAGAGCGATGCTGAGAACTACCTTGGTGAGTCAGTTTCAGAGGCAGTTATTACAGTACCTGCTTACTTCAACGATGCTCAGCGTCAGGCTACAAAGGATGCTGGTAAGATTGCTGGTCTTGATGTAAAGCGTATCATCAACGAGCCTACAGCAGCTGCACTTGCTTATGGTCTTGATAACGAGCAGGAGCAGAAGATTATGGTATACGATTTAGGTGGTGGTACATTTGATGTATCTATTATTGAAATCGGTGATGGTGTTATCGAGGTTCTTGCTACAGCTGGTAACAACAGACTTGGTGGTGACGACTTTGATCAGAAGATTACAGATTGGATGCTTGCTGAGTTTAAGGCAGCTGAGGGCGTAGATCTTTCATCTGATAAGATGGCTCTTCAGAGACTTAAGGAAGCAGCTGAGAAGGCTAAGAAGGAGCTTTCTTCTGCAACAACTACAAA
>NZ_SVEV01000011.1 GCF_015057185.1 Pseudobutyrivibrio sp. | reverse complement strand
TGTCCTCCTATGGATTTAAATGATAAAATCATTAGTTGTATTTGTCAACTATTTTATGATATAAAAAAGCCACATAGTCGATACAAACAACTATGTGGCAATTCCGTGGGCATATTCATTTATCTTATTTGCGATCTATTGCTTATGATATTTAATACGTATGCTAACCTATCTGATCAATCCTCTTTCAGACCTATCACATAGTTATAAATCCCGACCAGGGGCGCCTGTAGCGTTAGTTGCTTTATACGCATCAAAAGCTCAGGCCATTCTCTTTTATACGAAAGATACTCATATGTGTTCCGCGGTATTATCACTCTTCCCCCCGGCTTTATCTTATCCATCGTCTTAAACACCGGATCCAGGAAGGTCATCCATATCGGATGATCTTCCTCCTCCATATCCTTGGGTATCATGATCAGTTTCAGCATCCCTTTTCGAAGCGGATGAAATGATTTTTTCTTCTTAAGAGCAAAGCCTTCAGGATCCAGATAAGCATCCAGCATCGCATCCGATTCATGCTGACCGTTTATACTGTCAATATAATTTGCCTCTAAAAATCTCGATTTGTTTATTTCACTGCTTTCAATTATATCGAATCCCTATCTATCAGAGAATACACTATTCAAAAAATCATAAAAAAGAACAGCTACCTCTTCCGAGATAACTGTCCAATGTAAGGTTCTAATTTAAGATGTTTCAACGTTATTCTTCAGCCTGTTTTTTCTCTTTCTTTTCTTTTTTCTTGAGTTCATAACTTTTAACTGAGAAGTAGCCGATAAAAAGAAATCCTACAATAGCTGCTAGGATATTTAGTCCACTTGGGAAAATATGAGCGGTACCACATAATAGCAATCCTAGAACAAATAAAGAAACTAATTTCTGCTGTTCGTTTGATGATTTCATTTTTATATCCTCCTATGTTGGTTGTTTTCGTTTAAAGTTTATTTGAATAGCATGATGAGTACTGCGGCTATGCCGCCACATACTACAGCAGCTATAACACCTGACAAAATAGTCGACAATACTTTCTGATAAGGTCTTTTCGCCTCTTCTCTTATCTGATCTTCTTTAGAAAGCGTCTCTCCTTTTGTAAAGGCTATAATCTCTTTATAAGTCTGAACATTATATTCCTTTTTGTACTTCTCGATTCTTGTAGCAAAATACATTGTGCAGGCAAACAGCACTACAAATGGTATAAAAAACCAAAATCCAGTAAAAAAAGCCAGTACTGGTGTTGTAATAAGAATGGCTATCATGGATATTACCATTCCTATCGCATAGGTATTCATCTTATTAATGTCTGTCTGCGTCTGTTCCGTGATAATTCTTTCCATCTTTTCAACATCTCCTTTTAATAGTTGGTCAACGGAGACACCAAATGTTTCACTTAGAAGCAATACGCTCTGAATGTCTGGATAGCTTTTGTCATTTTCCCAATTAGAAATTGTCTGTCTTGAAACAAAAAGTTTCTCAGCTAATTCATCCTGGTTAATATTTTGTGCTTTCCTTAATTCTTTAATTCTGTTCCCAAGTTCCATAGTCGTATGTCTCTCTTTCCACCTCAGAATATCGAGATATTGATTTCATTACCATCAAAATGCTTTGACATTTACACTTTTTGTCCATGTCAAAATCTTTTTACATGCCGTAAAATAGGCATTTCTAAACACTTTTATAATCTTAACATATTACTAATGCTAAAAGATACGTATAGGTGCAAAAAAGCAGCTATCTCGATTTGAGATAACTGCTATGTAAAAACCTAAGCTAAGCGTTGCAACCAATTTCACTTTCAAAACTTTAATTATTTTTTACTTTTGAAAATGTCTCACATCTCCCCCACCTGTTTTATTTATACATATCATCCAATGTAATTAATTTACAATCCCTTGCATTCTCTTTCACATATTCTGAAAAACCGCCAAGAGAAAACAGGCATACTACTGGATTGGTTGTAGGAATATATTTTATTTTATCCAATAATTTTTCATATTCAGTTTTGTCAAACTGAGAATTTTTAAATTTGCATTCCCCAACTAAAAGAATTTGTTTTCCATTCTTTCCCAGCAAATCAATTTCAATTTGCTTCTGTTTTCTCTCTTCATCTAATACTGTATCCTGGTAGTCTGTAATATCAGTAAGAATAGGGAAATCATCTACACCTGCATGTGACAAAAGATATTCCTTTGCCATTTTTTCAAATACTTTTCCCATAAAATCATGTAAATGATCTTTTACCGCAGAATAAAAATAGGCTTCACCGTTATCTGCATTTATAAGACTGGTTGCTCTATTTACATATTTGAACCAAAATTCAAGCATACTATCATTAAGAATATAATACGGTTTCTTTGTAACTCGCCTTTCCAGCAATTCGGCCTTAACAAGTACTTTTAATGGATAAGTCACTTCATCAACCCCAACATACGATGCAATTTCACTATTCTTTGTATGCCCAGTTGCTACTGCAGAAATAATAGAATTGTATAATGCTGGATTTTTTTTGTCGTTACTGACTACCGTTTTAATTTGCTCTTCTGAAAAGTATCCACCAACAGAATAAAACTGGTCAATTATATTTTCTTCCAAAGATTCCGATACATCAAACTGTTCGATATACTTTGCAACACCATTTGTAAGTCCATAACAAATAGCTTTTTCTTCGTTAGTATATCCATCCAGAAATTCTGCAGTTTCAATATAATTAAAAGGACGCAGCTTTAATTCTAGGTTGCTTCGACCATGTAAAGGAGCTGTTTCTGCCAATACTTCATCCTTCATAAAACTAACCAAAGAGCCGCATATTATAAAGAACAGATTACCTTTTTTCCACTTTGTATCAATCTGCTTCTGAAGAACAGACTGAATATAAGGGCACTGTTTTGCAAGATAAGGATATTCATCTATAAAAAAAACTATTCTTTCCTTTTCAGCCTGTTTTCCTATATAATCAAATAAATTTTCAAAACTATTAAAACTAATATTTCCTAATAATTCCGGTGACAAGGCGTTTAAAACAGATTCCGTCATCATAGATAATAGTTCTGCCTCGCCTCGTTCAACTGCTGTGAAAGATATGCTCTTGCAGTCATGATCATGCATGAATTTATTAATAAGTTTCGTTTTACCAATTCGACGACGTCCATACAGAACAGTCATTACAAAACCACTTTGTTTAAATTTCTTATCAAGAATTCTTAATTCTGTTGTTCTACCTCTAAATATATCCTGCATATGGCACCTCCATAAGTCGTAATCAATCTCACCGAAGTTCACTTCGCCTAAATGAACTTCGGTAAAATAATTATATACATAAATACACCAACTAGCAAGCAAAAGAGCAGCTACCTCTTTCGAGATAACTGCTCTATGTAACGTTCATTATTCAATTAGGTCGACAAATTTGAAGTTGATAATGCATTTAAAAGATTGTTGATATGTTCCCATGCAACAAAATCCGGACAATTCCTATAACAAACAAGTGTACCGGATAGTAGAAATAAAACAGCCACTTCATGCCCTTCCACTCACCACGCTTTCCGTTATATTTTGCCAAAATCGGAATCGTGAGGAAAGTAAACATCTGAAGTATTCCATAAGGCTTATCCAAAAACAGAAAATATACCGAGGCATAGATTGCTGACCATAACACAATATCTCGTGCCTGTGCCTTAAAGTTTCCTCTATGAAGATACAGATAAAAAGGACACATCGCAGCTATGCTTGACCAATCTGATGGAAAAGCGATTAAACTTATAATAACAGTAAGAATTATTTCCACTGGCGTTGAGACCTTCCCACTGTCATGAATCGCAACAATGACAACGGCCCAAGCAAGCGACCATATTACACCTGTCTGGTTAAACACCCCTGTTGACAGTGGAACAAACGGTATCCCAAATGCAAAATCATATGCAAAATGCGATATAACAGCGAGTATAAACAATCTCGTAATATATTTCTTCCTGTCATGCGTGTAATAACACCCCTCTGCAATAAAAAACCACATAATCGGAGCAGTAAGCCTGCCAATGATATGAAGAGCATATACATACCAGATATGCTGTGTTCCTGGAAATATCGTCCATACCAAATGATCGATTGTCATTGCGATAATAGCGATAAGCTTAATCTGATTAGAATTTAATCCCGTTTTTTTAGTCTCCATTTTTCAGTCCTTCCAATTCGTTGGTACTATTTTTGCACCATTCAAGAAGTATAGTTTCAAAGGATTTCCAAATATTGCATCTTTACGACATTTTCATTAAAAAATATAAATGCCTTGTGTGATAAATCTGCTATAGGATTATAATGGAAAATCATAATAAAACATATACCCAAGGCAATGGTATAACTAACCAATATAGGCCATATCTTATACGTTAATTTTATTTTTTTATTCAACAAATCTATAATCAACGGAATAATCATTATGATTGCAAAAATAGCGCTAACTATATTATTTATTAACCTTCCCGCTTCTGTATAACATACTGCGTACATAGTACCATCGCCAAAATCTACCGAAAGTGAAGGTTCCTGAAGATTAAATCCATAAAAAAAAGATATAAATATAAAACCATAAATAATAAATAATAATAATTTCTTTCTCATCATGACCTCTGGCAATTTGAAGTTATCAAGCTTTCGCTTATAGAAGAGCCCTACAAATATCGATTTATCACAAAACAATATAATACTGCATCAACTCATACTTAAGCTTTGTGCCTTCCTCAATATCAGCAGGTAGCAATGCTCTTGCTACTAGCTTAAGCTCATCTGAATCTATATCCGTTCTCTTAAGATTTGCATAATCCCCATCTATATTTACAACTGTGTAAAACCAAGTATCCATAGTATCTATCTCCTATTTTCTTAAATTATCTTCCTTCTCAAAAAAAGCCGTCTTCAGCTGCAGATATTCCTCGTCAGTACAGACTTCTCTACACTTAGGCTCGAACGATTTGGTAACTTGAAAACATTCCTTCATGTTATCGCATGGATATTCCTGACAATCAGCACATATTTTGATACCTCTATCCTCGCAACAATTTACCACATGATATCTACACCAGTTTTCCGGTTTACAACCCATACAGGAAATTTCATCATTCGTCACAAGATAATCCCGATACCCAATCTTCATCCACAACTCTGCCGTATGACGCAATTCTTCATCTGACTTTTCGTATGGATGCGCCACGTACCTTGGGCAGGCTGCGCAATTATTTCCACAAGCAGCTAAAATCTTCTCCAATTAAAATCCCCCTGCAAACTCAAATTTAAACCACTGTATATCCTTCAGCAGCCAATACATTCAATGCACGCTCAAAATTTTCTTCTTTTACGAGAATATAATCTGTGTTATATGTCGATACTGCAAAGATTCCAATTTTGTGCTCTGCAAGAATGCCAGATAGTTTTGACAAGATTCCTATTAATGAAAAATCAAGAACTCCCTGAATGCGGAATCCTCTCCACCCATCTTCACGTTCTATCGTATTTATAGGCGTATCTTCCGTTTTGCAAACTAACGATACCTCTTCATCTGTCTTTCCAATAAAATAGAACTCTGCCTCTAAATTGATACTCGATACCTCTGCCACTTTACAGACTGTTAATCTGCAATCTATTTTCTTCAATTCCATCTATACACCCTCTACATTTGGATTATATTAAGCCCTATAATACTATTCTCATAGATACCGTTCCGTTTTCACAGCCTAATTCCTCGAAATCCATACGCTTATATAATTCATAAGCTGTTTTCATTACTTCAGGTTTAGTAGTAAATGTCAATTGGTCATACCCAAGCATTCGCGACTTTTCTATCATGGAATTAAGTAGAACTCTTGCATACCCTTTCCCACGATACTCAGGTTTAATAAACAATCGTTTTCCTTCACAGGTTGTAACATCTACTTTTTTTTATAGCTATACAGCCTGCAGGTTTACCATTTTCATAACCAACAAGAATCGCTCCACCCTTGTAAAAATTATTTAAATCGGCCAATTCTTTATCAAAAGAAACAAAGCATCCCTCGGCACCTTTTATCTGAGAATACTCAATGAATAACGCTTTTGCCACCTCAGTATCATTACATTCTTTTACCTCAAAAGTTCCCAATTCTTGTTATCTCCTTCTAATTATTTTTCTACATAATAACTTCCACTCAATTTGCTCTATAAATTTGAATTTGTGCGATTACGACTCAACAAAAGAATTGATTTCCTTCTCCAAAAGACGAAATACATTAGCAACCAAATATCCATCTGCAATTGCGTGATTAAGTCGAACAGTTACAGGCATAACAAGTCTACCGTTTTCCTCTCTGTATTTCCCCCAATTGATAATAGGAGCAAAGAATAAATGTCCATCAGGCAATTCAATATTAAGCGAGTCATATGAAAGCCATGATATATAAGATGCATCAAACCAGTTTGGATGATTTGCCATGTCTAAACCATATTCACGAGTCTTCTTCGCTTCCTCAACATCATTTAAAGCACCAGTGTAAAACTTTTTATATTCCTCAAAATACTCTGTATATACCGGCGTACAGGTTTCCGTATCTTCATGAAAAACATACTGCGTAGGATTTATTACGTCATAGCAAATCAGCTCATCTGTCTGCCAAAGATACCCCATTCTGTAATCTTCACGTGAGTTCAAAACTTTTGATAGAATATAAAGGAAATTTATATAAAACTTTGTCCCATTTCTTTTGGAATACTCAACGAGATACGTAACGTCAATTCTTGCAGTCATTGAAGTCGAACATTTACAGTCTTCCGAGAAGTGACGAAACACTCCTTTTCTATAGTATTTTTCTTTATCAATTATCTTATAGTTCATTTTTATTACCCCTACAAAACTGGAAGTTGTTATTCTCTCCTAAGTTCTTTAATAAAGCTCGCACTAACAATTATCATCATTACAGCTAATATATCTGAAGCAATCAATTGCCCAATCGCAGCCGCTGGGATTGGCTTTAATGGCCATGGTTCAATAAAACTGGCAAGACATGCCCTAAACATCCAAACCACCGTAAGAAAGAAATAAAAATAAATTACTTCTCGATTTATTGCCAATGCTCTTTTTCCTAACACAATCAACATCGTGCTTAAACCGAACAGCAACAACGAAAAGCAATAGTTTGTATAATCAATCCCTACTATAAGATTTTCATATTGCATTGGAAGATAGTCATACCACTGAAACATCCATGGGACGAAGAAATGCCACACACCTACTAAAGCACTTATTAAAACTGTCATATAATATAGAATCTTTATTCCTTTTTTCAAAATGAGTCACCTCTGTAAATCCGAAGTTATCTTTGTCATTTATATAAAAATATAGGTATATTCATATCATTTAATCTGCATGATTATTTGAATTTATTTCATAATCTTCTTTCTTTGAATTTTTGATTCGGCGGACTAGCTCAAATACATTTCTTGAACCAATGACAATCCAGCATATAGTGCAGATTGTATTATTTTCAAAATAATACCTTGCAGCGACAAAAAATGATAAACAAATTAATACAACGTAACCTACTATCTTTAATAGTTCTTTCTTTTTCATCCTATTATCTCCATATATAACTTTAATTAGCAATATCACAATTATGCCGTAACACTATAAATAAAAAGTTAAAGAACTCGACAAATTTCGATTTGTTAATTTCACTGTCTTCAATTATACAGAATCCTCATCCAATAAGGAATGCACAATTCAAAACAATAACAAAAAGGACAGCTATCTCTTTCGAAATAACTGTCCTATGTAAAAAAAAACTAGGTATGACTACCAGTCTCTTTGAATTAACTCTATATCCAACAGATAGTATCATGTCCAAATTATAAATCTTCGGTTTTCTACCCCCGGAACTTTTATCGGAAAAACCGACAGAAGTCTCATCAAGCAACTCTACTTCGAATTGTCTTTCTCCACTACACTTAAATCCACGTAATCTTCTGGATTTCCACAACGTCGCAGATAGTCTTTACCGCCATCAACACATACTGCTCCACAAGAACATGATTTAAAATCATGTCTAGACACTGACTCTATAATATCTCCACATTTAAGACATTTTATACAGTTTTTAACAATTTTCATCCTACTTATCTCCCAAAAACATCTCTTCTGCAGTTTTACCTGGGTAAAACTCTCGCTCCTCTTCACGATCTGAATCTCGCAATTTAATAAAATGTTCATTCATCGATTTAAAAACTTTTTCAAGCAAATCCATACGCCCCTGTCGATATAACCCATCAACTAACGGCTGATAATCTGCATAAACTCGAATCATTTCACCATCATCATAAAATAATTCTATGTGAGTGTCCTTAAATAGATGATTTTCAACGACGTATTTATATACAATGTCTTTTGCATTTACCGTATCAATCCAATGATTAACTCCACACCATTTGACCCTTGAAAATACTTCTTCAGGAGGCTGATTTTTGTATGCATCATATTCATATGATACTCGATACCCAGCTTCGTTATAATCGTTTTCTTCCCCATAGTAGTAAAGATTTCCTTCATAATTGGGAGCTCCTACCATAGCATGTATTCCTTTTTTTCCTTCCCATATAAGTCCAAAGAAATCAGTCCATTCTACATAACTTAACTCAAATTGTTCAGCATCCCTCTCTATTGAATAAAAATCAGGTAACAAATCATTATTTGTACCATAAAAATCTTTACTTTTCCTTGCTCTAGTCTCCATATATCTTTCACTCTGTTCAATAGAATTCTTTAATGACCATCTCCATTTTTCTGGATAATATTTAATATAATCATCAACATATTCCCTTATTGTTTTTTCACTCATCAACCATCCTCCTCTTTATCGTCTAATATACTTTTAGGATATATTCTATACTAAACAAATACTACAGTTCGGTCAATACTAATAGTATAATTATCTATATTATTAATAAACGAGGTTGGTTTCATGAACGAAAACTACGGCGAACAAATTAAAAACTATCGCATAAATCTAGGAATGACACAAAATCAAGTCGCAAAAGAACTAGATGTAACACCAGGCTATATCAGTAATGTTGAAAACGGGCGTACTGCCATGTCCCTTAGACTTCTTATTTATTATTCAAAACTTATGGGAATTACTCTAGATGAACTTGTTGGTAATATCGAGCCAGACTACAAAAAAACATCAACCGATAACGCACTGTGGGCAGTGATTCAGACTCTAGATGATGAACAAAAAGAAAAACTTATAAAAACTATTAAACTATGGCAAGCTTAATACAACAAAAAAGAGCAGCTACCTCTTATTACAAAGTAGCTGCTTTACAATTAACTGTATAAAATATTAAAGACAAGTAACTGTCTCTGCGATTGGCTTTCTGTTTGAGTGGCTCTCTAATGGTCCAGCTCCCTCTGCTGCATATCCTAAATCCATAAGCATGAGTACTTCCTCATTTTTTGGAAGCCCAAGTGCCTCTGCAAGCTTGTCAGGATCAAAGTAATTAATCCAGCAACTATCAACGCCTTCATCAGCTGCTGCAAGAATCATGTGTGTTGCAACAATTGTTGCATCCTCTACACCTGAATCTCTCTTCTCACCTGGATAAGTGAATACATTATTCTTGTCAAAAGCTACAGCGATAACTGTCTTAGCACCATAGCGGCAAGGTGTTACAGTGTCAATCTTTGCAAGAGCCTCTTCTGACTGGATTACATAGATGTGTTGTTCCTGAAGATTCTTTGCTGTAGGAGCAAGTCTTCCTGCCTCAAGAATATTCTCAAGAGCAGCCTTGTCAACTGTTCTTCCATCATACTTCTTGCATGAGTATCTGTTTTTGATCACCTCTTTAAATTCCATTGCTTACCTCCTTCAAAACTTGACACAATTAACGTATCATTGGTTATACATTTTACGCAATATAATTGTATCATTTTTAATACCTTTTTCAAGAAGTTATAAATCTTGCATACCTATTCTCCTAGTAATAATCTGCTTTATTCCGATTTAATAAATGCTATAATTTAAACAACTAATCAAGGGAGGATACAGGGAGAATGAAATATTTATATCAAATAACGGATAGTAACGAGAGACGATACATTGAGCATTTTGTGTCTTCAGTTGAAGACACTGGAAAAGTAATTTGTTGGCTATTCAGATTTCTTGTCATAATTCCTATTATGCTTTTTAAGATTTCCATAGAGCAATTTATAAATGTTGCCCAGGGCGAAGCATCAGCCACAGACTTATTTATAGCACTAGTGCTATTTCTGTTTGGATTATTTTTCGCTTATGCATCTTACTTTTTGGGCTTCAAAAACCCAATCGAAGAGAAAAAATTTATCGATAGAGTAAAAAATGGTCAACTGTGTATCCAAAAAGTTCAAATTTTGAATACACAGATGACCACTAATACGAAGGCTAATATGCTGTCCTATTATGTTACATCCTATGCTGACCATAAAGGGCAAATAAATAACGGTTCTTTTTTACGTGCATACAACTACTCCAATCGTAATATGTACCAGTATGGTATTTACTACTACGACATGGTAAAGCCAAATACACATAAAGGAATCATCCCTTTGTATCACGCTCAGTAGTCAGGAGAATATCCTGAGCCTCACATAATATCTATTTATTCCTCTTCGTCGTCAATTTCTTCTACAAGGTCCTCCACGTCATAAAGCTGACCTTCAACCTTCTCTGTGTAGATATGTCCATCAAGATGATCAATCTCATGTAAAAGAGCTCTCGCCATAAGCCCTTCACCCTCTACGATGATTTCGTTCATATTTTCATCAAGAGCCTTAACCTTTGCGTAATTAGGTCTAGTAACTAAGCCTGTTTTTCCAGGAACTGAAAGACATCCCTCATTTCCTGTCTGCTCTCCAGAAGTCTCTAATACCTCTGGATTAATGAGAGTTACTGGGCCCTCTCCAACGTCAATAACGCAAATACGTCTAAGTACTCCAACCTGAGGAGCAGCAAGACCTACGCCGTCTGCATCATACATTGTGTCATACATATCCTCAATAAGAGTCTTTAATCTTGGTGTTAAAAGCTTTACTGGCTTGCATACTTTAAGAAGTACGTCATCCTTGCCCCATTCTCTAATTTCTAATAATGCCATTTCTAACCTCTTTCTATAATGTGTTTATCGGATCAAAATCGAACCATGTACTGGTATTTCGATACTGTTTCTGCTCCAATAAAAACTTATCTATTTCGTCTTTAACCCTTACTAGTTTATCATAATCGTCATCCTTAATATAGATAACTCTTCGATAAACGTCCTTTAGTTTGCCATAGTAAGCATCCTCTGGTCCCATTATAACAATTTCTGGCTCAACATTCTTGATAAGTTTTGCCAATAAATCTGCCTGAGCCACAGCATCCTGCTGCTTTTCACAGCTGACCTGGATACCAAGGATGTGGGAGCATGGTGGATATGAAAGTAGATTTCTAAATCCAAATTCCTGACTGTAGAAAGAATCATAATCCTGAGCCGCTGCACTTACAACAGCATAATTATCCGGCTGATATGTCTGGATAACAGCAATTCCAGGTTCACTTCCTCTACCAGCTCTACCAACTGCCTGGGTCAAAAGTTGGAAGGTTCTTTCTCCACTATGGTAATCAGATTCGTTTAAAGAAATATCTGCAGCGATAATTCCTACCAAAGTAACATTTGCGAAGTCATGCCCCTTTACTATCATCTGAGTACCTATAAGCACATCCGCCTCATGGGCTGCAAATGCTGAAAGAATCTCTTCATGACCATTTTTACCTGATGTGGTATCAGCATCCATTCTAAGAACTCTAGCCTGCGGAAACATTTCCTTAACGATTTCCTCTAGGCGCTGGGTACCAGCCTTAAATGAGCCAATGTATTTGCTACCACAGCTTGGGCAAATCTTTGTAGCCCTAGTTGTAAAACCACAATAATGGCACTTCATAGTTCCATCTCTATGGAGATGTAAAGAAACATCGCAATGTGGACATTTCAATACGTGGCCACATTCTCTGCAGGAAACAAATCCCATTAAACCTCGCCTATTTAAAAACAACATAATCTGCTGCTTTTTAGCAAGTCTATCAGCCATCAGCTCTCTCAAGCGTCTGCTTATCATGGAACGATTTCCAGATTTCAGTTCTGCTCTAAGATCTACAATTTCACAACTGGCCATATCCTGACCCATTGCTCTATTGTGAAGGGTAATAAGCTGATATTCACCGGACCTGGCTCTGCTATATGCCTCAAGACTAGGTGTGGCTGAACCAAGAATTACAGAAGCATTAGCTAGTTTTGCTCTATACACTGCAGTTTCTCTGGCGTGATATCTCGGAATAACCTCTGACTTGTATGACGGCTCATGCTCTTCATCGATAATAATAAGTCCAAGATTTGAAAATGGTGTGAAAAGGGCTGAACGTGGTCCTACCATTATACTAATCTCTCCCGACTTTGCTCTCTCGAATTGATCAAATCTTTCTCCAGGAGACATACGACTATTCAAAATACTGACCTTGTCTCCAAAGCGAGTATAAAATCTCATAACCGTCTGGTATGTAAGAGCGATTTCTGGAATAAGAACAATAACCTGCTGTCCCATTGAAATCACATGCTCCATTACGTCCATGTAAACCTCAGTTTTACCAGAACCAGTAACGCCATGAATCAAATACGTCTTCCGGCGCCCCATATCAATGTTAGCTTTAATGGTCTCAGCTGCGGCTTCCTGCTCATCATTTAATGTGATGTGTTTTTTATTAGAATCCTCTTGTAAATGTGGATTTCTAAAGGTACGCACAGACTCGATGTGAATAATCCCCTTTTTCTCCAAATCTCTAATATTTGCAGAGGGAACCTGTAGCTTTTTAGTGGCTAATTCCCAGTCTAATACATCAACCTCAAGAAGCTGACGAAGAAGTCGTTCTTTACCAACAGCATGATTCTTTTTTGTAAGAAGTTCTGTCAGTTCGATTTTAGCCTGCTCTAAAGATACATTTAAGCTGATTTCCTTTTTAATTTTCTCATTTTCTTTACGCTTGATTGGAATTACAGTTTTAAGTGCTTGATTCATTGTAGAACCGTAATTACGTTTTAAAAATGCAGCCAAAGAAATAAGCTGAGACTCTATGGCGATACTGTCTTTGACGACTCGCGCAATAGGCTTCAGCTTGGTGACATCAAACTCAGGCTTGTCATGAAGGCCTACCACATATCCTGTGATAGCACGATTGCCCTGTCCAAATGGAATAACAACCTGAACACCCTCATAAATCTGATTTTCCAGCTCAGTTGGTACTATATATTCAAATGTTTTATCTAATCTCTCGTGAGATATATCAATAATGATATCTGCGTATTTCATGAAAAATATTTTAGCATAAACTATATCATTTTGAAACGAGTGTGATATAATTAAACGAATTATGTAATTAAGACATATAAATATGGGAGGATAACCAATGCGTCATCTAATGAGTCCTCTGGATTTCTCCAGAGAAGAACTAGAGCAGCTTATGGACCTAGCCACTGATATTAAGAATCATCCGGATTCCTATTCAGAAAAGTGCCACGGCAAAAAGCTTGCAACATGTTTTTACGAGCCTAGTACTCGTACAAGATTATCTTTTGAGGCTGCCATGCTTAATCTTGGCGGTTCAGTCCTTGGTTTCTCATCAGCTGATTCTTCTTCAGCAGCCAAAGGCGAAAGTGTTTCCGATACTATTCGTGTTATTTCTTCTTACGCAGATATTTGCGCTATGCGTCATCCTAAAGAAGGCGCTCCATTAGTCGCTTCTCAGCGATCTCTTATTCCCGTTATTAATGCAGGTGATGGTGGTCACCAACATCCAACTCAAACACTCACTGATTTATTTACCATTCGTAGTTTACGTGGTGAAATCAAAGACCTTACTATTGGACTTTGCGGTGATTTAAAATTTGGTCGTACTGTACACTCTCTTATCAATGCATTAGTACGTTATCCTGGTATTAAATTCGTACTTATTTCACCTGAGGAATTAAGAGTACCTGAATATATTCGCGAAGATGTATTGGACAAAAACGGATTTGAGTATAAAGAAGTTGATTCTCTTGATGATGTAATGTCAGAGCTTGATATTCTCTACATGACACGTGTTCAAAGAGAACGTTTCTTCAACGAGGAGGATTATATCCGATTAAAGGATTTCTTCATCCTTACTCCTGACAAAATGAGATTAGCAAAACAGGACATGATGGTACTACATCCATTACCACGAGTTAATGAAATCTCTGTTGATGTAGACGATGATCCACGTGCCAGATATTTTGAACAGGCAAAAAACGGAGTTTACATTCGTATGGCTCTGATTTTAACCTTATTAGATTTAGTTTAAAGGAGGCTATATATGTTAAATATAAGTGGAATTCATCAGGGATTCGTTCTTGACCACATAAAAGCTGGTGAGTCTATGACAATATACAATGACTTACATTTAGCAAATCTAGGCTGTGATTGTACAATTGCTATGATTATGAATGCCAAGTCTAACAAAATGGGCCGCAAGGATATTATCAAAATCGAATGCCCTATTGAGAGCGTTGATTTAGATATTCTTGGATTCATTGATCACAATATCACATGCAATATTATCAAAGATGATGTAATAGTAGAAAAAAGACAACTGTCTCTCCCAAAAGAAATAAAGAATGTCATTTCTTGTAAGAATCCTCGTTGCATTAGCACTGTTGAGCAGGAATTAGACCAGATTTTCATTCTCACAGATGCCGAAAACGAAGTTTACAGATGCAAATATTGCGAAGAGAAATATACAGGAAGCAAGTAAAAAACAGGCTCAGTATTATCACAATACTGAGCCTATTATTTTATTGCATTTGATATGTAACGAAAGTCTGCTTACGTTTATTGATGCAACTAAGAACTGTTGGAACAGCACCTAGCGCTGAGAATGCATATGCTTGTAAAAGTCCAATAATTATACTGTCATAAGCATCAGCCATATCTACTAAATTCCAAAAATATACAAACACATCATAAACATCTCTGTGTATTTGATCTGCAATTGAAATACACCAATCTATTTTTACTCCTAGATAAGTCATAACTATCATAAAAATGCAGCTGACGAAAATACCTTTGGTGGAAATCTTCTTTCCTAATTGCTCATATCCTTTGATAGTACAGAATCCCATAATCACACCTGACACTGCAGCCACATACCCTAGCTGGCCAATGATAATCAGCGCAAGTACGCCAAGTAATGAACCTATAAACGCACCAAATACACCTGCAATAACATTCTCTTGGGTATTTGAATCACTAATCTCAGCCTGCTGAAGAGTCCTATTAATTCTGGTATAACAATCATCGCAAAGGAAGCTAACTCCACCACTGATATTGTATATTCCAATTTTACTCGTAGGCTGACCGCAGCACTCACATACATCATAATATCCATTTACTCTAAGACATTCTGTGACTCCTCGAGTTGCATTAATCAAATTTGAAATAATTTTATTCTTTGTTGCTCCGCAAATATTGAACATTATATTGTTGCCCTGGATACCTGCAGCTCTAATGCCCTCTACATTTTTCTTAATATATTTAAGGAAATCCTTTGGAGGAAGGATTCCATTCTGTCTTGCTGAAACATATAGGACATACACATTATTTTTCAATCCAATAGTAAGATGATAATTATTTACTACACCAATTAAAGTTTCTGTCCTTTCGTCAATAATCAATCCTGTTGCATCAGAAACTTCTTCAAAGATAACTTTAGTTGATTTATTCATAACATTAACCCTTTCCTCTAAAATCTGACATTATAATAATAGTTATTTATTTACTTGTCAATAGGTATTATATTAATACTTTAAAATAATTTTAAAATAATACTTTCCAGAGAAAAAACTATTAAATAAAAAAACATCTAGTACCTTTTCAAGTACTAGATGTTAAATAGTTAATTTAAATTTACTGTGCTGTTGCAGCTGCTGGAGCTGGGGCTGTTGCTACAACCATACCAGTCTCATCTGTCTGGTAAATTGTATCTCCAACCTGAACTACCTGGTTAACAACAAGCTTTCCATCTAAACCAAAGAGGAAGTTACCTGCGCCAATCTTTACAGCCTGACCAGCAACTAACTTACCGTCAGTGCCTGCATAGTAAACACCATCAGTTGCCTGGATAAGACCTGTTGCCATTACACCATCAGCTCCGAAGTAGTATACTCCGTCTCCAATTGTCTGCATTCCTGTCTGCATCTTGCCATCTGCTCCGAAGTAATATGTTGCACCATTTACATTAACAACACCTACCTGCATCTGACCGAGCTCGTTGAAGTAATATACTGAACCATCTATTGCAGCAAGACCTGTTGTTCTGTGAGCATCAGCTGCATCTAAGTAGTATGTTCCAGTAGGATCTGTCCACCAGCCCTTGTAAAGCTTTCCACCATCGTTTGGATTGAATAAGTATGTAACACCGTCAACATCAACCCATCCTGTCTGGAGATAACCCTGCTCATTAAAGAAGTACATATCCTGTCCGATAACGCTAAGACCTGTAAGCATATGTCCATCTGTTGTATCTAAGTAACGAGTTCCAACTGCTGGATCTGTCCACCAGCCTGTGTAAAGCTTACCATTCTCAGCTGGGTTAAATAAGAATGTAAATCCATCAAGCTCTAACCAACCAGTCTGTAACTGTGCTGCCTCGTTGAAGTAGTAAACTCCATCCTCGATTGCGTTAAGTCCAGTAACGGCATTTGCTGCGCCTGGTGTGAAGTAATATGTACCAGTCTCATCAGCAAACCATCCCTGAGTAACAATACCTGTAGCTGGGTCTGTATGGTATTTAACACCTGCTATATCAACCCAACCAAACTGTCTACGATAGTTATTAAAGAAGAATACGTTGCCTGCGCCTAAATCAAGAAGACCTGCCTGTGGAATGAATGCTGTATAATCCTTTGCAGCAACGTTCATATCTACTCTTCCATTAACACCTGCTACAGCTCCGCTTGAAGAGTACTGCCAAATTGCCCAACCTGCAATATCGTTATGATCTGAGTACTGAGCAATCCACTTATCATAAGCAAATGCTGATGTGAAGTGTGATTTATAGAAGTTTGCGTATGTGTAAAGGATTGGTGTGTAACCTGCCTGAGAAATAATGCTGCAGAATGTATTAGCCATTGCTGTACATGTGTTAGCATCTAATCCCTTCTGAACACTATCCTCAATATCAAAAGCAATTGGGAAATTAATATTGTATGGCTCAATCCACTGAAGGACTAACTCAGCCTCAGCAGCAGCCTGCTCTACTGAAGTAGCATATGAGTAAATATATACACCTGTACGAATACCAGCAGCCTGAGCTCCCTGAACATTAGCAGCAAAATATGGATCAATACCACTATTTGTACTACCAACCTTAATGAATGCGTATGAAACGCCTGATGCAGCAACAGCAGCCCAATTGATTGATCCCTGCCATTTAGATACATCGATACCTTGACTACCTGCTGCATTTGCTGTTAATGACACTGAGAATGTCATAACCACCGCTATTGCAAATGCGGTAAGTCTTTTGAAAATGCTTGTCTTTAATTTTCCCACGACAAAACCTCCTAAGATTTAACTTTTCTTTCTATATATAGTATAGGTTAAAATGTAGTTAAGGAAAACCACATTTTTATTTTGTTTCTACATCTGATGACGTACAACCTTGTACTCGTCACCGTTCACAAAGTATGGACACTCGCTGTAATGACCTGTGACAAGTCGCACATAATCATCCTCATCCATATCCATTTCGCAATAATACTGCTCATCTTCCTCGTCCCATACGAAGTTGTTACAGTACTCACATGCTGTCTGCCCTTTTACTTTAGAAGCCATCTGATTAATCCTCCAACTAAAACTGCAAACAATATAGCCATAAGCATTATTGCATATTGAATCTGTTCATGTTCCTTACCCCATCTGGTCTTACAAATGAAAATATATATAAACAATCCAGATACAATTGCTGCAACATTAATTAGCATATTAACAGTATCCATTTTAAGCTGTTACTCCTATATATGCACCTAAACCAAGTGAACAAAGAACGCCAATGATACATCCAGCAAGTGCAACACCGCAAATAACTGCAAGAATTGATGACTTAAAATCCATATCAAGAATTGATGCTGCTAGAGTACCAGTCCAAGCTCCAGTTCCAGGAAGTGGAATTCCTACAAAAAGCATTAATGCAACGAATAAACCGCGACCTGCCTTTTCCTTGAGCTTCTGTCCTCCCTTTTCACCCTTCTCGAGGCAGAAAGTGAAGAAACCACCAATAACCGGCTTGTCCTTGCCCCAAATCAAAACCTTGCGAGCAAAGAAATAAATGATAGGTACTGGAAGCATATTGCCAATTGCAATCAAAATGTAGGCTGTCAACAAATTGAAATCTGGATTAGCAGCCTTGACCACATAAGCTACCGGAATGGCGCCTCTTAATTCTATAAGGGGTACCATTGAAATCAAAAACACATAGAAATAACTATTCATTTATAAAATCTCCTTTAATACTTGGATGAATGTCTCCATCTCTTCTTTTGTGCCAATGGAAATACGCAAATAATTTGCTATTCTCTCAGGCTTTTTGAAGTGGCGCACATAAATGCCTCGCTTTTTAAGCTCTTCAAATATATTAACTGCATCAGCAGTAGCATGCTTTGCAAAAATGAAATTGCTTTTTGAATCTGGGAAAGTAAATCCAAGTTTCTTTAGTTCAAGCTTTGTCCATTCTCTAGTAGAAATAACATCCTCTACTCTAGCTCTGAAATACTCATCATCCTCTATTGATGCAACTCCTGCTGCAAGAGTGATAGTATCCATAGTATATGAGTTGAATGAGAATTTGCAGTCTGATAAATACTTTATCAACTCAGGTGAGCCAATTGCATAACCAATACGGTTTCCAGCCATGGCTCTAGATTTAGAGAAGGTGCGGACAACCAACACATTGTCATACTTCTCAGTAAGACCTACGCAGCTCTCACTACCAAAATCCACATAAGCCTCATCAATAATCACGACACACTCAGGGTGAGATGCCACAAGCTTCTCAAAGAACTCTACAGGTTCTGCAACACCTGTTGGCGCGTTTGGATTTGGAATAACAATTCCGCCACATTGCTTTTCGTAGTCTGAAGCATCAATTTTGAAATCAGAATCTAGAGGCTTCTGTTCAAATAGAATCCTGAATAATTCTGCCCACACATCATAAAAAGAATATGTGATATCTGGGAAAAATACAGGTCTGTCGGAATTAAAAAATGTGAGAAAGCTCATTGCCAACACATCATCTGAACCGACTCCAACAAATACTCTTTCTTTATCCACACCATGATAATTTGCAATGGCTGATATCAACACATCACAAGCAGGGTCTGGATATTTTCTGAGTGCATCCAAATTAACACTTGAAATAGCTTTACCCACCAAAGGACTTGGTGGGTATGGATTTTCATTGGTGTTAAGCTTAATAACTTTAGCTTTTGGCTGCTCTCCAGGTGTATAAGGTACTACTCTTCGAACATTGTCCTTCCAATTTGTCATTATTATCCCTCATGAAAAAAGCTAGTTGTTTATATTACTGTGTTACTGAATAATCTGGTGTGACCTCTGTTGTACCATCTGTTGTACCATCTGTGGTACCTTCTGTAGTTCCATCAGTAGTCTCTGGTGTAGCTATTCCGGCCTGCTCCTTTAACATCTGAAGCTGAAGCTCTGCATTAACAAGATCCTGATAGTTTGTAACCTGAGCCTTTTGCTCGTCTGAAAGTGCATCGTACTGAATTCTAGCAGAAACAATCTGTGTCTCAGATTCAAGTGTTACTGTCTCAATCTCTGCGATAAGCTGTGAAACCTTAATCTGTGGATTAAGAATCAAATAATTTTCTTGCTCTGTATCGCCAGTATAGAATACGAGAACTGGCCAACCAGCCTCAACTACATCATAAATCTCAGCTGCCTTAGATTTAGGTAAGTTTACACAACCGTGGCTACCGCTAGTTTTGTAAATAGATCCGCCAAAGCTAGAACGCCATGTTGCATCATGTAATCCCTCACCCATATTGAATGGCATCCAGTAAGCTACATGTGATTCATAATTGTCACCACGTAATGTAGCATCCTTTTGCTTATATGCTATTGGGTAAACGCCTGTATGTGTACCGTGATTTGCTGAAATATTTCCAGAAACACAATCAGATTCAACTACAAGCTCCCCATCCTTATAAACATATACATGCTGTTCTGAAAGATTAACCTCTACATAAGAGTTACCATAATCATGCTCGCCATGACTTGTTCCTCTGTAAAGATATGTGAAATCTCTAGTAACATCCTCACCAGCTGTTAAGTCAGCGATGATTTGATCAATTTCACCATCATAGGCTATCTTCCATCCAAATGAACCACATGGAACAGAAATAGTCTCGCCTGAGGTAGTTGTAAATTCTTTGGCTTTGCCGTAGGTGTTATATTTGTCACCCATAGAGTTTACATACTCACCAATAGCATCTCTGTTAAATGAAACATTGAAATCATCGTCCCAAGTAAACCATCCAGCCTTTGTCTCTGTAGGAATCTCCTCAGTATAACCTTCACCTAAATCGTAGTGAATAGCTGTGGTCATATAATTATTGAGAGTTTCAACTGCTTTGTTAATGTCATCATCAGTGGCTAAAACATCTGGTTTGTTGTAGCATGTACCGTCTGAAATATTAATAACAGTTTTAAGGTTCTCAACGGCATCGATGATTGCTTCCTCAACGCCCTCCTGGTCAATTCTGTCACCGTAAACTTCATCTACGATAACGAACTCAGAACCATCAAACTCAATATAAGCATCCTCAGATTCCTTTGATGATTTGTGATTGCTAAAATCAAGACTAGCTGCAACTGCTGTAACCTTTGCAGAATCATATGAGTTGCCAGTTGCTGTGTAGTACTCAGCAGGAACAAAAAGTCTACCTACCCAGTTAAATCCTGTCTGAGTATCAAGAATGTCCTGAACCTGACTAACATCATAGTTAACTCCAACGCCCAAATCACCAGAGCTAACCTCATTAACCACATTCCCTTCATCATCAACAAATGAAATAGTGTAATGATCGGCACTGTTAATAATTTTGTCATAAGTGCCTTCTGCTGACTTAAAGGAAGCCCCAACACCATTTACTGTACTGCGAATATAGAAATGGTTTCTAAAGAAAAGGCTACCTGCAAGATAAACTAATAATAAAACACCGACAATAATGCCTCCCTTTAATAAGGCATCACGGCTAATAAAAATTTCATGAGATTTATTCTTTTTTTTGTTACTCATTTTATTTTTCCTTTTACATAATACATAGATACTCCGTAGATTAGTTTACAGGAAAAATCAGCATAAAATCTTCTAAACTTTTATAAAAAACCTACTATTAATTTGACGCAATCGATAGAAAATTGACTGACTAATTTCTCCTGAAGCTTTTAAGCTCATCTAAAGTGAACTCATATGCTTCATTACAGAACTGACATTTAACCTCAACAGGCTTTCCATCTGCGATAATATCATCCATATCTTCTTTACCTAAAGAAGCAAGGCTCTTGATTACTCGTTCTCTTGAGCAATCACATTTATAGCATGCAGGATATGTTTCCATTATCTGAACATCAAGTCCTGCAAGAACAGTTTCAAGCATTTCTTCTGGTGTCTTTCCACTAGAAAGCATATCTGTAACAGAAGGAAGAGTCTTAAGATTCTCCTCAATTTGAGCAATAACTTCTTCTGGTGTGAAAGGCATAAGCTGGACAATGAAGCCACCAGCTACATTTACAGTGTTGTCTTTGTTCATAAGAACACCAAGACCAACTGTTGATGGAATCTGTTCAGACACAGCGTAATAATATGTCAAATCCTCTGCTATCTCACCAGTCTGGAGCTCAACAGTTCCAACATATGGCTCTTTAAGTCCCATATCCTTGATTACTCGCATAATACCAAGGTCGATTGCTCCACCTACATCAAGCTTGCCATTCTTAGGTGGCAAATCTACTACAGCTACATTTGGAAATCCCTTTACCTCGCCCTTGCTGTTAGAAGTAACTGTAATTCCCTTCATTGGACCAGTGCCCTGGATTTGAAGAGTAACCAAATCATCCTCTCCCTTTAGCATAACTCCCATCATAGAACCTGCTGAAAGCATTCTACCAAGGGCCGCTGTTACGATTGGGGATGTATTGTGACGAGTTCTGGCCTCTTCAACCATCTCTCTACTAGTAATAGCAAATGCTCTAATTGCATCATTTGCCGCTGTTGCTCTAACTATATAGTCGCTCATTTAATTACCTCTCTTGCTATAAAATATAATCTATCACTGTTTATTGTAGGCTCTGACATTGTTGCCACATCTAATATATCTAAAAGCTCAAGTCCACTTGAAACTATCGCTTCTTTTATCTCGTCAATTTTGAAGGCATGTTGGAGATGCTCTTCATCATATCTATCGAAGGTCCCCTCTTCATTTTCCTCATAAATCGTTAAATAATAAGCATTGTCTCTAGTTTCAGAATCATATTCATTTTCCCATATGAAGCTGCCCTCGTCTCTATTTTCCGCAATGGTGCTAGTGCCAACGCTTTCAAAATAATGTTCAGTTTTAACATCAAAAATAAATAACCCCTTTGGGTCTAAATAATTATTTGCAAGCTTGCATACCTGCAACAATTCATCTGTATCTCTCAGATAATTCATGCTATCACATACACTGACAATCGCACCTACTGTACCATAGAGCTCAAAGTCACGCATGTCCTGACATAGATAAAGGATTCCCTCGGAATCCTCACTTCCCATAGCCTCCATTAGCATGTCATAAGATAAATCTATGCCAATCATATCGTACCCAAATGATTTGAGGCGGCGAGTCATCTGACCTGTACCACAGCCCAAATCACATACGATTTCCATGGGCATATTATATTTTTCAAATAAATTCTTTATATTCACAGCCCACGCGTCATAAGGTATATTATCCATATACCTATCATACACTGCTGCAAAGCCTGTATAAGCTTCCATCTGCTAAACCCTCTTAGATAAAAAGCCAGTTATCTTTCTAATAATATCAAAATCGTTTTGAATTTCTTCGACCTTTAGTCTGTTTTCCTCAGAGAATCCCACCAGAATATCATGGTTGGCCTCTGCAAGGTAATCCATAATACCATCAATATCACTCTTTATGTTCTTTGGGCACTTGATGTAATGTCTCTTGCCTGCAGTAATGTAGAGTGTATAAGTGATGGAAAAATGATGCCATAAAAATTTGTGCATAGTCGAATACTTGTAAATCCAAATTATAGCATCAATGGGAACTATAGCAACACCATAGCTACTAGTTTCTATAAAATAATGCTCTGTAATGAACATATCCTCAGTCGCCAACTGTGGTAGGGTGGCAAGCTCTTCTTCTGCCTCGGCCAATATCTCTGATGGTTTGCCGTATGCTCTAGTTTTTTGAACAGGCAATGAAAGCACTGGGAAGGCTATGTACAAAGAGAAAACAATTATACATCCAACGCTATAAAAACCAAAGAGCCAGAAAAAGAATTCAAATGCTTCTGAGGAAAATCCTGTGGCATCTGGCTCAGATATTGTATATGTAGAAACAGTGGAAAGAATTCCATCTTCATTCCAATTTAAATCATTTGCCAAATTAGTAAGTAAAGTTCTAGCAGCATGAGAATCGTAAATAATTTTGCCCTTTACAGTAAGCTCCTCTATTGTAGGAGACCCCTGTTCACAGGTATCAGGATCCAGCAGCACAACAACACACTCAGAGTTAATCATTGTGTAATAATAGTAGCCTCTGGTCTGGTCTAGCCATTTGTTGGTATATCCAGTAAAGTACAAATTCTTTAATTGGAATTTTGCATAGGTCTCCTTTGAATTATACAGTTCATATAAACTAACGTTTTCTTCGCTGTATGTTCTAGGAGCTAGCATGTGACCAATTGGAAACACAAAAATTAATACCAACTCAATAACTAAAAATATGATAGGAGCAAAAAGCCTATTTTTGTAATATGTCTTAATCGACCTTGTAATTAAATGCTCCAGTGAATCCATATTCTCTCCCACTAATTAACGATGAGACTCAAGCCAATTATAAATATCTTCAAAGACCTGTTCCCTATCTATTTCATGTAAAATCTCGTGTCTATCCCCTGGATATAGTTTTAGGGTAACATCCTTCATGCCTGCTTTTATGTACATATCTGCTGCAGCTTTTGTACCCACTCCCATATTGCCAACTGGGTCTGCATCTCCAGAAACAAAAAACATTGGTAAGCTCTTTCTCATATTAGTAACACAATCCTTTGAGCAAGCACATCCCAGAGCCTCAACAAGTCCCTTGTAGGCATTAAGGGAAAAGGTGAAGGTACAATATTTATCGTGATAATATTTTTCTACATCCTTAATGTTTTTGGATAACCATGAATTAGCATAATCCTTGCCGTAGCAATCATATTGCTTGTATGGGGCACTATAGGTAATGTCACGAACCATTGTGCTTCGATAGTTTTTGCCTTTGAATAAAGACATTAGCTTTACAACAAAAAGTCCACCCTTGTAAGTAATAGGTTTTTCTTGGCCTGTACCCATAATTACCGCACCAGTCAAATCATCTAAGTACACAGTTTTCGTAGACAAAAACTGTCTAAGTACATAAGATCCCATTGAATGTCCTAAAATAAAGTAAGGAATGTTAGGATACTTCTTTTTTGTGAGCGTGTAGTGAGTATAAACATCCTCTACCATTATGTCAGCAGGATGTGCACCTACCATTATTCCTAATTCCTCATCGCTAGCTACAGAGTGACCGTGTCCAATATGATCATGGCCAACTACCACATAACCTTTTTCGGCAATATATGTAGCAAATTCATCATATCTTTCTATATATTCAACCATTCCGTGCACTAATTGCAAAACGGCTTTGGGTTCTGAATCAGGAAGCCATTTTATGCAGTGAATAGTTGACTGTCCATCTTTAGAGTTAAAATTATAAAATTCTTTCTGCACCATAATAACACCATTTCTCCAATTTTGTTTTTTACATAATCATATTTGATTTTATATGATTTATGGGACACATTCAATAAATGAACCAACGGCTATTTAAAATTCTCAATCATAATCTGTAGAGAACGATTTCCTCTAAATTCATTGATAGAAGGTTCGTAAACAATATCCATTTTCACATTGTTTTCAATACCAGAGAACACCCGCTGTAGTTGTTCTGCTCCATATTTTGCTTCGATTGCTGTTTCAAACTCTTCTACACCTCTAAACATAAGCCCTGTCATTGGCTGACCATTTTCTTTAAGGACTGTAAGTCTAAGGAATTTACCATCTTTTCCCATGTGAGTTGCATTCTTTATAGGAATATTTTTCAAAGCAAACAAAGGCTTGGTGTTTCCTGTACCAAATGGCGCTAGCATATCGATGCTTTCCACCAGCCCTTCCGTCACATAAGAAAGAGGCATGTCACAATCTATCTTTATTATTTCCTGCATGTCATCTTCTGTGAGAGTACAGTTGTCATTTAAACGCTGACGGAGCTCATCTATTTTCTCACTTGGTAAAGAAAGACCGGCAGCCATTGGGTGTCCACCGAATTTTGTAAAGATATCCTTTACCGCCGATAGCTCCTCAAACATGTTATATGCCGGAATAGAACGTCCACTGCCCTTAGCTCCCTCTTCTGCATCAGTTATGACAATTACTGGCTTGTTGTAAATCTCTCTAATTCTTCCTGCTACAATTCCCGCTAAGCTCTCATGAAGCTCAGGAATATAAACAACAAGAACTCGTTGCTTCTTGAGCCCACTAGTCTCAATCATCTCTTTTGCTTTATCCAACCCAATTTGAGTCATGTTTTTTCTCTGAGAATTTAATTCTACAAGCTCATTTGCCATTGCCAGGGCTTTTGCAGAATCTTCTTCAAACAAAAGCTCAATTGCCTTGGAGGCAGTGTCTAGTCTGCCACTAGCATTAAGGCATGGACCAATTACAAATCCTAAATGATAACAGTTTAAAGGTTTTCCTTTTAATTCTGTTCTAGCCAACAATGCACTAAGCCCAATATTGTCTGTAGCCTCGATTGCCTTTATTCCATGATAAACTGTGGCACGATTTTCACCCTTGAGCTCCATTACATCACATACAGTAGCTATGCTTGCATACTGCAAATACTTGTCAGCCATTTCTTTTTCCAGGCCAACATATTCAAATAGAACATCAACAAGCTTCCATGCAACCTGAGCTCCACAGATACCCTTGAAGGGATACTGACAATCATTTCTTTTTGGATCCACAACCGCATCGGCATTTGGCAAATTTTGAATTGTTTGCATTCCATCCTCAGAAACCTCAAAAGGCACCTCATGATGGTCTGTAACAACAAAAGTCATGCCAAGCTCTTTAGCCAAATCTACAGCAGGTCCTGCTGCAATACCATTGTCGCAGGTAATAATGAATCTAACGCCCTCATCAAAAGCATTCTGTACCATATCCGGATTGATACCATATCCATCAACCATTCTATGTGGCACAGCATAATCCACATCGCCACCAACTTCTCTGATAGCGCTAGTAAGAATATAGGTTGACATAATACCATCAACATCATAGTCACCTACTACACGAATTTTGACTCCTTCGTCAATTGCATCCATAAGAAGGCCACAGGCTTCTTCCATGTTGGCAAATAAATGAGGATCAGGAAGATTATTCAATGTAGGATGTAAATATTCTTCCATTTCTTCATATGTAGTTAGTCCACGATTTACCATAAGGCGTATAATTACCGGATCAACTCCAAGCCTTTTGCTAAGTCCTGCATAATCTGCTGACTTACGTTGTAAAATCCATTTACTCATAACAATTCTCCGTTAAAAAAATAACCTCCCCCTCTCGGGGAAGGTTAAAATATACTATCTGGAAAGCAAGGCCCATGCAAATTGCCTTCGGCAATGGGCCTGCTGTGGCAGAGGGGCAACTCCCATAAATGGGGCCCTCCCCTCTGCTTTTTATGCGAGAGCGGCTGTTATAATAGCCATTGAGTATACTTCCTGTGCATTGCATCCACGAGAAAGATCATTAATTGGTGCGTTAAGTCCAAGAAGGATTGGGCCGTAAGCATCAAATCCACCAAGGCGCTGTGCAATCTTGTAACCAATGTTACCAGCATTGATATCTGGGAAGATGAATGTATTTGCATGTCCAGCTACTGTAGAGCCTGGGCACTTTGTCTTTGCAACACGTGGAGATACTGCAGCATCAAACTGAAGCTCGCCTTCGATTTCAAGGTTAGGATACTTTTCCTTTGCCTTTGCTGTAGCTTCACGCATCTTGTCAACATCCTCACCCTTTCCAGAGCCAAGTGTTGAGTAAGAAAGCATAGCAATCTTTGGATCAATACCAAAAATCTTAGCACATTCAGCTGTTTCACCAGCGATTTCAGCGATCTCATCAGCGTTTGGCTTGATGTTGATAGCGCAATCACCCATAGCAAGAACTTCTCTATCACCTGTAGCTGAGTTACGAACCATGATGAAGCAAGAAGATACAATGCTGTTGCCTGGCTTTGTCTTGATAACCTGAAGTGCTGGACGAACAGTATCAGCTGTTGAGTATGTAGCACCACCAAGAAGTGCATCAGCAACGCCCATCTTTACAAGCATAGTACCGAAGTAGTTAGCTGAAGAACATGTAGCCTTTGCCTGCTCCATTGTAACGCCCTTAGACTTTCTAAGTTCGCAGAAGAGCTCGCACATCTCGTCAAATCTATCGTAGTTCTCTGGATCAATGATAACTGCTCCGCGGATGTTAAAACCTGCATCCTCAGCAGCTGCCTTAACCTCTTCTTCCTTACCAATGAGAATTGGCTGAAGGAAATCAGAACCTAAAAGACGGCTAGAAGCCTCGATAATACGTGGGTCTGTACCCTCTGTGAAAACGATTTTCTTTGGATCCTTTTTAAGGATGTCAATTAATGCACCAAATCCTGCCATTTTTAATTTCCTCTTTTCTTTCTTTAAATAAAACTAAAATAGTATTGTTAGTTATATAAAACCAAATGTTATTTTACTACTTTTTTATGAAAAAAAAGTGGTTTTAAGCATTGTTTTTGATTTTGTACTTTTTTGTATTTTCGTTAATATTTTGTCAATTATTTCTCGCTAATATAACCATTTTCATCCACCGCAACATTGTCTGAAATGCTCTCCATATAGCTATACCCAGTGGAGTCAATAGCGGTGCAGGCATTAGTTGCTGTAATCGGCACTATGCGGTAGCTGATTGCATCATTTTCATCAATGGAGAACTCAACTGCACCACCGCAGCCTGATTTGATTGATTGGTTAAATATAAAATTGCCAAGACTATAAAAAATAGGCTTGCCATTGTAATACTCTATTGGCTGCAAACAATGGCTATGCATTCCGATTACTGCATCTGCCCCAGCATCTATCATTTTATGACCATCATTAACCTGATAATCTTCTAATTCGGTGGTATGCTCTACTCCCCAGTGCACCATAACAAACAGATAGTCAACCTGACTATCGGCCTCAGAAATGGCATTTAACAAATCTGTCTCGTCGTAGAAGCAGAATTCACCTGGCTGAGAATTTACAACATTCCAGCTGCCAACCGGGATAACATGGCTAGCTGCCAAGAAGCCATATGTACGGCCAGCATCATCTGTTTTTATGATAAGTTTGCTAGCTTCCTCTAGGCTATTACCTGCTCCTGTATATTCAATGCCAGCATCAGACAAAGTAGTAAATGTATCTGTAAGAGCATCCTGACCATAATCCAAAACATGATTGTTAGCAAGACCTGCTATATCTACACCCATATCTGTAAGTAGCTGAGCATAGCTTGGATTAACTCTGAAGGTATACTGCTTATCAGGAGCCTGCTGTCCTCTAGTGGAAAAGCAAAACTCATTATTAATCATGGCGATATCAGCGTCATTCAAAAGGCTATTAACCTCTGGGCTAACAACTCCACCAACTCCAGATGCATCATAATTAGCCTGAACATATTCACTAATTTCCACATCACCTGTAAAAACAATATTTGTGGTCATGTCTGCCGGTTCTTCCTCGGCTGTTACGTCCACTTGTTTATCTTCTGTTGTAGCCTCGGTCGTCTCCTCGGTGCTCTCTTGGACCTCATCCTCACCTATTAGCCATGCCAGATTTTCATGTATGTTATGTTCCTTTGCAAACTCTCTAGCCTGAGCATTAAATGGTCCATCCTCAGCAAATGCATACCATGCTACTGCTGCCACCAAAACCAATATAGCAATTGTTTTAAATAACGTTGCAATAAACTTTTTCATAATTATCTAAACTTATTCATAGTTGGATCATAGTGATAATCAATGCTTGCAAGCTTTGCAATTATCTCATCTCCATCTACTTCATTATCCTCCACCAATGCTTCAAAACTACTGTAATAATCACGTAATGCTGTATTTACCGCTGAAAGTAGCATTACAGGGTCCTTTGGGAATTTCATTTCTTACCGCCTATCTATTAATCAATTTACAGTTGTTATGATAACATTTATCCCCACATATATCAAAAGCCCAAGTCTAATGACCTGGGCTTTGTATTATGAATCTACAGTACGTCGTTGCGCTTAATATAAGCTGGTGTAACTGATTCAGACACTATTTTATTTATTTTCTTAACCTTTACCCATTTATCAATAACGGCATTTTCGATGTATGTTCCTTCTCCAATATCCGCGTACGATAAAATAATAGAGTTCCTAACAACTGCACCTTTGCCGATGTGGACATTACGACCGATAATCGAATTCTCAACAGTACCCTCAATCAAGCCTGCATTACAAATCATAGAATTAGTAACCTTTGCTCCATGATAATATTGAGTAGGACAAGCATCAGTTGTCTTTGTATAGAATGGCCACTCTGCTTTGAAGAAATCCATTGCAGTAGCATAATCAAGCAACTCCATATTTGCACGATAATAATCATCTAGGCTAGTGATTGCTGCAAAATATCCTTTATGCTGATATCCTCTTACATCCATTTCCTTGCAAGCAATTCCAATCATATCTGCCAGTGAGTATGCTGATGAATCTCTCTTTGCCTTATTAATCAAGTAAATAAATACTTCCTTGGACATTACATATGTGTCCATGCTAATATTTCTATCTTTTGCAGTGCCCATATTTCTCTGAACACTCTCTACACCCTTTTGTTTATTAAGAGTAACAATATTGCAGCCACGATAGTATTCCTTTGCCTGATCAACCTTATGATAAAGCAATGTAATATCAGCACCACTGTCCACGTGAGTATCAAGCAGCAATTGAAAATCTTGTTTGTACACCATATAGCTTGGTGCAATCACCACATAATCCTGAGGCATACGCTCAATTTGTTCGATATTCTCCAAATATGCATTAATATCAGTATTATAAATTGAACTATGTCCATTATTCTGGGTAAACATCATTTGGATGCTACCACGCTTAGAATTAATATTGTAATGACGTCCAGAGCCAATATGCTCAACTATGGAACGTGGTCTACTATTTAGATAAACGTGAATCCTATCCATTCCGCTATTGCTAAAGTTCGAAATCGGAAAATCGATAACTCTAAATCTTCCTAAGAAGGAAAATGCGCCTATAGGTCTATAATCATGAAGACCTTCAACTCGTATATTATTAGCCGCAGAATTAATTACGCCAAAAGCCTTATTTGCCATACTAATCCTCCCCCTTTACATTCTTTGACACGAGAAGGATTTCCTCGCTCTTTTTATCACCAACCTTTGCATTTTTGCCAATGCGAACATTGGCTGCAACAATTGCTCTAGTAACCGTAGCTCCTTCTAACACAGTAGCTCCCGGCATCAAAACAGAATCGATTACCTTTGCACCTGGTGCGATTTTACAATTAGTAAATACAACAGATCTAGAAACTTCTCCACCAACTGCTGCGCCCTGATTAATATAAGCACAATCAATTTTTGCAGATGAAGCGATATACTGTGGCACAATACCACTATCCTCTGTATAAATCTTCCAAGAAGTATCATCCAAATTTAGCTCATTATCTCCATCTAGAAGGTCCATATTTGCCTCCCAGAGAGAATCAATTGTTCCTACATCCTTCCAATATCCTGAGAACTCATAAGCATAGAGCTTCTTTTTCTCATCCAACATAATCGGAATGATATCATTACCAAAGTCATGTGAAGAATCAGGATTCTTCATATCTTCGATAAGCATCTTTCTCATTGTCTTCCAATTGAAAATATAGATACCCATAGATGCAAGATTACTCTTTGGCTTTTCTGGTTTTTCTTCGAATTCGATAATTCGGCGAGTATCGTCTGTATTCATAATTCCAAAACGACTAGCCTCTTTCATCGGTACACTACGAACTGCAATAGTAGCGTCAGCACCATTTTCTTTATGGAAGCTGAGCATCTTATCATAATTCATTTTGTAAATATGATCGCCTGATAAAACAAGCAAATATTCCGGATCATAGGAATCAATAAAATCGATATTCTGAGAAATTGCATCCGCTGTTCCGCGGTAGACATCTAGACCTGAGTCAGCCTTCTCTCTAGGTGTAAGAACAAAGACACCACTGTCTTTGGTATCAAGACCCCAACGACCACCTGCTGCAACATAACTGTTAAGCAGTACAGATTCATACTGTGTAAGCACTCCCACTATATCAATGCCCGAATTGGCGCAATTACTTAACGGAAAATCAATTATTCGATACTTTCCTCCATAGTAAACTGCTGGCTTAGCCACCTTACTAGTTAGCTCATGTAGACGACTTCCTCGCCCACCAGCCAGAATCATAGCTAGCATGTTAGTTTGAGCCATAAACATCCCTCCCTTTTACATAAATAAATACCTATTTTCATTCTAAATGTTCTACTTAAAAACCGCAACGAAACAAAATACTTTCTGCGACACTTCTGCTATAATGTCAACGTAAACGTTTTAGATTAATAGACATTTTGTGCAAAATGGAAATAAATACAAATTTCCAAAAAAAATTTAAAAATCCCCTTGACGAAACTGTCTAGCCATAGTATTATTTATCTCGTCGCTGAGGCAAGACAGCACATGGTTCCTTGGTCAAGCGGTTAAGACGTCGCCCTCTCACGGCGAAAACAGCGGTTCGATTCCGCTAGGAACTGCTCTTAAGCATCACAGTTTTCTGTGGTGCTTTTTTTATTGCTTGCCCTCTAATTTTCCTGCCCACTCGGGCCCCACTTCCAGCCATGGCCGCCACCCCTGCCCCCCCTGTAGACAAACACAATTTCACGAATATTTTTAGTTTTCCAATATGCAAAAGGGAGCATCCCGCATGTGTCTTTCTATGGATGAACTATTTTGAAAAATGTATTTTTACTGGGCGGATATATTAGTTTATTTTAATTGGTACAACTCAGGTCTCAAGGGGGAATCGGGTTCATAGTACGTTTGCTAAGAAAATTTAAAAAGCAGGATTATCATATATTGGCACCGTGCTTTATACGACATCGTGTCGCGTGTCGCACTTGCGCCGCCGTCCTAGCGGCGCATGCCAATATATTGATAATCCTGCTTTTAATTTTCTAAGCGCACTCCCAAATCACCCAATTCCCCCTGAGCCTGAGTTGTACTAAATATAGTTTTTGATGTCCGCCCATAAAATACTTTTTTCAAAATTGTACAGGTCCATGATTTTCATCAGAAAATCATGAACCGGACATAGACCAATATTTTCTGAAAGAAAATATTGCCTGGCAAAGCCAGGTTCTTGTGGGCTTTTCATAAAGCAGCCCACAAGAAGTCACAGACATGAGAAAGACACATGCTAATAAAAGATGCGAGTCTTTGCATATTAGGAAAACAAAATATTCTTGTGAAGTGTTTGTCTACAGGGGGCAGGGGTGGCGGCCATGGTGGAACGCGGGGTCCGAGTGGGCAATATACCAAAATGGCAAGCAATAAAAAACGCTCCACAAAGGGAGCGCTTAAGAGCAATTTATTATGCAAAGAAAAAGTAGTAACAAGCCTGAAGCCAAAGGGCTGTAACTGCAAGTACGCTTACGATGATGGCACCTACGGCTCTAATGATGCAAGCTGTATCTTCTAGTGCAATAGAACGCTTTGCATAAGTTGCATTTTCTACGATAAAACCGATGAAAAATAATGTTGCTAAACTAAAAACTACTAACATAAGAATGCTTAACATAAAATAACCTCTCTACTTTCACACAAAAAACAACGGTCTATATGATATACAGTAGAGAGGTTATATTCAATTGTTATTATTCACAGATTTTTAACAATATTTTCACATTTTATAACAACATTAGATAACTACACTGAAAGCTTGTTGTCCATAATCCATGCTGTTATAAAGTACATAACTAATGATAATAGTGCGTAGATTACTATGTTAATTATATTATATGATATAGAAATGTACGAAGAGCTACTACCTGGATGAGCAACATTAGCAACTACATTGCTAACTACAATTAAGATTACAATGAAGATAATAAAGCTGAGAATCGAGCTGTGCTTTCTTCCATTTAATAATGTAGCTGCAATTACTTCTGCGAAGAATCCAAGTGTGATTACAAATAACCAAGAAACAAGCATTGAGAAGAGGCTAGTTATTACTACACCACTATCAAGTCTAACTAAGTCAGAGAAAAAGTATCCCAATGCATCAAACATTTCTTCTAATTCACCATATTTTGCTGAAATAAGTACTGCATCAAGCGCTCCAAGAGCGATGAAGAAGGATCCACCAATTATGATAGATGCACCGCTTTCGATAACCTTTGATCCAAGAATCTTGTAGCTGCTGTTAGGTGTCATAAAAAGCATATAGCTTTGTTTTGTATTTAAATCCTTATGTAGTAATCTAATTCCATAGATACCAATAAGTATGATGGCTACAAATGATTCTAAAACTAAAATGCATGTAGAAATTGCAAATGTATCTTCACTTTCTGTGTATAATCCAATTAAAACAAATGCCTCAATAACAGCTGTTATTGCGAGAATAATCATTTTTATTCCAAGTGTTTTACGAAATTCATATTTTAATAGCTTTCCCATTTTTGACCTCCCTTATCTAGCGTATACTTCACGATACTTGTCTGCAATAGATACTCCTGAGCCTGATCTCATAAGCTCCAAGTCATAGATACCCTGTAGCTTTGCTTCCTTAATAAAAATGGCTCTATCTACTACTGACTCAAGTTCTTCTACCAAATGACTAGAAATAATAAGAATATTATCCGGAGAAGTCTCTGTGAGAACAGCCTTCATAACCTGGTCGCGTGCTAATAAATCAATTCCATTTAAAGGTTCATCAAGCATGTAGATTTTTGAGTTACGTCCCATTGTTGCAGCAACTTTAAGCTTGGCCATCATACCTGAAGAAAGGTTTTTAAGTTTTAAATCCATGGATAATTCCATCAGATCAATCAATCTAGCATATTTATTAAAATCGAAATCTCCAAAGAAATCCTGATAGTATTTGCCAACATCTAAAACTGTCATCCAATCATAAAAATATGGCTCAGTAGACATGTAGGCAATTTCCTTACGAGACTCAATACTAACAGGAGCCCCCTTGTATAAAATTACTCCGCTGGTTGGTTTGATAAGACCTGCAACCATTTTCATCCATGTGGTCTTACCACTTCCGTTAGGTCCAAGTAGTGCATAAATATGTCCTGGCTCTAAAGTCATAGATACATTATCCACTGCCACTTTGTTAAGAAACTTTTTCGTTACATTAACACTCTCTAGCATTTCATCATCCTCCTAAATTAAGCAAATGTCATTTGCTTCGTTAATCATTTCAATTGCTTCTTCCTTGGTTATTCCAAGCTCCTTTAGGCCAATTAAAAACCTGTGCAAGGTTTCATCAGCCATTTGTTTTCTGCACTCAATTATTTTTTGGTGGTCTTCTGTGACAAAGGTACCCATACCTCGTTTTGTAAAGCATATTTCCTGACGTTCCAATTCCTGATAAACCCTAGCGGCGGTATTAGGATTTATAGTGTATTGAATCGCCAAATCACGACCTGATGGTAGCTTGTCTCCCGCTTTTAGCTTGCCATTGATAATGTCAAGCTTTATTGCATCAACAACCTGCAAATAAATTGGCGCGTTTGTTTCATACTTTAACATTTATAACTCCTCTTAATAACAATACCCTAGTGCACTATATGAATAGTACACTAGGGTATTAAAGTTGTCAATACAATTTTTAAAATTTTTTCAGATAATTAAAAAACCGGCTACAGGCCAATGTTTTTAGAATAATGATTTAACTGTAGGATAAAGCTTCTTAAATTCCTGATATCTCTCTTCGTATTTACGAATCAATTCTGGATCAGGCTCTATAGTTTCCTTTACTCGTACTATCGCCTGGCACGCTTCCTCAACGGAAGCGTACGTTCCGCAACCAACTGCTGCAAGTATAGCACCACCAAGTCCTGGTCCTTCCTCATTCTCGAGAATATCAAGCTTAAGATTCATAACAGAAGCTATAATCTGCTGCCATAATGGAGATTTAGCGCCACCACCGCAAATCTTAGAGCGCTCAATCTTGATGCCCTGTGAACGAGCTACCTCAAGGGAATCACGAAGTCCAAAGGCAACACCTTCAAGTACTGCCTGTGTCATGTCCTCACGTGTTGTATCCATAGACATGCCGATGAACATAGCACGAGCATCAGGATTGTTGTGTGGGCTACGTTCTCCCATAAGGTATGGAAGGTAAAATACATGATTCTCTCCAAGATTTTTGATACCAGCCTGTTCTGCAGGGTAATCCTTTGTTTTAAGGATTTCATCCATCCACCACTTATTGCATGATGCTGCTGAAAGCATACATCCCATAAGGTGATATCCACCATCAGCATGGTCAAATGAGTGAAGTGCATTTGCAGGGTCTACTGTAAAGTTCTTGCTAGAGATAAAGATTGTACCTGATGTACCGATTGAAAGGTTACATTTGCCCTCTCCAACTGTGCCTGTACCAACAGCAGCTGCAGCGTTATCGCCGGCGCCTGCGATAATCTTTACATCATTAGTAAAGCCAAGCTCTGATGCAACCTCTGGTTTGATTGTGCCTACTACCTCGTAGCTTTCATAAAGCTTTGGAAGCTGAGCTTCTGAAACATGGCAAATATCCATCATTTCCTTGCTCCAACAACGATTCTTTACATCCAGCAAAAGCATGCCGCTGGCATCAGAATAATCTGTGCAGAAGCTTCCTGAAAGCTTATAAGCAATGTAATCCTTTGGAAGCATAATCTTTGCAACCTTTGCCCAAAGCCCTGGCTCATTTTCCTGCATCCAAAGAATCTTTGGTGCTGTAAATCCTGCAAATGCAATGTTTGCTGTATACTGAGACAACTTATCTTTTCCTATTACAGTGTTAAGATAATCTGTCTCTTTTCCTGTACGTCCATCATTCCAAAGAATTGCTGGGCGAATCACATTATCATCTGCATCAAGAGTAACAAGACCATGCATCTGGCCACCAAATGAAATACCAGCAACTTTTGTCTTATCAACCTCTGAAGTGAGCTCCTTAAGTCCTGCAATTACCTGAGTCCACCAATCCTCTGGCTTCTGCTCAGACCAACCTGGATGTGGAAAGCTAAGGTCATATTCCTTTGAAACGATTTTCTCGATTTTTCCGTTACCTTCCATGAGAAGGAGTTTTACTGCGGAAGTACCAAGATCTACACCAATATAATACATTTTCCATTCTCCTTTTTCGTAAAACCACGCCTCAAGGCGTTATCTACTATAATCTTGTATAAATAAAAAGTGACTGACTCAAAGTCTTGGCAAGCGCGAGCAGGGGTGCTAAAGGTCCTGTGGACCTTTGTTAAGCACCGACCGTAGTGAAACGGAGACAGTATCGTACCGAGCTAGGAGGGCGCCGCATAGCGGAAAGTTGCCTAGCTCGAGTACGAGGGGTGCCCTGCGGGAGCATGAAAAACTACACGTCAGTCACTACTCAGTTTAAATTATCTCCAAGGATTCTCTGTAGGGTAACGTACGCCTGCAGGCTGGTTGTATCCGATTTCGTCTACGTCCACTCCGATGTACTTGAACACTTCGAAGAGTGACTTTCCGTAGTGACCAAATGCAACAGCTCCGTGATGTGGGAATCCCTTCTCGATTAACCAGTGACGATAGAATCTACCCATCTCAGGAATTGCAAATACACCGATTGAACCAAATGACTTTGTTCGAACATCAAGAACTTCACCCTGTGCAATGTAAGCACGAAGCTTGTTGTCAGCTGTAGACTGAAGTCTGTAGAATGTGATTTCACCTGGAGCGATATCACCTTCAAGTGTTCCGTTTGTAACCTCTACAGGAAGAGTACGTGCCATAATCTTCTGGTTTCTCATCTCGCAGAATGCAAGCTTTCTAGAGCATGTATTTCCGCAATGGAATCCCATGAATGTATCCTCAAGTGTGTAATTTGTCTTACCCTTGATTTCCTCATTGTACATATCCTTTGGTACTGAGTTGTTGATGTCAAGAAGTGTTACAACATCCTCTGATACAACTGTACCGATGAACTCTGAAAGACATCCGTAGATATCAACCTCACATGATACAGGGATTCCTTCACCTGTAAGACGAGAGTTTACATAACAAGGAACGAAACCAAACTGTGTCTGGAATGCAGGCCAGCACTTACCAGCGATTGCTACGTATTTACGATATCCCTTGTGATCTCTTACCCAATCCTTAAGTGTAAGCTCATACTGAGCAAGCTTTTCAAGAACCTCTGGCTTCTTATTTCCAGCGCCAAGCTCCTTCTCCATATCTGCAACAACCTCTGGAATACGGCTATCACCAGCGTGCTTGTTGAATGCTTCGAAAAGATCAAGCTCTGAGTTCTCTTCAATTTCAACACCAAGGTTGTAGAGCTGCTTGATTGGTGCATTACAAGCAAGGAAGTTCATTGGACGTGGACCAAAGCTGATAATCTTTAAATCTGAAAGTGCGATAACTGCACGAGCGATTGGCTCAAAGTCATGAATCATGTCAGCGCAATCCTCAGCATCACCGACTGGATACTCAGGGATATATGCCTTAACATTTCTAAGCTGAAGGTTGTAAGATGCATTAAGCATACCGCAGTAAGCATCTCCTCTACCATCTAATAAGCTATTGCCTGTCTCCTCTGCTGCTGCACAGAACATCTTAGGTCCATCAAAGTGCTTTGCAAGAAGTGTCTCAGAGATTTCTGGACCAAAGTTTCCAAGATATACACAAAGTGCATTACATCCAGCCTTCTTGATATCCTCAAGAGCCTGTACCATATGAATTTCACTTTCTACTATACATACAGGACACTCATAGATATGCTCTGAACCATACTTCTTTGTATATGCTTCGATGAGCGCCTTTCTTCTGTCTACAGATAAGCTTTCTGGGAAGCAGTCACGAGAAACTGCTACTACACCAATTTTTACATTTGGCATGTTTGTCATAGTTATTACCCTCCTTAATACTTTCAGTTGTTAAATCTCAACAAATTTTTCCTGATTTGTAAAATTATAATAGCAAACAAAAACATTTGTAGACTTTTAAATCTTTACTATGTGATGTCATTTTTTTGTCCTAATAAAAATTAGGAATAAACCATAAAGCTACACACAATGTGTAATATTGTGTATTTTTTTAGCAATATCTATTGACTTTTGTATGCTTTATCTATAGTATTTTGGTTTGTGGGAACCACAAGGAGGACATATATATGAAAAATTTATCTAGAATCTTAGTAGCATCATTAATGGCCGCTGTACTTTTAGTTGGATGCGGAAAGCCAAAGACATTAGAGGCTTATTTCGATGAGCATGATGATGAGTGGCAGGAAATCACTGAAACATACGGTGATATGTGTGACATCGAGGTTGAGGAAAACACAATGACTTATACTTTCGATATCGGCGGTTCATATGAGGGCGAAGAAAAGGATGCACTTGCAGAGCAGTTAGAGAGCACAATGGACAGCATGAGTTCTACATTCGAATCTTCAAAAGAGTTAATCGAAAAAGAAACAGATGTTGATGTTGAAATGGTTATCGTATACGTTGACGGTGACGGAAACGAAATCTACAGCGCAACATTCTAATTTAAAAAAGTTTGAGCATCGCAAATTGCGATGCTCTTTTTTTACTCAATATTATAATCTGCTAACCTATCTGAAATACCATTGAAAAACTCTGCCTGGTCAAAAGAGAGCTTTATGATATCCTGGGCTTCATACATTTTTCTGCCCTTTTCCAATTTATCCTTTTTAGAAGCACATTCATGTTCAGAAGGGACGTAAAGGAAATTAATATCCATTCCATCCTCAAGATAATCTATACTGCTGTTAATAAATATCTGTCCCGGAGCGTCATTCCTATTGTGAATGGCTTTGAACTTACCTGAATAATATTTTGCAGGCAAATTGTTGTCCTGATAAATACATACTTTTTCTAGGCCTTCTTTTTTGAAAATATACATTGCTAATAATGCCGCAAGCTCTTCTCCAGCAACATTTGATTGTCTAAAAAAGTCTTTGTATTCAATAGCTCTGTCCATTACATATCTATATAAAGTAATTGTTTTTTGCTTTAAATTACACAGTACAACTCCATATACTATTTTTGAGCTAGCGTATTCAAGGTTTTCTCCTTCAATTCCCAAATCAATAATATCATCGCCAGCGCCCTTATTTCCGCCGCCATCAACAAAAGCTACAGCATCAAACTCTTTGGCTATATCATCAAAAACAGCTGTTTCGTTAAGATTCATGCCATATTTACGAGCCAAATTCTGAACATCATTTCTATTGGCAAAATCCCGTACATCCACAGGGTTAGAATAGGCATTTTGAAGCATTTCATCTATCAATCTGCAGGTGTCCACCCATCTATTTCTAACCTTATCCGACCGAATGGAGCATTGTTCAACCCTTCCTTCAGGATTTTTACCAATATCCACTTTTACCTTTTTTAAGTTTTCTAAAGCTTCCTTAGGTGAAACTATATTAACATCAACGTTTCCTGCTGATGCCTTTGCAGGCTTTTTTACTCCAGAATCGACTGCTGCATCATTCATGAATGCCTCCGCCTCTTCTCTAGAAGTAAATCCTTTATATTTAGCGCCTGAATATCCTTTTATTAAAGGCTCCACCTGACTCCATTCACAACAGTAAATCCCAGGCTTCTTACCAACCTTTACAGCATAATACTTTTTTGCCATATTTAATCCTCGCTTTTATTTTTTCTGTATTCACTAGGCAAAACACCATATTTATCTCTAAAAGCATTTGAAAAAGCTTTAGAATTTGGGAATCCATTACCAAGAGCAATGTCCACTATCTGTCCACCAGTCTCCTCTAGCTCCCTAACTGCATGTTCTAGTCTAATGCTTAAAAGATAATCCTTGAAATTAATCCCAGCATCCTTTTGAAACATTCTAGACAAATAAGATGGAGAATAATTAAACTGATCAGCCATCATTTCAAGGGACAAAGGCTCAGCATAATGATCCTTCATATATCTAGTAATATTTGATAGTTTTTTCAGCTGTTTATTGCTGTTTAGTATTTCATCATTTACATTGAATTTGCGATATTTGGTAACAAGCAAATATAAAAGCTCGTAGTACAGGCTTAGGACCTGAAGCTTGTTTCCCTCTTCTCCGTTAGAATTAATCAAATACATTTCCTGAAGAAGTGTAAACACACGATGGTCAGATTCTCTGTCCCCATGGGAAAACCATATAAACTGATCATCTGTAAAATAATCAGCGAAAGTATCCTGCGGAATCTGAAGCACAACAGTCCTATTAGGATTCGGGGCAGAAATACTATGAACCTCGTTGCTATTTACAATTACAAACTCACCATTTGAGAGAGGAACCTTTTTGTCATGAAGGCAAAACTCCAAACGACCTTCCCACACCGCAAATATTTCTATAGAACGGTGCCAATGCTTATCTCTAACATAGCCACCGTTAGCCCCCTCAAAAGAAAACAATTTGAATGGCAACCCCGCATCTGTTACCACCACCTCATGCTGATAAGACTTTAAATCCATATCAAATAATCTCCCTATAGTAGCGAAAATCACCATCTGGCTCAGAGCCAATCTGATAAAAACCTAATTTGGTCAGCAAACCTCTACTGGCCTTATTATCAGGATCACATCGTGCGATTAAGCTAGTAAGCCCATACTTTTCTCTAGCGATTTTGATTATGCATGTGCAAACTTCGTAAGCCAGTCCCCTTCTCCACATATCAGAGGCAATGCAAAAGCCCAGCTCAGCCTGATTTTCCTTTTCACAGGTCTCACGCACCTCAATCCCAGCTCTACCTATTAGTTTATTGGTAGTTTTATCGAAAATCAACCACATTCCAAAACCATATAATTTATATACATATTCGATGTAGTTTTCCTCATATTGGCGCTCTCTTTCGTACTCAAAAAGAGGTTCCATATATTCGGTGATTCCCGGCTTATTATATAGCTCAAACAAATCATCCAAATCTTTCATAGCAAATTCTCTGATATAGGTTCTTTCAGTTTGGGCTATATCAAGAGGAATCCCCATATATCTACGATAAATATTTTCGAACTCGATATCATCTACATCATCCACATCCATAAGAATATAATCGCATTTTAGATTAGAAACGCTATCATGCTCAAAAGCAGCAACCGGTAGCTTTCTCCTGAGGCATTCATCAATAACAGCCTGGCTATCTGTTATTACCAATGTTCCACTGGGATAGTCAGGCTGCAATAGTTCTTTTTTAGTTATTCTTTGAATGTCCTGCAAATAAGTCAAGCTATTCTCCAACTTTCGCTAATCTCTGCTTCTGCTATTAACAATCAAAACCAATCTAGCAAGCTGTAAAATTGTAGTAAATAAAGCTGCTACATATGTAAGGGCCGCAGCCTTTAAAACCTTTTTAGCTCCTGCATGCTCTTGGCCTTCTAATATATTGTACTGATCGAGAATTCTAAGGGCTCTAGCACTGGCATCAAACTCAACAGGAAGTGTAATCAGCTGGAAGAACACTACAAATGCAAAAAGGAAAATACCAAACTGTGCAAGTGGTGTAGAACCAATGAGTAATCCAATTAAAATCACAGGCCATGATACCCATGAACCAATATTAGCAAGTGGAACTGATGCTGCTCGTAAATTAAGTGGGCCATATTCTTCCTGATGTTGAATCGCGTGTCCACACTCATGAGCTGCTACTCCAATAGCTGCTACACTAGTCTGACCATAAACTGCATCAGAAAGTCTAAGCACCTTTTCCTTTGGCGAATAGTGATCAGTAAGGTTACCACGAATTCTTTCTATTCTAACATCATAAATTCCAGCAGAATGCAAAATCTGCTCTGCAACCTGGTTAGACGTAAGACCACGATAGTTTCTCATTTTATTATATTTACTAAATGTACTCTTTACGTTAATTGTAGCAAGACCACTAATCAATGCTCCCACTAATACAAGTAAAATAGTCCAATCAAATCCATATCCGTAACCGTATCCATAACCGTAATACATTTTAAGTCCTCCTTATGTATATGAACCTTTTCTATACATAGTATATAGCTTATGACCTTGGATTACTAATAAAAAAATATTAAATATCTATAAAAAAATCCTGCCCCATTTGGAGCAGGATGAAAAAAACTTTGCTACGTAACATCAATTCGGCAGGTCATTGTATAGACTTTTCCATTTGATTTTTTCATTCGAACTGTAAGCGTTGCCGTTCCCTTACCAGCAGATGTTATTACTCCATTTGAATCAACTGTAAAAACACTTGCATTCGAGGACGTATAAGTCACATTATATTCCTTATCAGTGCTATTTAAATAATCGGTGTTCAACGCCACTTGAGCAGATGAACCTGAGGATAATTCATAGGATGCATCATCAGGCAAATTAATATTGCCTATATTAGTAGCATTGTTGGCATAACTTCGACTACTTCCACCGCTAGCTTTCTGAGTTGTAGAGGTAGTTGCTGCAGTACTTGTAGTAGTGCTAGCAGTTGTAGTTGTATCACTTGTTGAATTAGTAGTTGTTGTATCCGCCGTAGATTTTGTGCTAGCTGTATCAGTTGTTGTAGCAGTTGTGCTTGTACTATCCGTGCTACTATCAGTTGTAGCTTCAGGCTCTCCTAGCTGAATGTACATAGCAGGTCTGATTCCAGTTCCCATATAGAAAAACTGTCTATCGACAAGCTTTGTTGTGTCATTTACATATAGACCTTTAGCTGGGTCATCATAAGAATTAGTTCTAAGTGGCCACTGGGCGGTGGTTTCAAATTTTATTTTATCAAGATTATCAGTAAATTCATCCGATGAAAGGAAGAAAATATAGTCATTGGTTGGTGTTTGGTTATTATAAATATTCATATTTAGTGAATTCTTTACACCATTTGCCACATAATATGAATCCAATGTTGTGTCATGATAGAAATTCATAATACTCTTTTGAGCATCTGCAGTAGTAAGAGGTGTCTGCTGAATCATGGCACGCTCAGCTTCTGTAAAGGAATTATAGTAAAATACCTGATTTAACCAACCTCTCCAGTAGCTGTCGGCCCATTGTACATATCCTGCCGAAGTACCCGACTGAAGATAACTATTTATAATTGCCTGCTTATAGGAGGTGATAGAATTTGATGTAAGTGTTTTTCTAGCAACAACAAAGGCAATCTTTGTAGTATCGTCATATGTAAGAATGGTCCAGTTAATAATGGTGTTGTCTAGTGTACCAAAAGCTATGTCATCACCCTCAGCATATGTTGAGGAACTGGCCTTTTTCTTAGCATCAGCATTTAAAGAAACACCTATTAACGCTGTACCCATGAAAATCACCAAAGTGAGTGTTAATATACGTTTTAATCTATTTATTGTTTTTCTCATATGCGCACCTCCAAAAAGGCATAAATCTACTTACACCTTCATACTATATGTCGGCACTTTTGAAACTAAGTAAATAGCAAACATAAAATTAAAATGTCACGTTTTTGTGAAACTGGTAATTGTCTGTGTATAAATTCCTTGCTATACTTGATTGCAGTTCGTTTTTTAAGGAGTATGATAATGACTAAAAAAGATATGCTAAAATTATTGCACGATGAAGAGCCTATTCTTCGTGCTGAAATAACTGCTCTTTATTCAGTTCTTGATCACAAATTAGGCTTACACGGAGCTGAACTTCCAATCACCTTTGGCATGGATGAGAAGGCTCTCGGTTCTTACTTACCAGCATCTTATGATAATGAAGAACAATTTCAATTCTCACTCTTTTTCATTGGCTTTTGCATGAATGAGCAAATCAGCAAAAATGATCGCATTAATCTTTACAAGCATGAATACGCACACTACATGGCACACCACCTTAGCATCCCTGACAAATATAATTGGCAGCCAGGTGTACACGGCAGTGCATGGAAGTATTGCTGTTCATTAATTGGTGCAGTTCCTTCTGATTACTACATCGAAGATGCAAGCATCAAAAAGATAGATTATGAATCAGTTCTCACACGTCCAAATGTAGACCACAATCAGGTTCGTATGTTAGATACTTACCGCACACAACGTGCTTACAAAAATATGGAAAATGCCAAAATTAAATACGAAGTTGGTGACACTGTTAGTCATCCAAAATTCGGCGAAGGCACTGTTAAAGAAATCGAGCAGCAGCCATCATCTGTAAGACTTCACATTTTATTTGGCGAAGAAATCAAAATCATTGACCAGAAATGGTTAGTAAAGACTGGATACAAAAAAGTTGCAGAGCGCTAAGCGTTCTGCAACTTTTTTAATACCTCATCAAGAGTTTGCTCTAAATCAAGACCTCCCTCATCAACAATTACATCTGCATATTTTTCATATAGCGGTATGCGTTCATTGTAGAGAGCCTGTAAATCCTGTCCATCCTTTAAGACAACACCACGTCCCTTAAGGCTGCCAAGTCGACTATCAAGAGTTTCATAATCAAGCTTTAGGTATACAACAGTTCCAATTTTCCTTAGATGCTCCATAGCTTCCTTGCCATAAATAACGCTTCCGCCTGTTGCAATAACTGTCTTAGTAGTTTGAATGTTGGCATTTACTTGATTTTCAATTGCCAAAAATCCATCCACACCCTTGCTTGCAATAATATCCTTTAACAGCTGCTTCTCCTGCTTTTGGATAAGCAAATCTGCATCAACGAACTCGTATCCTAACTCCTTTGCAAGCACTACACCAAGTGTGCTTTTGCCAACTCCTGGCATTCCGATTAAAACTATGTTGTCTCTCATGGCCTAATACTCCTGTACAAATTTAAGAAACATTATGCCATAAAGGACTTAGGTCTTTCAATAATAAATAATTAAAAAAATCCTAGGATTGCTCCTAGGATTTAAATCTGTTTATTGCTGTAGTATTGCCTGAACCTGATCTCTCTTTTCAAATAAAACACAACCACCTACATGGTCATCCATTAATATATCTGTATCCTGCAATACCTTGAACAAACGTGAGGAAATAGCCCCCTTAAGAGATGCTTCTCTAACATTTGTATCTGAATAAGGTGAAAATGGACAAGGCTCTGCTCCACCATGAGAATTGATATGGAAGAAGCCTCTACCTGCTGCCACACAGCCTCCTGAAGATTTTTCATCTCCTGGGAAGGAAATAAACACCATTTCCTGATACTGTTCTCTTAGCTCAGCTATTCTCGCTCTAAGCTGCCCCTCTTGCTCCTCTGAAAGCGCCAAATTCTTGCTCTCATCCGACACTGGAACATATTCTACATATATTACAGCCTTGCAGCCATAACCGCCCAGCATTGATACAAAGTCGTCAGAAAGAACATCATCAAAATTTTCGGTAGTTACTGTAACTGAATTTCCAAAAATCAAATGCTTTTCTTTAAACTTTTCCATATTGGAAATTAGTTTGTCGTAAATGCCCTCGCCACGACGATTATCAGTAGCTTCCTTGTGTCCCTCAATACTCATTATTGGAACAAGATTGCGATGCTTATTAAACATCTCAAAATACTCATCACTAATGAATACACCATTTGTAAAGATTGGGAAAAGGATATCCTTGTATTCCGCCGCAGACTTTATAACATCCTTGCGGAGAAGTGGCTCACCGCCAGCTAAAAGAATAAAGCTAATTCCTAATTCTTTTGCTTCAGCAAATACTTTTCCCCATTCCTCACCAGTCATCTGGTCAACTGGCGCACAATCCTTAGTTGCTTCATTTTGTCTAGAGTAGCAACCTGCGCAGTGAAGATTGCAGTTGCTTGTAATGGAAGCAATCAAAAATGGGGGTACGTGTAAGCCCTCATTTTTGTATCTAAGTCTTGTGTTTGATGCCTTTTTAGAGGCTGCCGCAAAGGTAGCCATAAAAATACTCTCAGCTGGGTCCTTTAACGTGGCACGAAGGGAATCCTTCACTATTCGCTCTACGCCCTTTGTCATGTAGCCCTGAATGTCAAAATTTTTATCTTTCATAATTCAAAAAATGTCTGCATACTCTCCTAATAAATCAACATTACCTCTCAGTGAATCCGCCTCTGTTATTTCTCGAATAACCTTGCAAGGAACACCTGCAGAAAATGTCCCTGAGGGAATATCCTTTGTTACCACTGAACCTGCACCTATGACACAATCATCTCCTATGCTAACACCTGGACATACTGTGACATTTGCACCGAACCAACAGTTATTACCAATTGTGACCGGCTTTGCATAGCAAAAGCCCTTTCTCATTCCATTTGGTAATTCTCTGGCCTTTCTCTCCTGGGCAATCATTGGATGAACGGGAGTAGCAATTGTAAGCCCTGGGCCAAAATTATTGTTATCTCCTATGGTCACTGATCCATCATCCTGAATAGTAGTATTAAAATTGAAAAAGCAGCCTGAGCCAATATGAGTATGACGACCATAATGTATGTAAATTGGTCCTTGAAAGAAATTTTTCTCTCCCATATCCGGAAACAAAGCTCTAAGAATCTCGTTCCTTTTTTCGGTCTCATCCTCATGAAGAATATTGTAATCCATGCTGAGATTATGTGCTTTTAGCTTCATCGCTACCAGTTCTGAATCACCAGGTGTGTACAGCTTCCCGCTGAGTATCTTTTCTTCCTCATTCATATTGCTCTGTGCCCCCTATTTAATACCTACTCTTTTGCAATATCTATTGTGCACAATTATATTTTATCACGTTGATTTATTTTTTCAAGTAAGAAAAACTGTTTATTCTGACTACAATTTAAATATTCTATCTACCGCCTGCATTACTCTGCTTAAATTTCTGATGTCCTCTACAACATCACCAGTCTCTAGTGAATGATTAGCATTAGGAATTATGGCATAAGTAAGCGACATCTGATCACACAATTGCTCAAGCATCTCTGTATCACAGAGGGGATCAGCACTACCATGGAAAATAAGTCCTTCGCAGGCACCTAAAAATGCAAATGTCTCTGGTATAGGTGTATAAACAATCATTTCAGCGTCAATTTCGTATGTCATAGCATATTTAGCCATAAGGGCTGTGCCAATGCTTTTTCCCACAAAAATAACTCTATCATACTGCTCAAAGTTAATATCCTTAAGTGTCTTATCCACTTGCAAAAAAGCAGCATCCAAGGCAGCCATTGCCTTTTTGGCATCAAACTCTCTAGATGATTTAAACTCTGCTATATCGTATTTCACTTCACGAATTTCGTAGTCATAATTCTTTGCTATTTTCTTTGTGTAGTAAAGCAATGGTTTATCACTGTGATACCCAACTCCAGGGAAAACTACTACTAACTTCTTTTCCATGATTTCTCCTATTATTTAAACTATTGTTAAAATCTTAATCTTACTGATGGCATGAACCATGGTGGCAAGTATGACCTGCCTCATGCTCGTGATCATGATGGCTACAGTTAGCCTCACCAACAGCAGCAAGTGTTCCATTAATAAATGAAGCTACTACCTCGTCTGTGTTTCCAGAAGCTCCTGCATAAAGCTTAATGCCAGCCTCCTGAAGTGCCATTACAGCACCGCCACCGATACCACCACAGATAAGTGTATCTACATCAGCGATACGAAGAACACCAGCTAAAGCGCCACAGCCCTCTCCATTTGTGCTAACAATAGTAGAGTTAACTACCTTGCCATCCTCAATATCGTATACCTTGAACTCTTCTGTTCTTCCAAAATGTCCAAATACGTTTCCATTATCATAAGTTACTGCTACTCTCATTATTTTATCTCCTTTTACCTCTACATTTATATCAGAAAACTCTGGATTAGGATTCATCTCCACATTACCACCGGAAATACGAATACGCATTCCATTTACCAATGCTTTTGCAATTTTCCTTCGAGCGCTCTCATACATAGCAGTCACAGTTGTACGTGACACACCCATACTAGCCGCGCACTCCTCCTGATTCATGCCCTCTGCATCCAATAGTCTAACTGTTTCATACTCATCAAGAGATAAGGTCACAGTCTCAAACTCTAGAGCATCTGTATTCTCAGGCACAAAACTATAGTGGTCTGGAAAACTATTAATTTTTCTACGCTTTGGTAATCTAGGCAAAACTATCCCTCCATTTTCTGACATATGTCAGATTAAAATATATCATTTATATTGACATATGTCAAAAACCTTTAAAGCCTTATTACCTATTACAACACGAAAAAAAGAGCCTTCATATTGAAGACTATTTTTCAAACAACTCTGGCTCTGTTTCTTTTAGTATATCTGCTAGTACCTTATAGTCTAGATACTGCATTCCTTCCTTTCCTTGATGTATTTTATTTGAAAGCTTACTACCATAATAGATAGCCATTGCTTTCTCTAGAGAAATATTGTTTTCTTTTGCTATATAAGAAATCAATCTCTCTTCCAAGCTTTCCTGGTATACCTGTTCTAATACTTTATCATCCATTATTTAACCTCATATGAAGAACTATAAGACAAAAGATTATCTATAGCTTTTTGTGATATAAAAGCTATCTGGTCATAAGTTTCATATACCTTGATTTCTTTCAAAGCTCTATCTCTATCCCAGATGCCTTGATGATACATATCTACAACTCTAAAAACCTTATCATCAGCTACTTTTCCAATGATAATATCATATTGTTTATATTCTTCATTTCCATCTCTACATGAGCATACAAAATCTATCCACTCTATCAAATCATCTGGAAATGTCTTTACGTTAAAGGAATCATAATCAGCTTTCAGTTCGTAACAGTTAACTATAGACATTTCCTTATCAAAGATATCAGCCTTTCTTCTAGCCCATTTTTCAGCCTGTTCCTTAACTGTAGTAATATAAAAACCTTTACCAAAATCTAATGGTCTATATGAGTGATTAATATCTGGCTTCTTAATTACATCAATTCCGCCATGGTAAACAATCATATTTTAACACCTCTTGCATTTAAATAATCTGTAATGTCATCAATAACATAGGATGTGCTTTGAGTATGAATTATATCAAAATGCTTAACTAAATAATTATTTATACAATCAACACTACTAAGCATAGTATAAACCTCGGATGGTAGTTTCCCCCACTTATTAGCACAAGCATGAATCATGTAGATTACAAACGAAAAAGATTCTTGATTCATCTATTTAATCTCCTTTGTTAAATTAACTCCTACATAAATAATATAACAGATTCCTACATAAAAGAAAAAGCCTTCAGACATAAGTCTGAAGGCTTTCATTGCTGAGGCTGAGGAGGCTCGAACTCCCGACAACCTGATTAAAAGTCAGGTGCTCTACCAACTGAGCTACAACCCCATATTTAATTAGTTGACTGACCAAGCCGCAATAAAAAAGGCATAGACCAGAAACTGGGCTAGCTGGATTCGAACCAGCGAATGCCAGAATCAAAATCTGGTGCCTTACCGCTTGGCGATAGCCCAACGTGCGATGTTGCTATCGCAACAGGGTGGGTAGAGGGGTTCGAACCCTCGACCTTCGGAACCACAATCCGACGCGCTAACCAGCTGTGCCACACCCACCATATCATTAACTTGTTTAATAAAACAAGAATGTTCGCCTGTCACAAAACAGTAAACTGTTTTAGGCTCAACAATGTCTTTGCGATAGTAGGCTTTCAAAAACATTGTTAAATGTGCCAGAAGGGATTCGAACCCCCGACCCACGGCTTAGAAGGCCGTTGCTCTATCCAGCTGAGCTACTGACACATATTCAGATATCTTAGAAAATAAAAAGCGGGTGATGGGAATCGAACCCACGTATTCAGCTTGGAAGGCTGATGTTCTACCATTGAACCACACCCGCATAACAATTATTTATTTCTAAGTCGGGGTGACAGGATTCGAACCTGCGACCCCCTGGTCCCAAACCAGGTGCTCTAGCCAAACTGAGCCACACCCCGATAGGTTGTTGTCCGCTCGTTTCTGATATCTCGCTTGCGAACAATAAGGAGTATATATGAGAAACAAGCTAATGTCAACAACTTTTTGGAAATTTAATTGTTAGAATTTTGGTCGAAATATCTGATTTTCCGACAAATCATTCGAGGATATGACTAAGTCCTTGAGCTATGATTGTTACTACATGTTCATCTGCAAGACTATAGTAAATTTGCTTGCCTTCACGACGACTTTTTACTAGTTTATTAGAGCGCAAAATTTGGAGCTGATGTGACACTGCAGACTGAGTCATTCCAAGGCTCTCTGAGATATCACAAACACATAACTCTGACTCAAATAAAGCCACAAGTATTCTCACTCTCGTGCTATCTCCAAAAACCTTGAATAACTCTGCAAGATCATATAGCGCATCTTCATCCGGAAGCTCCGCCAAAACCTTATTTACCAAATTTGTATGTACACATTTTTCGTCACAACACTCTGCGTGTTTTACCATTATTTTATTCCTTTCACTCTAAGTGCTCTGATAGCATTAAGCACAGCGATTACCATTACACCAACATCTGCGAAAATTGCAATCCACATATTAGCGACACCGATTGCGCCAAGGATAAGACATGCCACCTTTATACCTATTGCAAAATAGATATTTTCATATACGATTCTCATACATTTCTTTGAAATACCAATAGCCTTTACTATGCTATTAGGATCATCATCCATAAGAACTACATCAGCTGCTTCAATGGCTGCATCACTACCTAATCCACCCATGGCAACGCCAATATCAGCTCTAGAAAGAACAGGTGCGTCATTAATACCATCACCTACAAATATAAGCTGTTCCTTTTCTGACTTTGACTCTAAAAGGCGCTCCACATTAGAAACCTTATCTGCAGGTAATAGCTCTGCGAAGACCTCGTCTAAACCTAATTCTGTAGCCACTATATCTGCAACATTTTTGCTATCACCTGTAAGCATAACTGTTTTTCTAACGCCAATTCTCTTAAGGCCTGATATTGCCATCTTTGAGTGTTCTTTTAGCTTATCAGATATTAATATATATCCACAATAATTTCCATCCATTGCCACATGGATAATTGTGCCTGGCTCTCTAATTTCTTCTACCTGAATGCCAATAGATGTCATAAGCTTTTGATTTCCTACATGGACCTCTGTTCCTGAAACTGTAGCTTTGATGCCGTGACCAGATATCTCCTGTACATCAGTAACTACAGATGTATCGATAGGCTTGCCATATGCTTCTTTTAAGCTTTTAGAAATAGGATGGTTAGAGAAAGCCTCTGCCATTGCAGTTTTCTCCAGAAGCTGGTCCTTAGAAATGTTTTTTGCTTCTATTTTAGTAACTTCAAATACACCCTTTGTAAGAGTGCCTGTTTTATCCATTACAACAATTTTGGCACGAGACAATGCGTCCAAGTAGTTGGAGCCCTTTACCAAAACTCCTGCTCGGCTGGCACCACCAATGCCTGCAAAGAAGGTAAGTGGAATGGAGATAACAAGGGCGCATGGACAACTAATTACCAAGAATGTAAGAGCTCTATAAATCCACTGTGTCCACAATGGGTCAATTCCCATAATCAATCTAACAACTGGCGGAAGCACTGCCAATGCAAGAGCTGAATAACATACTACTGGAGTATATATTCTTGCAAATTTTGAAATAAAGTTCTCTGGCTTAGATTTCTTTGATGATGCATTTTCAACCAAATCAAGAATTTTTGATGCTGTAGACTCTCCAAATTCCTTTGTAGTTCTAATTGTCAAAACCCCTGACATATTGATGCATCCTGATATAACTTCGTACCCTATTTTTGCTGAACGAGGAACGCTCTCTCCTGTAAGGGCTGCTGTATCTAAAGTAGCACTGCCATCTATTACAACACCATCAATAGGTATCTTCTCGCCTGGCTGAACCACTATCTCGCTGCCAATTTCTACTTCGTCTGGGTCAACCTGTTCTAATGTTCCATCAACCATGACATTAGCAAAGTCAGGTCTAATATCCATAAGCTGTGAAATATTTCTGCGGCTCTTGCCAACTGCATAGGATTGGAAAAGCTCTCCAATCTGATAGAACAACATAACCGCTACACCTTCGGTATATTCTCCTAATGCTATAGCACCAACTGTGGCAATTGCCATAAGGAAATTCTCGTCGAAGACCTGCTTATTTTTGATTCCCTTAAAAGCTTTTAGTAGGATATCATATCCCACAGTGAAGTATGGAATCATAAATAGAATAAAGCGCGCCAGCGGATAGTTATCAAGTGGTGACAAAACAAGGATAATCATCAGCACTGCTGCGATCAATATTCTAGTTAATGCCTTCTTTTGTTTTTTATTCATAGTAGACTCCTAATAAATACTAATTAAAGAAAAATCTCGCAATCGTCCTCTACCTTTTTGCAGTTCTTAAGGACCTCAGCCATAACAGCCTTTGCATCAGCGCCCTCTTCGAACTCTACAGACATCTTTAATGCCATAAAATTAACAACAGCATCAGCTACTCCAGCTGTCTTTTTAGCTGCCTCTTCCATTTTGTTAGCACAATTAGCGCAATCAACCTCAATCTTATATGTCTTTTTCATATTTTTCCCTCCTAATATAAATCATATTGTTTGAACGCATGAATAATTGTTCATATGTTTAAATAAAATATAAACCTGCCAACAATATATGTCAACAGGTTTATTGTGAATTTTTTATTAACTACTATTCCTCTATTTCTTCTAGTAAGTATTGATATATAGTAGATGAGAAAAGCTCATATCCTGATTTGTTAAAATGAATTCCATCGGATGTATATAGTTCATTTTGTCCATCTGTTACAGAATATAAATCAATAAATGAAACTCCTTCTTCCTCTGCTAATGTCTTTGCAATGGCACCAATCTCATTTTCCACCACCGAAGGTTGGATGGTATATTCTGCAATATCTGAGCCATCAACTGCGAAGCAATATGGACTTCTAATCAGATATACTGTAGGAGCATTATCAAGAGCTATATAAGACTCTAAAAGCTTACGTAAGCCTGCTTCGTATTCCACCGGGTCCCAATTGCTGATTTTGCTATCATTGGTGCCTAGCATAAGAATTACGATATCTGGATTACTTTCTAGAGACTGAGCATATTCCTCAGATTCCAAATAAGGTAAATCTCCTTGTGCAGAAGCTGTAGCATTTCTCAATCCAAAATTTAAAACTTCATATGAATTTCCAAGCTTTTTCTGCAATTTTGCTGGATAGCTATTGGTCTCGCGAGTTTTTAAAACACCGCTGCCATAGGTCAAGCTGTCGCCAACGCATGCAATTCTCACTTTATTACCCTCACCTAGATAGCCAGTTTTAAAAAGTAACAGTATAACAAGCAATATCGAAACTCCGACTACCACCATTTTTCTCTTGAAAAAACTTCGCGCATATTTTTCCAAAAACATTACTAAAAGTATCCCCTTTATTAAAGGTTTTTGATTAGCTCAATAGCTCTAGCAGTATTCTCTGCTGAACCAAAAGCTGTAAGTCTGAAATAGCCTTCACCAGATGGACCAAATCCAGCTCCTGGAGTACCAACTATTTGAACTTTCTCTAATAGATAATCAAAGAAATCCCATGATGTCATCTTGTCAGGTGTTTTTAACCAAATATATGGAGCATTTACACCACCATATACTTCAAATCCTGCATCCTTAAGACCTGTGTAAATAGTCTTTGCATTGTTCATATAATATCCAACCTGCTCTTTGATCTGAGCCTGTCCTTCTGTAGAATATACAGCCTCTCCTGCACGCTGAATAATATAAGGTGCACCATTGAATTTTGTCCCGTGACGGCGAGCCCACATTCCGTGGAGCGCAACTCCATCGAATACCAAATCCTTAGGTACAACTGTATAGCCGAGACGAACGCCTGTAAATCCTGCATTCTTTGAGAATGAGTGAATCTCGATAGCACAAGTCTTTGCTCCTGCACATTCATATATAGAATGAGGAACATCAGACTCAGAAATGTATGCTTCGTAGGCTGCATCAAAAATAATTAAGCAGCCATTTTTGTTTGCATAATCAACCCAGAGCTGAAGCTGTGATTTTGTAAGTGTTGTTCCTGTTGGGTTGTTTGGAAGACAAAGATATATAACATCTGGAGTCTCCTTAGGAAATTCTGGAACAAATTTGTTCTCAGCTGTTGTTGGCATATAAATGAGGTCAGACCATTTACCTGTAGCTTCATCAAATGTACCACAACGGCCTGCCATAACATTAGAATCAACATATACTGGATAAACAGGATCACAAACAGCAATTTTAGCATCAGCTGAAAATAACTCCTGAATATCAGCAGAGTCAGACTTTGCTCCGTCGGAAACAAAAACCTCATCAGCAGAAATATTGCAGCCTCGTGACTGATAGTCATTTTTTGCAATGGCCTCACGAAGGAATGAGTATCCTAAATCTGGTGCATAACCGTGGAAAGTATTTGCATCAGCCATCTCATCAACAGCCTTATGAAGTGCTGAAATCATAGCTGGAGCAATTGGTTGAGTGACATCGCCAATACCAAGTCGAATAATATCCGCATTTGGATTAGCCTGGTTGTAAGCCGCAACCTTTTTCGCTATGGTTGAGAAAAGATAGCTGCCTGGTAGCTTTTGAAAGTTAGTGTTTACCTTGAACATTGTTGCCTCCTATGTCGCATAAAACGAAAAAACCTATCTCGATACTATTCTTTTGACAATTCTCTCATATGAAAGATTACCGCCAAATAAATCGAGACTTGAACCAACGGTGAAATCCATACCATTATCAGAAAGATAACTAATAAGCTCGATATCACCATAATCTGAAACGCCACCGGCATAAGTGATTGGCACTTTCGTGTAGCCTGCCAAAAGACCAACAAGGTCTCTGTCTATACCACTCTGTCGTCCCTCTACGTCTGCCGCATGAATCAGAAATTCATCGCAATAAAATGCGAGTTTATCTAAGAAATTATATGTAATAATTTCCTTAGAAACCTTTTGCCAACGATCAGTAACAATATAAAATTTATCATCGATTCTGGTGCAGGATAAATCAAGCACCAAATGTTCTCTACCAACTATATGGGATATTTCAGAAAGAGCATCAAAATCAACTCTTCCGTTATTGAATACATAAGAAGTTACGATTACGTGACTTGCTCCCTCTTCAATATACTCTCTTGCATTTTCAGCATTTACGCCGCCGCCGTACTGCAAGCCTCCTGGATAGGCTCTAAGAGCTAAAATAGCCTCGTTTTTAGAAGCTTCGTATTCTGGAGTGCCTATCATGTTAAGGTTAATAATGTGGCCACCTTTGAGTCCATCTTTCTGATAGAGCTTCGCGTAGTAGGCAGCACCCTTGTCTGCCACGAAATTCTCCTTTGGATGGCCATCCTTTTTCCCTAAATCAGAAATAGTCGAACCAACAATTTGTTTCACTTTTCCATTATGAATGTCAATACAAGGTCTAAACTTCATATCCCTTCCCCCAAACATCTAGTAATTTACTTTAGTAAAAACAAAAATCACTTCAAAGTATAGTCAAGGGATGCTGTATTTTCAATAATTGTTTCATAAAAAATCTTTGCTAATTTCACTAAATAATCAGTATCTTTTGCACCTGCTGTTTCATATGGAGAATGCATAGCCAATTGAGCCAATCCAATGTCCACTCCGTTAATCGAAACATGGGCATTTGAAATGTTTCCAAGAGTAGAACCACCAGCTACATCTGACCTATTTACAAAGGTCTGATATGGAACCTTTGCCTTTTTGCAAATCTCTGAGAAAATGCCAAATGCAAGTCCATCAGTCATGTACTTTTGGTTTGCATTGAATTTAATTACGATTCCCTCATTCATGTAAACCTTATTAGTCGGGTCGCTTTTCTCTGAATAATTAGGATGAAGGGCATGGGCATTATCTGCTGATACCATAAATGAATTAGCAATAGCTGCAAGGAGTCTAGAATTGTTGCCGCCAACTGCCTCATTTATCCTTGTTAAAACATCAAATAAGAATGTAGAATCAGCACCCTGCTTTGTACCGCTACCTACCTCCTCGTTATCAAAAGTAGCATGTACCTGAATTGCTGTTTTAGAATTCTTTGCAGCTAACAAGCCAACCATTGAGCTGTAAGAGCACTGCAAATCGTCAAGACGTCTGCAAGAAATAAACTCCTCATCAGCACCCCAAACCTTGCCCGGCTCACGATTGTAAAGGAACAAATCAGAGCCTACGATATCTTCCGCCTTTACCAAAAGAGACTTGGCCACAAGCTCCTTAAGGTTGAATTTCTCATCCATAGAGATAAGTGGGAGCATATCCTTTTGTGCATTGTATTTGTAACCATCGTTTGCCTCTCTATTCATGTGAATTGCAAGGGATGGAAGCATGCACAAATCTCTGTCTAAATCCACTAGGCAAACCTTAAGCTTGCTGTCTCCATTTTTAACTATAGCTCTTCCTGCAATGGAAAGAGGTCTATCAAACCATGGGGCCATCAGCATACCACCATATTTTTCAGTGTTAAGCTTAACATAATGCCCCTCTTTCATCTCAGGCATTTCCTTAATTCTAAATGTAGGGGAATCACTATGGGAGGCCATAATCATAAAGCTGGTATAGTCATTTGTAGGCATTCTAAAGGCAATAATAGAAGAGCCATTTCTTGTAACAAAATAGCTCTTTCCTGGTAAAATCTCCCACTGCTTTGATTCCTGAAGTTCTTCAAAGCCCGCTGTCAAAAAAGCCTGTCTCTGATTCTCAATAGCATGAAACTGTGAAGGACTCTTTTCGATAAAATCAAATAACCCCTTTACTGTCTTATTCATTTTTTCTTTCCTTCTTTCTTTACTGAATATCCAAAGGTACCTTGAGGGCTGGTTAATCCAAAATATGTGCCATGAGAATATGCTAATGGCTTTGAATTTTCCAGCTCAAATTTACCATTTTCATTCATGTATTTTTCGTCTGCATGAACGCACAAAACATCAGCCACAAACATTGTGTGACTGCCATATTCGTGTATTTCTCGCACTTTACACTCAATGTTGACTGGCGATTCAACAATCATCGGAACATTTACTTCATCTGCCTCCACCTTGTGCAAGCCGCATTTTTCAATTTTATTTACATCCCTACCGCTGGTCACACCACAGTAATCAGTAGCAAAGGCTATCTCCTCTGTTGTAAGGTTGATGACGAACTCGCCTGTCTCCTTAATCATTTCATAAGAATGTCTGCTAGGTCTAACAGAAATATAAGCCATAGGTGGATTGGTGCAAACTGTACCAGTCCAAGCTACAGTCAAAACATTATCCTCCCCAGCTTTACTTCTACAAGTAACAAGTACTGCTGGAAGAGGATAAATCATATTACCTGGTTTCCATTTTTGTTTGCTCATTGTATCTCCTAATTATTATGCTCCTCAGTGTTCTCAGCCATCATCTCAGCAAAGGTTCCCATATAAACGTCTCCCTTACCTATGATGTAGCCCAAATCGTCCATAAAAGCCTTTGTTTTTGGGTCGTCCTTAAAATTCATTTTCTGAATTTCTTCGTAGAATTTCTGGCCATATTTAGATTTAATAATATAACCTTCGTCCTCTTCCTCACCGAAGCTACGATTTTTCACGTATTCTCCACGGAACTTTTTATATTCTGCTGCTTTGACGCCATCATATTTCATCTGATCCGTCTCTATAAGACGAATACACTCCAGCATATCCTCAGCATCCTGCAATGCATTATGTGCTACATATCCGCCTAAGCCACAGATTGTTTTCATATCTGCAAGAGATAGGTTTGCATCTAATCCACCTGTGACGTCTAAGCTCACTTCCTTTTGAATGTTTTCAAAGGTGCTTATAAATTTGGCCACACCTCGTTTGAGAGGCTTCTCCAATTCTCTGGATTCAAAGTCTCTCTGGAAACTGTTTTTGTCACCACCCCAAACGCAAATCTTTCCAACCTGCCATTTCTTGATTCTAGAAAGAAGCTCTGTCATAACCTCCTCATAGGAAGGTGCAAATTCAAGCTCTTCGTTTGTAAGCCCTGTAAGCTCCACAATAAGAGGTGGTAATTTGTGACCTCTAGTCAGCTGTATTGTGGAATAATACCTGTCCAACTCCACATGCTCTGGAGTCGTAATAACCACACCAACAGAGATAACATCCTCTATAGAGCCCTTTTTATAGCGCATGCTAAGATACTCAGCATCTAGAAATGCCTGATTCTTTCCCTTAAACCCAGCAGGCGCAGTTTGGCTTGGTCCTTTTTTCTTTGTAGTTGTTTTAGTTTTATTGTCTTTTGTTGCCAAGTTCATCTCCATAAAAGTAATTTGTTACATTCTAACATAAAAAGTTCCCGAAAAAAATGGACGGCAGGTCCGCCGTCCATAAAAATTATCTCACATCCGTTAGTGGAGCAATTTGTTCCAGTACGTTATTCATATCCTCGAACATGAATCCCTTTTCTGTAATCTTAACTTTGATATCTTCAATATCATTTGTAACTGCATCGAAGTAACTTCGTGAGTCCTCAATATTATTGGAAATATCATTGATTGAAGAATTACAATTCTCAAATACTGCCGCCATCTGCTCGCTTTGTTCTGTAACCTCATCAGCTACAACTTTTATCTGGCCTACAATATCTTGAGTTTCAACTACTCGCTCATGAGATGCATCAATTGCTTCTTTTGTATGATCTACAGATTCAACAAGTCTATTATTGTTTTCATCCAATTCCTTCATACTATCAAAGATAGATGTAACAACACTTTGAATCTCTGTAGAAAGGTTTGTAACCTCATCTGCAACTACCGCAAAGCCTCGTCCAGCCTCTCCGGCTCTAGCAGCCTCAATAGAAGCATTAAGAGCAAGAAGATTGGTTTGCTTTGCAAATCCGCCGATTAACTCAACCTTTTCTCTGATATCATCAAAGCTCTTCTGGAAAGCATCAAAAACTTCCTCAACCTGCGCAATTGTATCAGCAACAGTTCCAGAACTGCTATCAACTCTCTCCATTCCATCATGAGAGTCATCTGCTGTTACCTTTAATTTCTGAACAATCTCATCAAAAGCTCTAGAAATTTCTTCTACATTTCTAAACTCTTCCTGGAAATTGGTAACAGATTCAGATATTGAACTGTATTTGTCCTCTACCACAGAAAATGATTCTCTGATAGTCTCAATACCTACGATTGTGTTAGCCTCTTCATCCTGAAGCTTTTCCTTTTGCTCAATGGCAAATCGACCAACCTCACGAAGCGCTTTCATTTTTTCTTTTAAGCCAGCTTTCTGCTCCTGTTTTTCAGCTAAAACATTTACCTGTTCAGCAGCAGCTTTTTTATTTCCAAAAAGTCCCATACCTTTACCTCCAAATTAAGGATTTATTCAAAGACCGCGCAAACCATTGTCTGATTTACATGTTGCTTTTTATACTGTTCTCCACCACCTACAATACCTACATGTGGTCCCAATGCTTTCATGTTACCAATGAGAGTATTTAGATATCCTTGATTCGTGAACAGCAGATGTCTATAAATACAGTTAACTGAGAATATGAATGAAATCTTATTATTCTCATCCTTTATAGCACGTCTTGTATCAGCATTAATTGCATCGTAGTCTTTTAATTCCAAAACCTGGATGGCATCATTTTCATTTATTTTTTTGTAGCAGGTTAGTGAACCATTGTTTCCAACCACGTATGGGCTAGAAATAAATATCTGATCACCAATTACACGTCCTAATGGATTTGTAAGTACATTGTCTACAATCTGGCCTCGGCTAACATCTGCATCTTGGCAATATACATCAGCTGCAGGTCTTCCATCCAAGGTAATAACTTCCTTTGTTGCCAAATTAACCTTTGTTGCTGTATGGATTTTTGCACCTTCCATTGGTCCGAAAATATTCTCAGAATATGTTCTAATTTTTCCGGATTTGTTCTTAATCAGTGCATAACAGCAAGCATCTGGGAAAAGCTCTCCGTTCATCATTACCTTTGGAGTGTAGTTCTGTGGGTAACCGAAAACGGTTCCACCTACAATTGGAATTCTTGCCTTTTCCAAAGCTACATTAAGTGAAGTAACTAAGCGTTCCTCATCATTTGTGCAAAATTCCAAGCAAATAGTGTTGTTATCTCCAGCCTGTACCTTTGAGATTTTCTCCATTAATGTAGGAATATATGCCATTGGAACAGTAGAAAGGTTGCGAACAACTCCGACTTCCACTTCTGCGTCATTGCCAAAGCCTATAAGCATTAGACGTTTATCAGAGGAATCCGTATCATAATATGAAATTGTTCCTGTACCGATTTTCGGTACGTTAGGATACTTACCCTCAAGTAATTCTGTAGCCTTTTCAAACTGATCAAAGGACGATAGCATTATAATTAACTTAGGGTCCGATAATTTTGTGCTGGCCTCTGCGAAAGCTGCAGCAACATCTGGTTTTGTAGAAGTACCTATTGTTATTTGCATAGAACAAACCCCTCCTGTTAGGTATATAATCTCATTTAAACAACTAACATTTTATCACAGGTGTCGTTTATTGTGTGATAATTCACACATTTTTAATGAATAGTACATATATATCCCAAACTTTGTGACAATTCATCGTTCAATGCAAAATATTCACTTAATATTGCGAGCTTTTTATATCAATTCTACCTCTATACTATTATATTTTTCATACCCTTCATGTAGCATATCTGTATCTAATTGACCATTTTCATAGGTAAAGCTATATAGATTATATTGACCATCCATATATTCAAAGTCCTCACCATTGTCCTGATAATGACTGCCCCATGCACAGTCTCCTGCTACTAAAAGCTTCAATTTATCGTATTTTTTCTCACCTACATACTGAACATCCTCATACATAGGAATGATGCTGCCTTCCTTTATGAAAATTGGCATTATATCAAGAGGTGCATCTACAATAATATGTTTATTTCCAGTAATTCTTTCCTTTGTCCAATAATTAATCCAGTTTCCTGCAGGTAAATATACAAGGCGCTTAGTAACACCCTGCTCTACGATTGGTGCCACTAACATATTCTCACCTACTAAGAATTCATTATTAAGATTAAACGTATTCTCGTCATCCTCATAATGAAGCACAAGTGGACGCATTACAGGAAGTCCAGTAATCTGACTTTCAAATAAAAGATCATAAATATAAGGTAAAAATCTGTAGTGGAGTTCTACGTATTTACGATAAATATCCAAAACCTTTTCGCCAAACTGCCAAGGCTCCTGCATTAATTGGCCCTTAGCACAATGATTTCTGTAGAAGGTGCAGAAGGTTGCAGCCTGCACCCAACGAACCAAAAGCTCTGGATTTGTATCTCCACCAAAGCCACCAATGTCAGTACCTGCTATTGTAAATCCACTCATTCCTAGGTTACATATTTGCGGAATAAGCATTTGCAAATGAGACCATACACTTTGATTATCTCCAGTCCATACTGCTGCATATTTTTGAGTTCCAGCATAGCAAGCTCTTGTGATTACAAGTGGTCTTTTGCCTGTTATTTCAGCCATGCCCTCATAGGTGGCCATACTCATAAAATGTCCGTACACGTTATGAGCCTCTTCGTGAGTAGTGAGCCTATCATTAATAGAAAACTGAACGTCGTTAGGTAGTGGTCCATTAAAGCTGGCTGGTTCGTTCATATCGTTCCAGATTCCTTTAACCCCCATATCCGTTAACTTTAGATGATTATTTGCCCACCATTGTCTAACCTCTTCTCTACCAAAATCCGGAAAAACGGATTTGCCTGGCCATACCGTATTTACGTAGACATTGCCATCCTTATCCTTGGCAAAATAACCATTCTTTATTCCCTGGTCATACATAAAATATCCCTTATCTTCTTTTACGCCAGGATCAATAATGCAAATAGCCTTGAACCCTTTCTCTTCCAGCTCAGAAATCAGTTCACCCTTTTTGCCATATTCCTCTTCGTTCCAAGTGAATACCCTATAACCATCCATGTAATCAATGTCATATTGAACACTTTCACAAGGAATCTGATGTTGACGCATTTTCATTGCCACATCGCGAATATCCGCTGCGCTATCATAGCCCCAACGGCACTGATGATATCCCAGTGTCCATAGCTGAGGCAAAGGAGCTCGACCTGTTAAATATGTATAGTGTTCAATTACGTCTGGTATCTTTTCACCAGAAATAAAATACATATCGAAATTGCCGCCATCTGCCCCATAGAAGAAATATTCAGATGACTCCTTGCCCATATCCATATAACTGTGGAAAGTATTGTCAAAGAAAAGACCGTAAGTGTAGCCTGGCCCTTTTCCAATCACAAATGGAATTGATTTATAAAGGGCTGGCATATTTTCATGATGTATTTGAGGAATGTCCGAGTTCCAATTCTGATAAGCATAACCTCTCTTATTTAAGAAGCCTGTTTTATCACCCATTCCATAGAATCTATCTTCAGAATTTAGTTTAAACAATTGTTGCACAACATGCTCTTTTTGCATAAATGCCATCTGATGGCCTTCTGATTCGACTAACCCTAAATCTTCTTCGCTAAGGGCCTCGTATTTCTTTCTGTCGCCATCATAGCTTGATAAAATCTCGTCACCGTATTTATCCGTAAATACGAATTTGAAATCATCGCCTAAGGTAAGAATTACTGCAGGTGTTTTAATCTGAACCTGTCCCTGCTGCTCTATTACGTCAAAATCGCAAGGAACTGCAGGCTCCCCTTCTATAGCAACAGACTCATATTCTTTCATCCAGCAAGGGACAAAGAGTCTGACTATCTCCTCTGTAATAACCTGAACAATTACTTCTTGCTGCTCATATTTAATGAGGACCTGATTATCCTCAGTTGTTGTGCCTAAAACTTTCCCAAAATACATTGTGCCCCCTCCTATTATCTCTATCTATACAAGCATTATATAAATAAAATACATAACAATCAAAAACAATATATTTGCTACAGTAAATACCACCATATACTTCTTTTTATCTGCACCGTCGATGTAGCCATATTGCTTAAAGGAAATCAAACTTGCCATGGAAGCAATTAGCGTTCCAAGTCCTCCCAGATTTGTTCCAATTATCAGTTTGTCAATTTTGTCCGTAAAGCCTGAGCATAGGATTGCAGCTGGCACATTACTAATAATCTGGCTAAGTCCTATAGAAACTGCCACTTCATTTTTAGATACCAAACTATTAATAGCACTGCTAACCTCAGGAATTCTTTTCATATTTCCAATGAAAATAAATAGAAAAATGAATGTAAATAAAAGTGAATAGTCCGGTTTACTCAAAACCTTCCTATCGAATATCAAAGTTATCGCAATTACGATAATAAGCCCCTGTGGGTAATCTATTAATCTAGCCACTACAAGAATAGAAATAAAAAACGTAAATACGTACATTAATATCTGAGCTTTATCTCTTTTTGTTCTCTCGTATGAGGTTTTCTCTTTGAGAACAACTGGCGCTGATTTGACTGCCCAAATAGTTGTGGCAGCAAGCATCACAAAAGCTACCACGCTATAAGGTAGCATGAGCTTAATAAATTTAATCAACGACATTCCTGCTAATCCATACAAATATAAATTCTGAGGATTACCAAGAGGAGTCAACATACTTCCTAAATTAGCCGCTATAGTCTCAAGTACAATAACTATTATGAACAGATCCTTTCGTCCAGAAATAGATAAGGTAACAATTGTAAATGGGACAAAAGTAAGAAGAGCCACATCATTAGTAATAAACATTGCTGAGAAAAAGCAAAGAGCTATTAATACTAAAGTAACTCCTCTGATTGAATTCATTTTTGCCACTAAAAGCTCACCAATCTGCCTAAACACATGAAGTCGTTGTAGGCCTGCCATAGTAATCATAAGAGCCAACAAAATACTTAATGTTCTAAAATCAATATAGCCAATATATTGTTTGTCTGGATGTACGAAAAAGCTGGATATCACAGCCAACACAAAGGCTACACATAAAACTATTTCATTATTGATAAATCTTTTAACTGCTTGCATTTTATTTCTCCATAAATATAAAGGAAAAAGGAGCTCCTTGGAGCTCCCAATTATCGATTATTATAATTCCCTAGACTTGTCAATGCAAACCCTCTCGGCCTCAATTACTGCATTTCTAAATCCAAGTGCCTCTAGTGTGGCAACGGCCTCGATTGTGGTGCCACCTGGTGAACAAACTGCATCCTTGAGTGCTCCTGGATGCTCACCTGTTTCAAGAACCATTTTTGCAGAGCCAAGTACTGCCTGTGCAGCAAATTTGTATGCCTGTGTTCTAGGCATTCCCTCTGCAACCGCACCGTCTGCAAGTGCCTCAATAAACATATATACATATGCTGGTGAAGAACCGCTGATTCCAACAACTGCATCCTGTAATTTTTCAGGAACAATCTCCGCCTCACCAAATGACTCGAAAAGTTTGAGCACTGTCTCAGACTCATCATCTGTTACTAATTCATTAGGGCTAAGTGCACTCATACCCTCACCAACTAAAGCAGGTGTATTTGGCATTACTCTGATAAGTTTAAGTTCCTTACCAAACATACCATTAAGCTTTTCGAGGGACTGACCTGCAGCAATGCTTACTACAACCTTGTCAGAAAAATCCATATCCTTAATACCATCAATAGCTCCAGCCAAATACTGAGGCTTTACAGCAAGGAAAATAATATTTGCAAAATCAACAACATCACGATTATCCGTGCTAGTGTTTACATTATATTTTTCAGCCACATCATCAACAACCGCTTGGAAGATATCGCTAGCCATTACATTTTCAGGCTCAACGACTCCTGCCTTTATCATGCCACCCATCATGGCAGATCCCATATTACCAGTTCCAATAAAACCAATTTTCATGTCGATTTCCTCCATTAATAAAGCCCTAAAATAACACACTTAGTGTATCATTTTAGGGCTTTTTTGTACATGTAACAAATATATAAGCTTCAAAATTTTATTGTGCTTTTAATAGAAGTTTCTCAACATATGCAATTCTCGCACATACTGTAAATACCTCAGCAGCCTGCTCAAGCTCTTCGATTGGAGGAAGAGATGGAGCGAATCGGATGATTGAATCGTTAGGGTCCATGTGATATGGGAATGGTGCACCAGCTGGTGTAAGCTTAACGCCTGCTTCTGCAGCCAAATCCACAATACGTGTAGCAGTTCCCTTTGGAGCCTCAAATGTGATGAAGTAACCACCCTTTGGAGAAATCCAGCTACCGCAACCTGGTTCTGTCAAATCTCTTTCCATTGTTTTGATAACAAGCTCAAACTTAGGACGAAGGATTTTAGCATGCTTTTCCATATGCTTTGAAACAGATTCAACATCTGCAAAGTATCTAGCATGACGAAGCATGTTGATTTTATCAAATCCGATTGTCTGAACTGTAAGTGTCTTTTTAAGTTCCTCACGATTGTTATGATTGCAAGCAATAGCAGCGATACCGCCACCTGCAAATGTAATTTTTGATGTAGATGCAAACTCAAATACAAGGTTTGGATTGTCAGCTTCCTCACACTCGTGAAGGATATTTAAAATCTTGCTCTTTTCTTTGTATAAGTGATGTACCGCATATGCGTTATCCCAAAATACTCTGAAATCCTTTGCAGCCGGCTTGAGATTGGCAATTCTGCGAACAACCTCATCCGAATATACAATACCCTGAGGGTTAGAGTATTTAGGCACGCACCACATACCCTTGATACTGTCATCTGCTGCAACAAGTCCCTCAACTACATCCATATCTGGACCATCCTCATTCATAGGGATGTTTATCATATCAAATCCAAAGTGCTGTGTAATAGCGAAATGTCTGTCATAGCCTGGTACTGGGCACAGCCACTTAACACGGTCTAATTTGCACCATGGTGTGCAACCGTCGAATCCAAACATGTATCCTCGTGAAACTGCATCAAACATAAGGTTGAGTGATGAGTTGCCTCCTACGATAACCTGTTCTGGCTGGCAATCCATAATCTCTGCCATAAGATGCTGAGCCTCTACAATACCCTCGAGCTGACCATAATTTCTAGTCTCAACTCCGTTCATACATTTCATGAGTGATTTACCATCAAGAATATCAAACAAAGGCATAGAAAGATTGAGCTGCTCTACTGATGGCTTTCCACGGCTCATATCAAGCTTGAGCCCTTTTGCCTGCCAATTTTTATACTGGGCAGTGAGCAACTCCTTCTCTGCTGCTAATTCTTCTGGTGACATTTCGCTGTACTTTTTCATTGTTGGTCCTTCCTTAATAAAAATATATTGACGCAAATTATTTTGATGCGTCTTTATCATTTCTTACCTTATCAAGGTAATCATTGATAACTCTCTCATAACCGAGATTGCCTGGCTGGTAAAAATCACCAACTTCTAATCCCTCAGGCAAATATCTCTGATGTGAAAAATGATTAGGAAAATCATGGGCATATTCATATCCAATTCCATGACCCAATTTCCCAGCGGATTTGTAGTGAGCGTCCTGAAGGTGAGTAGGTATTGGTCGCGTGGTATTATTTCTCACCTCAGCCATTGCCAAATCTATGGCTCCGTAGGCCGCGTTTGACTTTGGCGCACAGGCAACGTATGTAGCCGCATGGGATAAAATAATCCTAGACTCAGGCATGCCAATTCGCTCTACTGCAAGAAAAGCTGATGTAGCAACAACAAGTGCCTGTGGGTCTGCATTTCCAACATCCTCTGAGGCACAAATACAAATACGTCTAGCAATGAATTTTGGATCCTCACCGGCGTATAACATCCTAGCCAGATAGTAAACTGCTGCATCTGGGTCCGAGCCTCTCATACTTTTAATGAATGCTGAGATGGTGTCATAATGATTATCGCCATCTTTGTCGTATTTGATTACACGACGCTGAATACACTCACTTGCAACATCTATTGTAATATGAATTTTGCCATCCTCTGAACGGTCAGTAGTAAGAACACCTAGCTCTATAGCAGTAAGCGCTGAGCGAGCATCTCCATTTGCAATATCTGCTAAAAAGTCAAGGGCATCATCATCAATCACTGCGTCAAAGCTACCAAGTCCCTTAGTCTCATCAGTCAAAGCTCTGTTGATCAGTGTTTTGATGTCGCTGGCCTCAAGTGGCTTTAGTTCGAAGATAATTGAACGAGAAAGCAAAGCCCCGTTCACCTCAAAATAAGGATTCTCAGTGGTAGCACCAATAAGAATGATAGTGCCATCCTCAACAAATGGAAGCAGGTAATCCTGTTGACCTTTATTAAATCTATGAATCTCATCTATAAAAAGGATAGTTTTTTTGCCATAGGCTCCAAGAGTCTGCTTCGCAGCCTCAACCACTGCCTCCATATCCTTTTTACCGGAAGTAGTGGCATTTATAGATGTAAATTCTGCTGATGTAGTATGGGCAATTACCTGAGCAAGAGTAGTTTTGCCAGTGCCAGGTGGCCCGTAAAATATTATAGAAGAAAGCTTGTCAGCCTTTATGGCTCTATAAAGAAGCTTGTCCTTGCCTATGATATGCTGCTGTCCTACAACCTCATCAAGTGTGGTAGGACGAAGCCTTGCAGCAAGAGGTGACTCCTTTTTCTTAGCTTCCTGTCTCATGTAATCAAATAGATCCATGTAAAACCTTCCTTGTCTTGATACTCTAATACGCATCCATGATAGCACATCTGTTCTGTATAGGATAGAGTTTCCATAACAAAAATAGTATCAAGAGGTCACTTTACTTTACTAAAGTAATCGCTCTTGATACTATACTATAATTTTTTCAGTATTACAATAAAAAATTTTCGTAGGGCGGACATTTGTCCGTCAGTGAGCATAATTCAAATACAGCCTTATCAATCAGCCTTTCTTGCCATCAATTGTGTTCCGTCTGAATCAATTGTGATGGTTGAGCCTTCACTTATATCTCCAGCAAGTATAATTTTTGCAGCCATTGTCTCCACATTCTTCTGAATGTATCTACGAAGAGGTCTTGCACCATATACTGGATCATAGCCTTGATCGATAACAAACTGTTTTGCTGCAGGTGTAAGGGCAATTGTAAGTTGTCTGTCTGCAAGTCTTACGTTGAGTTCTGCAAGAATCAAATCTACAATTCCACCAATGTTGTTCTTTGTAAGTGGCTTGAACATGATAATCTCATCTAATCTGTTCAAAAATTCTGGTCTGAATGAATTTCTAAGCTCGTTCATTACTAACTCATTTGTGGACTCTGTAATCTCCCCTGTAGCTTCATCAATACCTTCAAGCAGATACTGTGAGCCAAGGTTTGAAGTCATTATAATGATTGTATTTTTAAAATCTACTGTACGCCCCTGTGAATCTGTAATTCGACCATCATCAAGCACCTGCAATAATACGTTAAATACATCTGGATGTGCTTTTTCTACTTCATCAAAAAGTACTACCGAATATGGCTTGCGGCGCACTGCCTCTGTGAGCTGTCCACCCTCGTCATATCCTACATATCCTGGAGGCGCTCCTATAAGACGACTCACACTAAACTTTTCCATGTACTCGGACATATCAAGTCTAACCATAGCATTCTCATCATCAAATAATGCCTGCGCAAGAGTCTTTGCAAGCTCAGTTTTACCAACACCAGTAGGTCCTAAGAATAGGAATGAACCTATTGGCTTACTAGGATCCTTGATGCCTGCCTTTGAACGAATAATAGCCTCAGATACAAGCTTTACAGCATCATCCTGACCCATAACTCGTTTGTGAAGCTCCTCATCAAGGTGCAATGTCTTGCTGCGCTCCGTCTCGTTTAGCTTTGCTACAGGAATGCCAGTCCATCTAGAAATAATACGGGCGATTTCATCCTCTGATACATTTTCATGAACTAAGCTGGCATTTCTGCTTTTTAGTTTTTCCTCTGCATCTGCAAGCTGTGCCTGTAGCTGTGGCAATCTACCATACTGAAGCTTTGCTGCTTCCTCTAAATCATATTTCTGCTGAGCAATCTTGATTTGTCCCTGAACATTATCAAGCTCCTCTTTTGCTTTTGCCACATCCTCAACAAGCTTTTTCTCATTATCCCATGCAGCTTTTTTTGTATTAAATTCATCACGGAGCTCTGACAATTCCTTTTGTAAGTCAGCAAGTCTATCCTGTGAAAGCTTATCAGTTTCCTTTTTAAGAGCAGCCTCTTCTATTTCAAGCTGCATTACTCGTCTGTTCATTTCATCAAGCTCTGCTGGCATTGAGTCAAGCTCTGTTTTGATAAGGGCACATGCCTCATCCACAAGGTCGATTGCCTTATCCGGAAGAAATCTATCCGAGATGTATCTATTTGAAAGTGTTGCAGCAGAAACAAGAGCTCCATCAGTAATTTTAACTCCATGGAACACTTCGTAGCGCTCCTTCAGTCCTCTAAGTATTGAGATTGTATCTTCCACTGTAGGCTCATCCACCATTACCGGCTGGAATCTTCTCTCTAAAGCTGCATCCTTTTCAATGTATTCTCTATATTCATCAAGTGTGGTTGCTCCGATACAATGAAGCTCGCCACGAGCAAGCATTGGCTTTAACATATTGCCTGCATCAAGTCCGCCGCTTCCATTTTTACCTGCTCCAATGATTGTATGAAGCTCATCTATAAATAGGATAATTTCGCCGTCGGAATTTTTAATTTCATCCAAAACAGCTTTTAATCTTTCCTCAAACTCACCCTGATATTTTGCACCAGCAATCATTGAGCCGATTTCAAGAGAGAATACCTTTTTATTTTTAAGTGCGTCAGGCACATCACCTCTGACGATACGCTGTGCCAAGCCCTCAACTACTGCAGTTTTACCTACACCAGGCTCACCGATAAGCACTGGATTGTTCTTTGTTTTACGGCTAAGAATTCTGATAACATTTCTGATTTCCTCATCACGTCCAATAACAGGATCAAGCTTGTTATCTCTGGCTCTTTCCACCAAATCATAGCCATATTTTTCGAGGGTATCATAAGTAGCCTCTGGGTTATCCGTGTTTACTGTTTGATTGCCTCTAACAGTGGCAAGTACAGCAAGGAATGAATCTCTTGTGATGCCAAAGTTCTTAAAAATATTCTTAATTGGGGCGCTAGGCTTTTTAATCATGGCAAGCATCAAATGCTCAACAGACACGTAGCTATCCTTCATAGCCTTGGCCTCGTCCTCAGCATATGTAAGAACAAAATTCAAATGCTGGCCTACTCTAAGGTCGCCACCCTGTACCTTTACTCTAGCGTTAAGAGCTGCATCAACTGCATTCTCAAACTGATTAGTGTCAATGTTCATTTTACTAATCAACGAAGGAATCAATCCATTCTCCTGTTTTAACAATGCCATCAAAAGATGCTCTTGCTCTATTTCTTGGTTACCATATTCCATAGCTATTTTTTCGCAGGAATTAATAGCCTCTATTGATTTCTGTGTAAATTTTTGGATGTTCATATAATCACCTCCTGTCGAAAATTCTCCCTGAATTTTCCATCAGTATTCCTTGTTACTTTTGTTATAAAACAAAAATTAGCACTCGTCAACCACGAGTGCTAATAATTTATAAATATTTTAGATTTTACTTGTCTTTATGATGGATAACCCTTCAAATTACAATCAAAGGGAAAAATCAACATGAGCCACAGTTCCAGCTTGCCCTGTACTTTCCTTCAGATATATACCAGTTTTCCTAAGGACGCCATCAGTCTCACCATCAGCATTTTTAAATGAAAACTCAGTATCTGCATTATGTAAATAAATAGCGCCCACATCAGCCTTCTTTAAATCCAGTAGTTTATCATTTCCATTTTCATCCTTTGTCCATACCTTTAGTTTTGAAAAAATAGAATCATTCTCATCAATCCACCCATTTCTGTCCTCATCATAGGCTGCAAGGTCCTTGAAACCATCACCTGATTTTGTGCCAAACAATTCTGAACCATCATTTATTTTGCCATCGTTATTTTTATCTAATGCAAGGAATCCACTTCCTGCACCTGTAAATGATATTTCATCCTCTTTACCATCAGAGTCCAAATCGAATTTAAATTTCTTATCAGATACAGAGGTGATATTGCTATCCATGTTAATAACCAAAGGATCAGTTAATATTCTTGTGTAGGTTTCGCTGGTAAGGGAGTTTATTTTCTGTGATAGACTTCTTCCTAAAGATACCTCAACATTGAAATTCAAACTTCGTCCATCTGCTGTCTGAACAGTTCCCTGGCTGGCGAAGGTTGTGTTTTCATATTCTAAATGCTCACCTTCTACCGCAGTAACCCTCTGCCAAACTTGGACTCTGGATGCTGCTTCCAAACTTGATAAATTCAAGGTTTTTGCACTTACACCGTTAACATTAAAATGAACGTCGTCACATCCGTCTGCTGCAGCCCCCATTATTCTGCGCTGCCATTCCTTAAAGGCATTTTGTTGTTCTGCCATCTTCTTATCCAATTCACTTTTGGCACCAGGCTTTCCGTTTAGTAAGTCTAAAATTTTTTTAACTATGCTGACCTCTAAATCCTCAAAATCCCATTGACTTCGGCCGCCATTAGCCTCACGAATACGCTTTTCCTGTTCTGCCATGTTGTTAAACATATTCTGTAGATTCTGCTGATTAACCTCTTTTTGCCTCTGCTGGTTTTCCTTTTGATATTGTTCAATTGCCTCTTTGTAGGATTTTTCCCCTTCCTCAGAAATTTTCATAATTGCCCCAAGAGTTTTTTCGTCTACTCTTTGATCAATTGTTGCAACTTCTACATGGGAATACGAGTAAGAATTGTGACTAGATGCCATGTTTACATGGCTGTTTTCAATCTTCATAGCGGACTCCTTTCCACAAATAAAGAATCTAAATGGACCAAACGCGAAGACCTTATACACTTCCCTGTGCCGAGTCTTCGTTTAGTGTATCGGATCATACAAACTTATAATAAATAGTAATATTACATAAAATACATATGCCAATGTAATGCATAATCATGGTACAATAATCCTACTATGAATGAACAAGATACTATTTTATATAACAGAATAATAGAACTATCAAACAGGGCATACCGAAACAATATATATGTATTCAGTGATTTCCTTAGTCTTAGTCAGCAGGATGTATTCTATCAGGCTACAAAAGACAAAGCATTTGCGCCAATTAAGTATGATTTATTCGGCGGATATAGCAATTGCGAGAGAAAAATGGTTCGTTTCGGTAGCGAATATGATTTCGGCTATGAAGTAGAATTTCCTATTAAATGTATAAAGGTTGAACCACTGGCCAAGAAATTTGCCAAGGAATATACACACCGAGATTATCTTGGCAGCCTTATGGGGCTTGGCATAGATCGTAAAAAGTTCGGCGACATTTTTGTAGATGGAATGGAAGCTTACATTTATGTTGATGAATCAACTGCAGATTATTTGTTGGAAAACTTTGTGTCTGTAGGACGTAACTCAGTAAAGTGCTCCTTTTCGCAGTTGCCAGAGTCTTATAAGCAAGCAAATCTAAAGGAAGTTACCATTCAGGTAGCATCACCTCGAGCAGATGCAGTTATTGCAAAGGTTTATAACCTTAGTCGTAAGGATACTATTCCATATTTCACCGAGAAAAAGGTTTCTGTTAATGGTCATATTGTTGAAAATAACGACAAGATTCTTGCAGCTGGAGATACTGTTTCTGTTAGGGGCTATGGCAAATTCAATGTTATAAGTGAGGGAGGCCTTTCCCGCAAAGGCAAGCTAAATCTTAATATAGAAATATTTGGCATACTGCAAAATCGCTAATCCCCACTATCTGTTTTTAGTAGATTTTTATAAAAATATCTAGGTATTGTGTTATTTATAGCAAACCACCACCAAATATGGTATTATTCCATATAGTGGAGGGGGATGCTATGGTTATAAAAGAAATACAATTCAAAACACATCTTAATTATCAGATTCAGGCTAGCTCCAATGAAAAGGATGAAGCCACACTTACCGTTAGCGATGTTGAAAACATCAATCTTCGCAAATGTCGTTTTGATGATTTCAAGGACGCTCTCATTTACATTCGCAACAACAATCCTGAAATTTCATTTAGTGATGCCGTCATCGACACTGTTAAACCAGCGGGATTTTCAGAGGATAAAATTTACAACTTTATTGAGTTAATCGAGTTTGCAAAACATACAGCCATCAGTATAGGAAATATGGCTCTATTTGTAGAGCTTCAAAAACTAGCTAGAGCTGCTGACACTTTCACATTAGAAATACGTCATAAAATAACCAGAAAGCCAACCAATATTATTCCATTTGAAGATTATAATGATTATGAAATAAAAGAGCCTCCTGTTATTACAGATGAGCTGGGAAGCTGTGTAATTGGCGGTGGTAATGATGAACCAGTTAAAATCACTGCCACTTTCCATGAAAGTGCAACACCTGTTACTCCCATAGTTTCCATTAGGGTATTTTCGTTAGCTACTAACTCATATTTACCAAATGTAGATATTATTAATTTAGACACTATATTTAAACCTAATGCTACATTGATGGAGGCCTTTGCTTACCTAAGTTATCAAGATTATCAGAAGCATACCTTTAATCATTCATTTGATCAGCTACTGGCAAATGGTGTCGTGTCAGTTAATAATTTGGAAGATATGTATTCTAATCATTATGACCTAAATTTAGCCGATAACTAGTATATATAATCTGACAATTTATAAACTAAATATTAAATAATTATAAATTATTAGCACTCGCTGTTGACGAGTGCTAATTTTAGGTGTATAACATAATCACAACAAGGGAACAAAAAGAATTGCTTCCAAACCAACAAAGAAAACGGGTTTATTTCAAATCAATTTTTTTTCATATAAGGAGGTAGTTATTATGTTAATGCCTAGTATTTTTTCAAATGATTTTGTTGATGACTTTTTCGGAGTACCACGTGTAACAGGTTTTGGTAACAGAATCGATAGTGATTTCTCACGTATGATGACTACAGATGTAAAAGAAACAGATAACGCTTATCAGGTTGACATGAATCTTCCAGGTTTTGCTAAGGAAGACATCAAAGCTGAATTGAAGGATGGCTATCTTACAATCAAAGCTGAAACAAATCAGAATAATGATGAGCAGGATGATGATGGCAAATATATCCGCAGAGAGCGCTACACAGGTTCTTGCAGCCGTAGCTTCTATGTAGGCGATACAGTTACTCAGGAAGACATTCATGCTGCATTTAAGGATGGTGTTCTTACACTCAGCATTCCAAAGAAAGAGGCAATTCCTCAAAAAGATGAAACAAAATACATAGCTATTGAAGGCTAAGTTATAAATCTAAAAAGTCCCAAAGGTTAATCCTTTGGGACTTTCGTTTTATCCAATAATATCTATATATTCACCGTTCAAGGCTTTGTTCATACTGCGAACCGCACAGAATTTTCCACACATAGAGCAGGTATCATCAAATTCTGGTGCACGATCTTCTCGAATTGCCTTTGCTGTTTCTGGATCAATTGCACATTCCCATTGCTTTTCCCAATCGAAGCACTGTCTCGCCCCAGCCATAGCATTATCAATATCCATAGCGTGTGGCACCTTCTTGGCAATGTCCGCTGCATGAGCTGCAATTTTCGATGCAACAATGCCTTGCTTCACGTCATCAACATTTGGTAATGCAAGATGTTCTGCAGGTGTCACATAACATAGGAACGCAGCACCATTTTGTGCGGCAATTGCACCTCCAATAGCAGATGTAATGTGGTCGTAGCCTGGAGCTATGTCTGTAACAAGTGGTCCTAAAACATAGAAAGGTGCACCCATACATATCTTTTGCTGAATTTTCATATTTGCAGCAATTTCATCCATTGGCATGTGACCAGGACCTTCTACCATTACCTGTACATCCTTCTCCCATGCACGTTTTGTAAGCTCACCAAGTCTAACAAGCTCTTCTATCTGACATACATCTGATGCATCCGCCAAGCAGCCTGGTCGACAAGCGTCACCTAATGAAATAGTCACATCATACTCCCGGCAGATTTCAAGAATCTCATCAAAATATTCGTAAAAAGGATTCTCCTCTCCTGTCATTGTCATCCAAGCAAATATAAGAGAACCACCTCGGCTTACAATGTTCATCTTACGCTTGTGCTTTTTAATTTGCTCGATTGTTTTTCTTGTAATTCCGCAGTGAAGGGTGACAAAATCTACACCATCCTCTGCATGCAACCTAACTACATCAATAAAATCCTTCGCCGTAAGTGTAGCCAAATCTCTCTGATAATGAATAACACTATCGTAAATTGGTACTGTACCAATCATAGCTGGACACTCAGCTGTAAGCTTGCGACGGAAAGGAATTGTATTTCCATGACTGGATAAATCCATTATAGCCTCAGCGCCCATGTTTACAGCAGCCATAACCTTTTCCATTTCTACGTCATAATCCTTGCAATCACGAGATACACCAAGGTTAACGTTTATCTTGGTGCGAAGCATGCTTCCAACGCCCTCTGGATTAATGCATTTATGATTCTTATTTGCTGGAATGGCAACCTGCCCCTTTGCCACTAGCTCTCTGATTTCCTCTGGTTGACGATATTCCTTCTTTGCAACGATTTCCATCTCAGGTGTAATGATTCCCTGACGGGCTGCATCCATTTGTGTTGTGTAATTTCCCATTCTTATTTCCCTTCCATTAACATATGATTAAGTGGACCATGGCCCTGGCCTAAATCCAAATTTGCTCCAATTGCCTTTGATAAATAATCCTTTGCTCGCTGGATTGAATCCTTTAAATCGTGTCCTAATGCCAAGTTACAAGCAATAGCACTTGATAAGGTGCATCCTGTTCCATGAGTATTAGGGTTTTCTATTCTTTCTCCATAAAACCAAGTTAGGCTGCCAGCTTCATACAAAACATCATTGGCATCCTCTATAGCATGGCCTCCCTTTACCAAAACACTACAGCCATACTTTTCTCCAAGGGATTTTGCCACCTGCTGCATATCCTCTTTTGACTTTATTTCCTGGCCTGACAGAGCTTCGGCCTCTGGAATATTAGGAGTGATTACTTTTGCTAGCGGAAAGAGTATTTCCGCCATTTTCTCACTTGTTGAATCCTTCATCAACTTACTGCCGCTAGTAGCAACCATGACAGGATCTACCACTAAGTTTTCAATTCCATATTCTTTTATATTATTTGCAACAATCTCTACCTGCTCAGGAGTAGGCAGCATACCAGTTTTTACAGCATTAGCTGGGATATCTGATAAACATGCCTTTATTTGAGCATCTAAAAACTCAGGAGTGGACTCTAAAATATCGGTGACTCCTAAAGTGTTTTGGGCTGTAAGCGCAGTGATTGCACTCATACCATAAACACCATGAACTGTCATAGTTTTTAAATCTGCCTGAATACCAGCGCCACCACTACTATCGCTACCAGCTATAGATAAAACTACTTTCATAGGTTTCCAAAGGCCTCCTTCATATTCTTAGCTGCCTTCTTTGGAGAATCAGCCTTCATGATTGCAGATACAGCGCAAATACCATCAATATTTATGCCCTTTAAAACACCAAGGTTTTCTGCATTAAGCCCACCAATTGCATTTACCTTTATTGGGACTGCATCACAAATTGCTTTTAGGGTATCTGTTGAGGTAAGAATTGTTTTGACCTTTGTGGTAGTAGGATAAATTGCTCCTACTCCAAGGTAATCTGCTCCGGCTTCATAAGCAGCCTTTGCCACTTCAACTGTTTTTGCTGTTGCTCCTAGGATTTTATCAGGTCCAATTAGTTTTCTTGCAGTAGCTACAGGCATGTCTTCTGCGCCCACATGGACTCCTTCTGCATCAACTGCCAACATAACATCCACTCTGTCATCAATAATCAATGGCACATTGTATTTCTTAGTAATTTCATGAACTGCCTCTGCCAATTCAATATATTCTCGAGTGGTTTTGTTTTTTTCTCGTAGCTGCATTATGGTAGCTCCACCTTGTAGAGCCTGTTCGACTCTCTCCAAAAATTCAGCCATATCATAATTGCTACTATCAGTTATAAAATAAAGTGTTGTATCAAAATCCATTATATTCACCAATCCTATCAATAAGATTTACCATGAATGTCCCGCCCCCTTTTGGAGTACTAGCTTTGCATCCACATTCCTTGAAAAAATCACATGCCTTTTCAACAGATTTCACTGTGTTTTCAAAAGCTAAAAATGTAGCCATTATAGCTCCTAACATACAGCCGGTTCCTGTTACTGTGCCCATTTGTTCACAACCACCCTCTACCGTATATAGTTCATTACCAAAAGCTACGTAATCAATAGGACCTGTTGCAACTACTATACAGTTGTAATACTTAGATACTGCTAAAACCGCTGATTTTACCTGGTTTATATCCAAGTTTATTTCTGAATCAACTCCACTAGCTCTGTAGTAATTGTTATTTATGGCAAGGATTTCAGAGTAATTTCCTTTGATTACTGTGGCAGAATTTTCAGCCATAAGTTTCTCAAAAAATTCTATTCTAAGCTTTGAGCAGGCCACGCCTACTGCATCAAGAACTACAGGGATTTTCTTCTGGTTTGCTACAGCAATAGATTTTTCCATTGCTGCCATTCTTGTATCTGAAATATTTCCAAAGTTTAAAAGTAATGCCTCTGCTGTTTCTGTTATTTCACTAACCTCTAAGGGATGTTCCGCCATAATAGGTCTTCCGCCTAGAGCCAATATGGCATTAGCCGATTGATTCATGGCTATCGGGTTAGTTATACAATGAATTAAAGGCTTTGTTTCTGAGTTTTGTGCCATACACTATCTTCTCCTGAAAGCTTTGATTGAATTTCCCTGAGTGCTCCCATTCTCTGAAGCTGATATAAAAATACAAAAGCAATACTTCCGCCAATTAATGTTCCGCAGATAAATGAAGGTACATAGAATAACCAGCTGAGGCCTTCTCTACCCCAAAGGAATGTCATTACTGGATAAGAAACAATTGCACCAATAATACCTGTTCCAATTATTTCACCAAGAACAGCTGCCCATATTTTTCCTTTTGATACCTTGTAAAGAACTCCAGACAAAAGGGCTCCGAAAACTGCTCCAGTAAGAGCAAGTGGTGGAATTCCCATAAGCGCCATTCTTATAACACCAATCATTACTGCCACTGCAAATGCATCAATAGGACCTAAAAATACTGCTGCCGTAATATTGATTAAATGAGCCATAGGACACATTCCCTCTACTCTTAGTAGTGGTGAGATAACAACTCCAATAGCAACCAACATAGCCATCATAACCATTCGTAATAAATTGTACCTTTTCATTTTTATCCTCCTTAACTGGTCCGTTTGCTTGTAGTCTGAGGATCCGAATTCACATCATTATTTTAAATAACAAAAAATGGAGTACCCAATTTGGGTACTCCATACAACTTCAATGTTTTTCCTATAGTGCGCTACAGGCATCCCTACGTTGGCATTATCCAAATCAGGTTCTCGGTCGAAGGTCACACCTTCCTCTCAGCCTGTATACAAGCTCCCGTTTATTAAATTTTAAACACCTACATTGTATCGTATTTACGAAGTAATGCAAGCATTATTTTTCGAAACTATTTACTTTAAAAATTCAACATGCTTAATCGGACACTTTTCCTTTAGGTCCATAACAAGGCTATTCAAATCATCCTCTGTTTTATCAAACAAGGCAATAATGTATTGGGTCTCTGTATAATGAAGCTTGATATCATGAGCATCAGTGTGCTTTTCAACCACATCCGATAATACATTTTTGATTTCTGCCGCATCAAAGAAAATAACTCTGTAGTCCTTTCCCTTTTTCTCCATTAACTTCATAACATAGCAAAGCATACGAATATGAGATGGATTTTCCACCTTTACATTGGCAAGCATGTCTTTTTGTAGTTTCTTTTCCAAGAGTGCTGAAGTTCTAACAGTTCCTTGGTCATCCACCGCCACACCGCCAATAGTGTATGGCGAAATTTCCTTTGAATCAATTAACCTTACAAATATCTCTGTAATAGCAGGATCAAACTGAGTACCTGAACACTGTATAAATTCCTGTCGAACAATTTCATCTGCCAATCTGTCTCTATATACACGATTAGATGTCATGGCATCATAGCTATCTGCCAGGGCCAATATTCGTGCTATCAAAGGAATGTCTGTATCTGATAAACCATCAGGATATCCTTTACCATCGAATCGTTCGTGATGATATCTAATACCATCTAATAGCCCTTCCACACTTCCGCCGATGGCACTCATAATTTCGTAGCCAATCTCCGTGTGCTTTTTCATCAAACTAAATTCTTCATCGTTCAATCGACCTGTTTTGTTCAAAACACTGTCAGCCACACCGATTTTTCCGATGTCATGTATCAATCCAATATAATGAATTCTTAAAATATCCTCCTCTGTAAAGTCATAATCCGCCGCCATCTCTCTGGCCAATCGCTGTGCATAAAGTCCAACTCTCTCCGAGTGACCACCAGTATATTCATCTCTAGCATCAATGGCTCCAGCAATAGTCTCAATAGTATTGATTGTCATCTTAGTATAGTTAATGGCGCGATTTTCATAACCCTTGACCTCATCATAAACCGTCTGGACAACGGTTCCTCCAATAAGCATCACTATGGCCAAGCAAATCTCTGTACCAGATGTATGGAAATGATTCGTGTAGTAGCTTATCAATTCCCAAGTAGACATTATGATAAAGCAAATCATTCCTACCATTGTAAAAATGTACTCTTTAACTCTACCTGTAATAATGTCGGTGATAATATTTATAATGACCATGATTGCACACAGCATCGTCCATGCGTGAGACAAATGCATGGTTGTATACAAATCAGCTATTCCCAGTGTGTGCAACATGATATTCACATTTATCTGTAGCATAACCAAGGTCTCTAATACTACATATCTGACATGATATACCCTGTGTTGAACCTCATCAAAAAATAGGCAGGCCAATGCTCCCATTAATTCAACAAGTAAATACGAAAAGTACTGGGTCATTGTTGCTCTGTGAAAAATAAACTGCCTAAGCGGAGACTCGCTGATTACCCAGAGTGCTATAGTGATAATTAGAAGACCTAGATTTCTAGGAGCCCTTACATTAAATACATTTTCAATGAAAAGTGCTGCAACAACAAGAACTATACCAATTATCAAAACAAAAAATACAATAACAATAACAGGAATTCCATTTTTAATTATTTCAAACCAAACATTATTTCCATTGCCAATCCTTACCTCATTAATAACTGGGTCATGCTTGAATCTTAAATGCATGACAATAGTTTTGCCGGAATCAGCTGCATCTAGACCGGTAACCACATATGCGCTAGGAATGTAATAGGACATGTTGTCAATCCTATCTGATGAATAGGCACTTCTTAATTCATTATCCACGTAGATAAAGATATCCTCGATGGATGTACGAATCATCAAGCTCATTCCATCGCTTAAGTTCTCAGGGAGTGTATTGTAAATATACACCTCATTTCCCTGTTCAGCCCCAACTGTAATAGGCAAAGAAAACTCGTCCTCAGGATTATCTGCGTACTTCCAGCCCTGATTAAAATCCATAGTTTCAAAAGAGCCCATGGTGGCCTCTTGGGAAGTGCTGTTATCGAAAATTGCAATTGTCATTATTACAATAATCAAGGTCAATATGAATAAGACCATGATTCGAATAATATTTTCTACAGCCTCTATTATTTTTGATTTAGAACCATTCTGAGCTTTCTTTTTATCCATAAAGAACTACTCCTAAAATAAAGTGGTTCATCTGAGAACATCCGTAAGATTAGACACCTTTATATAATATCCTCTTATGCTACTGCCTTTCCTTAAAAGCACTCCGATATCGTAGCAATACAATTCCCCCTTATATTCGTAGGTTTTTCCTTTTGTTGCCTCGATTTTGCCTTCCTGCACATATTTCATCAAGGATTGTCTAAGGAAGGTGTTAAATCGACCGCCATTTCCCGGGATTTTTTTCTCTAATTCCCATGAGTTTAATTCAGGATAAAGCTGTCTAGCTGTATTGTTTGCCCCCATATATCTGAGATTTTTGTCAAACATTATATATCCGTTTTTAATTATCTCATCCTCAAACATATTCTGATTGTAATATACCGAGAAGAAATAAACTCTTATTACGATGGATGAAATAATTATTATAGAAAAAGTGGAAACAAGTGGCATCATCTCATACTTTAGATGCAGCAATCTCTCTAACAGATACAAGCCGACAGTCAATATATCTGTAAACAAAATCATATCCAAATTTCTTCTACTAACTAGTGCTGTCCTTTTGTTAAGGGCATAAATAACAACTACAATTCCCGATGCAGTATAAACTAACACGGAAAGCAGATATAGATCATGAACTGGTCCGTATGTCTTTGTAACATAGCTTCCAGCTTCACCAAAATGTAATTCAATTGACTGATAAAAAATTGTGAGATGACCTGTAGTACATACACAGAAATATATAAGAATTTGTACTCCTATGAGCACGGCTTTTAGAATATTCGGAAATGCAATTCTACAAATATTGCAAATTACTAATAAAACAAGAATTGGAGAAAACAAACCTATGCCATAAGTAATATTATTGGCAAGGATTGCTTCCTCCAAATTAGATGCTTTTGAAAGCGCAAAAAAACCACCATTGCTAACTGCAATAACAACAGACAAAAGTACTATATCAACACTAACTGTTCTCCCGTAAGCAAGTAGAAATAAGAGCACCAGAAGTGTTATGCAAAAGCAACCAAAATAGATAATTTGCAGCAATTTCTACCTCGTTTCTTGCGATATAACGTGTCTGACTTCATTATATACAATAACAGGCTGAAAATCCACAGCATTGTCTTGGCTTTACTTAAGGGACTCTATCTGATTTAGGATATTTTTCTCATTAAATGTAAAGAATATACATGCACCTATGAAGCATGTAATAAATGCGATAAGTGCTGATGTTCTGTAGCTTGCCTCTGTACCAGACACTGTAACAGAGGTAAATACAACAAGCGCTAATGCTTGGCCCATTTTAAATGCAAATGTACGAGCTGCGAAGAACATTCCGCTTCGATCCTCTCCTGTTTGGAGACGAGTAAGTTCTGAAATATCAGCAACACATGCCTGTGGAAGTATACCAAGAATAGCCATTGGAACAGCTGCTGTAAAGGCAACGATAAATCCCCATATCAAACCTTGGCCACATAGTGTTGTAATCAAAAATACCACGCTGTATGCAAAAAAGCCTGTGATGATAAGCTTTTTCTTTCCAACCTTTTTAGCAATAATATTTACTGGTGCATAGAGACATACACTGATAAATGTCATAGTTGCTGTAAGTAAGAATGTGTATGTATCTTCTATTTTCATAAGCTTTGTCTCATAGAAAGCAAGACCTGTTTGGAACAATGTAAGTGCAAAAAAATATATAACATCACTTGCTACAAAGCGTCTAAACTGTCCATTGGAGAATGTCTTTACCAAGGATGTAAATGGCTTTGTCTCGCTAGGCTTGCTATCGATGTAATCACGTTCCTTTATATAGAATGCAGGAATCAACATTGCTATACATGCCACTGTAGCCATGATAGCCACTGCTATTCTGATTCCGCCCTCTAAACCAAATGTGCCTTCAAGAGCACCAGCTAAGTTTGGTAGCATAAACGAAAAGCTCTGTCCAACAATAAATGTAAATGAAATATATGTAGAAACATTAATTCTATGCTGCTGTGTGTCACCAAGCTCTGCGATAAGAGCATTGTATGGTGTGCAGAACATTGTCATGAACAGATAAAATATCATCAACAGGATAAAAAGAGCAAAATCATTTGCAATTACATTACCAGTCTGAGGTATTACGAACAGGCCAATTGTGCAGAGTGAAAATGGAATTGCCATGACACGCATAAATGGAAGTCGTCGACCACCTTTATAGTTACTTCTATCTGACCATCCTGCTATAAGAGGATCTGTTATGGCATCAAATATACGTCCTACCGCAAGGACGAGACCAAACAATGTCAATTTAAATAGTATAGGGTTTTGAGTAATTCCTGAGGCGAAAATACCTGTAGTAGGATTCTTTGCATCTGGTGTGCCGCTGTAGTAATACACCATCCAGTTGGTTACTACTCCTGATAGTAAACTCCATCCAAACTGACCTAGAGCAAAAATCCAAAGAAGTTTGTTAGTGATAGGTTTTAGTTGTTTCATTATTTATTCCCCCTAAATAATACAAAAAGTAGCTCAATACCTTCGTATTTAAGCTACTTTGATTATACCTTATGCGGAACTAGTTTTGCAAATATTAGTTTCCTATTTTCCAGGATGCACAATGTGCATTTCTACATGATTTTGAACTTCTTCACTTGGATTAAAAGAATATACAATTTCAGTAACTATATTTTCAAGTATTGCAAGTGATATATTGTTATCAGTTTCTCTTATATCAAATTGTTCCCCTTTGTAATCAATGTATACAACACATTGATTTTCCACAGCAGAATACTCTGTTTTGATATGGATATAGGGATTTTCATATTTTGGAAAAAGTATCTGCTGCAATGTTTCTTCAATAGCTAGTCTAATTCTATTTTTCTCTATGGATAACACATCATTTTTAATCAGATACATCTCTAAATTTGTATCCATTTCAATGAAATCATAGTCTCTACTATCTATTTCAGTCTCGAATACTCTTAGACCTTTTATAAACCTTCGCGTAAGTTCTTTTTGAGGAGCATCAAAAATTTCTTCCGGTGTACCTTCCTCGTATATTCCACCTTCATCCATGTAAAATACACGATTAGATATAGACCTTGCGAAGTTCATTTCATGAGTAACTATAATCATAGTCTTTCCGCTCTTAGATAGGCTCTTTATTACAGACTGTACTTCTGAAACCATTGTAGGATCAAGGGCTGATGTAGGTTCATCTAGCAAAATCACCTCTGGATCCATGCATAGAGTTCTGGCAATAGCCACACGTTGCTTTTGCCCACCCGAAAGTTCATCAGGATAGGAAAATGCTTTTTCTTTTAATCCTACTTGTTTTAATAGTTCAATTCCCTTTTCGTAAGCTTCCTGCTTATTGCGGTCCATCAAATCCATTTGTGGAATCATCAGATTTTCTATTACAGTCAGATGTGAAAAAAGATTAAAGGATTGAAAAACCATTCCAATCTTCCTTCTCGCCTCCTTCACATCAAAACCTTTTTCTGTTATATCCTGTCCATCCAAAATAATCTTACCGGATGTAGGTTTTTCCAATAGATTAATACATCTTAGAAATGTACTTTTTCCAGTTCCGGAAGGACCTATCACAGCTATTACATCTCCATCATTTATAACAGTATTTACCTCTTTAATAGGTACCACACTTGGAAATTCTTTTTTTAAATTAACTATCTCAATCATCAACATTCACCCCCTTTAATATATCAGCTGTTAGTCGCCTCTTAGGGTCAAAATGTCTACTTAGTCTTCCTACTATAAATTTTATTACTCCTCCAAGTATAAAATACATAATAGCAACAGCTATCAACGGAAAAAATGCTTCGTAAGTGCGTCCCCTTACAATATCACCCATTTTTGTCAAATCTTGCACTGCAATATATCCTACTATTGCTGTTGCCTTTACAAGTGACACCACCTCGGCCTTATATGCAGGTAGAAAGTGTGGTATTGCCTGGGGTAATATAATACGGAAAAAGGCTCTGATATCGCTGTATCCAAGAGATAAAGCTGCCTCCATTTGTCCCTTGTCGATAGCTCCAACCCCCATTTTCAACATTCCAAATACACTGGCTCCAAAAATAAGAGTAAACGCTATAATAGCAACAACTGTTCCACTTAAATCAGATTTTGCGAAAACTATATAATATAAAATCATAAGCAATACCACAACAGGTATTCCTTGAATAAACCATAATACAAATGCCGATACCTTTTTCGTTACCGCGTTTTCTCTGCGACAAATCAAGTATGACAAAAATCCAAGAATAGAGCCAAATACTATTGCAGAAACCGTAATAGTAAGTGTAGTAATTATTCCATCTATAAATAGCTTATAGCGTTTTTCTCTAATAAAAGTCTTTTTAAAACTCTCTTTTACTTTTGAAAAGAATGAATTATCAACTGTGTCTACATCTTTTGCCCTCACAACAAATACAAATGATGCCGGCTGATATTCCAAAAAATCCATACTTTCTTTTCGTTCCTCGGTAATTACGATAGAGCCACAAGCAATGTCTGCCTTCCCCGCTTCTATTGAAGACAAAACTGCTGAAAAATCCATCGGTATAAAGTTTACATGAACATCCAACTCCTTTGCTATAAGAAGTATTGTCTCTATATCAAGTCCTAATATTTCGCCATCCTGTCCCACATAGCTCATAGGCTCCACGGTATCGCAAGCAGCAACATTTACTGTACCATTACTTCCTGGCCAATCCTGAATTGGAATTGTTTTAATACTATCATCAGCACTAGTCCATTTTTCCCACAGTTCTTTCTTTGTTTCATCCGATATACTTTCGTATACCTTTGCCCATTCATCACATCTTTCATCCCCCTTCGCAAAAGCCAATCCGAAGGCAGTTTCTCCCAAATGTTCAGGAAATACTGCAAGTTCAGAATCTCTGTTTGCCACTAAGTCAGCTATAGCATTGTTCATAAGCCCTGCATCAGTTTTGTGTTCTTTGATTGCAAGCATCATATCAGGAGCAGATTGAAAATATGTAAACTCTTTTACATTTTGAACTTTAGAAGAAATCAAACTTTCAAATGGGGCACCTGTCAACATTGAAATTGTTGTTCCATTTAATTCCTCAAATGTCTGATATTCAGGTACAGACTTTGATGAGATTTCATTTGCTGATTCTAAGTCTGCTGTAGGCACTGCAAGTACTACACCACCATAATAAGTTGGCTCTGAAAAAAGCACCTGTTCTTTTCTCTCGTCGGTAACATTCATATCTGTTGAAAAATCGCATTTTCCAGACTGCACAGCAGGAATGCGTCCTGAAAAATCTGTATCCATAATTTCAAGAGCATATCCTCTATCTCTACAAAAACGAACTATCAAGTCGATATCATAACCAACATTTTTTCCATCTTTTATATATGACCAAGGCATATCTGTAGAAGTGGTGACAATCTTTATTGTTCCATTTTCGCCAGTAAGATCAGACATATCAATAGTCTTTTTTTCTTCATCTATTCCTAGCCATATATCTCCAATTTCTTCAAAAGTACCATCCGCTTTGATTTCATTTAAAAAATCATTAAATTCAGAACAAAGCTCTGCACTCTCACTACTATTTTTATTAAAAGCAAAGCTCTGATCCTGTTTTGTAATTTTATCATTTATATAACTTATTTTAGGCTGCTCGTAATTTATTGACCTAATATTAGCTTCATCGGATAAAAATGCATCAATTTTCCCAGTAGTAAGCGCTGTACATAAATCAGGATAGGAATCAAAATACAAATATTCACTGTCTGGAAAATTATTAGCAGCAATATCTTCCATTAGCGTTCCTGTTAAGACACCAATCTTTTTTCCGTTATAATCCTGCCAATGTATAGACATATCATTAGTCTCACCTTCGGCAGATACAATTTTTGAAAAAGTTGGTAACAGTAATACAGCCCCAATAATCATTAAAACTAAATACTTTTTAATTTTCATATCTCTTCCCAGCAACCCCCGTTTTTTTTCAATTTTATATTTTTAACGACATCAATACAATAAATGTCCAATAAAAACACAGAAATATCATAAATATCGTAACGTTCTATAAATAAAAATTTATAATCAATAATTATTACTATTTTATTATTGACATATTGCTTGAACATGTTATTATATAAATAATCATTATTGATTTTGTGATTTTTAAGGCGGTGTTTTATGAATTACAGTAGACAAAGAGAATCCATTAAACAATATTTAATGTCTACCCATGAGCATCCTACTGCTGAGGTTGTTTATCAGCATGTTAGGGAAGAATATCCTAAAATCAGCTTAGGTACTGTATATAGGAATCTTACACTTTTGGTTGAGCTAGGCGAGGCCAAAAAGATTTCAACTGGCGACGGTACCGACCATTTCGATGGTGACACCTCTGCACATAGCCACTATTACTGCAGGTGTTGCAAGCGTGTAATGGATTTGGATATTACACCTAGCATTGAGCAGATTTTGGCAGCTTCAAGTGCTGGGCTAGGTACAGTCGAAAATGCAAATCTAATATTCACTGGCATTTGCAAAGATTGCATTATCAATAACCAAAAACAATAATCATTTTTATTTTTGAAAGGAGATTAATTATGGCAAAATATGTATGTCCTGTATGCGGTTACATTCATGAGGGAGACAATCCACCAGAGGAGTGTCCAGTATGTCACGTAAGTGGTGATAAATTCAAGAAGGTTGAGGGTGAAATCGCTCTCGCTGCTGAGCATGAGTTCGGCGTATACGCTACAACAGTTAAGAATAATCCAGAGATTTCTGATGAAGATAAAAAATACATTTTCGACCAGCTCAAGGCTAACTTTGAGGGTGAGTGCTCTGAGGTTGGTATGTACCTCTGCATGGCACGTGTTGCTCACAGAGAGGGCTACCCTGAGATTGGTCTCTATTGGGAAAAGGCTGCTTACGAAGAGGCTGAGCACGCAGCTAAGTTTGCTGAAATGCTCGGTTCTGAGTTAGAAAAGAATATGACAGACTCTACAAAGAAGAATCTTGCTTGGAGAGTTGATTGCGAGTACGGCGCCACAGCAGGTAAGGTTGATCTCGCTAAATGTGCAAAGAAGAACAACCTTGACGCTATCCATGACACAGTTCACGAGATGGCTCGTGACGAGGCTAGACACGGCAAGGCACTTGAAGGTCTTCTTAACCGCTACTTTAAATAATAAGAAAATACCGAAATAAAAAATGGGGCCTGCACTTTGAAGTGCAGGCCCAGTGTTTACTCTATTTCATCAGAGACATCATTTCCTCTGGATTGTTCAATGCATTCTCGATAATTGCTGCTAGAATGCTAGTATAACCTTTGCCCAAAGATTTGGCTTTTTTAATAGTTTGAGGACTTAATCTAAGAGTAATATTCTGCTTACGATTCTCCCTTTTATAATTTTCAGCATATGTCAGTATTCTTTTAAACTGTGCTAATTGTTCTTCTGTAAATTCTGGTGCATCTTCATCAAATACTATTGGATTTTTAGAAGCTCTCTCCACCTCCATAAGCTGTTCTTTTGAAGGCTTCTGATTATTTTTTAAAACCATTGTTTTAGTTGCCATAATACGCACTCCTTTCTGCTTTGGTAGCAATCCTCGCTGATATGATTCTATATCTTTCACCTCGAATAGTATATATAACTGTCAGCACCTTACCTACCATGCCTATGGTAGCATATCTATCTTCAAAATCACTATGATTTACATCAAAATACTCTAATCTATTTGGATCATTAAACACAAAAGCTGCGGTAGAGAAGGATATTCCATGCTTTCTTATATTTATTTTCTCCTTCTCGTCATCCCACTCAAATATAACCTCTTTCATAATTACAATTTAACATATGCATTACAATATTGCAATACATTTGTGCAATACATCTTGTTAGATAATTTAGTTCATTACAGCAAAAAACTCCAAGCCCACAAACAGGACTTGGAGTTTTTATCTCTTTAGAATTCAATTCAATACTGTTATAGCACTATTTAATTCTGCATAATTCCGCGATACTTTCGATTTGCGAACCATTGTCCAAACTTATCTTCATATCCAAGTTTTTATTTCTTAGTTGCTCTTTTTCTCTTCTTCACTTCTTTTTCCAGACCTTTTACACTTTTAAGATACTCTTCTTCCACCAGAGATAATGTATTCTCCTGAAAAGGAAGTTAATCCCATAAAAGGCTTATTAGCATCTGCTCTTTCATAGATCACTTCTGCCGCAGTATGACCGTGTGCCGCGTAATGAAGCTTGTTCTGAACAATCTTAAAAAACTGTATAGACTCATCACTCTTCGGATTATAATCGACGCTGGTTGCATACAAATCCAGAACCTGACGATAAAGAACCTTTTCTGATGAATGGATATCTCGAATTCTGTCAAGAAGTTCTTTCCAGTAATTACCACCGCCATTTTCCTTTAGACGCTCGTCATCAATTGTGAATCCCTTGATTATATATTCTTTCAAACGTTGCGTTGCCCACTTACGGAAATGCGTCGCTGTTGAAGATTTAACTCGATAACCCAAAGAAATTATCATATCAAGGTTATAAAATGGAAGTTCCCTTGT
>NZ_SVEV01000010.1 GCF_015057185.1 Pseudobutyrivibrio sp. | reverse complement strand
CCTGAAAAATATCTCGAGTATCTTCTCGAGAGTCGTCCGAGTGCTGGTTCGTCAGACGAGGAACTAGAGCAGTTAGCCCCATGGAGCGAAGCTACTCAGGAAGCATGCGCTATATAAAATGGAGTAAAATGCTCCATATGTTGAATGTCTGGCATCCGAAAGGATGCCTTTATTCATACCCTACGGGGTAATACTAAGCGCTTACAAATAATAAATGGGTCACGGTGTATACTATGAAAAAAATGAGAATACTTTATATATTACATGAGTCAGTTTTTGGGGGCGCTACAAAATCTTTTTTAGATTTTATAGATTATGCATTGTCATTTATTAATCCAATTATTGTAATACCTAGTGAAGGCCCTGTTACTGATATATTGAAGAAAAAAGGATATAAAGTATTTGTTATACCGTTTTTGAAAGATTTCATACCTCTTAATGAAAACGGAAATGTAAAGCTTTTGATGAATGATAATATACAAGCTGCAAAAAAGATAGTTAGAATTATAGCAAAAGAGAAAATTGAACTAATACATACTAATTCAAGTGTGGCCAATGTTGGAGCATTAGCCTCATGTTATGCAAACATTCCTCACGTTTGGCATTTTAGAGAATTGGTAGAAAGGCAGTTTGACTATAAATACTATGACAATTCAATAAAAAAAAGAATAGTTGATTGTTCAGATTTGGTTATAGCTATTTCGGAATGTGTTAGGAAAGAGATAGATAATAGATTTCAGTTGAAATCTTCACAACTATATAATGCGGTTACAATAGAAAGTGAACATCTTAACACTATCGAGGAGAGGATGTTAAATGAATTTATTTTTATAGGATATATATCTAAAAACAAGGGACAATGTGACGCAGTTAGAGCAGTTAATGAGTTAGTTTCAAATGGGGTAGATGTAAAGGTATATTTAGTTGGAGCAGGAAATTATAGATCTCAGTGGGCTATTAATAAGTATATAAAATATAAAGGATTGAATAATAATATTATAATCATAGGTTTTACTGAAAATCTTCAAGCCTTAAGAAATAGATGTAGGTTTGCGATAATTGGTTCAGAATATGAAGCGTTGGGAAGAGTTACCATAGAAGCAATGCTTTCTGGAAATATACCAATTGGTGTGAATAGTGCTGGGACAAAGGAGATAATAGGAGAACATCAAGAGAATGGTTATTTATATGAGTTTGGGGATTATATTCAGCTTGCTAGAATAATGAAGAATCTAACATCTATGAGTTTAAGTGAATATAAAAAAGTGTCACATGAGAATTATTGTTATGCTAGAAAAAAGTTTTCAGTAGAAAACTATACAAAACAATTAATAGATTTATATAGCTATGTAGTTACTCATAAGGAAAACAAAGTGGAACAAAAGAGGCAACTAGTAAAGTATTTATATAACTATAGTAATATTGATTGTGTGTCAAGCAATGTTGAAGCAAATGGAAAGAATGATGTAATGGAGGCTGGTAATAAAGATTTTAAAGAAAATGTTTTGTCTTATTTAAATAGGCAGAAAGTTCATTACGTAGCCATCTATGGTATGTCTAAATTTGGTTGTGACTTATATGACGTATTAGAGGAACATGGGTATGAAATAACTAATATTTTTGATAAGCAGCCCGATATAATGGAATCATTATTACCATACATACATTTATCTGATGAATTGGATGAAAAAACGGAAGTGATTATTGTTACTCTTAAAAATGAGGAAGACAAGGTAATATCAGAATTGAGAAATTACTATAGTGTTCCAATAATTGGAAGGAGTATTTTGCAAAAAGACATACATATATAATAATGGAGAAAGGAATATATGGGAATGGGGAGAAAAAAAAGAGTTGCAGTTTCGATTATAGTACCAGTATTAAATGCCATTGATTATATAGATGAATGTTTAGAGAGTGCTTTAAATCAGACATTGGGGGATATAGAAATAATATGTGTAGATGCAGGATCGGATGATGGAACGTACGAAAGAATAGAATATTATAAAGAAAATGATAATCGAATAGTATTGATAAAAAGCAATTATAAAAGCTATGGATATCAAATGAACTTGGGTATTCATAGTGCTAGAGGAGAGTACATTGGACTTATCGAGGCAGATGATTATGTAGACTGTAATATGTTTTTTAGATTATATGAAGTCGCAAATGAAAAAAAGTTGGATGTAGTTAAGTCAGATAATATGATATTTTATGGAGATAAGAATAATCGTACATTCATACAAGGATATGTATTACAACCCTCAGATCGTGACTTGTATAGTATAGTAACTAATTATACAAAAGATTTTAGAATAATGTATAGTAATGTGACCACCTGGTCAGGAATATATAACAGAGATTTTCTCTTGCAAAACGATATTATGCATAATGAGACTCCAGGAGCAGCCTTTCAAGATAATGGTTTTTGGTTACAAGTTATGATATATGCAAAGCGTATATTTTTTTTAAATGAAGCATATTACAATTTGCGCAGAGATAATGAAAAATCGTCAGTTTTTAGTAAGGAAAAGACAGAGTGCTTGCATAAAGAGTTTAAATATATGCGAAATTGTATAATTAAAAGGGGCGTTGATAAAGAAAAATTGCTGCAATTTTTGTGGGAATATCGATTTAAAAAGAGAAACTTTGACATAGGCAAAAGTAAATATGAGGATCGAAAATATCTTATCAAATTAATTGCATCAGAAATGAAAGAAGCAATTTTACGTGGAGAATTAGTTAAAACAAATGAAAATGAAATACTATATAATGAAATACTATTCTTAAGTGAATATCCAGAACGTTTTTTTGAAGAAAATTATTTATTAAACGAAGTAATCGTAGACCGAATAAAAGGAGCAAGCAAAGTATACATATATGGAGCCGGATTGATTGCGCAGAATTCATTTATTTTATTAAATGGTATTAATCGAATGGATGAAAAATTTATGGGGTTTGTGGTTTCTGATACAAAGGTCAATCCACCTTATTATAACAATAAAAAAGTATGGTCAATTGATAGTTTGATGAAGGATGATTTAGTTATAATTGGCGTATCCGAGAAATATATAAATGATGTAAAGAAGAGCTTAGAAGAAAGAAATATTGCCAACTATGTAGAGTATAACATATTAATAAAGAAATAATTATATTAAATGACTAGAGTAAAACAAATATATAGTAGTAACAGTAGCTACAAGCTATTTAGTAAACGGTTTACCGTTTGCTATTCTACTCTAAATTTGTATACTTTAATCATGCATATTTAATTCACACAGCACGGAGACAATAATGTTAAAGAAAAATATACCATTAGGAATACAGAGTTTTGAGAAAATCAGAACAGATGGGTATTTATACATTGATAAAACAGAATATGTATACAAGCTAGTCCACTCAGGTATACCTTATTTTTTAAGTAGACCACGTAGATTCGGAAAGAGTTTGTTGGTTTCAACACTAATGGCTTATTGGCAAGGCAAGAAAGAATTATTCAGTGGTTTGGCAATAGAGTATCTTGAAGCAAATAATGAAGATGCTTGGCAAGAATACCCAGTTTTCTATTTTGATTTCAATAAGGATTCATATGCCAGAGAGAATGCATTAGAAGATGTATTAAATGAGCACCTAATAAAATGGGAGCAGCAGTATGGTCTCGACAAAGGTGAGGCTTCCTTACCAGAACGTTTTAGACATATCATAGAAAAAGCTGTTAATAGCACCGGCAAAAATGTAGTTGTTCTTGTGGACGAATACGACAAACCATTACTTGATGTTATCGATGATAATGAAAAAGAAGAACATAACAAGGAATTATTCAAAGGCTTTTTTAGCACTTTGAAAAGCTACGATAGCTATATAAAATTCGTATTTTTTACTGGTGTAACAAAGTTTAGTAAGGTTAGTATTTTTAGCGATCTTAATCAACTTACAGATATTTCAATTAACAAGGAATTTGCTGCAATATGCGGCATAACTGATGAGGAAATAGATAAATATCTTAGTCAGAATATTGACTTAATATCTAGTGAATTAGGATTATCTCCTGCAGAATGTAGAACAAAATTAAAGACTATGTATGATGGATATCATTTCCATTATGATTCTCCTGATATCTATAATCCATATAGTTTATTATGTGCTATTAATAATATGGAATTTGAACCATATTGGTTTAGTACCGGAACACCTACATTCCTTATAGATAAAATTCGTGCTGAGGATTTCAATGTAAAATTAATTACAGAAGGAAAACTCTATGCAGAGAGATATGCTTTGATGGAGTACAAGGCTGATGATGTTAATTTGATTCCATTATTGTATCAAACAGGATATTTAACAATCAAAGGATACGATAAAGAGATTAACGCTCTCAAGTTAGATTACCCAAATGATGAAGTAAAATATAGTTTTCTGAAAAGCTTAGCTCCAATGTTCATGAAGAATAGTGAGGGAATATCGCCTCTTGAAATTAGAGCTTTTTTAAATGATTTGAATAACAATGATTTGGAAAGTATTAGACATAGATTCGAAGCATTATTCGAAAGTTTACCATATCCTACAGACAAGGATATTAGATTAGTAGAGCAGAATTTCCAAAACGTAATCTATATCGTATTTGCGTTACTGGGGCAGTTTGTAAAAGCAGAAGCACATAGCGCAAATGGCCGTGCCGACTGCATTGTCCAGACTGGTACTAACATATATGTGTTTGAGTTCAAATTAGATAAATCTGCTAAAGATGCTATAAATCAAGTAGAGGAAAACAGATATCTAATTCCATATGCAGCAGATCAAAGAGAAAAAACAATAATTGGAGTGAAATTTTCATCAGAGATTAGAAACATTAGTGAGTGGGAAATAAAAAGCTTAAACGGGGGACACTAATATATGGGGAATACTGAGCCACTGGTTTCGGTTATTATGCCTGTTTACAATGGTCAAAAGTATGTAGAAAATGCTATAGAGTCTGTGATAAAGCAATCTTATAGAAACTTTGAGTTGATATGCGTTGATGACGGGTCTACAGATTCCACATATAGCATTTTGGAGAAGTGTGCTCATAATTATTCACAAATTAAATTGATACGACAGCATAACATGAGACAAACTGCCGCTAGAATAAATGGTCTAGAAATAGCTAGCGGAAACTATGCTGCGTTTATAGATGCAGATGATTGGTGGGAAGAGTCTTTTCTCAAGAACTATATGGACGCAATGCTAAAAAAAGATGCCGATATAGTCATTGGGGGATGTTGGATTGATAATGAAAATAATCATGAAAAAAAATTAAATAATATTGAAGATGGCTGTTATGATACAGAAGAATTATTAAAATCCTTTTATGCTAGAATGCTGCATTACAAAGGATTTTATACTTTTGGCATCCTGCCCTACATGTGTACAAAAGTTTTTAAGAAAGAATTAATCTTGGAAGCATTGAAACAGGTCGATAAAAGAGTATTCGACGGTGAAGATGTAGCTGCTTGTATGGGATGCATGACTATGTGTAGCAAAATAGTCGTAATATCAGATACCTCATATCATTATGTACAAGTAAGTGAATCAATGACAAAACAAAAAGGGAATGACTTTTATGAAAATGTTTCACTACTATATCTGAATATGAAGTCTATATTTCAGAAAAGTACATATCATGAATTTTTATTACCTCAGCTAGATCAGTATATGAGATATATGATTTGGATGAAGGCTCCTTATGCGTTTCAAAATAATAATATAGTACGGTTCCCATTTGAAAAAATTCCACGATATTCCGACATAGTTTTATATGGAGCAGGGAAAATAGGAAAAGAATATTATAAACAATTAGTAGATAGTAAATATGCAAACAATATTTTATGGTGTGACAAGAATCCATCCAATAAAGAAATTAGTTTGCCTGAAATGATATTTAAAGAAAAATACGATTATATAGTTGTAGCTATAAAAGATGAAAATGTAATTGCAGAGGTAGTTGATTATTTGTGTGCTAATGGGGTGGATAAAGAAAGAATTATTTACTAGCAATATTAAGGGGAAATTAATATGCCAAAAGTAAGTGTTATAATGCCGGTTTACAATGCTGAAAAGTATGTATTAAAAGCAATCAATTCTATTTTAAATCAAACTTTTCAGGATTTTGAATTAATCATAATAGATGATTGTGGAACAGATAATTCCATGAACATAGTAAAAGACATTGATGATTCAAGGATTCGAGTGTTATCTAATGATAAAAATTATGGCATTTCATATTCTAGAAATAAGGGGATTCGAAATGCTACTGGTGAGTATATTGCCCTTATGGATGATGATGATATTGCTGTTGTTACTAGGCTACAGCAAGAAGTTGACTTTTTGGATGCTAACAGAGATATAGATGCAGTAGGTGGAATCCATGATGTGATAGATGAAAATGATGAAATCATAGAAAAAAGAACATTATGTTTAAATAATCCGCTATATATAAAAGCAAGGCTTTTATTCTATGATGTTCTAGGCAATGGAACAATGATGTTTAGAAAAAGTTTTGTTGATAATAATGGTATTTACTACAAGGAAAACTGTATGGGGATGGAGGACTATTTATTCTGGATAGAGTTTTCAGAGAAGGGACGAATTTCTAACATTAAAGATGTCTTACTACAGTGGAGACTGCATAGTGAAAATTGTACAACACAAAGTATTTCTTCTCGTTCTGAAAAGTACGATGAAATTAGAAGAAGGGCTTTTGAAGTTAATGGCGTCACATTAAAAGACGAATCTCTAGCATTCTTATTCAGGATGTTGCCAGAGAAAATTGATGAGTATAGACCAAATGAAGCGGAACTTCATAAGTTATATCTGATTTTTAATGAGTTAATAAACAATGCTTTTGAGGCTGATGTTAAGAATAAAATTGAAATTGCCCAGGCATGTAGAAGAATGTACCATTTAAAGTATTTATATGCAGATATGTGGAAATATTAAATGAGGAAATATCTATGTTACAGAGTCTACTAATTGATGAATCAAATGATAATAGCTTATTCAATATGAATTCAGTAGGCGTTTTTGTGCATTTATATTATGAAACACAAATAGATTACTATATTTCTTTTTTAAGGAATATTCCAGAGAACATTGATATTTATATCTCTACAACAAGTATAGAAAAGGCAAATATTATAGAGCAGCATATTTCTTCCTTGCCCAATATAAAAAAAGTTATTATTGGGGAAAATAGGGGGAGAGATATTGCTGCTTTATTAGTTACATTTAAAGTATATATAGAAAAATATGACATTATTTGTTTTGTACATGATAAGAAAATGAATGAAGAAGAACGAGATTTCTTAGCGATGTTTAGAGAGTGCATGTGGGATAATCTTCTTCATTCAAAAGGACATATCAATGAAATTCTTCGTAGGTTTGAATTAAATAAGAAATTAGGTATTCTATTGCCACCTGTATTAGTGGGAGACTATGCTCATCCATGGTACGGAACAGATTGGAATGAATATAAACAATATATTATAGGAGTTGCAAATTTAATTGGTCTTTCTACAGAGCTGACAGAAGAACCTGTATCTTATGGAACCACTTTTTGGGCTAGAACAGAGGCATTATCTAGGCTATTTAACTATGAGTGGAGTTATGAATGCTTTGAAAAAGAGCCAATAGAAAAAGGAAAACTGTTACTTACACATGGAGTGGAACGAATTCTTTATGATGTGGTAAAAAGTGCTGGATTTGAGGGCTATAACGTTTTTTCTAAGCATTATATTATGAAACATTTAAATGTTTTGCAGAATTCGGCACTTAAAATGGGCTCATTTATAAATCAGTATCATGGAATAACGGATGATGCTAAGTTGAATAGTTTTAAACATAAGATAAATGAGCTCAAAAATTGGTGTGATAGAAATGTGTATATTTGGGGAGCAGGGCATTATGGTGGAAAATGTTATGAAAGATTGATTAGTTTGGGAATAAACATAGAAGGTTTTCTGCTATCACAAAAGTCCGCCAATGAGATTCTAGGAAAAAAAATATATGAGTTAGATGAATTAAAATCTAATGATATTTGTGTATTAATTGCAATAAAAGATGAGGCGGCAATCAAAGAAATAGAAACGAGACTTAAGGAAAAGGGCGTAAGTAAAATTAAAGTATTTAGAGGAAATCTATAATGGTAATTATCGATCCCAACAAAAATAATTATATTTATGGGGCAGGAAAATATGCCAATAATTTTTATTGGCTAATGTCAAAATTAAATAAGGCAGAACTCATAAAAGGCTTTGTAGTTACCAAGAAAGATAATAAGAATACAAGTAATGTATATGAGTTGAGCGATATAGAACTAGATACTGATAATACAAGTTTCTATTTGGCTGTATCCGACAAATATAGAAAAGAAATCTGTGAAAATCTATATAGTCGAGGTTGGACAAACGATAACGTTATATTTATTGATAACAAGTATCTAATGGGAACGGAGGATGCTATTAGAGAAATCTGTAATGAAATACCCATAGATAATAATAGAATTTTATTCAATAGCTTTGACGGAGAGGGATATGGATGTAATTGTAAATATATTGCCGAATATATAAGGATTCATATGCCAAAAATGAAAATGGGTTGGTGTATTAAAAATATAGATGATAATAGTTTGCCTAATGAAATAACACCTATCCAAGTTAATACAAAAGAATTCTATTATGAGAAGTATACTGCCGGAACAATAGTATCTAACACAACTTTTGATAACTTTGTAAATAAGAGAGAGGGGCAGATATATATATGTTCTTGGCATGGTATGGGACCATCAAAAAAAGTTGGATTAGACGCAAAAAATGTAGAAGACTATGATGCTTTAAGGACACGTTTAAACAAAATATTTGGTGTTGTTGATATAGCAGTTGCTGGATCAGATTTCTGTGATAAGGTATACAGAGAATCACATCTGTATAGAGGCGAGATTCTACATGTAGGATATCCTAGAAATGATATTTTTTTTGCAGATAATATTTTAGAGATAAAGAATAAAGTAAAAAGAAAATACCATATTAGTGAAAATCAAAAGATAGTGCTATATGCTCCAACGTTTAGGCATTATTTGATACATGGGGACCCTGAAATAATGACAAGTGTATATGACTTGGATGCGGAAAGAGTAATATCAGCTCTTAAAGAGAGTTTTTCGTTTGAGTATGTATTCATGTATAGAATGCATAACATCATATCAAATAGTAAATCTATAAAAAATAAATATCGTAACTATATTGATGCCACTGATTACCCAGATATGCAAGAATTGCTTGTTGCAGCAGATGTCCTAATTAGTGATTGGTCCTCATGTATGTGGGATTTTTCATTGCAAGGCAAACCTATTTTCCAGTTTTATAATGATTTAGAAAAAACTGAAAATGATGTAGGCTTTTACGTCTCTCCGGAATTGTATCCATATCCAAAGGGGCATAACACCAATGAATTATGCGAAGCAATAGAGAATTTTGATGAAAAAATATATAAAAAACGAGTAGAAAAATGGCTTTCGGAATATGGTTCTTATGATATAGGTGAAGCCGCAAAAAAGGTTGCAGAATTGATATATAATTCGAAAGAATGAAAGATTTGAACCTGACATTATGAGCATTGTAGATGAAGTGCAGGGTATGTTTTAATACAATCAGAAAGATGATTAATGATTGACAACAAATTAATAAGTTGACAATAACCTCACCAGCCTCCATAATAAAACTATGGAGGCTATTTTTATGTCCAACGAAAGAAATGCAGGTCGCAAGCCTAAAATATCAAATACAGATTTGCAAAATATAATATCTCGTCATGAGAGCGGAGAGAGTATTGCCTCTCTGGCAGCTGAGTATGGAGTTTCTAGACAGGCATTGCACAAAAGAATTAAGGAACACGAGACTCTGCCTGATACTATTAACTGGATGGTAGATGGAGAGTGCGTCACATCTATGGAGATTGATTGGCAGCACCATGTTTTGACCATAATCAATTATGTGGTTCGCTTATCGAAGCTTCCATTCGGGTTCAACAATAATCCTTCATGGCAGGATTTTATTAAACTTCTTGAAGAGAAATATTTACAACAAATGGGAGTAGATGGACCAGGTACGTTTTTTATGACGGATGGAGAGAAAACTTTTTCTCCCAAGTCCATTAGAGAATTAGAAATAAAAAGCAAGAGCATTCCAGAATTTGCATTTACTAAAAAGGACATACTCCTGACTAGAACTGATACTGATGGCTTCCAGATGAAGGCTCTTTCAAATGAACGCAGGCTTTTCGTTAAATCTCAGGCTATTATGTCGGGGCTTCATATGCGAGACTGGGCAGTTGAGATAATCGCATCTGATATAGCTAGACAGTTTGGCATGCCTTGTGTTATCCAGAAACACTGTCATTTCGCATACGGTGGTCGTAAGTTTGACGGAGTGTACTCGGATAATTTTGAATTGGACGGCTATACATTTTTATCATTTGAATCATTATTAGAATCAAGACATATATCCACAAAGGATGATGCTTTAATAAAGATGAACGCCATAGAAAAACTTAAATGGTGCGCCATGCAGCTTTCTGATATAGGTGACTTACCATATTCAGATGCTGAAAAATATATGTTGGATTTAGCTGTACTAGATTGCTTGGTAGGCAATGTAGACAGGCACACACGCAATTTTGGATTATTCTATAATTCTCTAACTGGAAAGCACGAGATACCATTGATATTTGATAATGGTATGGGCTTATTTGAGCATGATTATTATAGGGACAATTATAAAACCTATGATGAGGCCATGAATGCAGTGTATGTGGCACCATATGGTGAGGATCCTTTTGACTTGCTTCAGGCGCTTCACAAAGAATTCAACCTCAGAAAAATATATAGTGGCGTTACAAAAATAAATTATTTAGATACCCTAACAACCCCATTTGCCCTAGAATACGAAAGGAGAATGAATGACTTATGGCAGAAGTTAGATTAATAAATAATCTTAAAGGTATTCTGTATTATATAGACACTCCTTTAATGGATTTCGAAATTAAAGACCGTGAGTTAATCAAATCTGTTGACCTGAGCCAGGGCAAATTATATCCATGGGAGCTAGCAAAGCTCGGCGTGTCCTATGGTAGCTTTGTAAAATTTTTCCAGAGACGTACCATGCGAGAAAACTGCATGTTTTACCGTGAGCATTTGAGGGCTCTTGGTATGGATAAAATGGATTTTGACCTCTACATTAGAAAGAACAATGGAAACAACCATCTAGACAATTACTGGGTGAAATTCGAAAATTTCGGCGCCCAAAACTTTGCACAGCTTCAGTAAAATTGAGTTACTAGTGGCTATTTCATCTGAAATTCCCACTAGTATCATTAAAATTCCAAATAAATTTCGCAACATTCTGTGAAAACTAGAGTATTTTTCCCTAAGAATAGATAAAATAGAGTTGTAGTACTAGGCGAGCTAATCGGAGAATGCTATGGCGAAAATTTCAATCATCGTACCAATCTACAACGTGAAGGCATATTTGCCACAATGTCTGGACAGCATACTGGCCCAGACTTTTTCTGATGTAGAAATAATATGCGTAGATGATGGCTCAAATGATGGTAGCGAGAAAATAGTTGACGAGTACGCAGCAAAGGACAGCCGCATAGTAGCCATCCACAAGCAAAACGCAGGCTACGGCGCAGCCATGAACACGGGACTTGACGCAGCCACTGGAAAATATATTGGCATAGTGGAAAGCGATGATTGCATTCTGCCGGAAATGTACCAGCGTCTCTATGACCAGGCTGTCCAAAACAATCTTGACTTCATCAAATCCGAAGCATATTTTTGGTTTGAAAGCTTGGATTTCAAAAAACGTATACACGTAGATTCCCTAGACCTATATTATAACAAGGCACTTGACCAGCGCTACAGAAATATTTTCTTTGATTTCTTCATGAATATTTGGACAGGCATCTATAAAACTGATTTCCTGAAAGCCAACGACATTCGCTTCAACGAATCGCCAGGCGCATCCTATCAGGATAACGGCTTTTGGATGCAGACATGTATGTACGCAAGTAAGGCTATGTGGCTTGACGAGGCATTTTACCTATACCGACAGGACAATCCTGAGGCATCCATAAAAAGCACAGGCAAAATATATGCCATGGAAAATGAGTATTCATGGCTAGAGGACCAGCTCAAATCAAGAGGACATTACCATCTATTACCATACTGCTATTACTACAGACTTTTCAGAGATAGAGGCGTGTTCTTTAGAATTGCTGATGAATTGAAACCAGATTATGTGACTCATCTCAAGGATGAATATGCAAAATACGGCGCAGCAATTAAAATGAACGGCTTCCTTGATAATTGGATGCGAGACATCACAGATGAAAGCCAAACGCTTTTAAACAATATTATTGATAAAAAATCATTTGTAGTTAATAAGCTAAATGAGGCACATTCAATTATAATATATGGTGCAGGGAATAGAGGCGTCATAGCCCTTCGCAACCTTGTAAACTTAGACCAAATCAGCAAGCTAAAATGCTTTGCTGTAACAGATGACGCAGAGGCACAAATCCTTGCAAATCATCAGGTCCTAAAGATAGATGATGCAATTAAAAAATATCCAGATAGCCTGATTATTGTGGCAACAGTGCGAGGCACCAATGCTTATAAGGCTATGTGTATTAATTTACTTGATTTAGAGGTGACAAATTATTTAGACGGCACATTGTTTGAGGAGTATTTTTACTTGGCTTAATCATAAGACTATGGGGGTAGTTTATGAATATTGCAATGCTCATCGCTGGTGGTAAGGGGGTACGCACCAACCAGGACATTCCAAAACAATTTCTAAATATCAATGACAAGCCTATTATCGTATATACGTTGCAGGCTTTTCAGAAGCATCCAGAAATCGATGCTATTCTCGTAGTGTGCATAGAAGGCTGGCAGGACATGCTGTGGGCCTATGCAAATCAGTTTAATATTTCAAAATTAAAATGGATTGTCCCTGGCGGAAATAATGGTCAGGAATCTATTCATAATGGAATCGTGGCTCTCGCAAAAGAATGCAGTGATGATGACATGGTTCTAATTCATGACGCAATCCGCCCTAATGTTTCGCAGGAGATTATTTCAAATTGCATAGCACAGTGTAAGCTGACTGGTTCAGCAATCACTGTAATCCCATGTGCTGAGGCCATGCTTCTTCGCGGTGATGACAAAAATTCTTCCAAGGAAGTTATCCCTAGAGAAGATCTTGCCAGAACCCAAACACCACAGGCGTTCAAACTCAGCAAGCTGAAATGGGCCCATGAACAGGCAGCAAAAAAAGGAATCACAAACTCTGTGGCAACATGCACGCTTATGGTCGAGCTTGGAGAACAGGTTAGTTTTTGCCCTGGTTCAGAGAAAAATATAAAAATAACAACAGCCGAAGACCTAGAGATTTTCAAAGCGCTTCTTATGGCAAAGAAGGCAGACTGGATTAAATAGATGAAGGAATTAAAGACCACTTACAAAAACGATTTGAATAATGCCATTGATTCAACCGTCCATTTTGGAAAGCTGTTCAATAAATCAGTGTTGATAACGGGGATAACTGGTCTCATTGGCGGATTCATTGTGGATATTTTGCTTTATGCAAATGAGACCTTAGATGCAAATATTGAAATATATGGCTTGGCAAGAAATGAGAAGAGGGCACGGGAACGATTCGCATATACGAATTCTAAAAAGCTCCATTATCTAATCCAAGACGTATGCCAGCCAATTAATCTAAAGGCATCCATTGACTATATTATTCATGCAGCAGGAGATGGTTATCCAGAGGCTTTTAGACTAAGACCTGTAGAGACCATGACACCGGCATTACTTGGAACAATAAATACACTAGAGCTTGCCAAAGAAAAACAAGCTACAGGTTATATCTTTATTTCAAGTGGAGAAGTATACGGAGCTCCTTCATCTGATAACAGACCATTCAAGGAAACAGATATGATTATGGCGGCAGGAATGTCCACTCGCTCTTGCTACCCAGTAGGAAAGCAGGCCGCAGAGACTCTTTGCTCTAGCTATAACGAGGAATATAACGTAAATGCGAAGGTGGCAAGACTTAGCCACACCTATGGTCCATTTACAGCAGCAACCGACAACAGAGCATCCACTCAATTTATAAATAATGCCATAAATGGACAGGACATAATTCTACTTAGCAAAGGCAACCAGATTCGCAGCTACACATACATTGCAGACGCAGCCTCAGGAATTTTGACAGTCCTATTAAATGGGAAAATCGGGGAAGCGTATAATATCGCAAATTCGGATTCAACTGTAAGCCTTGCCCATTTTGCGCAAAAGTTGGCAGAAATATCAAAGGTAAATTGCAGATTTGAAATACCAAACGATTTACAAAAGCAGGAGGAAACACCGATTTCCTATGCAGTGCTTGATGCTACAAAACTAACTACTCTTGGATGGAAGGGAAAATACGAAATAAAGGACGGCTTGAAGTGTACATTAATGAATCTTAGATAAGCAGAGGCAAAATGGATATGGAGCAGAATATAGTTCAAGATTTACCAAAGGCGATTATTAGCTGGTACAAATTTGAAAAAGGAAAGAAAGCACTATTTATCACAGGCACCTTGCCTGAATTTGAGGTGCTTTTTTCTGTACTTGAGGATAAGGGGCTGGAGGTTACCTGCATCCATAAATATCAGCTTACTGACTTTGATTTAGAATACATTACTCCTGAAATTCCACCAGAGTATGCAGGAGTCGACCTAAACAATTATCAACATTATTTTGATTACATTATCTTAGCCGGTCTGCTAGAGCAGGTTGTTGATGCTCAAACTTTGATAAAAAAGCTCCCAGAGCTTATGGCACCACAGTGCAAAATTCTTATTGCCACCAACAACCGCTTTGCCCTCAGACATTTTTGTGGTGACAAGGATATTACCACAGGTCATGTTTTAGATGGCATAGATAACTATCTAAATCTAAGCCAAAAACGTTTGGAAACAATTGGTGGGCACGCATTTTCCAAAGTAGATGTAGAGAGAATGCTAAAAAATGCTGGGATTAAAAAAATAGAGACATATTCAGTATTTCCATGTATTGCCAGACCTCAGATTTTTCTAAAATATGGCTACAAACCAAATGAAAGATTGGACGTGAGAATTTTTGCAGAGTATGTTAGCCCGGAAACTATCTATTTACCTGAAGAGCGACTATACCAGGATTTCCTTGAAAACGACCTTCTTCATCAAATGGCAAACGGCTATTTTATAGAAGCTACAATAGACGGGACACTGGACAATCCAAATCAGGTTACCGTTCAAAATGACCGTTCAGAGGATACGGCAGTAGCAACATTTCTCTATGAGGATAGAGTCGAGAAAATACCTATGTATCAGGCAGGGGCTTTCAAATCATCCCAGCTGATGGCAAATACTGACGACCTGACTGAGCATAATGTTCCAATGGTTCAGGGTAAATTAAATGTAATGGATAATTCCTTTGTAACAGGCTTTGTCCATGGAACAATTTATACAGAATATTTGAGAGATTGCCTGAGAGAAAGCAAAGAAAAATTCCTGCAGGAAATGACGGCTTTCAAAAACATCATCGACAATTCCTCAGAGCAGGTTCCTTACGAGGAATATGATTGGCTGAAATTTGACCCTTACTGGTACAAGCAAAAGCCTGACAATCCAACCAGATATAAATGGCGAGACCTTGCATTTGGCAGCGATGAGGATAGAGCAAACCTAGGCGTTATCCTAAAAAGGGGATACATAGACTTGGTTTCAATAAACTGCTTCCACACCGAAAGAGGCCCTGTATTTTTTGATCAGGAATTTTACATTGAGGAATTTCCTGCAAATTCAATTTTTATTAGAACGGTGGACTTTGTTTATCGCGATTGTTGGGAAATGGAACAGCTTCTGCCAAAGGATGAGGTATTAGAATACTTCCACTTAAAGGAACATGAGGCTATGTTTAGGAAAATCCAATATAAATTCCTAGCAGAGCTTAGGCATGAGGCAGAGCTTGCAAATTACAATATCAGAACCCGTAAAGATCATGGTGTCATGAACAAGAACCGCTTCCGCATGGATTTTGCCCAGAACGAATACGATAGATTATTTGAGAATATTTTTAAAGACGTAGAAAGCAAACAGATCTATTTATTTGGCTCTGGAGACTTTGCCAAGAAGTTTATAGACCAGTTTGGAAAATTCTATGAGATAAAAGGAATTCTAGATAACAACAGTGAAAAATGGGGAACAATGCTGTACGACATTCCTATAAATTCACCGGAAATTGTAAAGGAGGAAACTCTTCCATATAGAGTTTTTATTTGTATTAAATATTACGAGGACGTTTTGTCCCAGCTAAAGAAAATGGAGGTTAGAGATATTTCTATTTATGATCCTCGTATTGAGTATCCAAGACCTTTGAAATTCAAGGCCCAGGGCGACAACGGACCAAAGCCATATCATGTGGGCTATGTGTCAGGCGTATTTGACATGTTCCACATTGGTCATTTAAATCTGCTTAGACGCTCAAAGGAGCTTTGCGATTACCTAATTGTTGGAGTTGTTACTGATGAGCAGGTAATGAATGGAAAAAAGACTAAACCAATGATTCCATTTGACCAGAGACTTGCAATAATAGAGGGCTGTAAATACGTTGATGAGGCGGTGGAAATCCCTGTAGATAAACCAAGCTCCATCGATGCATTTAACATGTATCACTTTGATGTGCAGTTCTCTGGAAGTGACTATGCAAATGACAAGGGCTGGCTCATAAACCAGGATTGGCTCAGAAAACACGGTAGTGATATTTATTTCTTCCCTTATACGGAAGGGATTAGTTCAACTGCTATAAAAACAGAACTACGAGAGCAGGGCAAGAATGAATAGAAGGAGTATGGCATGGAGATAATTGCAAGTTCAGTTGGTTTCACAAGTCGAGTTACTATGTTACACAAGCATATAGTTAAGGCAGGCTATAAGAATTGCATGTTCGGTGTGGGCGCCTTTGCAACAGATGCTGTCAAATACGGAGAGGACAAATTGCAATATGCTATGGAGCCTTATATGCAAAAATCAAAGGCTGAAGGGATTTATCACACAATAGCAACCCCAGTGTTCTTTGGGGACAAAGACCTAATCGAAATGCCATTTTCCATAGCGAAAAACCTATATTTTGAAAGCTTTAACATCGCAAAAACAGCAGGCTGCAGCAGTATTTTATGTTCCCCAATTCTTTTTGACCTGGTGGAAGAGCGAATAATATTAAAGGCTAAGAAAAAGAAAAACCATGGCATGGATTTTACAAAAAATGAGGAGCTTAGGTTAAAGGAACTAGAGCATAAAAGGCCTAACAAGCAAGAAGCCAAAGAGTTTTATCTAACAATTGCGCCTTATGCAAAGGAAAATAATCTGACGGTCCTGATTCCAAATTCCTTTGATTATTACAATGGAACTCTTTATAGAAATGATTTATCAGACCCATATCGATTCAAGGAATTCGTTGAAGAATTAAATCAGGAGGTTGGAGCACCACTATTTAAAATTTCCTTGGATTTTGGCATCTGCAATTTGCTTGGGCAGAATTATCATCAGGTGTTGAGTATCCTTGGAAATCTAATCGGATTAATCATATTAAAGGACAATGATGGACATAATGGCTCCAGTCTAATGCCATTTTCTAGTGCTATTGGCGGCAAATCTTCAGTGGATTGGCTTGGCATAATCCGAGGACTTAGGGAGATTAAGTACGACAGTGCTGTTTATATCGATTATATGGATACCTACAATGCTGCGCCAGTTAGCTTGCGAGAGTATATAGTTGACTATGGCAAAAAAATGGCAGATTACATTAACTGGCAGGTTTCCATGGAACTGGTTATTGAGAAATACCAGTCTAGAGTTCTGTTTGGCGCAGGCAATATGTGTCGCAATTATATGAAATGCTACGGGGAACAATTCCCGCCACTTTTCACCTGCGACAATAACAAGGCTATCTGGGGTCAGACCTTCGAAGGACTTGAAATCAAGCCTCCAGAAGCATTAAAAGAATTGCCTGAGGAAACAGCCATTTTCCTCTGCAACATGTATTATGACGAAATCGAGGCCCAGCTTAGGGAAATGGGATTAAAAAATCCAATAGAACGTTTTAATGATGAATACATGCCATCTATGTATACTGATAGATTTGATTCCGAAAAACGTGAAATCAAGAAGGAAAACTAATCTACCCAAAACGGAGGCGAGATATGTTAGAAATTGGTGTTCAAACAAAAAATGTTGTTACAGATGATAATCCAGAGCAGGGCTTTCAGATGTTAAAGGCTGCTGGATTTACTTGCTGTGATTTCAGCTTAAACAGCTATTTATATAACAAGGACATATACGCTGAAAATCTTAACGGATTTTTCTCTAATGATTTAGGCGAACTATACGAATTTTTTGGAGCACACAAGGAAGCAGCGAAAAATGCAGGCATCAGAATCAATCAGATGCACATGCCATATCCTGTTTATGTTCCTACAGTTTCCGACGAAGTAAATAAATACCTTTGGGATAATATTCCTATGAAAAGCATGGAAATATGCAAGTTTTTAGAATGTCCTAATATTGTTATTCATGGGCTTAAGCTTGCTAAATTCCTTGGCACAGAAGAAGCAGAGTGGGAAAAGACAGCAGAGTTTTTAGAGTCAATCGCACCATTTGCAGCAGCTAATAATATTACCATTTGTATGGAGAATCTCTATGATGGCGCCCAGGGACATCTAGCCGAAGGACCTGGCTGCGATGTTAGAAAAGCAGTGGAGCGAATTGATGATTTTAATAGTAGATATGGGGCAGAGGTACTAGGATTTTGCTTTGATATTGGTCATGCAAATCTAGTGCACCTGGATTTCTATGACTTTATTACCACCCTTGGGCCAAGATTAAAGGTACTACATTTACATGACAATGATGGCAGATACGACTTGCATCAGATTCCATTTACTTTTACTAAAACCCGTGAAAACACCAGCGCTACAAATTGGGATGGATTTATAAAGGCAATAAGAGATATAAAATTTGACGGTGTTCTTAGCTTTGAGACTGCTCCTGTCCTTGATGCATTCCCGCCTGAAATGAAATTTGAGGCCCTATGCTTCATCAATAAAATAGGAAAATATTTAGCTGAAAAAATATAAAAAGTTATAAATTAATTGGACTTTCTGCCGATATAAAGAGTATAAAACAAAAAAGAATTGTTCATTCAAAGCAGAAAGTCCAATTCTCCGTTGGTTGATTTGACAGCAAGCCAGATCAATTGACGCGAAGGAAAGCATTGAGAACGATTCGGGAAGGAACTAAATAATGACGTTATCAGTATTTGCTTAAGAGCTGCTTTTCAATTTCAATGGAAGTTGGGAGGCAGCTCATATTTTGTGTATAGATAATTAATAAATTGTGAAAACCCTCTCCCATTCCTTGAAAAGAGGTGGCATTTATTATAAAATTTTCTCCGTAATCGTTAAACAATCGCTAACAAATTGTTTTTATAAAAGGAGTACCAACATGATAGAATGGAAAAATTTTGATCAGCTTAATTCCTACAAGACATTAATGGGTCTTAAGAATCAGGTTGAACTCAAGAAGGTTATGGCAGGAGAAAATGGTGCAAAGCGTGTTGCAGAGTACAGCGTACCAATGTCAAATGGTATGACATACAACTTCGCTGCAAAGCAGGTTGATGACACAGTTCTTGATGCCCTTCAGGAGCTTTCTGTTGAGGCAGAGCTTACTGACAAGTTTTCAGCACTTTTCAATGGGGAAGTTATTAATACTGGTGAGAAGAGATTAGTTCTTCACCAGCTCACACGTGGTCAGCTTGGTGGCAAGGTTGAGGCTGATGGCGTTGACAAGAGAGCATTTTACGTAGAGCAGCAGAACCGCATCGCTGATTTCGCAAACAAGGTTCACGCTGGTGAAATCGTAAATGAGGCAGGTGAGAAGTTCACTACTGTAGTACAGATTGGTATCGGTGGTTCTGACCTTGGTCCTCGAGCTATGTATCTTGCACTTGAGAATTGGGCAAAGGTTACAGGCACATTCAAAATGGAAGCTCGTTTCATTTCAAACGTAGATCCAGACGACGCTGCATCAGTTCTTGCTGGTGTTGATGTTGCTCATTCTATTTTCATTCTTGTTTCAAAATCAGGTACTACACTTGAGACTCTTACAAATGAGTCATTTGTAAAGGATGCTCTTAAGAATGCAGGTCTTGATGCTTCTAAGCACATGATTGCTGTTACATCTGAGACATCTCCACTTGCAAAGTCTTCTGACTACCTTGATGCATTCTACATGGATGATTATATTGGTGGACGTTACTCATCTACATCTTCAGTAGGTGGTGCAGTACTTTCACTTGCATTTGGACCAGAGGTATTTGCTCGTTTCCTTAACGGTGCAGCAGAAGAGGACAAATTATCTCTCAACGCTGACATCCGCAAGAACCCAGCTATGCTTGATGCCCTTATCGGCGTGTACGAGAGAAACGTTCTTGGTTATGAGTCTACTGCAGTTCTTCCATACTCACAGGCACTTAGCCGTTTCCCAGCTCACTTACAGCAGCTTGACATGGAGTCAAACGGTAAGAGCGTAAACAGATTTGGCGAGCCTGTTGACTATGTTACAGGACCAGTTATCTTTGGTGAGCCAGGTACAAATGGACAGCACAGCTTCTATCAGCTCCTTCACCAGGGAACAAACATCGTTCCTCTTCAGTTCGTAGGCTTCAAGAAGAGCCAGATGGCAACAGATGTTGTTATCGAGAACAGCACATCACAGCAGAAGCTTTGCGCTAACGTTGCTGCTCAGATTATGGCTTTCGCTTGTGGTAAGGATGATGACAACAGAAATAAATACTTCGAGGGCAACCGTCCTTCATCAATCATCGTTGGCGAGCAGCTTACACCAGAGACACTTGGTGCACTTCTTGCTCACTTCGAGAACAAGGTTATGTTCCAGGGATTCGTATGGAACCTTAACTCATTCGATCAGGAAGGTGTTCAGCTTGGTAAGACTCTTGCTAAGAAGGTTCTTGCAGGCGACACATCAGATGCACTTGCTGCATATGCAAAGCTTCTTGATATTTAATTAAAATATTATTAAATTTGGCCTCTGCTTATTGCAGAGGCCTTTCTTATCGTTTAGGATAATAGAAGTTGTATTAATGGAAGGTAATGTTATGGGCAATACATATAACGATTCAGAGGCAGAGTCGGTTCGTAAAACACTGGCAGGAGAGAAAAACAAGCTTTCTCAAATGACTTTTGACAAGCGAATCGATTATATTTTTACATATTACAAATTTCACATCATCGGCACTATACTGCTGATATTGGCAGTTATCTGGGGTGTTCATCATGCCATGACCTATGTAAAGGATGCATATTTTGGCATGGTAATCAATTCAGAAACAGTAGATTATGACCGAGCCGAGGACATCCGAGAATATCTTGGAATGGACAAACATACTGGTGTGCGCATACAGGCAGGACTTTATACAGAGGATACCACTTCAGCCGGTGCTGGAACCAAGCTTAGTTTGCTTCTCAACGCTAGAGAATGTGACTTTATTTTCACTGACGAGGCAGGGCTTGAGTATATCAGGAGCTTTTTCGATGACTACACAACACCAGCGGAGAATATAGCAGACAGCCCAATCCACGAGTACTTTGGTTTAGATGATAATACTGTTTATATGATTAGAGCGGACTTTTTAGGACGAGAAGACTACAATCAGGCATTTGATAAAATGCTTGCTGAAATAGAAAATGGAACTATAAAGTAAGGAGAATATGTTTTGGGAAAGTTATACAACAATAGGATTTTAGATGGAATTTCAAAGATAACAGATGTATTTATCATAGGTCTGTATTTCATAATATGCTCCATTCCAGTTTTTACCATGGGAGCTAGCCTTACAGCACTTTATTACGCCATCCACAAAAGCGTATTTAGAGGCAGAGGCTACACAACAGAGTTTTTCCATTCATTCAAAGAAAACTTCAAACAGTCCACATTATCATGGATTATTTTCATGGTGATTTTTGCAGTGCTTGCTGGAGATATTTATGTAACAAGATTTGCAGTTCCTCAGACTAGCGCCTTTGCAGCAGCGCCATTATTTTTTTTGATAATGCTTTGCTTTGCAATTCTGTGGGCAATTTATCATTTTGCATACATTGCTAGATTCGCAAATGGATTTGGAGCATCCTTCAAAGTTTCAGCAATCATCATGGTTGCAAATTTAGGATGGAGCTTCCTCATCCTTGTAGTATTAGCGGCTTTCATCCTTTTGACATTCCGCTTCATCATACTACTATTTTTCCTTCCGGGTCTCATAACTGCCTCAATTCACCCAATCATTGAGCGCGTCTTCCGCAAATACATGACCCCAGAAGACCTGGAATCCGAACTTGAATAAAACGTAGTATTACGTGGACATACACTTGAGCTAACTATGAACTTGCCATAGTTAGCTTTTTTTTGCCTGAATTTAATGTGCAAAAAAACATAATATGCTCGCATCTGCGTCCACACAGTCTAGGCAAGCGCGAGTAGGGGATACCGCATCGAGCATGGGAGGGGCCTACACCGGGCGGGAAGGACCCATGCGAAGGTGCGGAGGGTGCCCTACGGGAGCATGAGAAAGTGGGAGGACGCAGTCGGCTTGATAGCGTAACTAGGGCTTTTCTATACCCTTTTGGTTAGCCAACCTTTTGCAAAATTGTTGACACTGGTGTGCACTCGTGGTATAAGTGTATTAGGACACGTAATACAGCTGAAGGGGAGGTATTAGATGATCCAACTGAACTATAGAGATTCTAAGCCAATTTATGAGCAAATAAAGGATGGTCTTAGACGCCTAGTTGTTACAGGCGCAGTGAAAAAGGATGAGAAGCTGCCTAGCGTTAGGGAGCTGGCAACCAGTTTGTCCATCAATCCAAATACAATCCAAAAGGCTTATAGAGAGCTAGAGCAAGAAGGGTACATTTACACGATTGCAGGCAAGGGAAGCTATGCGGCTCAGAAGGCTGACGTTGCCTCAGGGAGGAATGAAGAATTGATGAAAGAATTCGATGAAATAGTAAAAGAACTTCTGTATCTCTGTGAGGACAAGGATATCCTCATTAAACGAATCGAGGAATTAGCAAAAGGAGGTGACGGTGATGATAGAAGTAAATAATGTTACCAAGAAATTTGGTAGCTTTGCGGCCTTGGACGGTCTTAATATGCATGTTGAAAAGGGCGCTATTTATGGACTTGTAGGACCTAACGGTGCTGGAAAGTCTACAATCATTCGTCACCTTTGCGGTGTATATAAACAGGATGCCGGCAACATCACCATTGATGGTCAGCAGGTATATGAAAACGAATTACTAAAACAGAGAATCGCTGTTATACCGGATGATATTTTTTACTTCATCCAGGCCAATACAAAGGATATGATGAAATTTTATAAAAACATGTATCCAAAGTTTGATGAGCAGCTTTTCTACAAGATCGCAGACTGTTTTCCAGAAATCAATATGAAGAAAATGGTCCGCACTCTTTCAAAGGGTATGCAAAAGCAGGTGGCATTTATGCTTGCCATTGCCAGCAGACCTGATGTGATGATTTTGGATGAACCAGTAGATGGTCTTGACCCTGTAATGAGACGTCAGGTGTGGAGCCTTATTATGTCAGATGTGGCAGAGACAGGAGTTACAGTTCTTGTCAGCTCTCACAATCTCCGTGAGCTTGAGGATGTGTGTGACCATGTTGGAATTATGAATCATGGCAAAATACTTATCGAGCGCTCACTTGATGATTTGCAGACATCCATCACAAAGATTCAAATTGCATTCGAAGGTGACATGCCTCAGATGCCTGAGGGGCTCCAAATTCTTAAAAAGATTACAAATGGTAGAGTACATACACTCATTGTTAAGGGACAGCCAAAGGAGGCAGAGCAAGCTCTTGCAGCTATGAATCCACTCCTTATGGATGTGCTTCCACTTACACTTGAGGAAATCTTCATTTACGAGTTAGGAGGTGATAATTATGCAGTCAAAGACATCATTTTTTAATAAAGCTTTATTCAAAAAGAATCTTGGCAGAACTTGGGTAGTGGGACTGCTTTATTTCATCGTAATGCTTGTGGAGATTCCAATCTCATACGTTATTGATATATCTAATTTTGAGTCTACATATTATGTAGAATCTGGGTATACAAAAAGTATGCTGTTAAAGCAACATTTCAGCTATATTTCGACTACTGAGGTTGCCTTTGTACTTGGCATTGTCTTGGCAGTTATCACTTTTTTATATTTATTTACAAAAAGAGATACCTACATGATGCATGCTTTTCCGGTTAGCAGAAAAAGCCTTTATTTCACGGGATTATTATCATGCTTATTGGTGGCTATAGTACCAATCCTTCTCATTGGAGCCATAACTTCCATAGTGGCAACAATTGAAGGAGCTGGTGCATATGCAGTTATTTGGTATTGGGTGCTTATTGGTGTAGTTTCCACAGTCTTGTTCCTATCGATAGCATTTTTCTCATTGATGGTTTCAGGACAGGTTGTTACGGCAGTTGTCTTTTACATTATTTTCAATTATTTATATACCCTTATGCAGGTTGCATTCAGATTGAGTGCTAGCATTTGGATGTTTGGAATGAGCAGTGTTCCATATTTCAGAAAAAACGCTATATTTTCTCCTATTTTTTATATAGCAGACAACTGCCGAATTAAATGCTATGAGCTAACAGATGATTATGGAAATCTTCAAGAGTTTACCACTCGTATGGTGGGCGGAAAGTATCTTATCATCTATGGAGTTGTGGCTGTTGTATTCTTTATAGTTGCTTACATAATGTACAAATTCAAAAAAATTGAGACAGTACACGATTTTATTTGCGCTCCATTTATGCAGCCAGTTTTCTCTGTTGGAATGTCATTTTTCATTTCAATGGTTGCCGGTGCATATATCAGCGGAATGTACGACGCTATGGGCCAAAGAACCTACAGTAGCAAATTTGCAGTTGGAATTATTTCAGCAATCATCATTGGTGCCATACTTTACATGATTACAAAAATGATGATTGAAAAGACTATCCGCGTTTTCAATGTTAAAAATATTTCTAAATGCTTGCTGTATTCCATTGCGTCACTTGCATTTTTACTTTGCCTTAGATTTGATGTTTTCAAGGTGGAGAACAGAGTTCCATCCACAGACGATATTGCCTGGGTAGGTATCCAGTGCGATTACACCATGGTATTTACAAGCGAGGACGAAATTAATACAGTTCGTTCCCTTCACAAGAACTTCCTTGCTGACAAAAAGGAGCTTAGAGATATTTCAGTAAACAATCCAGATGTTGGCAGCAACGTAGTTACTATTAAGTACAAGCTAAAAAATGGAAACGTTGTAGTTCGTTCCTATAACGTAATAGATACTGAGGATCCAACTGTTACACCTACATATGTGGCGGCAGCAGAGCCAATCCTTGATTTCCTTAACAATCCAACAATTATCAAGGAACATATCATTGGTAATATTTGGAATGCTTGCACTATTCCTTACATGCAGTTCATTGGATACCGTTATGATGAGGGAATAAAAGACTTCAATGCAGAAGAAATGCCATTCGATGATTTGAATGACAAAGAAAAGGAAGCAAAATACGAAAAAGTATACGAAGCATTACTTAAGGATATTGATCAAGGAAATGTCCTTCAAACCTCCTTTGGATATAGAGATGATAGCGCAAATCTATATGATGACTTTAACTTTACAGTTTCAAATAAAAAGATTGAGTATTTCTCAGATGAGATGACATTTGAAGATTACGATTATGACTATTACTATAGCTATCCTCAGTATGAGCAAAACATATATGTTATGCTCAACAAGGATTGCACAAACACATTGCAGACATTGAAGGATGAGGGCTTCTACTATGATGATGAAGTAATCATTACCTTCGATGAATACAATGAAAAGGTAGGGTACTATGATTACGAAACTTACCTTTAATTTGCTTACTTCTTAATTCTCTATCCGATACAATTCTCTAACCGACCCGAGGTCCTCTCAACCTCGGGTCAAATTTTTTCTAAAGAAATCCAACAAACAGGCCGATATAACTATTGAACAAAATCGGGAATAATTTTTTGTTAAAACTTTTTGAAAAAACTATAAAGTTTTTTGCTACAATTTCCGATAATAGGAGTGTAGAGAAAGATGTATTTAATGCATCAGCGATGATGCAGTTGAGAAAAGGGACTAGAAATGACACAAATAAGGGAGGAAAGGAGTGTGGTGATATGCGTATAGAGGCTTACAATCAGGTAGCACAGCTCTATCAGACATCAAACACTAAAAACACAACTCAGACTGCAAAGGCAAATGGAATGGGCCGTGATGAGGTACAAATCTCATCAACTGGTAAGGATTACCATGTAGCAAAGGCAGCCGTAGCTGAATCTGCGGACATCAGAGAGGACTTAGTAGCTGATATTAAGTCTAGAATTCAAGCGGGCACATATGAGGTCAGTGCTGATGATTTTGCAGAGAAATTGTTAAATCAGTACGGTTCAATTCTTTAGTTTTGAGAGGACGAATGCGTGGCTAGTTTAATGGATGAATTGCTCTTAACCATGGAAGGTGAAAGGTCGCAATATGAAAAGTTAATTGATCTTAGTGATGAAAAGAAGGATTCTATCATCTATAAGAAACTTGACGTACTGGAGGCTATTACCGTTCAAGAGCAGGCCATCGCAGACGCCTTATTGGAACTGGAGAAAAAGCGCCTTAATATAATGCGCAATATTGCAGCAGTGATGGGGCATGAAGGCGAGCAAATTACCGTATCATGGATGATAGATAATTTGTCGGAGCAACCTGTAGAACAAGAGAAGTTAATAGAAGCCAGAGGAAAGCTTAAAGATGCCGCTGATGAAGCGCAGGTTTTGAATTTCCAAATGCAGAATTTGTTGCAGCAGGCATTAGAAATGGTGGAATTTGACATTACGCTCTTAAAGAGTGCAAAGCAGGCGCCACAGACTTCGAATTACGGCAAGAATGCTGAGACTACAGGAAACATACTAGGTAGTAGAGGTTTTGATGCTAAACAATAGGAAACGGATGTCCTTTGAGTAGCTTATATACTTGGAGGAATGTCGTATGGCTAATAGTTTTGGTAGCTTATATGTTGGGGCATCTGGCCTACAGTCAGCATCACATGGATTAAATACAACAGCAAACAACCTTTCAAACGTAAATACCGATGGTTATGTACGTCAACAGGTTGTTTATGAAGATAGAGATTATAGAAAAATAGGGACTGCAGCGGTCAGCACACAATATGCTGGCCTTGGTGTGCAGGTTGGTACTATCGTCCACACTCGCGATATCTTTTTAGACAAAGCATATCGTACAGAGAATGGGCGATATTCTTTTTATGATGCTAGCTCAGAAGCAGTACAAGAGGTAATAACTCAGTTACAGGAATCTGACGGTGTTCAGTTTAAAACAGCAATCGAAAATTTCGAGGATGCATTTGAAGAATTTGCAAAGGACCCATCAGATACTGTAAGTCAGAATCTTGTGCTACAGAAGGCTAACATTTTTTTGGCTAGAGCAAAAGCTGTAGAGGACGGATTCGAAGATTATCAAACTATCATTAATTCTAGAATCACTGAAAAACTAAATAGAATTAACGAAATCGGAAAAGAGATAGTTGAATACAATAAAAAAATTCAATCAATAGAGGCAGCTCAAGTTGAAAAGGCTATGGATTTACGAGATAAACGAGACCTCCTGTTAGATGAACTGTCTGGCCTTGTAAAAATGTCCTACAGCGAGGACAACGGTGGTGTTGTTCACGTTGAAATCGAAGGTGTTGAGTTCATCGACGAGATTAGATACTACGAGGTAGGAATTCTCACAAACAAGAGAACTGGATATGTAACTCCATATTGGCCTCAGTTGTCAGAGTTGGATCATGAAAATGAAGAGGATAATGTTTATTATCCAATATTTGATACAACAAATGTTAGCGCAGAAAAGAACTCAGATATTGGTGAACTCAAATCACTTATAATGGCCCGTGGAACAGGCTGGAGTACTTACTTAGATTTCTACGATGAAAATGGTGATTACATTGATTCAGATACATATGAAAATGGAATCGCCAATTCAATCATGATGAACTCTGAGGCAGAGCTTGATACATTGATTCATCAGCTGGTAACAACAATAAACGATTTATACAGTCCACTGACAAATGTGGCATCGGCCTACACAGACGCAAAGGTTGCTTCCTACCAGGATGTAGATTCTGAAGGAAATCCAATTACAGTTGAAGTGGATGCCAGCCTTCTTAGAATACTGGACGAAGCTAATTGCTCCGTTGGTTCCGATGGTGAGTTACCACCAAGAGAATTATTCGTGCGAAACGGCTGTGAGAGATACACAGAAAAAGATGTAACACTTTATGATGACACAGGTGCAGAAATTGGTACCTACAAATTATATCTATACAACGAAGAAGACCCAAATGACACATCAAAGTGTTACACACTTAAATCTCTAACAGTTAATGAAGAGTTAATCAAGCAGGAATCTTACCTGCCACATCTTAAAAACCTAGATCACACCCAAGTAGATCACAAGCTTGGAACAAATCTTAGTTTAATGTGGACAGACCAAGAATTTAACCTAAATCCTAGTGATACAACTCCATGTGGATTCTCAGGCTTCTATGTAAAGTGGGTTGGCGAAATAGGAAATATTGGAAACGTATACGAGACTACAGCAAAATCTCTTGAAGGCACAAAGGAAGAGATAGAGTTTAGCCGTCAGGGTGTTATCGGCGTATCTTCAGACGAGGAGCTCACCACAATGATTAAGTTCCAGTCAGCATATAATGCAGCCAGCCGATACATCAATGTAATAAGTGAAATGATTGAGCATATCGTTACATCGCTTGGTCACTTCTAAAATGGCAGAAAGGAATAGCTTATGTCATCAACATTTTTTGGTTTAACAATTGCAGCATCGGGACTTAATACTTCCCAGGCACAGATTAACACCACAGCAAATAATATCTCCAATGTAAATACAAAGGGATATAGCCGTCAGGTCGTTAATACAGTTGCTTCTTCAGCTTTAAGATGCTATCAGAGCTGGGGAACTACTGGTACTGGTGTTGAGGCCACATCTGTAACCCAGCATAGAGACCTCTATTATGATGAGAAATATTGGAATAATGAGTCTATTCTCGGCTTTTATGACAAGAAGCAGTACTATATGGACCAAATCGAGGATTATTACAACGAGAATTCTAACAAGGCTGGATTTACAACTGTTTATACCAAAATGTTCAACGCCCTAAGTACTTTGCAGGGTGATGCTGGTGACGGTACAGTTCGAAAAGAGTTTGTTTCTACCGCGAAACAGCTTACTGAGTATTTCAATCAGTTATCAACAAAGCTTGATGAATTGCAGAATTCTATCAACGATGAAATAAAGACAGCTGTTGATGATATTAACTCTATTTCAGAAAAGGTAGCTATTTTAACAAAACAGATAAATACAATCGAGCAGGGCGGCGGACATGCAAATGAGCTTCGCGACCAGAGAGCATTGTTGATAGATCAGCTTTCAAAGCTTGTGGATGTTGAGGCTGTAGAAAAGGAAGTTGCCAATAGTAATGATCCTGATATGTACACCGGTGCAACATATTACACTGTTTACATTAACGGACAGGTATTAGTAGACACATATGAATATCACAGATTAACTGTTCAGTCACGTGGATTAGAGCAGCTACATAATCAGACAGATATTGATGGTTTATATGAAATTATCTGGGAAACAGACGGAAATAAATTCAATGCAACACCAAGCTCTAGCGGCGGCGCATTGAAGGCAATGTTTGAAGTGAGAGATGGAAACAATAATGAGAACATGCATGCTAAGGTTACAAGTGCAACAGCCAATAGCATCACCATTTCAAACTTAAGCATCACTGATATTAACGAGCTGAATATGCCAACTCGAGGCTCCCTTGATACAAACAATACAGAATATACTTATCAGGGCTTCTCCTTTGATACAGATGCAGATGGAAAGGTAACATCAGTTACATTCAACATCAATGAAACACTTACAGTTTCTGAACAGAACAACCTTACAGGCAAAACACTTCAGGTTGGTGACGACGTTGACTATATGGGAATTCCATATTATCAGAACCAGATGAACCTGTTCCTTCGTAATTTCTGCGAAGCCTTCAACAAATATGAAATTGGAACAGAGGATACAGAAGCAGTTTATGATGATGATGGAAATATCATTACACCAGCAGTTTTAAGTGATGACAGAGGTGTGGATATTAACGGGGACCCATCAAATGCGTTATTTATAGCAAAGGACAAGCTTGACCTTAGCGTTGAGCATCAGATGCGTGAAAGCACAGCAAATCAAACCTTCTACAGCGGTGAAGATACATCGGATCCAACTAAAAAGTTTGAGACCTACTATCTTTTAACAGCAAAGAATGTTTCTATCAAAAAAGAGACAGACAAGGACGCAGGACTTCTTGCAACAACTACCAGAGGCAACTATTCATCAGGTGTTGATGCGGCAGATATAGTTGTGCAGCTTCAGACCCTACAGTCTAAAGAAAAGCTATTTAGAGGTGGCGGAGGCGACGCATTCCTGCAGTGTATCTACTCAGATGTAACTGTAGACGCAGAGGAGTGCAAGCTATTCCAAAAGAACTTTACAAACATCCAAACATCTATCTCAAACCAGAGAACTTCAGTATCTGGCGTCGATGAAGATGAAGAGGCATTAGACCTAATTAAATTCCAGAATGCCTACAACCTGGCATCTAAATGTATTTCAGTTTTCTCCGAAATATATGATAGATTGATTCTTAACACTGGAGTTTAAAACGGAAATAGGAGGGACCCACTTTAGTGGGAGGAACCTGTTTCCGTTCCTTAGAAAGTCTTAGAGGTGATTTAAATGAGAGTTACAAACAAAATGATAATGAACAATGCAGCATCCAACATCAATTCCACTAAGGAAATTGTAAAGCAGAGAAACACCCAGATGACCTCTCAGAAGAAAATTGACAGGCCATCAGATGACCCTGTAGTTGCAGTTCGTTCCCTTAGATTGTCTACAACTCTTTCTCAGGTTACTCAGTACTATTCAAGAAATATTCCTGATGCAACTAGCTGGCTTGAAGTAACAGAAACATCCCTTATCAACATTGGCGATTTGGTAAGAGATTGCCGTACACTTGCTGATAAGGGTGCAACAGGTTCTTTGAATGAAGAAGATAGAAACACTATCGTTACACAGATGCAGGCCCTTCAAAAGCAGGTATTTGCAGAGGGCAATGCTGATTATGCTAAAAGAACAGTATTTACCGGATATAGAACAGGCAAGAATTTAGTATTCACTGAGGATACAAAGACAGAGCCTGCAGATCAGGTTACAAGATATACAATCACACAGACTCTTACCATGGAAGACAACATGGAAGAGCACAGATACTACAATGGTGTTACAGCTGTTCCTACAACAGAGGACGAGCTAAAGCTAACAGGTAACATTAATGACATGGCACAGACAAATTATTATCGTTTGCGCCTTAACTATAATGAGCTTGAGTCATTGAATGAAATCGTTATTACTAGCAAGGACCCTAATATCACAACCGATAGCTTTAATCTTATTACATTTGATAATGAGACAGCATGGGCAGCTTATTCTGAGACAGATGACACCACCACACCACCAACAGTAATCAAGGAAGGTAACACAAAGACAGTTCCAGATAATGCTATATATGTTATCAAGGAAACTGGTGATGTTATCCTTGGAAATCAGGTTGCAGCAACTTTAAAGGAAAACGAAGCTTCTTTGGATATTACATATACAAAGGCTTCCTTCAAGGAGGGTGAGCTTCGTCCAGAATATTATCACAATTGCGTTAAAACAGCAGATCCTGAGGATGTTCAGGTTCCTGTAACTTATAAAAAGTTCAATGATGATGGTACAACCATACATTTTGATATTGAGTACACTATCGCTGCAAACCAGACAATAGCCATTAACACTGAGGCTTCAGACGTATTTAACAGCGATATTCAAAGAGACTTATCAGAAATGATGGACGCAGTTAAAAACTCTATTGCTGCCCATAATAAATTAAAGGATATTGAACGTATGCAGGGTGAAGTTCAGTACCAGTCTGATGAGGATCAGGAATTGCTTAGTCAGTGGTATGATGCAATCAAAAAAGAGGCAGATTACTTTGATGACAATATAAAGAAACTTTTTAACACAGAACTAGGCAAAATGGATACATATTATGCTAAAATATACCTAGGTATTACTGATTTGGGATGTAAGCGAGATTCATTGAATCTTACTAAGACTCGTGTGGGGGATCAAAGAGAAACAGTTCAGAGTCTTCAGTCCACAAATGATGATGTAGATTTATCGCAGATTATCATTGATTATACGGCAGCGTACACCGCATATCAGGCATCGCTTACAGCGGCTGGAAAGCTGGGCGATTCGACACTACTTAACTACATTTAATCTCAGGAGGAGAAGGGACAATGCGCGTAAAAACTAGATTGTTTGGCGAAATTGAAATTGTTGACGAAAAAATCATCAATCTCGTTCATGGGCTTATAGGTTTTCCAGACATGAAGAGATACACACTCATTTTCGATGAGGAGAAAAAAGACAAGGGCAATATCATGTGGCTTCAGTCACTTGATGAGACCGATTTTGCAATGCCAGTTATGCTTCCACACATTGTAAAGCCTGACTACGCTCCATCCTTAAACGAGGATTCTTTAGAGCAACTAGGCGAGCTTACTGAAGAGAACACTTACGTTTTAGTCACCGTTAGAGTTCCTAAAAATCCTAAGGAAGCATCTGTAAATCTTAAGGCTCCAATCGTTATCAATTCAGATACTAATATTGGAGATCAGATCATCATTGAAGGTTCAGAACCAGTCCGATACTTAATTCACGATGCATTACATGGAAAGGATGGTGAGTAGCGATGTTGGCATTAACACGAAAAACAGGCGACGCGATTATGATCAACAACAACATCGAGATTACAGTCCTTGAAGTTCGCGGTGATCAAGTCAAAATAGGAATTTCTGCACCAAAGGAAGTATCCATCTACAGAAAAGAAGTATATTTAGAGATTCAAAAAGAAAACGAAGCAGCTCAAGAGGCAGCTCAATCTATCAGCTTAGACGATATCGAAGCTCTCAAAAATCTTTTATAATGAATATTAGGAGGAAGCGAAAGCTTCCTCTTTTTTTGCATTAAAAAGAACAAATGTTTGACATATTGACAGACTGTGATATAATCAATCTTATACGATTGTGTGCAATTGATTTTTGGTGATTCATATGGATTTTAAACTACATTCACAATATAAACCAACAGGCGACCAGCCTCAGGCAATAGCGGACTTGGTTCGCGGCTTCAAGGAGGGCAATCAGGTCCAGACCCTCTTGGGTGTTACTGGCTCTGGAAAGACCTTTACCATGGCTAATGTAATAGAGCAGCTTAACAAGCCTACGCTTATTATTGCCCATAACAAGACCTTGGCCGGCCAGCTATACTCAGAGTTCAAAGAATTCTTCCCAGAGAACGCAGTAGAGTACTTTGTCTCTTACTACGATTACTATCAGCCAGAGGCTTATGTACCTAGTACTGACACCTATATAGCAAAGGATTCTTCCATCAATGACGAAATTGATAAGCTTCGTCTGTCAGCTACGGCCTCTTTGTCAGAGAGACGAGATGTTATCATTGTTTCCTCAGTATCATGCATTTATGGTATTGGTGAGCCAGATGATTTCCAAAACATGATGGTCAGCCTACGTCCTGGAGACATCAAGGATAGGGATGAGGTTATACATGAGCTGATTAACATTCAATACATGCGCAACGACATGGATTTTGACCGTGGTACCTTTAGAGTCAGAGGTGACGTACTTGAGGTTATCCCTGCTGTTACAAAGGACTATGCTATCCGCATCGAATTCTTTGGAGATGAAATCGACAGGATTTGCGAGACCGACATTATGACAGGTCAGGTAAAAAGAGAGCTTGAGCATGTTGCTATTTTCCCTGCTAGCCACTATGTTATCCCTCAGGACAAAATCAATGCAGCCTGCGCTAGTATCGAGGCAGAGCTTGATGAGCGCATCAAATACTTCAAATCAGAGGACAAATTAATCGAGGCTCAGCGAATAGGGGAGCGTACTAATTTCGATATAGAGATGCTTCGTGAGACAGGCTTCTGTTCCGGCATTGAAAATTACAGTAGGCATATGACCAACCAACAGCCAGGTGAGCCGCCTAAATGTCTCATAGACTATTTTGGTGACGACTTTTTGATTATTGTCGATGAGAGTCATATTACATTACCTCAGATTAGAGGTATGTTTGCCGGTGACCAGGCCCGCAAGCGCACACTTGTAGAGTACGGCTTTAGACTGCCATCTGCCCTTGATAATAGACCTCTTAATTTCGGTGAATTTGAGTTCAAAATCGACCAGATTATGTTCGTTTCAGCTACCCCTGGCGATTACGAAGAAGAGCACGAGATGCTTCGTACAGAGCAGGTTATCAGACCTACAGGACTGCTTGATCCTGAGGTTGAGGTACGCCCTGTTGAGGGACAAATCGACGACTTATACAACGAAATCAAAAAGGAAACAGCAAAGAAGAACAAAGTTATGATTACTACGTTAACCAAGCGTATGGCTGAGGATTTGACCGATTACCTAGCCGAGCTTGGCGTGCGAGTTAAATACATGCACTCGGATATCGACACCATGGAACGAGCAGAAATCATCCGAGATCTTAGACTTGATGTATTTGATGTTCTGGTAGGTATCAACCTTCTCCGTGAGGGTCTAGATATCCCAGAGATTACTCTTGTTGCCATTTTGGATGCTGACAAGGAGGGCTTCCTTCGTTCAGAGCGTTCACTTATTCAGACCATAGGACGTGCTGCTCGTAACTCTGAGGGACACGTTATTATGTACGCTGACACCATGACAGAGTCCATGGAAAAGGCCATTGCCGAGACTGAGCGACGCCGCGAGATTCAGATGGCTTACAACGAGGCAAACGGTATTACACCTACCACCATTCAGAAATCAGTTCGAGAATTGATTTCTATTTCTAAGGATATTGCAAAGAAAGAGCTCCAGTTCAAGAAGGACCCAGAGGAGATGGACAAGCAAGAGCTTGAAAAGCTTATTGCAGATATTCAGAAAAAGATGAAAAAGGCCGCTGCAGAGCTTAACTTCGAAGCTGCAGCAGAGTATCGTGACAAGATGGTAGAGTTGAAAAATATGATGATAAAAATGTCTGAAGAATAATTATCTTGAGACATCTAACAACATGGAATTTGTAAACAAATTCCAAATGCTTGTTAACTTGTGAAACAAGTATTATCTGCAGAGGTATGTAAATGAAAGAAAGAAAATATATAAAAATAAAAGGAGCCAACGAGCACAATCTTAAAAATATCAGCATTGATATTCCTCGTGATGAATTTGTTGTTCTCACAGGCTTATCAGGTTCTGGTAAATCTTCATTGGCTTTTGACACTATATTTGCAGAGGGACAGAGACGCTACATGGAGTCTCTATCTTCCTATGCCCGTCAGTTCTTAGGCCAAATGGAAAAGCCTAATGTTGAGCACATGGAAGGCATGCCACCCGCTATTTCCATTGACCAAAAGAGTACTAACCACAACCCACGTTCTACAGTTGGTACTGTCACAGAGATTTATGATTACATGCGTCTACTTTACGCTAGATGCGGTATACCACATTGCCCTAATTGCGGCAAACCAATCAGTAAGCAGACAGTTGACCAGATGGTTGATGCCATCATGACTCTACCAGAGCGTACCAAAATCCAGCTTTTAGCTCCTGTAGTTAGAGGTCGAAAGGGTACTCATGAAAAGCTTTTTGAAAAGGCTAAAAAGTCTGGTTATGTTCGTGTAAATGTTGATGGTAATGTTTACGACTTATCAGAGGAAATAAAGCTTGATAAAAATATCAAACACAACATTGAGATTGTGGTTGATAGACTTGTAATAAAAGAGGGTATAGAAAAGCGTCTTACAGATTCCATTGAGAATGTACTAAAGCTTGCAGACGGCCTTATGATTGTTGATGTAATCGATGGAGAACCAATTAGATTTTCTGAGGGCTTCTCCTGCCCAGATTGCGGTATCAGCATTGATGAGGTAGAGCCTCGTAGCTTCTCCTTCAACAATCCATTTGGTGCATGTCCTGAGTGCTTTGGACTTGGCTACAAAATGGAATTTGATGAGGATCTTATGATTCCTGACAAGAGCCTATCCTTCAATGAGGGAGCAGTGCAGGTTATTGGTTGGCAATCCTCTAACAAATCTTCAAGCTTTGCCCATGCCCTTCTTGAGGCTTTGTCAGAAGAATACGGATTCTCACTTGATACACCTTACAAGGATCTGCCAGAGAATATTCGTCACATGTTTATTCATGGCTTTGACAAATCAGTTGATGTTCACTATCAGGGACAGCGAGGCAGAGGAGTGTATCCTACCGTTTTCGAAGGCTTGATTGAAAATGTTAATCGTCGCTACAAAGAAACCTTCTCAGAGAATCAGAAGAAAGAGTACGAGGAATTTATGTTTTATAGTGACTGCCCATGCTGCCATGGACAGCGTCTAAAAAAGGAATCCCTTGCTGTTACAATCTCAGACAAAAATATATTTGAGATGACCCAGTACCCAGTTCATGAGCTTTACGATTTAATCGACAATCTCGAGCTTACAGAGCAACAGAAAAAAATTGGTGCTGTTGTCCTAAAAGAAATTAGAAACAGACTTAAATTTATGGTAGATGTAGGACTTGATTACCTTACACTTAGCCGTGCAACAGCTACACTTTCAGGTGGTGAGGCTCAGCGAATTCGTCTTGCCACCCAGATTGGTTCTGGACTTGTTGGCGTTGCCTACATCTTAGATGAGCCATCTATTGGACTTCATCAAAAGGATAACGACAAGTTATTAGCATCACTCAAGGGCCTTCGAGACCTTGGAAATACACTAATAGTTGTAGAACACGATGCAGATACCATGAAGGCCGCAGACTATCTTGTGGATATCGGCCCTCGTGCAGGCAAGGATGGTGGAGAGGTCATTGCTGCAGGTACTCCTCAGGAAATTATGGACAATCCAAATTCCATCACAGGCCAATATCTTAGTGGTAAACTCTGCATTCCTGTTCCAAAGGAGCGCAGACAGCCAAACGGATGGCTTACCATAAAGGGTGCCAGAGAGCACAACCTTAAAAACATAGATGTTGACATACCACTTGGCATCATGACAGTAGTCACAGGTGTTTCAGGCTCTGGAAAGAGTTCTCTTGTTAATGAGATTCTCTACAAGGATTTAGCAAAACGACTGAATCGTGCCCGTAAGATTTCAGGAAAGCACGATGACATCCTTGGTGTCGAGGCTCTTGATAAAGTAATCGATATCGACCAATCACCAATTGGACGTACACCACGTTCAAATCCAGCCACCTACACAGGCGTATTCGACCTAATACGTGACTTATTTGCAGGCACAACTGAGGCAAAGGAGCGTGGCTACAACAAGGGACGCTTCTCCTTCAACGTAAAGGGCGGACGCTGCGAAGCATGCTCTGGTGACGGTATCATCAAAATTGAGATGCACTTCCTTCCAGATGTTTATGTTCCTTGCGAAGTATGCGGTGGCAAGCGCTACAACCGCGAGACACTAGAAGTCCACTACAAGGGCAAAACAATCTACGACGTCCTTGATATGACCGTAGAAGAAGCAGTAGAATTCTTCAAAAACGTGCCTAGCATAGCCAACAAAATCCAATGCCTCTATGACGTAGGTCTTGGCTACATAAAGCTTGGCCAGCCATCCACCACACTATCAGGTGGCGAGGCCCAGCGTATCAAGCTTGCTACAGAGCTTTCACGTCGTGCCACAGGCAAGACCATCTACATCCTTGACGAGCCAACTACAGGACTCCACTTCGACGACGTAAACAAGCTTGTAGAAATCATGCGCAAGCTCTCAGACTCTGGCAACACCGTAGTAGTAATCGAACACAACCTTGACGTAATCAAGTGTGCCGACTACATCATCGATATGGGCCCTGACGGCGGCGACCGCGGCGGCACCGTCATCGCAAAGGGAACGCCAGAAGAAATCGTCAAAGTCAAGAAAAGCTACACCGGTCAATACCTGAAAGACTATCTTAAATAATTCACTTTAACGGCTTCCACCACCTTGGAGGCCGTTATTTTATGGCCCAGCCCCTTATTAGCCCCGCCCACCCCGGCCCGCCACGCTCCCTAGGCACCTTTGTAACACATCGCAAGAATATCTTGTTTTCCAAATATGCAAAGACTCGCATCTTTTATTGGCATGTGTCTTTCTCATGTCTGGACAATTTTGCAAAAAGTATTTTATGGGCGGACACAAATAACTAAACTAGGTACAACTCAGGCTCAGGGGGAATTGGGTGATTTGGGAGTGCGCTTAGAAAATTAAAAGCAGGATTATCAATATATTGGCATGCGCCGCTAGGACGGCGGCGCAAGTGCGACACGCGACACGATGTCGTATAAAGCACGGTGCCAATATATGATAATCCTGCTTTTTAAATTTTCTTAGCAAACGTACTATGAACCCAATTCCCCCTTGAGACCTGAGTTGTACCAATTTATATAAACCAAAATGTCCGCCCAATAAAAATACAATTTGCAAAATGGTTCATCCATAGAAAGACACATGCGGGATGCTCCCTTTTGCATATTGGAAAACTACGATATTCGCGAAATTGTGTTACAAAGGTGCCTAGGGAGCCTGGCGGGCAGAGGTGGGCGGGGCCACAGAAAAAGTGGGCAAAAAATAACGGCCCTTGAAGTAAAGAGCCGTTAAAGTGAATTATTAAGATTAGTCTACTGTGACGGTGTAGCTGTAGTCGACGAGGTTGGCTGTGAGCTTTGCGTGACGTCCGCCGTTTTCCCAAGCGAGTACCAAGGTGTTGCCGTCGGCACTTGCTTCTAAGTTTGATTCGAATCCGAAGGCTGGGTGTGTGTTGCGTAAGCGTAAGAGTTCAAGCTGCTTTTGAACTACTTCTTTGCCGAGGGCCTCTTCAATCATTTCTGGTGAGAGGTTTGTACGGTTGATTTCCTTGTGACCGCCAACACCTGCACGCTTAACAGCCTCGTAATCATTCTTGCCAGCGAATAAATCCAAATACCAAATTTGTGGCTTGCCAGGCATGAACATCTGGATGGCACGAGCAAGAAGCATCTTCTTGTCGTCTTCACCAAGAGCGCTGTAGTAGGTTGCGTTTACTTGGTAGTACATGTTCTTTGCGCCGTGTAAGTCTTTTACATAACCACCGCGACCAACGATGATATCAATTAATTTCTGAATTTCCTCTTCTGGTAGCATTCCTTTAAGGTCAAGGAGTGGAATACCATCGTGGCAGCCGAGCATATTTACTACACGAATCTTCTTTTCAATAAGCTCCTTTGCCCAGTTAACAAGCAATGTAGGATCCTTTTCTTCCAAGGTGTAGATAAGAAGTCCTGGAAGGAAGAAGTCGTATGTCATGTAACCCTTTGAAGCGATTGTCTCGTAAGTTCCTTCGCCGTATGTGGCATGAATCTCAGGTAGTAGTGAGAGACCGTATTCGCTAGCTAATCCGTTGACTCTTTCTAAAACGTCCCATGTGTCAGGCTCATTAAGGAAATTCTTCTTGCCTGGCTCCTTTGGAGCGTATGCAAATGCGTCTAGTCTAACGATTTTAGCACCATACTCTGAAAGAGTTTTAAGAGTGTTTCTGTAGTGCTCCCAAACCAAATCAGACTTGATATTTAAATCCATCTGGCCAAGGTAGCGGCGTGTAGACTCAAGGTAGTTTACGATTGCTTCCTTGTGCTGCTCAAATCCGCTGAAATCAATGTCAGAAGGTGTTTTGCCTTCATCCAAAGCTTGGCAGATTCTGCTAGCAAGGGTATTTGCTGATGTGTAAGAAATATCAGTGATATCCATCAAATCCATTCCATCAGGACGCTTGTAGCGTACTTCCTGATAGAATGTGTTCCAATATGGTACGTCTTTGCCATCAGGCATGCGAACCATAAGGATTGGGAGGCCAGGCTTTCTAAAGAACATATCCTTGATATATTTCTGATCAGGCTGGATGTATCCTCCCTCAGTCATTTCTCCATAACCTTCCCAGAACTTGTTCCAGTTGATGAAGAAATCCTTGTATATAGAATTCTCCCCGTTTTTAATAAGGTCCTGGAACTGTGGTGAGAGAACAGAAGCGTGATTTAAAATAAAATCAAGCTTCAAATCAATACCCAACTCTCCTAAAGCTGCGATATCATCAGCAGAACCAAGCTCCTTATTGATTCCGTAATCAAATACGGAAAAGCCCCTGTCCAAATCCGTATTGTAAATGCTAGGTAGTATATAAAAAGACTGGAATACGTCTTTGAACTCAGGTTTCTGAAGGACTTTAATAATGTCCGAAAGTTTTGTACCCATGCTATCTGGATATGCATTAAGCATAGGTCCGTTGTCTGTTCTTGTGTTACTCATTTTTACTCCTTTTGATTTAACCCATTAACTTTTCAAATGTATTGTAATCAATAAGCTCCCCAGACTTTGTGATAATAATTTTAGCCTTGTGAGCCTGTGCCTTAAGCTTGTCCTGCTCAATGTTGAGAACAAGCATAGTGAAAGGACTGTCTAATTTACCGTCTCTGTTGCGAGAACGTCTATGCTCTAATGTCTCCTCAGGTGTGCTGTTGAGAAGAATAGGAATATTAACGTTTGAAAGATAATCGCTATTTCCGTGAGTCCACTCAAGGATAAGTACTGATGTGTTTGACATGTCAACCTCGTCGTACCAAAGAGTTGATTCGTCACGGCCCATTCTCTTTAAGTAAAGCTTGTCAGCACCATTTAAGAAAGCAGATAAGATGCTGTCTACTTCTGCAAAATCAATCTCGTTTGTTGTTCCAAGATAATTTGTAAGAGCTGTTTTTCCAGCCTCAAGATAATATTTGAACCAATCATATTCATTAATGTGAGCCTGGTTAGCATCATCCTCAGCCTTCTGGAGCTCAGAAATCTTTGCAAATACCTCTTTATCAGCAATGCCAGCCTTTGCAAGACCGCGCATACCGCCCTGACGGAAGGTATGAAGTCTCTCAGCGTCATTATACATAGGGATTCTATGTGGGTAGTTGTCGCCTGACATTGTGTAGCTGTTGATTCCAGAAGATGTAAGCATATAAGAAAGAATCGAAGCAATCTCGCTCTTTCCTACACCTGAACCACCACAAACGCAAATAACTGCACGGCCGAACTTGTTAGAAGAAGTAGCTTTCTTTAATTCCTCAACAAGTGCTGGATAAATAGTACGTGCCTTTGCAATGTGAGACTCACCAATTTCAATTTTGTCTCCTGGCATATCTCCGTGTGGGATATCAGCTGGTATATTAAGCCCTTCAACGTTAGCAATTGAAGCTGTTAACTTCTCGTTGATTGAAGCGTCCTTTTCAATAGTGTTAAATTTTGAATTCATTTTTCTTTCCCTTCTCTCTACATTATGAAATATTACCAAAAATCACTTACAAAAACTGTGAAATAGCGCAATATTGACTCCTTATGCGCATAAGTGATATCATGTTTTCACAATACAATACAATTTATTTTTTGTAAAGAGGTTTTTCAAAATGATAACCATCAAGGAAATTGCGAAACATTTAAATATGTCCACAACGACGGTTTCTAACGTTATTCACGGAAAAGATAGTGAAGTATCAGAAGAAACCAGACGTCGTGTTCAGGAATTCCTCAAAGAAGTAGACTATGTTCCAAATATTAATGCCAGAAATCTTGCTCAGAATGAGTCAAAGATTATCGGTCTGGCTCTTAAGGCTAGAGTAGATAAATATGAGAATCTTATCACAGATCCATTCGTAGCAGAGCTTATCGGTGGCATTGAGGAAACTATTAGAAATGCCGGATATTTCATGATGATTTATATCTCTAGAGATACAGAGAAAATCATGCGTCATGTTTCTACATGGAATGTAGATGGTCTTATTCTTTTTGGAATGCTAGATGATGATGGAATCAGAGTTAGTACAAAATATAAAAAGCCAATTGTATGTATAGACACCTACAGTATGGAGGGTCTCAAACACTTTACCAATGTAGGCCTGGATGATGAAAAGGGTACTTATGACATGGTAAATTACATCATTTCCTGTGGTCATAAGCGTATTGCCTTTTTATCAGATAATACAAAAGGCGTTGATTTAGCTCGTTTAAATGGATATAAAAAAGCTTTAGAAGAGGCTGGCATCGAATATTCTGAAAAGGATTTCCTTAAGATACGACCAGCCAGCGCTGAAATCGAGAAGAGCTTGGATGAAATATGCCACAGAGCCCTTGATTATACAGCGATTATGTGTGTTTCAGATTTGTATGCGGTGACATTAATGTCAGCCCTTACAGATAGAGGAATTAGGGTTCCAGAGGGAATCTCAGTAGCAGGATTTGATGACAATATGATGGGACAGCTCTACAGACCTGCCCTTACAACAGTTCATCAGGATGTCAAAAAGAAGGGCATCATTGCAGCTGAGACTTTACTCAAGCAATTGCGGGGTGAACAAACTGATCATCAGATAACACTCCCAACAAGCCTAGTAATAAGAGATACTGTCACAAAGCCTAGAAAATCAAGCTTTTTCAGGGGTTAACAAATTTTAGAAAAAGGGGTTGACCTCAAAATCTAGTTGTGATATATATTACTTATAGCAAACTTATGCGCAAAAGTTGACTAGGGAATCCAAAGCGACTTGTGCAATATGCACAAAAATAACTGCATATTTTTTACATATGCAACATGTATTACGGAGGGAAAAGAATGAGAAAGAAATTACTTTCAATGCTTCTCGTTGGCGCTATGGCAAGCAGCTTCGTTGCTTGTGGACAGCCAAACACAGCAAACACAGAATCAGGAAATGCTAGTTCAGGAGATGGCACAGCTACTTCATCAGTTACACTTTTAAATGGTAAGCCTGAGATTGATGCTCAGCTTCAGGATTTAGCAGCTCTTTACAAAGAGGAGACAGGAAATGAACTTATTGTTCAGACAATAGGTGGTGATACAAACGCTTCTGATGAGCTTAAGAAGATGAAGGCAGCTGGTAACATGCCAGATATCTTCGTTATCGAAGCAAACCAGGCTAGCTCATGGGACGGCTTATTGGCAGACCTTGCAGGCGAGTCTTGGACAGATAAGACAGAGTTCGAGCTTGTTGATGATTCAATGGGTACAATCGGATTCCCTTACACAGTAGAGGCTACAGCACTTGGATACAATGCAGATGTTCTTACAGCAGCAGGTATTGATCCTTCAACACTTACAAGCCCAGCAGCTTACAAAGAGGCTTTTGAGACTCTTGATAGCAAGAAGGATGAGCTTGGACTTAAGGCAGTACTTGGTTGGTGCGCAGAGCCATCTAACCTTGGATGGTCTTCAGGAACACACGTATTTGCACAGTACCTTGATGCAGGACTTGCTGCTGATGATACTACATATATTGATTTACTTAATGATGGCGGTCAGGTTGACCACGACAGAATGCTTGCATTCGCAGAGTTCGTTGGCATGATGAACCAGTACTCAGATCCAGACCTTCTTGTTGATGGCACATATGATGAGCAGGTAGCTGGCTTCAAGGCAGGCGAGTATGCATTCATCACACAGGGTAACTGGTGTGTAACATCACCTGATGATGTTGATTTTGAATGTGGATTTGCTCCTTATGCATTTGAGGATGGCATTGATACAATCATCGCTGGACCACCAAGCTACTGGGTAGCATACTCTGAGGGTAACGTTGATGGCGCAAAGGCATTCTTTGATTGGTGCGCAGGCGACTCTGCACAGAATATTCTTGTAAACGATGCAGGTCTTGTTTCTCCATTTGATGATTGCCAGTACGAAGCTGTTAACCCATTCTACTCAAGCATGAAGTCATACATTGATGCTGGTAAGTTCTCTGGATGGCACACAATGCTCAAGAAGGATGGTCTTCAGAACCAGACATGTCAGGTATTTGCTGATTATGCTCAGGGCAAGCTTGACGCAGAAAGCTTCACAACAACTATGGAGCAGGTAATCGCTGATTACTACGCAAACTAATATTTAGAGTTAGCTTTGGGGCAGAGCTTAAGCACTGCCCCTTTTTTACTAAGTAGGATAGGGCTGTATTAATTCCTTCTTACGTAATAGGAATAAAGTCGTTAGGGAGAGAAAGGAGATTTGTTATGGGTGAGTTCTCCGCCAAAAGAAAGATTTTTTCCTTTGGAACAATGATAATTGGTATTGCCTTGATGGTTGCGGGATTGTTTATGGCAATAACACTTACAGATTTCTTAGGAATAAGAGGTGAGTTGATAATTGCAGGTTGCATTTTGTTTTTTGTAGGTTTGTATTTCTTCCCTACATTAAAACATCACAGGGGCATAATTAACTTTATGTTTTTATTCCCATTACTGTTTGCATTTGTTGTAACAGTTATTTTCCCATTATTTATTGGTATCGGATATTCATTCACTGATTGGGACGGTATCACAGTAAATAAGGGTGTTGGATTTGGAAACTATCAGAGAATGTTTGGCGAAGCACAGTTTATGTGGTCAGTATTAATAACATTCTTGTTTGTAATAATAAATATTATTCTTGTAAATTTAGTTGCCTTTTTGCTTGCTTTACTTTGCACATCAAAGCTTAAAGGACTTGGATTTTTCAGAGCTGCATACTTCGTACCAAACCTTATCGGTGGTATCGTATTAGGTTACATTTGGCAGTTCATTTTCTCAAAGGTTATCACTGAGATTTTAAATTCACAGGCATCTATGCTTGTTGAGACAAAGACAGCATTTATCGGAATTGTTATGGTATATGTATGGCAGTATGCTGGATATATCATGTTGATTTACATCACAGGACTTAATACAGTTCCTGGCGATATTATAGAAGCTTCATCGATTGATGGTGCCAATGCATTACAGACTCTTTTCAAAATTAAGATTCCTATGATTGCACCAACAATTACAATTTGTACATTCCTTACACTTACTAGTGCATTCAAGCAGTTCGATGTTAACTTGTCATTAACAAATGGTACAGGCTCAGTCACATTCATGGGCAAATACCTTTCAAAAGGTACATCAATGCTTGCACACAACATTTATGAAACAGCTTTTGTAAATAATGAGTACGCTTATGGCGAAGCTAAAGCTGTATTCTTCTTCATAGTACTTGCAATAGTTTCTATTATTCAGGTACGTGTATCAAATAAGAGGGAGGTAGAATTATAATGAAAATTAAAGAGAAGACCTCCAAAGTAGTTGCAAAAATGGTAGTAGCAATAATCATTGCAATATATGTATTGTTCCCATTTTTCTTAGTTGTTGTTAACTGCTGTAAGACAACAGATGATATTACTGCAAATCCAATTGGATTTAATGGTGTATCATTCAGCAATTTCATTCAGAACCTAACAGATGTAATAAACAATACTCACTTCCAGTTCTGGCCAGCATTCTTTACATCAGTAGTTGTAACAGTGCTTTCATTAGTATTGCTTGCTTTATTTGGTGCAATGGCAGCATGGGTTATCTGCCGTAACAAAACAAAATGGTCAGCAGTAATTTACTTTACATTTATTGCATCTATGATTATTCCTTTCCAGGTAGTTATGTTACCTCTTATATCTTCATTTAAAGATGTAGGAAATTTCATTGGTATTCCAATGATTCAGTCAATACCAGGTCTTGTATTTGCATACCTTGGTTTCGGCGGTGCAATGACAGTATTCATTTTAAATGGTTTTATCAAGGGTATTCCTATGGAACTTGAGGAAGCAGCATCAATCGATGGATGTTCTCCAGAGCAGACATTCTTCATTGTTATCTTCCCATTATTAAAACCAGTAATCACAACTATTACTATTCTTAATGGTATGTGGATTTGGAACGATTACCTACTTCCATCAATCCTTCTACAGCAGAACGGACCAGTTAAGACACTTCCTGTTGCTGTGCAGGCATTCGTAGGTTCATATGTAAAACAGTGGAACTTAATCCTTGGAGCTGCATTCCTTGCAATTATTCCAATCCTTATCTTATTCTTCTTTGCACAGAAGCAGATTATGGACGGAATGATCGAAGGTGCGGTAAAAGGATAAAAAAATTAAAATATTTTTTAAATCTTCACTTAACCATCACATAGGGAAGTTATATTACTACATGTACTAGCGGAAAGCTAATACCAAATTTTTCATAACTCAGCGACCAAGGGTAACTTTGGTCGCACTCCCCGACTCTTACGCCGGTGCATTAGATGTGCACCGGCGATTTTATTTTATGCCAAAATTTTTTAGAAAATCGAGGAAAATTTAGTCATATATAAAGAGGGCTATGTGGCTAAAAGGGCTTGAATATTGGGCATTATCGTTTATAATAGAAAAAGTGAAAATGCATAATTCTGTCCAATTGGGCAGTTAAATATTCTAGCTTCAGTAAAAGAAAGGAACAATAAAATGGCAGGATCAGATATCGGAATCGATTTAGGTACAGCGAGTATTCTTGTTTACGTTAAGGGCAAGGGCGTTGTTTTAAAAGAGCCTTCAGTAGTGGCTTTTGATAGAGATACTAATAAAATTAAGGCAATTGGTGAGGAGGCACGTCTTATGATTGGACGTACTCCTGGTAATATTGTGGCGGTTCGTCCACTTCGTCAGGGTGTTATCTCTGATTACACAATCACTGAGAAAATGATTAAATACTTCGTACAGAAGGCTATGGGCAAAAAGAGCTATCGCAAGCCTCGTATTTCAGTTTGCGTTCCTTCTGGTGCTACAGAAGTAGAAAAGCGTGCTGTTGAGGATGCAGCTTTCGCAGCTGGAGCTCGTGAGGTTTCTATCATTGAGGAGCCAATCGCAGCAGCTATCGGTGCTGGCATCGATATTTCCCTTCCTATGGGTAATATGATTGTAGATATCGGTGGTGGTACAGCTGATATCGCAGTTATTTCACTTGGTAGCTCAGTAGTCAGCACATCTATCAAGATGGCTGGTGATGATTTTGACGAGGCCATCGTTCGTTACATGAGAAAGAAGCACAATCTTCTTATCGGTGAGCGTACAGCCGAGGATATCAAAATCAAAATTGGTCGTTGCTTCCCACTTGGTGAGGCAGAGACTATGGATGTTAGAGGTCGTAACCTTGTTTCAGGTCTTCCAAAGACAATCACTGTTTCTTCTGAGGAGACAGAGGAGGCTCTCAAGGAGTCTACTATGATGATTGTTGAGGCTATTCACTCTGTACTTGAGAAGACTCCACCTGAGCTTGCAGCTGACGTTGCTGACAGAGGAATCGTTCTTACTGGTGGTGGTGCGCTTCTTCGTGGTCTTGAGGAGCTTATCGAGGACCGTACAGGCATCAACACAATGACAGCTGACGAGGCTATGACATGCGTAGCTATCGGTACAGGACGTTATGTAGAGCTTCTTGCAGGAGACTAATACTATTCGGGGGCAGATTATGAAAAGACCTAAAATCTGGGCTCACAGGGGAGCCAGCGGATATTTGCCAGAGAATACGATTGTAGCTTTTGAGCGAGCTATACAGCTTGGTGCTGATGGCATCGAACTAGATATCCACAAGACTGCGGACAATCAGATCGTGGTTATCCATGACGAGAAAATCAATCGTACATCAAACGGCAGAGGCAAGGTTAAAAGCTACACCTTAGAGGAGCTTCGTAGATACAATTACAACGCTACTCAAAGGGGCTGCGAGCATGCAGATATTCCTACCATGGGACAGGTCTTTGAACTAATTCAGCCTACTAATTTAACAATCAATATAGAATTAAAAAATGGTGTTGAGTTTTATGAGGATTTAGAAGCAGACATTCTCAAAATGACAAAAGAATACGAAATGCTCGATAGAGTCATTTTTTCATCCTTTAATCATTACAGCATCATGAAAATAAAAGAGCTAGAGCCTAAGGCAGCCACTGGATTTTTATATTCAGACGGCCCCCTTGATATGCCAGATTATGGCAGACGTCATGGCGTAGATGCATTGCATCCAGCTTTTTACAATCTTAAATATCCAGGCTTTGTTGAGGAAGCCCATGAAGTAGGCTTAGCCATAAATACATGGACAGTCAACACACAGGACAATCTTCACAAGGCATGCAAACTGGGAGTAGATGGCATCATAACGAATTTCCCAGATCTAGCCAAAGAAATAGTAGATACCTATTCTTGGGATAAATAAACAGATACAAGGATTCATCTTCGGATGGATCCTTTTTTTATAGAAAATTTTTCATTTAGGGGTTAATTATAGATTCTGAATACCGATACAGACTATGGATACTATTAATCATTAAAATGCTTGGGGGAAAATCCATGGTTAAAGGACTTTATACAGCTTTTACAGGAATGGTTAATGAGCAGAAGAGACTTGAGGTTATGACAAACAACCTTGCAAACTCGGCTACTACAGGTTACAAAAAGGAAGCCATGGTTGCGCAAGCCTTTGATGAGAGATTAGCAATAAAAATTAAGGATACATCAGCTCTTATGAATCGACCTGAGGGAATCGGATATATTTCACTTGGAGCAAAGATAGGTGAAACCTATACGAACTGGGATCAGGGAGCATTCCAAATTACAGATAAGCCTTCAGATGTAGCAATTGGCGGACGAGGCTTTTTCGCAATATCTTTTACTAATAGAGATGGGGAAAACTCTATTATGTATACCCGTGATGGTTCATTTGTAGTTGATAGCGATGGATACTTGAGAACCTCTGATGGTGATTATGTATTGAATCAAGAGGGAGCGTTGAACTCACAATCCACCGAAGACTACTACGTACAAATCGATCCTAGTCTTCCATATGCAATCGCAGCAGATGGCACGATTTCTCAGGATGGAGAAGAGGTTGACACAATAGGACTTATTGATATAGCCAATTACGATTATATAAATAAATACGGCGAGAACATGTACACTTTAATCGATGGTGGTGAAATCATCGAAAGTGAAGCCATTTTAGAGCAAGGCACATTAGAGGCATCCAATGTAAATGTAGTGGACGAAATGGTTTCCATGATTCAGATAGCTAGGGCCTACGAAGCAGGCCAAAAGATAATCCAAACCGAGGATCAAACCCTTGATAAAACCGTAAATACAGTCGGCTCGGTATAATCGTAACAAGCAATCCACAGGAGGTAAAAGCTTATGATGCGCTCACTTTGGTCAGCAGCCACAGGAATGAAAGGTCAACAGGTTTCAGTTGATACGATTGCAAACAATTTGGCCAATGTAAATACAACAGGATATAAATCTCAAAGCACACAGTTCAAAACATTGTTGTATCAAACAATGGAATCAACAAGCACCAATGGTCAGGGCGAGACAAAGCCAACAAGTGCACAGGTTGGACTGGGCACTAGAGTAGCTTCAATAAATGCAAACTTTGCACAGGGCGCAACTCTTGCAAATGAGAGCCCTACCGCAATGGCCATCGTAGGCGACGGTTTCTTCGCAGTACAGGATGGAGAGGAAACACATTACACTAGAAACGGAAACTTCGGCTGGGCATTAGATTCAGCTGGAAATAAGGTTCTTACCACAGCTGAAGGCTATCAGGTATTAGATCAGACAGGAAAGCCAATCACTATTCCAAAGGAAATTGAAAGTGGTTTTACTGTAAATCCTGATGATGGCTCTATTTCATACAGAAATGCTCAGGGTACTTATACAAATACAGGTCAGACCATAGCACTTTATCAATTTACTAACAGAGTAGGACTTAACAAAATAGGTGAAAACTTATATGATGAAACTGTAGCATCCGGTGAACCAATGGGTGAGTGGAATACAGCAGGTGTTATTCGAAGCGAAATAATGCAAAACTACCTTGAAGGTTCAAATGTTAATGTAGCAGATGAGATGGTTAATCTGATTATTTCTCAGAGAGCTTATGAAATGAATTCAAAGGCTATTACTACTTCAGACACAATGTTGGAGCAGGCTAATAACCTTAAGAGATAGTAAATAGTAGGTGTAGAATTTTCATTATTGCGGATTTGGAAATTCAAGTTCACTAAGGGGGATGGGAAAATGGATGTAACAACAATGAACACGTATTTGCAGTCGCAATACGCAAATGCAGCTAAGCAGGCTGCCGAGGAAACCACAAAGTCAATAGGAAAAATCACCGCGGATTCCAGCAAAGAAGAAGTTACTGAAGCCGTAAAAAGCTTCGAAACCTACATGATGGAGCAAGTCCTTAAGCAAATGAAGGAATCCTTCGTAGACGAAAACGACGAAGAAGAGGACAACAGCATTTCCATGTACAAAGACTTCTTCATGGACAAAATGTACTCCGAAATGGCTTCGCAAATCGTCGACCAAGTAGGTGACAATATCACCGAAGACTTCGTAGACCAGATTATGCGCAACTACGGTATCACAGGTACTACGAACCTTCCATTAGAGGATATAAGCCCAGATGACGCCTCAGTTTCCGAGGACATTGCCAAAGAAAACACAAACACCGTCACCGGGGTCCTGGCATAAGCGTCCACACCCGGTTATAGTATAATGACCAAGCCCCTTTACGCCCCTGTGGCACCAAGGGTAATGCAAACAATTTTGCGAATATTATAGTTTTCCAATATGCAAAAAGGGAGCATCTCGCATGTGTCTTTCTATGGATGAACTATTTTGAAAAGTGTTTTCCTGCTAGGTGGACACTTTGGATTCATTAACTGTGCATCTCAGAACTCAGGGGACTTGGGCTCATATTACGTTTGCTAAGAAAATTTAAAAAACAGGATTATCATATATTGGCACCGTGCTTTATACGACATCGTGTCGCGTGTCGCACTTGCGCCGCCATCCTAGCGGCGCATGCCAATATATTGATAATCCTGTTTTTAATTTTCTAAGCGCACTCCAAAATCGCGCCAAGTTCCCCTGAGTCTGAAATGCACAATTATTTAAAGGATTTGTGTGTCCACCTATGGAAAACAGCTTTTCAAAATTGTACAGACATGAGAAAGACACATGCTAATTAAAGATGCGACACTTTGCATATATGGAAAACATAATATTCTTGCAAAGTTTGCATTACCCTCGGTGCCACAGGGGCGTAAAGGGGCTTGGTCAAATCTTGTTGAGAAGGTGTGGACCACTTATGCCATGGCCCGGTGGCGGGTTTGTTTTTTTGTGGGCGGGAATGTGTTATTATAGTCCACATGGAAGAAATAACAGGATACGTAGAGAATATAATATTTAGGAATGAGGATAATGGATATACGGTTTTAGAGTTTGCGGTGGATGAGTTCCTTATTACTGCGGTGGGAGTTTTCCCTGCTATTGGTGAGGGAGAGAATCTCTTGCTTAGAGGAGAGTATATGGATCATCCGTCTTACGGTAGACAGTTTAAGGCTAGTAGCTATGAGGCAGTGACTCCGACAGATGAGCTGTCCATGGAGCGTTATTTGGGCTCAGGAGCTATTAGGGGAATTGGTCCTAAGCTGGCGGCTAGAATCGTAAAGAAGTTTGGGGCGGATACCTTTAGGATTATTGAGGAAGAGCCGGAGCGCTTGGCAGAGGTTAAGGGAATTTCCATGAATAAGGCTATGGAGATTTCTGATCAGATTGTAGGTGCTAAGGATATTAGAAATGCGATGATTTTCCTTGATAGATATGGCCTACATGGGAATACCGCTATTAAGATATATAATCGATTTGGAAATGACATTTATAGTGTTATTCAGAGTAATCCTTATCGCTTGGCGGACGAGGTTTCAGGTATTGGCTTCAAGACTGCTGATGAGATTGCTACACAGGTGGGAATAAAGGTCGACTCTGAATTTAGGATTAAGGGCGGAATACAGTTTATTCTCAGCCAGGGAGCTGGCATGGGGCATACTTATTTGCCAATTGAAACCCTGGCTTCTATGGCAGTTGATTTGCTGAAGGTTCCTGCAGAGGCAGTGGAAGCTCAGATAATGAACCTTGCCATGGAACGCAAAATTATTATTAAGACTGTAGGCGAGGAAAAGCAGGTTTATTCTAGAATCTTCTATAGAATGGAAGAGTCTATTGCGGGTATGCTGGACCAGCTAAATGTTACCTATAAAGTAGACAAGGCTGACCTTGAAAAGGTTATTCGTCGAATTGAAAAGGATGAAGAGGTGGAGCTGGATGATTTGCAGAAAAATGCAGTTATCTCCGCTGCCGAAAAGGGCTTGTTTGTGCTTACTGGTGGCCCTGGTACAGGTAAAACCACTACCATAACAACCATGATTCATCTTTTCGAAGAGGAAGGATACGAGATATTCTTGGCGGCTCCTACGGGACGTGCAGCCAAAAGAATGACTGAGGCCACAGGCTATGAAGCAAGGACTATCCATAGAATGCTAGAGGTGGCAGGAAGAATCAGCGATGATGAGGATTCCAGTGCTCTGGCAAAATTTGACCGTAACGAGGATAATCCCCTTGAGTGTGATGTCATTATAATTGATGAAATGTCCATGGTAGATGTTACCTTGATGTATTCTCTGCTAAAGGCTATTTCACCGGGAACGAGATTGATATTGGTTGGTGATGTTAATCAGCTGCCTAGCGTAGGTCCTGGAAATGTGCTGAAGGATATATTGGCATCTGGTCGATTTTCATCAGTAACCCTTGAAAAAATATTCCGACAGGCTCAGGAAAGTGACATTGTTATGAATGCCCATAAAATTCACCAGGGACAGCATGTGGTGTTGGATAATAAATCAAAGGATTTCTTCTTTTTAAAGAGAAGTGATGCAGACACCATCATCAGTGTCATGCTTACTCTTGTAAAAGAAAAAATGCCAAAGTATGTAGATGCTGGCATTAGTGATATACAGGTAATTACCCCAACTAGAAAAGGATTGCTTGGGGTTGAGCGATTAAATATAATATTGCAGCGTTATCTTAACCCTGAAGCACCTGAAAAAAAGGAATGGAGAGGCGATACCAGAATACTCCGCGAGGGTGATAAGGTAATGCAGATTCGTAACAATTACCAGTTGGATTGGGAGGTTACGGGAAATTACAATATTGCTATTGAAAAGGGCGTAGGAGTTTTTAATGGTGATGTTGGAATAATTAAGGATATTAACGATTGGGCAAAAAATATTACGGTGGAATTTGAAGAGGGGCGCAAAGTTGTCTACCCATTTGCAAATCTTGATGAGCTGGAGCTTGCATATGCTATCACCGTACATAAATCACAGGGCTCTGAATACCCAGCTGTCGTTATGCCTATTGCAGAAGGCCCTAAAATGTTAATGAATAGAAATATATTGTATACAGCTATTACCAGGGCAAAAAAATGCGTCACCATGGTAGGCGACGCAGATGTTTTCTATTCGATGGTTGATAATATATCTCAAGCTAAACGTTACTCAGGACTTAGAGCTCGTATAGAAGAGTGTATTACAGAATAGATTTAATGAAAATATTATTATAAGCGCTGTCGGCGAGATTGATGATTTCGCCGTTGTCCAGCTGAATTACAGGTCGTGAAAGGCTACTCTTATTGATGTAGACTACGCGGCCTGTTTTTGCATTATTAAGCATTACGCGGCTGTTGTTGTATGCATTGGCAATGCGCTCCAAGAAGGTCAAAATGTATTTAGTACGGTATTTGTGTAGGCCTTCCTTTTCAAATTGACTAATTACCTGGAAGGAACAAAGAGGCTCGCGATGGGCTCTGGCTGAAGTCATAGCATCATAAACATCAGCAATGGCGATAACACAAGCAAAATCGTCAATCTCATCATCCATAAGTCCACGTGGATAGCCACTGCCATCGCTTCTTTCGTGATGCTGCAATGTGGCAGCTAATATATTAGAATCAAAGCCTTTGCCGTTAAGAATCTTTTTGCCAAGTAAAGGATGCGATTTCATCGTTTCGAATTCATCATCAGTATATTTACCAGGCTTATTAAGAATAGACTCTGGAATCTCAGTCTTGCCAATATCGTGTAGTAATCCAGCCAAAATCAGATCGTTCAAGGCATCCTTTGGCCACTTCAACCATTTGCCAATTGCACGGGCAATAAGAGCAACATTAAGTGAATGGGAATAAATGGGATCCTCAAGATTTCGCATATTTCCAATCATATCAAGCAGTTCAAGAGATGTCTTTGAAATAAACAAAGACTCACAATTTTCTAGCATATCTCGGGTGCATGAAGCATCACCACCATTTTTTATTGCTTCTATATTTTTTTTAAGACTAGTGATATTAAGAGCATAATCTGTTTGGAATTTTTGGAATGATGGAGATGCCTTTAATCTCTGAGTATAGGTAATTTGGTCACTAACTCTAGAAGTAGATTCCTTAGGTGTTGCCTTAGGTTCCTGGCTAGGAGCAGGTTCCTCAGCAACAGGTATTTCTTCAGGCGCCTCTTCCTCTTCAATACTAACGGATTCAATTCTATAGAAAGTAAGCTTAGCAATAAGCTGGTTTGAGAGCTTTTCACCGGCCTTCGCAATAACCTGTCCACGTTTTGTAAGAATAGGCTCTGCTACAACCATCCCAGCTTCAAGCTTATCTGTTGTAAGTGTCTGCATAATACAATCCTTTCTAGTTTTACTTAATTAAATTATATGCTTTGTGAAAAGGAAATACAATTGAAGTAATTGTGTACAACAGTGCGCAGGTTCCTTGATTAGTGGTTAAAAAAAGAGGATTATTTCGAAATGGTGTATATTTTTTGAAAACTATTAAGACTCTATTGATAACAAAGCATAAAGGGATTATACTAGTATAACCGAAAAATAGGTTTCGGTGGATAATTTAATAGAAAGAGAGTCACAAAATGGAAAAGTTACTTTTTACTTCAGAGTCAGTAACAGAAGGCCATCCAGATAAGGTATGTGATGCCATATCGGACGCCATCCTTGATGCTTGCTTAGCTGAAGACCCAATGAGTAGAGTAGCTTGTGAGACTGCTTCATGTACAGGCTTCGTTCTTGTTACAGGCGAGATCACAACAAAGGCTCAGCTCGACGTTCCAGCTATTGTTCGCAAGACTCTTCTTGAAATCGGCTACGACGATGGAAAGAAAGGCATCGATGGAAACTCTTGCGCTGTTATGGTCGCTCTTGATCAACAATCCGCAGACATTGCTATGGGTGTTGACAAGGCTCTTGAGGCAAAGGAAGGCTCACTTGCAGATGATTTAGATACAGGTGCAGGTGACCAGGGCATGATGTTCGGTTTCGCCACAAACGAGACAGAAGAGCTTATGCCATACCCAATTTCTCTTGCTCATAGACTTGCTCTTCAGCTTGCCAATGTCCGCAAGGATGGTACACTTTCGTACCTCAGACCAGATGGAAAGACACAGGTCTCTGTAGAGTATGACGAGGCTGGAAAGCCACTTAGACTTGAAGCTGTAGTTTTATCTACACAGCATGATGAGGATGTTACTCAGGAACAGATTCACGCAGACATTAAGAAATATGTCTTCGACCCAGTCCTTCCACAGGACATGATTGATGAGAAAACTAAGTTCTACATCAATCCAACAGGCCGCTTTGTAATTGGTGGCCCACACGGTGACGCAGGTCTTACAGGACGTAAAATCATCGTTGATACTTACGGCGGATATGCTCGTCACGGCGGAGGTGCATTCTCAGGTAAGGATTGCACAAAAGTTGACCGTTCAGGCGCTTATGCAGCCCGCTACGTTGCAAAGAATATCGTTGCAGCAGGACTTGCAGACAAGTGCGAGATTCAGCTTTCATACGCAATCGGTGTTGCTGAGCCTACATCAGTAATGGTAGACACATTTGGCACAGGAAAGCTTTCAGATGAAAAAATTATCGAAATCGTTCGTGAGAACTTCGATCTTCGTCCAGCAGGAATCATCAAAATGCTTGACCTTCGTAGACCAATCTACCGTCCAACAGCTGCTTACGGACACTTCGGACGTACAGATGTTGAGCTTCCTTGGGAGCAGACAAACAAGGCAGAAGTATTAAAGAAATATCTTTAAGAAATTCAATATGCTATAATTAAGGCAGTCCTTTAAGGGCTGCCTTTTTATGATGAGGTGTAGATATGAAACTAAAAAATAGACTTATAATTTCTTTTTTTATAATAACAATTGTACCGGTAATGCTTTTTAGTGCTCTTATGATTGCCATGAAGGGATTCATCCGACAGGCTACTGAGGAGCAGCTGATTTCTAACGAGATTTTCCATTCCTTTAAGGATTATATGGATGAAACTGGAAAGTTTGATGAGTTAATAATGAACTTTTGTGTAGCTGAGTTTATTATTTTACTTTTAACAGCAGTTGTTATGGTTGCATGGATTTATCGAGGCATTGCACCTCAATTAAAAATTCTTAAAAATGCAGCTAATAATATAAAAGAAGGAAATTTGGATTTTTCAGTTGCTAGCAACGGCACAGATGAAATGTCTGAAGTGTGCAATGCCTTTGAAGACATGCGTATTCGACTTATAAATAACGCCAAGGATAGACTGGAGGATGAGGCAGAGCAGCGAGCACTTATTTCAAATATTGCCCACGATTTAAAGACGCCAATTACTGCAATTAAGGGTTATTCTGAGGGAATGCTTGATGGTGTAGCCGATACCCCTGAAAAGCAGGAAAAATATATTAGGACCATTTACAACAAGGCCAATGAAATGAATACTCTTATAAATGAATTGACCTTGTATTCAAATATTGATACAAACAAGATTCCTTACAATTTCCAAAAGCTAAACCTTAGCTCATATTTTTCTGATTGTATCGAAGAGCTTGGAATGGATTTGGAAAATCAGCATATACGCTTAGATTATTCTAATTTTGTTGATCCAGATGTTCAGATTATTGCGGACCCAGAGCAATTGGGCAGGATAATACACAATATTGTCAGCAACTCTGTTAAATACATGAGGGCTGATGTGCCATCAAGAATAGCCATTACAGTCAAGGACGTAGGAGACTTTGTTCAGATTGAGATGGCAGATAATGGAAAGGGTATAGCGACAAAGGATTTACCTTACGTATTCGATAGATTTTATCGTGCGGATACCTCTAGAAATTCTGCAGCAGGTGGCAGCGGAATCGGTCTTTCTATCGTCAAAAAAATCGTAGAAGACCACGGTGGCAAAATTTGGGTTACAAGTAAAGAAAACGAAGGAACTACCATGTACTTTGTTATTAGAAAATATTTAGGAGGCCTTTCATGAGCAGAATACTGATAATTGAAGATGAAGAAGCTATTGCAGAATTAGAAAAGGACTATTTGGAGCTCTCTAACTTCGAGGTAGACATCGAAGGTGACGGTGAGAAAGGTCTTCAAAAGGCACTAGCAGGAAATTACGACATGTTTATCTTGGACCTTATGCTTCCGGGAATTGATGGATTTGAGCTTTGCAAGAGAATTCGTGAGGTAAAGGATGTGCCTATTCTTATGGTTACAGCCAAAAAGGAAGAGATTGATAAAATCCGTGGCCTTGGATTAGGTGCAGATGATTATATTACAAAGCCATTTTCCCCAAGCGAATTGGTAGCAAGAGTTAAGGCTCATTTGGCTAGATATGAGAGACTTGTCCAGTCTCCAGCAATCCAGAAAAATGAAATTAGCATAAGAGGACTTCGTATAGACAAGGCCAGCCGTAGAGTATGGATTAACGGCGAGGAAAAGGTCTTTACTGCAAAGGAATTTGATCTTTTAACATTTTTAGCAGAAAATCCAAATGTTATTTATTCCAAGGAGCAATTGTTTGAAACTCTTTGGGGCGAGGAGTCTATTGGAGACATCTCCACAGTAACAGTACACGTAAACAAAATCCGTGAGAAAATTGAATTAAACACTTCGAAGCCACAGTACATTGAGACAATTTGGGGTGTAGGATATCGCTTTAAGGTATAGTTAAAAAGTGATAAAATAGTATACATAAAATAAGCTTGAGGGGGCTAATGTATGAAAATTCTATACGAGGACGATAGTATTATCGTATGCTATAAACCAGCAGGAGTGGCAACCCAGACCAAAAACATCGGAGAGCAGGATATGGTTAGCTTGCTTAACAATCATTTGGCTGAAAAAGGTGAAAAGCCATCTATACATGTTGTACATAGATTGGACCAACCAGTTGAAGGTGTTATGGTTTTTGCAAAGAGTTCCGAGGCAGCAAACAAGCTAACAAAGGAAATCACAGATCACACCTTCAAGAAAAATTATTATGCAATTATTAATCGAGAAGCTTTTCCAAACGAGGGAGAGCTAGTTGATTATTTGGTAAAGGACAATAGAACAAATCTTTCCAAAGTAGTAAAAGAGAACGATCCTAGAGCTAAAAAGGCGGTTCTTAGATACAGAGTCGTAGAGGAATGGGACGATAGAAAGCTTCTTGATATTGATTTATTTACAGGTAGACACCATCAAATCCGAATTCAGTTGGCTAGTAGGACAGCGCCAATTGTAGGTGACGTGAAATATGGCGGAGTTTCCACAGGGCATTTCCTTGCTTTATGCTCACATCACATTGGTTTTATTCATCCTACAACAGGTGAAAAAATGGGATTTGATATCAAGCCTCAAGGAGAAGATTTTAGAGACAGCAAAGTGGCAAATTAGCTAAGATGGGGGTTTTTGCTTGATAAGAATTTACGTATTTGTTGTTATGCTTGTTGCTTTAATGATGCTATGTTGCATCGTATACGTAAGCACAAAGCATAGAATATTGAAAAGTAAGCTGAATATTTCGATTGTACAGGTGCTAATAATTGGTATTGTTACCAGCATTGTATACACCATTGCTATTGGCTCACATGACCCGAAAGTAGCAGAATTGGGATATGTGTTGTATTTCAGTAGCTTGGATTGGTTGTTACTTAGCTTCGTTTTTTATGCTAGACAGTACACAAAGGTTTGGATGGAGTCTTATGCATCTCCGCTTATTACAGTGGCGATTGCAGTTGCAGATACAGTTAGCATATATACTTCAATGATTTGGCATCACGCGTTCACTCTTGAGAAGGAATATCTTTCGGATGATGAATGGTTCTATGATTTTGTAATCAATGATTATTACATAGTCCATCTTGTTTTCTGTTATATTCTAGTTGCTCTAGTTGTGGCAATGTTTTTGAAAAAGGCTATTTCCACTAGCGGATTCCACAGAAATAGGTATCTGGCGGTTCTTGCGGTTTTTGCAGGAATAATAATTCTTAATCTGATTTATGTATTTTTTGGCTTCCCAATTGATGTATCCATTTGCTTCTATGGAGTTGGATCCATTTATTTGGCCTATTACACATTGCTTTATAATCCAAAATCCTTCGTTGAATATATGTTATCAACCATCACAGAGCGAATGGAATGTGCGTTGATATCATTCGATGAAAATGATTGTTGTATTTATTCAAATCAGTTTGCCAACAGAATGTTTTGCCCAAGTGGAGACCGTAGACTTCTGGAGGAAAGATTCAGAAAATGGAAGGAAGGAAAAGAAGCCAATTCCATTTCAAATTCTAGCTGGAACGATGTGTACACACTAAATGGCGACGACTATAGGTTTGATGTTCACTTCAACAAAATATATGACAAAAAGGGCTATTATTGTGGCTGTTACCTATCCTTCTATGATGTCACAGGTGACTATTTGGCATACGAGGAGGAAAAATATAGAAATAGTCATGATCCACTTACTGGAGCATTAAAGCGAGAGGCGTTCTACGAAGAGGTTCGTGATATTCTCGATAACAATCCAGAGCGTGAATATATCCTGGTATGTTGTAATATTAAGGGCTTCAAGCTTATCAATGATATGTTTGGTGTAGATGAGGCTGACGGACTTTTAGTTAAATGTGCAGATGCAATTAGAGAAAAAATAAAGCCGGGTGCTATTTTTGCCAGACTAGAAGCCGATAGATTTGCAATATTGATGCCAAAGATTCGTTATTCTGAAGAATTATTTATGACAGGCATGAACAAGGTTAGCCACTACCTTAATAATTCTCAGTATAGAATGGTTATACTGGTTGGTGTTTATGAGATATTCGATAGAGAAGCATCGATTATTTCTATGATTGATGGAGCTTTCTTGGCTATTGATTCTATTAAGACCAGCTTCAAAAATAGCATTGCATACTATGGCGATATGTTGCGCCATGAATATATGACGGAGCAGAAAATTATCGGTGAGTTTGAAGAAGCCCTTCAGACAGGCCAGTTTGCAATGTTCTTGCAGCCAGTTGTGAATTTGGACGGCAAGGTTGCTTTGGCAGAGGCGTTAGTTAGATGGATTCATCCTGATAGAGGAATTATTGCTCCAGGAGCATTTATTCCATTGCTTGAGAAAACAGGCTATATATACAAGCTTGACCTGTATATTTGGGAGCAGGCAGTTAGGAGACTTGCATATTGGGCCAGTCTTGGCAGGGATGAATTATCAATATCTGTTAATATCTCGGTAAAAGATTTTTACTACATTGATTTGTTTGATGTGCTTACATCCCTTGTTGAGAAATATAATGTGGCTCCATCAAGGCTTAAAATTGAAATAACCGAGTCAGTATTCATGACAGAAAAGGAACGTCAGATAGATATTATCAATTCTCTGAAGGAGTACGGATTCCTTATTGAGATTGATGATTTCGGTAGCGGATATTCTTCACTGAATATGCTAAAAGAGGTTCCAGCAGATATCCTTAAAATGGATATGGCATTCCTTTCAATTGATAGAAATGCCCAGAAGGGCCGAAAGATTATCAACACAATTATCACCTTGGCTAAGGCAATTGGAATGCAGGTAATTATTGAGGGTGTCGAAACCAAGGAGCAGCTTGATTATTTATCAGGCACCGGAGCTGACTATTTACAAGGCTATTATTTTGATAAGCCATTACCGGTTAAAAAATTCGAAGAAATGTACATTTAATATACAGTCCACCCTGTTCTAGGGGTGGACTTGTTTTTGATTATTTTATATAATAGACAGGCTTATAAAAGATTATAAATAATAAAAAGGAGAAAAAAATGGCACAGGAAAAAAAGCTGGTAGAAGCGATTACCTCTATGTCTGAGGATTTCGCACAGTGGTATACCGACGTAGTTGTTAAGGCTGATTTGATTGCATATTCATCAGTAAAAGGATGCATGATTATAAAGCCCGATGGTTATGCTATCTGGGAAAACATCCAGCACGAGTTAGACAGAAGATTCAAAGAAACAGGAGTCCAGAACGTATACATGCCGATGTTCATTCCTGAGAGTCTTCTTCAAGTAGAGAAGGATCATGTTGAGGGCTTTGCACCAGAAGTAGCTTGGGTTACACATGGTGGTCTTAACCCGCTTCAGGAACGTCTTTGCGTTCGTCCTACATCTGAGACTCTTTTCTGTGATTTCTATAAAGATATTATTCACTCTCACAGAGATTTGCCAAAGGTTTACAACCAGTGGTGTTCAGTAGTTCGTTGGGAAAAGGAGACACGTCCATTCCTTCGTTCTAGAGAGTTCTTATGGCAGGAGGGCCATACTGCTCATGCAACAGCTGAGGAGGCAGAGGCTCGTACAATTCAGATGCTTAATCTTTATGCAGACTTCTGTGAAGAAGTTCTTGCTATGCCAGTAGTTCGCGGACAGAAAACAGACAAAGAAAAGTTCGCAGGAGCTGAGGCTACATATACAATCGAGGCACTTATGCACGATGGAAAGGCTTTACAGTCTGGTACTTCACATAACTTTGGACAGAACTTCTCAAAGCCTTTCGGAATTCAGTATACTGACAAGAATAATCAGCTTCAGTATGTACATCAGACATCTTGGGGTATGACTACACGTCTTATTGGTGCTATCATTATGGTACATGGTGATGATTCAGGTCTTGTACTTCCACCACGTATCGCGCCTACACAGGTAGTTGTTATTCCTATTCAGCAGAAGAAAGAAGGAGTTCTTGAAAAGGCAGGCGAGGTTTGCGGACGCCTTGGCAAGACTATGCGTGCAAAGCTTGATGACTCTGACAAGTCACCAGGATGGAAGTTCTCAGAGGCTGAGATGCGTGGTATCCCAGTTCGTGTAGAGCTTGGACCAAAGGATATCGAGGCTGGCAAGTGCGTTCTCGTTCGTCGTGATACACGTGAGAAAATCGAGTGTCCACTTGATCAGGTTGAGACAAAGGTTGCAGAGCTTCTTGAGACAATCCAAAAGGATATGTTTGAAAGAGCAAAGGCTCATAGAGATAGCCATATCTGGGATGCTCACAACTATGCTGAGTTCACAGAAATCGCTAATAACAAGCCAGGCTTTATTCGTGCAATGTGGTGTGGCGATGTTGAGTGTGAGAACAAAATCAAAGAAGATTTAGCTGTTACTTCACGTTGTATGCCATTCAATGATCAGGAGCATATTTCTGACGTATGTGCATGTTGTGGCAAGCCAGCTAAGAAATTAGTATATTGGGGTAAAGCTTATTAATATGAATTTACCAGCAGACGTTCAAAACATAATAAATGTATTAGAATCAAACGGACACGAAGCCTATGCAGTAGGCGGCTGTGTCCGTGACTGCATTCTAGGGAAAGTTCCTCATGATTGGGACATAACCACATCAGCTTTGCCTGAGCAGGTCAAGGCTTTATTTCAGCGCACTTTTGACACTGGAATCGAGCATGGCACAGTTACAGTTTTAATGCAGGGTGTTGGCTATGAGGTCACTACCTATAGGGTGGACGGCAAATATGAGGATGGACGTCATCCAAAGGAAGTTACATTTACCGCATCTCTAGAAGAGGACCTAAAGCGTAGAGATTTCACCATTAATGCCATGGCTTACAATGATTCTAGGGGATTAGTTGATTTGTTTGGTGGCAAAGAGGATTTGGACAACGGCATAATCCGAGCAGTAGGTAACCCGAGGGAGCGTTTCACAGAGGATGCTCTTCGTATGCTTAGAGCCCTTAGATTTTCTGCTCAGTTGGGATTTGAGATAGAAGCAGACACATACCAGGCGATAAAAGATTTGGCTCCAACATTAGAGCGAATCAGCGCTGAACGTATCCAGGTAGAAATGGTTAAACTTGTTACCTCTGATCATCCAGAGCGAATCCGAGACGTATATTTGACAGGACTAACAAATGTATTTTTCCCAGAATTCAATGCTATGATGGAATGTGACCAGATAAACAAGCATCATATGTACACCGTAGGAGAGCATACTATCGTATCTATGGGCTTGGTGCCAAATGACAAGGTAGTTAGACTTTCCATGTTGCTTCATGATATTGCAAAGCCTGTTTGCAAAACAACAGACGAAAATGGTCAAAATCACTTTAAGATGCATCCTGTAAAGGGTGCGGAAATGGCGCGTGCGGTACTTAGAAGGCTCAAATTTGATAATGATACAACTGACAGGGTCGCAAACCTTGTGAAAAATCATGACGACAGACCAGAAATAAATGAGAGAAATGTCCGCAGAATGATAATTAGAGTTGGCAAGGACAATTTTGATGATTTGATTTCCGTAAAGAAGGCTGATACCTTGGCTCAGAGCATGTATCACAGAGAAGAAAAGCTTGCTTATATCGACGAGCTTGAAAAGGCATACAAAGCCATAATAGAGGCTGGGGATTGCCTTAGAATTAAAGATTTAAAGATAAATGGCAAGGATTTGATTGATATGGGACTCCCACAGGGGCAGCAGATAGGACAGGTACTTGGGACACTATTTGAAGAAGTAATCGACAATCCTAGCTTAAATGATCGAGAATATTTATTAAAACGTGCAAAAGAAATAATTGCACAATAGGCATATTTTGGGGAGATATGGTAAAATAATGTTATGAAGGGGATTTTTACAAACAAAAGGGCGAATTTTATATTTCTATTAACTATTGTAGTTACAGTATTGTTGGGCTGTGGCGCTGTGCAAAATAACGCTGCAGTCACGAATCATACTGGCAGTGCGCTGAAAACCAGTGAAGAAGTTGAAACAGAAGAAACTGGGGAAGAGCCTGCAAATCAAGAATTATACATAGTCGAAGATCTTAATATGGCCGATGAGACCATATCTCTATACTCTATTTCAGAGGCAAAGCAATACCGTTACAACTATACAATGACAACTAAATTTTTGGATAAATATGGAAAGGCCAGCATGTGGGCCGAATTTACCATAGGCTCTGTGGTTACCATAGATGGATTTTTGCCATCCTCAGGTGCACTTATGCAGGTTCAAAAGTCCGATGATGTGTGGGTTTATGAGGATCTGTCCAAGTATACCATCGATACAGAGAAAAATTTAATAAAAATTAATGGAAGCAATTACAAAATTACAGGCTCCACAAAGGCTTATTCAGATACAGAAAAAATTCTTGTAGATAGCATTGGCTCAGACGATATTCTTACGGTTGTTGGTCAAGATAAAGATATAATATCTATCGCTGTTACAACAGGCCATGGCTTTATACATTTGACAAATACTGAGCTTTTTGATGACAGTATGATATTTATAGGCAATAAAATTGTTTCCATGGTAAATGGGGAAGAGGTTATTGAGGTTCCAGAGGGAACTTACAAAATTACTGTAGCCAACAATGGCTGGGGTGGAAGTGGCGATTACACTGTAGTTCGCAATGAAACCACGGAGATAAATCTAGATGATTTAAAGGGCGATGGTCCATCCTATTGTTTGATTACATTTTTAGTAACAGCTCCTGATACTTATGTGTATATAGATGGCGAGCAAATAGATGTAACAGAACCACAATATGTTCAGTATGGAAATCATAGTTTACGAGTAGATTGTGCTGGATACAATTCATGGAATAAAACCTTGGTGGTTAATTCTGCAGAAGCTACAATCACCTTAGCGCTAGAATCTGAAAGTGGAGAAACGGCCAGTGAACCATGGACCGAAGAACCAGAGGAGGAAGAGGCTGAAGAAGAGTCAGAATCTGAATCAGAAGAGCCTTCAAACAACGAAGATTACGACTACGAGGTGGATTATCTGACAACTATCGCAGACCTTCTGGGAACCTTAAATGACTAAACTTGTGAATTATATGTGAACTTCCCGAAAAATCAAGGCTTTGTAAATAGTAATAATGTTAAAAAAATGTGTAAAAAATTTGTAATAATCCATAAAAACCTTATAAAATCGGGACTTTTTGAGGTTTTGTTGTTGACATGGGTATTTAAAACAATTATAAAGGATATTGTAGTTACTAAGGGGCGGAAACCCTAACTATAAATCAAAATTCTCGAGGAGGAATAGGTAATGAACAAGACAGAATTAGTAGCAGCTATCGCTAGCAAGGCTAACATTTCTAAGAAGGACGCAGAAGCATCTGTAAAGGCTTTTACAGAGGTTGTTGCTGAAGAGCTTAAGAAGGGGGAGAAGATTCAGCTCGTTGGCTTCGGTACATTCGAAGTTTCTGAGAGAGCAGCTCGTACAGGTAGAAATCCACAGACAGGCGCTGAGATGAAGATTCCTGCATCTAAGGCTCCTAAGTTTAAGGCTGGTAAGGCACTTAAGGATTCTATCAACTAATAGATTTAGAATCTTCGGGGTTCGGCAATGCCGAACCCCTTACTTTTTTGTGAGGACTGCGTTGGTTGTGGTAACAATTATATATTACTAATTTGGACATCGCTTTCGCTATACTCGCCCAAATTAGTAATATATAATTGTTCTCAACCAACTTAGGTTGAGAAAGCGTTAGACTCCAATGTTACATAAAACATTTAAGTATCGCTTTCGCTATACTCACTTAAATATCTTATGTAACATTGTCGTCTTCCAACATACAATTACAAAAAGTAAGGGTTATGGCATACGGATGCAGAGATTCTAAAAATGTAGTTGATAGAGCACATTTAGGGAATGGGATAGATATGAGATTAGATAAATATTTAAAAGTAAGTAGATTGATAAAGCGCAGAACTGTAGCAAATGAGGCATGCGACAGTGGGCGTGTACAAATTAATGGAAAAATTGCGAAAGCTTCCACCGATGTTAAAGTTGGTGATATAATAGAAATAGCATTTGGAAACAAAAATGTGAAGGTTGAGGTCCTTGATATTCAAGATACTACAAAAAAGGATGCAGCCGCAGATTTGTTTAAGTATCTGTAATTTCTAAAGTGTTCTGAGGATGTATATGGCAGGAAGAAATAGGCGAAAAGTACACAGAAGAAAGAAAACCTCTACAGGTAGAATATATGTAGCATTGATTATGCTTTTTATGATTGGAGTTATGGCAGTACAGGTATATCGTCTCTATGACAAAAATCAAGAACTGAAAAAGCAGGAAGCTAATCTACAGGATGAATTAGATGCCGCAAATGAAAAGAGCGAGCAAATCAAAGAACAAGAAGAGTACGTCGGCACAGACGAATATATAGAAAACGAGGCTTCTCAGAAGCTTGGGTTGACACATGACAATTGGATCATTTTTAGACAAGAAGATTAGAGAATACATTGGCAAATATAATATGATTGACAAAGGCGACGGAGTCGTGCTGGGCTTATCAGGGGGTCCAGACTCTGTATGCCTTTTTTTTGTACTGCTTGCCCTAAAGGAAGAGCTTGATTTATCTATAAGAGCACTTCATGTGAACCATTGCATCAGAGGTGAGGAAGCTGACAGAGACCAGCAATATGTTAGGGATTTGTGCAGTCAGCATGGAATTGAGCTAAAGGAATATGTAGTTGATATTCCTGCCTTAGTTCAGCAATCTGGCCGTTCTACAGAGGAAGAGGCAAGAATCGTGCGGTACGATCTGTTTAACAAGGAGGCAGAGGCATTAGCCAGCGAAATTGGAAGACCTGTTAAAATTGCAGTGGCTCACAATGCTGATGACAATGCAGAGACAGTACTATTTCACATGGCTAGAGGTGCTGGCCTAGATGGTATGTGCGGCATAGCCCCAGTCCGGGATAATATCATTAGACCACTACTTGGCACCACAAAGTCTGATATTGTTCAGCTTTTAAAGGATAATGGAATCAAATATTGTATTGATTCCACCAATCTAGAGACAGATTACAGTCGAAATAAAATCAGACATAATATTTTGCCTGAATTCACTGAAATCAATGAAAAGGCCCTTGAGCATATTTCTGATATGACCAGAAGACTTTCAGAAGTGGCAGATTATATTTCCCTTGAGGCAAATGGACTACTTCAGATTGCAGACGCTGGAGAAGGAAAACTTAGAAAAAGAGCAATAGCAACTGCTCCAGCAGTTATAGCTACTCAAGCCTTGAAAATGTATTTAAGCAATTACATGCCAGAGAAGAAGGATGTTTCTGCGGTACATGTAGATGCTATTATGTCCTTATTAAATGAGGATGGAGAAAAACAAGTACAGCTTCCTTACAAGAAAACTTTGATCATTTCTTATGAGGAAATGTATGTGGTTGATGATGAAAAAACAGGTCCAACAGGCGAGTTTAAGTACCGAGAATTTGCCTACGAAGAAGGGATGAATTACCCTACGGATACCTATACTAAATGGTTTGATTGTGATAGAATAGGGGCTAATATTGTAATAAGAACTAGGGCTGAGGGAGATTATCTGACCATAGATTCGGCCGGAAATCACAAATCGATTCAGGATTATTTTGTTGATCAAAAAATACCTAGACATCTTAGAGAGTCGGTGCCACTGGTGTGCGATGGCAGCCATGTTATGTGGGTAGTTGGATATAGGATTAGTGATTATTACAAAATTTCTAAAAATACTAAAAAAGTATTAGAGATAAGTTACACGGAGGAATAAGGAAATGAGTGAGAACATTCGCGTTCTGTTACCAGAAGAAGAGCTTGCAGCAAGAATTGCAGAATTAGGAGAACAAATCAGCAAGGATTATCAGGGAGAAACAGTATTTTTGGTTTGCATCTTAAAGGGAGCATCATTCTTCGCATGTGAGCTTGCAAAGAGAATCACAGTACCAGTTATTATCGATTTTATGGCTACATCTAGCTACGACGGCGGTACAGTATCTTCTGGTGTTGTTAAAATCAAAAAAGATTTGGATTTAGACCCAACAGGACAGAACGTAATAATAGTAGAAGACATCATTGATAGCGGTAATACTCTCAATTTCTTAGGACAGTTATTTAAAGATAGGGGAGCAAAGTCAGTTCGCATGGTTACAATGCTTGACAAGCCAGACCGTCGCGAGGTTGACGTACATGTAGACTATACAGGATTTACAATTCCAGACCAGTTCGTAGTTGGTTATGGATTGGATTACGACCAGAAATATCGTAACCTTCCATATATTGGAGTTGTAGAACTAGACTAGGAGGGGACAATTGAAGAAACGTAGAACTTCGGGAATGGCAATATACGCCTTGTTTGTGGCAGTAGTTCTATTTATTTTATACACAAGCATGGGGAAGACCACAACCAACTATACAATGGCTGAGTTTAAGAAAGCATTGGCTGACGAGGATATTGCAGCTATAAGCATTTCTCAAAACGAGGCTGTTCCTACAGGTGTTGTGACAGTAAAACTCAAGGATAGCTCATCAGCTACATTATATGTTTCTGATGTTAATGATATTCAGCAAATGATTGATGATGCGGGAATGACATATACTCTCAGCGACATTCCACATGACAGTTGGATATCTGAGCTTTTACCAATGCTCATAGTGTTGGGCGCAGTATTCATCCTATTTATGATTATGATGAATGCCCAAGGAGCAGGCGGCGGTGGCGGTACAAATGCTAAAATGATGAATTTTGGTAAGAGCCGTGCCAAAATGACTAACAAAGAAGACATAAAGACTACATTTAACGATGTAGCAGGTCTCAAAGAAGAAAAAGAAGAAGTTGAGGAGCTTGTTGATTTCCTCAAAGACCCAAAGAAATATACCAATCTCGGTGCTCGTATTCCAAAGGGTGTTATTCTTGTGGGCCCTCCTGGAACAGGTAAGACATTACTTGCAAAGGCTATCGCTGGCGAGGCCGGCGTTCCATTTTTCTCGATTTCAGGTTCTGACTTCGTAGAAATGTTTGTTGGTGTAGGTGCTTCTCGTGTTCGTGATTTATTTGAAGAAGCAAAGCAAAATGCACCTTGTATTGTATTTATTGATGAAATTGATGCGGTTGCTAGACGCCGTGGTACAGGTATGGGCGGCGGCCATGATGAAAGAGAGCAGACACTTAATCAGCTCCTTGTAGAGATGGATGGCTTTGGTGTCAACGAAGGCATCATAGTTATGGCAGCAACAAACCGTGTTGATATTCTTGATCAGGCTATTATGCGTCCAGGTCGTTTTGACAGAAAGGTATACGTTGGCAGACCTGATGTTAAGGGACGAGAGGAAATCCTCAAAGTTCATGCAGGAAATAAAGCTCTCGGCGATGATGTTGATTTACATCAGATCGCCCAGACAACAGTTGGCTTTACAGGAGCTGACCTTGAGAACCTATTAAATGAAGCAGCAATTCTTGCAGCAGGCGAAAATAGAGGTTTCATTACCCACGAAGACATAAAGCATTCATTTGTTAAGGTCGGAATCGGTAAAGAAAAGAAGAGCCGTGTTGTATCTGATAAAGAAAAGAAAATTACAGCTTACCACGAGGCTGGACATGCAATTCTTTTCCATGTTCTTCCAGATGTTGGTCCTGTATATTCTGTTTCAATAATACCTACTGGAGCTTCTGCAGCAGGCTACACAATGCCTATCAACGAGAAAGATGATATGTTTAACACCAAGGGCAAAATGACCCAGGATATCATAGTTTCTCTTGGTGGTAGAGTTGCAGAGGAGCTTGTGTTTGATGATGTTACCACAGGAGCATCTAACGATATCAAACAGGCTACACAAATGGCTCGTAACATGGTTACAAAGTATGGTTTCTCAAAGAATGTGGGTATGATTCACTATGGTGATGATGACGAAGAGGTATTCATTGGTAGAGATTTAGCCCACACAAAGAGTTTTTCAGAAGCTACAGCAAAGCTTATTGATGATGAGGTCAAATGTATTATTGATTCTTGTTATGAAAAAGCAGTTCAAATAATAAAAGAGAACGAGCAAGTTTTGCATAAATGTGCTAATCTATTATTAGAGAATGAAAAGATAGGCAGAGATGAATTTGAAAGCCTATTCGAAGCAAATTAGGCGCTGTAGAGGGGAAAACGGGGGAGCTTAGTGCAATATGCACAAAAGATAGTTACGATGTTTGTTATATTTGTGCACACTTAAGTGTTGCACGGCCATATAATAAACATCGTAAAAACCCCCCAATACATTATATAATTTTTACTAACCCCATAGTAAAAATACCTTCTCCTAAAAAGACAGCGATCGTTGCTGTCTTTTTTACTATATAAAAATATAAGGGGAGAGTTTATGAATATCCAAGCGATTTATTCTGACGGAACAGCTGAATACCGCAGCCCAATGGAGCCTGATGAAAATGATTTAGTAACCATAAGGTTACGCGCTTATCATCAGGAGGATATCGATGTCTTTTTGGTATCCAAAGGGAAAGAAAACATCAAAATGAAGTTGGAACGAACAAGGGGAGAGTTTGACTTCTATTCATGCGATGTGCAGCTAGGTACAGAAGAATTCAGATATCATTTTGAAATAGTGGGGGACTATGGTCTTTATTACTACGATAGAGTAGGTCTATGGAGAGATTACCGCGAGCATTATGAGTTTTCAATTACTCCGGGGTTTTCGACTCCTTCTTGGGCAAAGGGTGCAGTTATGTACCAAATTCTCGTTGACAGGTTCTATAATGGAGATCCAACCAATGACGTTGAAACAAATGAATATCACTATGTTGGTGCGCCTGTTCAAAAGGTTACCAATTGGGATGCTTTGCCAGCAAATCTAGATATAGGTAGATTTTATGGTGGTGATTTGGAAGGCGTTAAGCAGAAGCTACATTACCTTAAGAGCCTTGGCGTTGAGGTAATCTATTTTAATCCGTTATTTGTATCACCTTCAAATCATAAATATGACACTGCGGATTATGATTACATAGATCCACACCTTACTGTTATCAAAAAAGATGGTGGCGAGTGCCTAAAAAATAATGACACAGATAATTCTCATGCAACCAAGTACAAACTGAGGGTTACAAATAAAGAAAACCTTGATGCTAGTAATCAGTTCTTTGCGGATTTTGTGCATGAAGCTCATGAAAAGGGAATAAGAGTTATCATTGATGGTGTATTTAACCACTGTGGCTCTTTTAATAAATGGCTAAATAGAGAAAAAATTTATTCTAAAGAAGAAGGCTATAAGCCAGGAGCCTATGAGACTAAAGATAGCCCATATAACAGCTTCTTTAAATTCTATGAGGATATTTGGCCAGATAATTATTCATATGATGGATGGTGGAGCCATGACACCTTGCCAAAGCTTAATTATGAGGAATCACCAGAGCTATATGAATATATTATGGGAATAGGCAAAAAATGGGTTAGCCCACCTTATAACTGTGATGGCTGGAGACTTGATGTTGCAGCTGATTTAGGCCATTCAGAGGAATTTAATCACAAGTTCTGGCGTGATTTCAGAAATGCTGTTAAAAGCGCAAATCCTAATGCAATCATTCTAGCTGAGCACTATGGCAATCCATCAGCTTGGCTGGCTGGTGACCAGTGGGATACTGTTATGAATTATGACGCCTTTATGGAGCCACTTACATACTATCTAACAGGTATGGAAAAGCATTCAGATGAGTTTCAACCATCTGCTATTGGAGATGGTGATCGTTTTAAGAATACTATGCTTCATTTCATGTCAAGGCTTAAGACACCATCTCTGTATTGCGCTATGAACCAGCTGTCAAATCATGACCATTCAAGATTTTTAACAAGAACTAATCATACAGTAGGTAGAATAGCTACAAAGGGCGCTAAGGCTGCAGAGGAAGGCGTGAGCATCCCTACAATGAAGCTGGCAGAAATGATACAGTTTACTTGGCCAGGAGCACCTACATTGTATTATGGAGACGAGGCAGGTGTTTGTGGCTTCACTGACCCAGACAGCCGTAGAACATATCCTTGGGGTAATTGTAATTATGATTTGATTGATTACACAAGAGATATGATTATGGTCCACAAATTAAGCAGGGCCATTAAAGAAGGCTCTTTTAGATTTTTGAATTGTGGACAAGGCTTTATAAGCTATGCGAGATTTACTGCCAATGAGCAGATTATTGTAATTATCAATTCAAATAACACATCTATTGATGTGGATGTGCCTGTTTGGATTGCTGGGGTTCCTTTAAATGGAAGACTTGAGAGATTAATTCTTAGCAATGAGGTTGGATATTCCATTATGCCTACCGATATAAAAGTTGAGGGAGGTAATTTGCATACCAGCCTCACACCTAATACTGGCATAGTGTACAAAAGTATCTAAAAGAATTTTGTTTTACAAGGCCGAAGAACATAAAGTATAATAAACTCGTGTAATAGTATTGCTATGCAATACATGTTTAGTACTACGGGAGAGTTATTATGGCAAAGGATCTCACATGTCAAGAAACAATCGACATGCAGACACTTGAGGACCGACATAAAGAGTTAGAAAAAGCATGGAACGATTTATTAAAAGAAAAAAGGGAATTCGAAGCGAGAATTCATACTTTAGAACAGCAGGAAAAGCAATTTGAGTTAAAATGGGATTTATTAATCCAAGAAACTCAGAAGCTTGCTGATGACAAGAAGCAGTTTGAGCTTAAGAAGAAATTCTATGCACAGGTTCACGCTAATCTTGTTGAGGAGCCTATTTATGAGAGTGACAATATTGTTCATGGGGAAATGTTTTTCTCTGGCGTCTCTAATAAAAAGGACCTCAAAAAGCGCTATAAAGATTTGATTAAGATTTATCATCCAGATGGACAGGCAGGAGATACTGCAACAGTTGCTGAGATTAATCGAGAATACGAAGACCTTAAAACCCAATTATCCTAGTCTTTAAATACCGACTTCATTTCATCCGGTAATTCTGCAGTAAAACTCATAGCTTCACCTGTAATAGGGTGTGCAAAGCTTATTTTGTGAGAATGGAGAGCTTGTCTGCTCATATATTCCATATCTGGATTATACAAATGGTCTCCGATTAGCGGATGGCCTATATGTTTAAAATGAACACGAATTTGATGGGTACGACCGGTTTCTAGATGAATAGAAACGAGGCTGTGCCCATTTTTTTCTTCTATAACTTGATAATGGGTCACTGCACGTTCCCCATTTTCGAAATCTACACATCTGGTAATTATGGAATCATCAACGCGTCCTATAGGAGCGTCGATAGTTCCAGTTGGTGGTTCAATATGCCCGCGGACAATTGCATAGTATTCTCTGTGGAACTGTCTGTTTTTAACCATGGTAGAAAGAATATTACCGCTAACTAAATGCTTGGCAATAACCGTTAATCCTGAGGTGTTTTTATCTAGTCTATTGGCACATCTAAAAATAAAGGGCTTATTCTGAGCTTCATAGTAATAAGCAAGCCCGTTAGCTAGTGAATCCTCGTAATGATTCAAGCTAGGGTGAATAGGAAGACCGGCAGGCTTGTTTACAACTACAATATCCTCGTCTTCATAAACAATATCTAAATCCATTTTTATGGCAGGTATTTTCTCTGAGGATTCCTCTTCTGAAATATTAACTATCAATTCCTCGCCAGCAGTCAATTTATAATTCATGTGAACCCACTCATTACCAATAACTACATTGTTTTTCATTTTCTTAATAGCCGTAATATTGGCAGAAGAGTAGCCCTGCTTTTTTAGGTATTTATCTATTGTATATCCATCATATTCTTTTGAAATAGTATATTTTAAAACTCTATCCATAAACATCATTAAACAGCAAAAGGACTAGGCAGTCAATTACCTAGTCCTTTGCTAAAAGGAGAATTTATATTTGAAGAAATAAAGAAAAAACTAATTCATTGTAGCAACTACGTTTACTTCCTTTTTGCTTCTGTCAAACGGTATAACATTTCCTTGAATTTCAACGCCATCAACAGTTAAGCTAGCTACGCCCTTTTGAACCTTATTAGGGTTCTTGATTTCAATATGGTAAGTAACTCCACGATATACACGTGTGATATTGAAATCGCCGAAGTCTGTAGGTGTACAAGGGTTTACAGAAAGGCCTTCAAGTGTAGGATAAATACCAAGTATATATTGGGAAATATTGGTAAATGTCCATGCAGCAGTTCCTGTTAACCAGCTGTTTTTAGCCTCACCATGGAATTTGGCATCTGCGCCAGCAACCATCTGTGAGTAAACGTAAGGTTCTGTTCTATGTATTTCAGAAATATCTTCAATGTAAGAAGGACAAGTCTTCTTGTAAACTTCAAAGGCTCTGTCACCTCTACCGATGCATGTTTCTGCAATAGAAATCCATGGATTGTTGTGGCAGAAAATTCCAGCATTCTCTTTGTATCCTGGTGGATATGAAGTAATTTCACCAAGCTCTAAGTGGTATCTTGTATAAGCTGGCTGGAGAATCATTACACCATACTTTGTATCAAGCTTAGCCTTTACAGAATCGAGGGCTTTTTTAGCGTTTCCATTGTCAATGCCAACACCGGCCATTACGCACATACCCTGTGGTTCGATGTAAATTTGTCCTTCCTCGCATTCCTTAGAACCAACCTTGTGGCTGTAAGCGTCATATGCGCGGACAAACCATTCTCCATCCCAACCATCCTTTTCGATGGCGGTAATCATCTTGTCTACCTCACCAAGAACTCTTGTTTCCTCAGCAGTGTCGCCCATAAGCTTGCAAAGAGCTGCATACTCGCGACCGTATTTGACAAACATACCAGCAATAAATACAGACTCAGCAACAGGACCTTCGCTAGGGCCGAAGCACTGGAAGCTTTCGCCTGGATGCTCTGAGAAGCAGTTAAGGTTCAAACAATCATTCCAATCGGCACGTCCGATAAGTGGAAGGTCATGTGGACCCTTGTGATTTACAATATAATCAAATGATCTCTTCAAGTGCTCCATAAGAGTAGTTGCAACTGACATATCATTGTCATATGGAACCATTTCTTTAAGAATTGAAGTATCACCAGTTTCACGAATATAAGCACTAGTTCCAGCGATTAGCCAAAGTGGATCATCATTAAAGCCTGAACCTATATCAGAATTTCCCTTCTTTGTAAGAGGCTGATATTGATGATAAGCAGAACCGTCTTGGAACTGTGTAGAAGCAATATCAATTATTCTCTCGCGAGCTCTATCTGGAATGAGATGAACGAAGCCAAGTAAATCTTGACAAGAATCTCTGAATCCCATACCACGACCAATGCCTGTCTCGTAGTAAGAAGCTGAACGAGACATGTTAAATGTAACCATACACTGATACTGGTTCCAAATATTAACCATACGGTTAACGTGCTCATCAGAAGATTCAATATGGAAACGACTAAGAAGTCCATTCCAGTAATTGCAAAGCTCGTTAAAGGCTTTGTCAAAATCTTCTGTTGTTTGATATTTTGAAAGAAGCTCATGAGCCTTTTTCTTGTTTATAACACCTGGTTTTTCCCATTTGTCATCCTCAGCATTTTCAATATAACCAAGGGCAAATACAAATGTTTTGCTATCACCAGGCTCTAAAGAAACATTAATCTGATGTGAAGCGATTGGATACCATCCAGAAGCAATTGTGTTATGAAGCTTTCCTTCAATAACAGCAGCTGGCTTATCTGGACCATTGTATGCACCGCGGAATTCATCACGACTTGTTTCGAAACCATCAATTTTTGTATTTACAGAATAAACAGCATAGTGATTTCTACGCTCTCTATATTCTGTCTTATGGTAAATAGTAGAATCTACAACTTCAACTTCACCTATTGAGAGGTTACGCTGATAGTTTTTCATATCATCATCAGCATTCCACAAACACCACTCTACATAAGAGAATAATTGAATATCCTTTTTGCTTGTTCCCTTATTTGTAAGAGTTACTTTTGTAAGCTCTACTGGATTATCAATTGGAACGAAGGTAATCAGTGAAGCTTCAATATCGTTCTTTGCACCTGTAAATTTGGAATAGCCAATACCATGACGGCATTCATAAGAATCTAATTCGGTTTTAGTTGGCTGCCAGCCAGGGTTCCAAATGCAATCACCATCTTTAATGTAGAAATACTTACCATTTGTATCAGGAGTAGTATCGTTGTAGCGATATCTGGTCATTCGAAGAAGCTTTGCATCTTTATAGAATGTATAGCCGCCACAGGTGTTAGATATTAAAGTGAAAAAATCATTGCAGCCTAGATAATTGATCCAAGGCAATGGAGTTTTTGGAGTGGTGATAACATATTCTTTATTATTATCATCAAAAAAACCGTATCTCATAAGTTCCTCCCTAAAAGGTGTTTTTATATAGTAACAAGAAAACGATTAAGTGGGAATAATTGAATTCTTAAAGGAAAAAGCTAAGAAATTAATAGTAAACGTTTAAGTTAAATTACAAACTAATCCCGCAATTAGAATAACATAAAACCAATAAAACGCAATCTACTAATATGATATTTGTAAATTATGCACTAAAAACGGTGAAGAAACTGTGGCGAAAACACAAATTTTCGAAAATCTATTGTGATTTTTGAAAAATAGAGCTATATTTAAGTTAACGAAAACGATTAAGCGTGTTGAGACGTAATTATTCAGGGGGAACTGATGGTTTCATTAAAGGATATTGCAGCTGAGTGCGGGGTGAGCATTGCCACTGTTAGTAAGGCATTAAATGATCACAGCGACATAGGCGTAGAAACAAAAAATAGAATTAGAAAAAAAGCTAATGAAATGGGATATGTCCCAAATGCCGCAGCAAAATCCATGAAAACAAATAGAACACATAATATTGGAGTTTTATTTATGGATGATGCGAACAGCGGATTGCAACATGATTTCTTTGCAGGTGTTCTAGAAAGCTTTAAAAAGGCAGTTGAAAAAGAAGGATATGACATAACCTTCATTTCTAATGATAGAACACGACCAGGAAGATCTTCATATTTGAACCATGCAAGATATAGAAGATTTGACGGAGTGATAATTGCAAATGTTCATTTCGACGATCCTGAGGTTATCGAACTTGTTAACAGCGATATACCAGTAGTTACAATCAACCATATATATAATGACACAACAGCAATTCTTTCAGATGATGTGGATGGTATGACAGCTCTAGTGGATTTCGCAATAAAGAATGGACACAGAAAGATAGCATACATTCATGGAGCGGATTCTTCGGTTACAAAATCAAGACTTATAACCTTCAACCAGAAAATGGAAGAGTATGGAATAGATATTCCAGAGGGCTACGTTGAAGAATCTCCTTACCGAGATATGCATGGTGCGTATGAAACAACATTAAAATTGCTGGAAAGAGAAGATATTCCAACCTGCATTTTATACCCGGATGATTATGCATCTTATGGTGGAATAAGAGCAATAAATGAGAAGGGACTTAAAGTTCCAGAGGATATATCTATTATAGGATACGATGGAATTAGAGTGGCAAGACACATAAGACCACGTCTTACTACTTATAGACAGAACACTGATGAAATGGGAACACAGGCTGCACGAAATCTTATAGATTTAATCGAAAGGCCAAACACAACACTTATTAAGCAAGTGGTTATAAAAGGAAATCTCCTTGAGGGAGACACATTGAAAAAACTGGATTAGGCATTTGGTTGAGAAATCAACTTATATAAATGCAGATACAATTAACAAAAACGTGTATAACACGTAAAAATTGGGAGGAACAAAAGAATGAAAAGAAGATTAGTAAGCTTGCTAGCAATAGCAACAATGACTGCATCAATGGTAGCAGGATGCGGCACTACATCTATGGAAGGCACAAGCTCTAGCGAAGATGCTGCTCCAAAGTCAACAGAAGAAATTGACGCAGAAGCAGAATCAGTTGAACTTGCAGAGGACACAGGAAAGGTTCTCAACATCTATGTATGGAATGAAGAGTTCAAGAGCCGTGTAACAGATCACTATCCAGGATATGAGGAAGTTGATGCTACTCATGGTAAGATTGGTGATGTTGACGTTGTATGGCAGATTACAGAAAATCAGGGCAATTCATACCAGGATAACCTTGATACAGCTTTGAAGTCACAGGCAGACGCAGCCGATGATGACAAGGTTGATATCTTCCTTATCGAAGCAGATTACGCTTCAAAGTATTGCGATACAGACTACACAATGGCTCTTAGTGATCTTGGTATCACATCTGAAGACCTTGGTGATCAGTATGAATATACACAGACAATCGTAAAAGATAGCGCTGGTAAAATTAAAGGCTCTTCATGGCAGGCAGCTTCAGCTGGTCTTATCTACAACAGAGATATTGCGCTTGAAGTTCTCGGAACAGAGGATCCAGAAGAGGTTCAGGCAGCAGTAGCTGATTGGGATAAGTACAATGAGACAGCTGGAAAGATGGCAGACGCTGGTTATACAATGTGTTCAGTAATGGATACATATCGTACATATTCAAACAATGTATCTGGTAAGTGGGTACAGGACAACAAGGTAGTTGTTGATGACAACCTTATGAATTGGGTAGATGATTCTATGGAGCTTGTTGATGCTAATGCTGAGACAACATATGCTCTTTGGGGCGATGACTGGGCAAAGGGTAAATATCCAGAAGGAAAGCAGTTCTGCTACTTTGGACCAGCTTGGTTCTTTAACTTCTGCTTAGACGCAGACAAAGAAGGTACAGTTGCTAACAGTGGTAGATGGGGATTCTGCGAAGGACCACAGTCTTACTACTGGGGTGGAACATGGATTTGCGCAGCAACAGGCACAGATAACCCTAACCTTGTAAAGGATATCATCCTTACAATGACAACAGATCAGACAGTACTTAAGGAAATCGCACAGGATGACCTTGATTGCGTAAACAGCAAGACAGTTCTTGATGAGCTTGCATCATCAGATGAAGGTAACATGGATATCCTTGGTGGACAGAACCCATATGCACAGCTTGCAGCAGGTGCAGAAGGTATCGATCTTTCAAACCTTTCACCATATGATCAGGGATGTAACGAAGAGTTCCAGAACGCTATGAAGAACTACTTCGAAGGCAATGCAACAAAGGATGAAGCACTTGAGTTATTCAAGACAGCAATCGTTGAGAAGTATCCTACACTTACAGCAGAGTAATATTAACGAATTTTAGAAACTATTATAGGGGCGTATGGGTTATCCTATGCGCCCTGTATATTGAAAGCGACAAAAGGGAGTACCTTTATGAATAAGAAGAGCAAAGTTGTACGTTACAATAAATGGGGATACATATTCTTGCTACCCTTCATAGTGGTCTTTTTAGTATTCCAATTAATTCCTTTAGTAACGACATTTTACAATTCATTTTTCTTACATATGGAGGATGGACTTACTGAAATCGGTCCTACTTTCATAGGCTTGGAAAACTATTCCACAATTATTTCAAATGGCGATTTACCAAAGTATTTCACTAATACAATGATTATGTGGTTCATGGGATTTGTGCCACAGATATTATTATCATTGCTTTTAGGAGCATGGTTTACAGATCCTTCTCTTAGACTTAAATTTCAAAGATTTTTTAAGACAGTTATTTACTTACCAAACTTAATCATGGCATCAGCTTTTGCGATGTTATTCTTTACATTGTTCTCAGATATGGGCCCAATAAATGATATTTTATTAAAACTTGGGATACTTAGTGCACCATATCAGTTTATGAGCCATGCATGGTCAGTGCGTGGACTGGTTGCTACAATGAACTGCCTTATGTGGTTTGGAAATACGACTATTCTTCTGATGGCGGGCATGATGGGAATTGATCCTGCTTTATTTGAAGCGGCTCAAGTAGATGGTGCAACTGCTACTCAGATTTTCTATAAGATAACATTACCATTACTTAAGCCTATTCTTATCTATGTAATGATTACTTCATTAATCGGCGGATTACAGATGTTTGATGTACCTCAGATTTTAACTAACAGAACCGGTGATCCAATGCGTACATCAATGACTCTTATTATGTATCTAAACAGAAACCTGTCTGTTGGAAGTAGAAACTATGGATTTGCTGGTGCATTATCTGTATTTATGTTTATCTTGACAGGTATCCTCAGTTTAATCGTATTTAAGATGACTGGAAAAGAGGATAAGGACGGAAGATAATCTTTGTCTGATGAAAATGTTTTTAGAGAGGATAATAATATGACGACAAATACAAGTGATGTAGCTGGAAAGACAAATGAGGGTGCATCTATCTTTGCAAGACGAGTAATTGCATACATAGTATTGATCTTAATAACTATTATATGCTTGTTCTGGTTCTATATACTGTTTGTCAATGCTACTAGATCTCATTCAGAAATGAGTGCCGGATTTACTCCTTTTCCTAGCAGTCATCTCATGGAAAACTGGAAAAATCTTTTAGAGGGCACAATGCCTGTTGTATCAGGTATGGTGAACTCATTGATAATTGCTACTTTATCAGCTGCCTTGGCTACTTATTTCAATACAATGACAGCTTATGCTATTCACGCATATGATTTTAGATTTAAAAATTTCATTTATACATTTATTTTAATGATTATGATGATTCCAACACAGGTTACTGTTCTTGGTTTCATTGGATTAATCAATGACATGGGCATCAATGATAGTGCTATACCGCTTATAGTACCATCTATAGCTTCTCCAGCTGTTTTCTTCTATATGAAGCAATACATGGATTCAACCCTTCCATTATCATTAATAGAAGCAGCACGAATTGATGGCTCAGGTGAATTTAGAACATTCAATCAAATTGTTGTGCCTCTTATGAAGCCAGCAATTGCAGTACAGGCAATCTTTAGCTTTGTTGCCAGCTGGAATAACTACTTCGTACCAGCCCTTGTTCTACACTCACAAGAAAAGAAAACATTACCTATATTAATGCAGCAATTACGTAGTGCAGACTTCCTTAAATTTGATATGGGACAAGTTTACATGATGATTGCATTTTCAATTTTCCCTGTTATTATTGTATATCTCCTTCTTTCAAGATATATTGTAGGTGGTGTAACATTAGGTGGAGTTAAGGGCTAATAGGAAGGACCCACGAAGTGGGAGGAACCTATTAGCCACAGCGCAGCCCATCGCCGTAGGCGATATACAATGGCTGCGCTTTCCCGTTGTAGCGAGAATACCTAGAGGCTGAGCCAATTAGTCATGGCTGCGCTTTCCCGTGTTAAGCAACAACTAAAGACTGAGCCTTTTTAATCCTAAAGTGCTGATTAATTGTATTAAGGAAAAAGACTTGACAGACTTGACTAGCTATGATAAATTTAGCTAGCGACTAAGAAAGCAGGTCTTTTTTTTATGCTCTTTTTTCGCCTCATCAAATTGTTCGCTATGATGAGTGAGTATAGGTAGACCTACAGTAGAAAATTTACGGAGGTGGAAGTTGTGCGCACAAAGATAACATTGGCATGTACAGAATGCCAGCAGCGTAATTACAACATGACAAAAGACAAGAAGACACACCCTGACAGAATGGAAACAAAGAAGTATTGCAGATTCTGCAAGAAGCACACAATGCACAAAGAGACAAAGTAGTCTAGCGGAGGTGCGATTATGGCAGATGAGAAAAAGGTAAAGTCAGGACGTTTTTCGGGTCTTAAGACAGAGTTCGATAAAATTGTCTGGGCAGATCCTAAGGACGTGTCAAAGCAGACAACAGCAGTTGTAGCTGTGTCAGTAGTTGTAGCATTGATCATCATCGTATTAGATGCAGTGATCAACAAAGGTGTAAATATCCTAGTAAATTTATAATGGAGGCATCGCATATGGCAGAGGCAAAGTGGTATGTAGTTCATACTTACTCAGGCTATGAGAACAAAGTCAAGACAAACATTGAAAAGGCTATCGAGACACAACATCTTGAGGAGCAGATTCTTGATGTACGAGTTCCTATGGTTGAGGTTACCGAGACTAAGGACGGAGTTAAAAAGCAAGTTTCTAAAAAGATGTACCCTGGTTACGTTCTTATTGAGATGATTATGAATGATGAGACTTGGTATGTTGTCAGAAACACTAGAGGTGTTACAGGCTTCGTAGGACCAGGAAGCAAACCAGTGCCATTGTCAGAGGCAGAGGTTAAAGCTTACTTACTAGGTGACAACACAGAGAAAGCCAACGTTGAGGTTGATTTCGAAATTGGTGATACTCTTAGCGTCGTAGATGGTACCTGGAAAGATACCGTTGGAGTTGTTAAGTCTATCAACACTAAGAAACAGACAGTTACAATCAGCGTTGAGATGTTCGGCCGTGAGACTCCGGTTGAGATTGATTTTACGGACGTACGAAGAATGGATTAGGAAAGTGTTTTACGGCAGAGCCGTAATGAAAATGACACTGACCGACAACGCACTATTGCGAAGCAATCGTGCGGGTAATTAGATTTGCAGGAGGAATAGGATAATGGCAAAGAAAATCGAAGGCTATATCAAGTTGCAGATTCCAGCAGGCAAGGCTACACCAGCCCCACCAGTTGGTCCAGCACTTGGTCAGCACGGTGTAAATATCGTGGAGTTTACAAAACAGTTTAACGCAAAGACAGCTGATATGGGAGATACAATCGTTCCTACAATTATCACTGTATACGCAGATAGAAGCTTTGGCTTCATCACAAAGACTCCACCAGCTCCAGTTCTTATTAAGAAGGCATGCAAGATTGCTAAGGCATCTGGTACACCTAATAAGACAAAGGTAGCAAAGATCACAAAGGCTCAGGTTAAGGAAATCGCAGAGACAAAGATGCCAGACCTTAATGCAGCAACAATCGAAGCTGCTATGAGCATGATCGAGGGAACATGTAGATCAATGGGCGTTGAGGTTGTAGAGTAATCACAGCTTAGCGAAAACAACGTTCTTTACTATTAATTATTGAGTGGGAGAGCTTAAGGCTCGATAAACCACAGGAGGTAAACATGAAAAGAGGAAAGAAATACGTAGCAGCTGCACAGTCATACGATAAGTCAGTTGCATACGATCCAGCAGAAGCAATCGCACAGGTTAAGAAGAATGCTACTGCAAAATTTGATGAGACAATTGAGGCTCATATCAGAACTGGTTGTGACGGTCGTCACGCTGAGCAGCAGATCCGTGGTGCAGTTGTACTTCCACACGGTACTGGTAAGTCAGTTAGAGTTTTAGTATTCGCTAAGGGTGCTAAGCTTGACGAGGCACAGGCTGCAGGCGCTGATTTCGTTGGCGGCGAGGAGCTCATTCCAAAGATCCAGAACGAAGGATGGTCTGAGTTCGATTCTGTAGTTGCTACTCCAGATATGATGGGTGTTGTTGGTCGTCTTGGTCGTGTACTTGGACCTAGAGGACTTATGCCAAACCCAAAGGCTGGTACAGTTACTATGGATGTTGCAAAGGCTGTTGAGGAAATCAAAGCTGGTAAGATTGAGTATAGACTTGATAAGACAAACATTATCCATGTACCTATCGGAAAGGCTTCTTTCACAGAGGAGCAGTTAGCGGACAACTTCCAGACTCTTATGGATGCTATCAACAAGGCTAAGCCATCAAGCTTAAAGGGTCAGTACATCAAGAGCATTTCACTTGCTCCAACAATGGGACCTGGCGTTAAGCTTAATGTTGCAAAGGTTTCAAACTAATTGTTGACAATCCAATATACATAATGATATAATGCACAAAGTTGTTGCCGAAGACAGCAGGTGGCGTTAGCCGTAAAGAGATTATTCTCTACCAGCCGAGGACGATTAAGTATTTATCGATTAATCACCTCTATGTCTTTATGGCATAGAGGTTTTTTACTTTATCCTCATATAAGCAACACTAAAAATTATAAGGAGGAAAAATTCGTGGCAAAAGTTGAATTAAAGCAGCCTATCGTTGACGAGATTTCAGCTCAGGTAAAAGATGCAGCATCAGTTGTAGTAGTTGACGCTCGTGGACTTACAGTTGCAGAAGACACACAGTTACGTAAGCAGCTTCGTGAAGCTGGTGTTACTTACAAGGTATATAAGAACACTCTTATGAAGCGTGCTTTCGAAGGAACAGATTTTGCATCTCTCGATGATGTTCTTGAGGGACCTAGTGCAATCGCTGTTTCTAAGGATGATGCTACAGCACCAGCAAGAATTCTTGCTAAGTTTGCTAAGACAGCATCTAACCTTGAGATTAAGGCTGGCGTTGTAGAAGGTACATTCTATGATGCAAAGGGTATGCAGGCAGTTGCAGCAGTACCAAGCAGAGAGGAACTTCTTTCAAAGTTACTTGGAAGCTTACAGTCACCAATCACAAACTTCGCTCGCGTTCTCAACCAGATCGCAGAGCAGGGTGGTGCATCAGCAGAGGCACCAGCAGAAGAGCCAGCTGAGGCTCCTGCAGAGTAATAAATACTCGAATTATTTTAAATTGATTTTATATTTTTTAATGGAGGAAAATAATCATGGCAAAGATGACAACAGAAGAGTTTATCGCAGCTATCAAAGAGCTTAGCGTATTAGAGTTAAATGACCTTGTAAAGGCATGTGAGGAAGAGTTCGGCGTTTCTGCAGCAGCAGGCGTTGTAGTTGCAGCAGCAGCTGGCGATGCAGCAGCAGCTGAGGAGAAGGATGAGTTCGACGTAGAGCTTACAGAAGTAGGTTCTGAGAAGGTTAAGGTTATCAAGGTTGTTCGTGAGGCTACTGGTCTTGGACTTAAGGAAGCTAAGGAACTCGTTGATGGCGCTCCAAAGGTAATCAAGGAAGCAGCTGACAAGGCTACAGCAGAGTCAATCAAGGCTCAGCTTGAGGAGATCGGCGCAAAGGTTACATTAAAGTAATCATTGCTTACGAATTTTTATTGGCAGGTTCATTGCGAACCTGCCAATTTTTCTATATAATAAATTTTTGAAATTAATTTAAATTAATACTTGACTTTACTATTGCATTTGGCATAGAATGTAGTTTGCACTATTATGGTGCAATGTGCATTGCTATGCTTATTTTTATGGGCGTTTTTAGCAGGCATTTTTATGTAAGATATATCCAAAATTTAAAATAAAATGAGAGGTGGAACGTCAATGGAGAAAAACAGAATACGTCCAGTGAAAGCTGGAAAGAACTTGCGTATGAGTTACTCGAGACAAAAAGAGGTACTTGAGATGCCTAATTTAATCGAGGTCCAGAAGAACAGTTACGACTGGTTCGTTAAGGACGGATTAAAAGAAGCGTTTGCAGATATCTCACCTATCCAGGATCGAGGAAATCAGCTTGAGTTACATTTCGTTGGCTTTACATTGTGCAAGGATGAGGTTAAATATACAATCCCACAGTGTAAAGAGCGTGATGCAACATACGCAGCACCTTTAAAGGTTAAAGTGCGCCTTGTAAACAAGGAGTCCGGCGATATGCAGGAGCACGAAATTTTTATGGGTGATTTACCACTCATGACTGAGACTGGCACATTCGTTATTAATGGAGCAGAGCGTGTTATCGTTTCTCAGCTCGTTCGTTCGCCAGGTATCTATTATGCAATCGGCCATGATAAAATTGGTAAGGAGCTTTATTCATGTACAGTTATTCCTAACCGTGGTGCATGGCTTGAGTATGAAACAGATTCCAATGACGTTTTCTATGTACGTGTAGACCGTAACAGAAAGGTTCCTGTTACAGTTCTTATTCGTGCACTTGGTTTGGGAACAAACCAGGAAATTATAGATGTATTTGGTGAAGAACCAAAGATTCTTGCTACATTTGCAAAGGATCCAGCTATCACAGAGAAGAACCCACAGGGTAGCTACGAAGGAGGTCTTTTAGAGCTCTATCGTAAGTTGCGTCCAGGTGAGCCTCTTGCAAAGGATAGTGCTGAATCACTTATTCACGGCATGTTCTTTGATCCTAGACGTTATGATCTAGCAAAGGTTGGCCGTTACAAATTCAATAAAAAGCTTATGCTTAGAAACCGTATCACAGGACACATTCTTGCAGAGGATGTTGTTGATACAACTACAGGTGAGATTATTGCAAAGGCTGGAGATAAAGTTACACTTGAGATGGCTGATGCTATTCAGAATGCAGCTGCTACTCATGTATTCATCCAGACTGAGACTCGCAATGTAAAGGTTCTTTCTAATATGATGGTAGACATCACAAAGTTTGTTGATTGTGATGCAAAGGCTCTTGGTATTACAGAGCTCGTTTACTATCCAGTTCTCGAGAGAATTCTCGAAGAAAACACAACAAAGGAAGACATCGAAGATGCTATTTCTAGATCTGTAGCAGATCTTATTCCAAAGCACATTACTGTTGAGGATGTATTTGCATCTATTAACTATAATATGCATCTTGAGTACGGCATTGGTAAGGATGATGATATCGATCACCTTGGTAACCGTCGTATTCGTGCTGTTGGTGAGTTGTTACAGAACCAGTATAGAATTGGTTTGTCACGTCTTGAGAAGGTTGTACGTGAGCGTATGACTACTCGTGACCTTGAGGACATCTCTCCACAGAACCTTATTAACATTAAGCCTGTTACAGCTGCAATCAAAGAATTCTTTGGTTCATCACAGTTGTCACAGTTCATGGATCAGAACAACCCTCTTTCTGAGTTGACTCATAAGAGACGTCTTTCTGCCCTTGGTCCTGGTGGTCTTTCAAGAGACCGTGCAGGTTTCGAGGTTCGAGACGTACACTATTCTCATTATGGACGTATGTGCCCTATTGAGACACCTGAAGGACCTAACATCGGTCTTATCAACTCACTTGCTAGCTATGCTCGTATTAATGAGTATGGTTTCATTGAGGCGCCATACAGACGTATTGACAAGTCTGATCCAGAGAATCCTCGTGTAACAGACGAAGTTGTTTATATGACTGCTGACGAAGAGGATAATTACCATGTAGCTCAGGCTAACGTTAAGCTTGATGAGGAAGGCCATTTCATGAGAAAGAACGTATCTGGTCGTTTCCGTGAGGAGACTCAGGAATACGATAAGACAATGTTCGATTACATGGACGTATCACCTAAGATGGTATTTTCAGTTGCTACAGCCCTTATTCCATTCCTTCAGAACGATGATGCTAACCGTGCCCTCATGGGTTCAAACATGCAGCGTCAGGCAGTGCCACTTCTTACTACAGAGGCACCAGTTGTTGGTACAGGTATGGAACCAAAGACAGCTGTCGATTCAGGTGTTTGCGTAGTCGCAAAGCGCGCTGGTATCGTAGAGATGTCTGAAACAAAGAGAATTATCATCAAGGCTGATGAGGACGGAACAAGAGATGAGTATCACTTATTCAAGTTCACTCGTTCAAACCAGTCTAACTGCTACAATCAGAGACCTATCGTATTCAAGGGTGACCATGTAGAGGCTGGCGAGGTTATCGCTGATGGTCCTTCTACAAAGAATGGTGAGCTTGCCATCGGTAAGAATCCACTTATTGGTTTCATGACATGGGAAGGTTACAACTACGAGGATGCGGTTCTTCTTTCAGAGAGATTAGTACAGGATGATGTTTATACATCTATTCATATTGAAGAGTACGAGGTAGATGCTCGTGATACAAAGCTCGGACCAGAAGAGATTACACGTGATGTTGCCGGTGTAGGTGATGATGCACTTAAGGATCTTGATGAGAGCGGTATTATTCGTATCGGTGCTGAGGTTCGTGCAGGTGATATCCTTGTTGGTAAGGTTACACCAAAGGGCGAGACTGAGCGTACTCCAGAAGAGAGACTTCTTCTTGCAATCTTCGGTGAGAAGGCTAGAGAAGTTAGAGATACTTCACTTCGTGTACCACACGGAGCATACGGTATCGTTGTTGATGCAAAGGTATTCACACGTGAGAATGGCGATGAGCTTTCTCCAGGTGTTAACAAATCAGTACGTATCTACATCGCTCAGAAGAGAAAAATCGGTGTAGGTGATAAGATGGCTGGTCGTCATGGTAACAAGGGTGTAGTTTCCCGCGTACTTCCAGTTGAGGATATGCCATATCTTCCAAACGGACGTCCACTTGATATCGTACTTAACCCACTTGGTGTTCCTTCACGTATGAACATCGGTCAGGTCCTTGAGATTCACCTTTCACTTGCTGCAAAGGCTCTTGGATTTGATATTGAGACACCAGTATTTGATGGTGCAAAGGAAATTGATATTCAGGATACACTTGAGCTTGCAAATGACTATGTAAATATGCCATTTGACAAGGAAGAAGCTGAGAACGGCGAAGAGACATTCTACGATAAGTACAAAGACGTTCTTCTTGATGAAGTTATGGATTACTTATCTACTAACCGTGCACACAGAGCTCTTTGGAAGGGTGTTCCTATTTCTAGAGATGGTAAGGTACAGCTTCGCGATGGTCGTACAGGTGAGCCATTTGACGGCCCTGTTACAATCGGACACATGCATTACCTTAAGCTCCATCACTTAGTAGACGACAAGATTCACGCTCGTTCTACTGGTCCTTACTCTCTTGTTACACAGCAGCCACTTGGTGGTAAAGCACAGTTCGGTGGACAGCGTTTCGGAGAGATGGAAGTTTGGGCTCTTGAGGCTTATGGCGCTTCATACACACTTCAGGAGATCCTTACAATGAAGTCTGATGATGTTATCGGACGTGTTAAGACTTACGAGGCTATTATTAAGGGTGAGAATATCCCTGAGCCAGGTATTCCAGAGTCATTCAAGGTATTACTTAAAGAATTACAGTCACTTGGTCTTGATGTACGTGTTCTTGATGAGAACCGTGAAGAGGTTGAACTCATGGAGACAAGTGAATATGGAAATACTGACCTCAACGCAATTATTGCTGGAAGCGACAGAAACTTCGCATTCGAAGATGACAATTCATTTGCACAGGCTGGCTTCTCTACAAAGAAATTTGATACAGAGGGCGAACTTGTAGATGATGAGGATGAAGATTTCGAAGATGATGATTTCGAGGATTCAGCAGAAGATTTTGATGAGGATTAATTAGGAAGGGAGCTAGAAAATGCCAGAGAATAAAGAAGCGACATATCAACCAATAGCATTTGACGCAATACAGATTGGATTGGCATCACCTGAGAAGATCAGACAGTGGTCTCGCGGCGAGGTTAAAAAGCCAGAGACAATTAATTACCGTACACTGAAGCCTGAAAAGGATGGTCTTTTCTGCGAAAAGATTTTTGGACCTAGCAAGGACTGGGAATGTCACTGCGGAAAGTACAAAAAGATTCGTTATAAGGGTGTAGTGTGTGACCGTTGTGGTGTTGAGATTACAAAGGCATCTGTACGTCGTGAGCGTATGGGACACATTGAGCTTGCAGCACCAGTTTCACATATTTGGTATTTCAAGGGTATTCCTTCACGTATGGGACTTATTCTTGATCTTTCACCAAAGACATTAGAGAAGGTTCTCTACTTTGCATCATACATCGTACTTGATGCAGGTGAGACCGGACTTATGTACAAGCAGGTTCTTACTGAGGCTGAGTACCAGGAAGCTAGAGAGCAGTATGGTAATGAGTTTAGAGTAGGAATGGGTGCTGAAGCAATCCAGGAGCTTCTCAAGGAAATCGACCTTGACGAAGAAGCTACAAAGCTTCAGATTGAATTAGATAACGCTACAGGACAGAAGCGTTCACGTATCATTAAGAGACTTGAGGTTGTTGAGGCATTCCGCGAGTCAGGAAACAGACCTGAATGGATGATTATGACAGTTATCCCTGTTATTCCACCAGATCTTCGTCCTATGGTACAGCTCGATGGTGGTCGTTTTGCTACATCAGATCTTAACGATTTATACCGTCGTATTATCAATAGAAATAACCGTCTTCGTAGATTATTAGAGCTCGGTGCTCCTGATATTATCGTACGTAACGAAAAGCGTATGCTTCAGGAAGCTGTTGATGCTCTTATCGATAACGGTAGACGTGGTCGTCCAGTTACAGGTCCTGGTAACAGACCTCTTAAGTCACTTTCAGACATGCTTAAGGGTAAGTCAGGACGATTCAGACAGAACCTTCTTGGTAAGCGTGTTGACTACTCAGGACGTTCAGTTATCGTAGTTGGACCAGAGCTTAAGATTTACCAGTGTGGTCTTCCAAAGGAGATGGCACTTGAGCTTTTCAAGCCTTTCGTTATGAAGGAGCTTGTTGGCAATGGTATGGCTCACAACATTAAATACGCTAAAAAGATGGTTGAGAAGTTCGAGCCACAGGTTTGGGACATTCTTGAAGATGTCATTAAAGAGCATCCAGTTATGCTTAACCGTGCTCCTACACTTCATAGACTTGGAATTCAGGCTTTCGAGCCAATTCTTGTAGAGGGTAGAGCTATTAAGCTTCATCCACTTGTATGTACAGCGTTCAACGCCGATTTCGATGGTGATCAGATGGCTGTTCACCTTCCACTTACACAAGAGGCACAGGCAGAGTGTAGATTCATGCTTCTCTCTCCTAACAACCTCTTAAAGCCTTCTGATGGTGGTCCTGTTGCCGTTCCTTCACAGGATATGGTACTTGGTATTTACTACCTCACACAGGAGCGTGGTACTACAGTAGGCGACAGCAGAGAAGAGCTTGGCGAAGGTAAGGCATTCAAGAACCTTAACGAAGCAATTCTTGCATATGAGAATAAAGCTCTTACAATGCATGCTAGAATTAAAGTTCGTGTGTCAAAGAAGATGGCAGATGGCACTGTTAAGACAGGTATTGTTTCATCTACACTTGGTAGACTTATTTTCAACGAAATCATTCCTCAGGATCTTGGTTACGTAGATCGTACAAATCCAGAGAATGAGCTTGTTCCAGAAATTGACTTCCATGTAGGTAAGAAGCAGTTAAAGCAGATTCTTGAAAAAGTAATTAACACACATGGAGCTACAAAGACTGCTGAAGTTCTTGATGATATCAAGGCAATGGGTTACCACTACTCAACAATAGCAGCTATGACAGTTTCAATTTCAGATATGACTGTTCCACCTCAGAAGCCAGAGCTTATTGCAAAGGCAGAAGAGACTGTAGATTTAATCACACGTAAGTATAAGCGTGGTATTACTACAGAAGAAGAACGTTACCGTGAAGTTGTTGAGACATGGAAGAAGACTGATGATGAGCTTACAAGCGCACTTCTTTCTGGTCTTGATAAATACAACAACATCTTCATGATGGCTGATTCAGGTGCCCGTGGTTCTGATAAGCAGATTAAACAGCTTGCAGGTATGCGTGGTTTGATGGCTGATACAACAGGTCGTACAATCGAGCTTCCTATCAAGTCAAACTTCCGTGAGGGTCTTGATGTACTTGAGTACTTCATGTCAGCTCATGGTGCTCGTAAGGGTCTTTCCGATACAGCTCTTCGTACAGCCGATTCAGGATACTTGACACGTCGAATGGTTGACGTTGCTCAGGAGCTTATTATTCGTGAGTCTGACTGTGTTGCTGGTACAGGTCGCGAGATTCCAGGTATGTGGGTATACGCATTCATGGATGGTCGTGAGGAAATCGAGTCACTTAAGGATCGTATCACAGGTAGATTCTCATGCTACTCAATCTACGATGCTAATGGCGAGATGATTGTTAAGGCTAACCATATGATTACACCAAAGCGTGCAGCTGCAATCGTTGAGCGCGGTGTTGATGATAATGGCAACCCAATCAAGAAAGTTAAGATTAGAAACGTACTTAACTGCCGTTCACACGTTGGTGTTTGTGCTAAGTGCTACGGTGCTAACATGGCATCAGGTCGTGCTGTTCAGGTCGGTGAAGCAATTGGTATCATCGCTGCTCAGTCAATCGGTGAGCCAGGTACACAGCTTACTATGAGAACTTTCCATACTGGTGGTGTTGCTGGTAACGATATTACTCAGGGTCTTCCTCGTGTCGAGGAGCTTTTCGAGGCTAGAAAGCCTAAGGGACTTGCAATTATTACAGAAATCCCTGGAACAGTTTCTATTGAAGAAGATTCAAAGACAAAGAAGAGAGAAGTTGTTGTTACAAACTCTGAGACAGGTGATGTAGAGAAGTACCTCATCCCTTATGGCTCACGTATCAAAGTACTTTCAGGACAGGAACTTGAGGCTGGTGATGAGCTTACAGAAGGTTCTGTAAACCCACATGATATCCTTACAATTAAGGGTAAGGCAGCTGTTCAGGATTACCTCATCCGTGAAGTACAGCGTGTATATAGACTTCAGGGTGTTGATATCAACGATAAGCATATCGAAGTTCTTTGCCGTCAGATGCTTAAGAGAATCAGAATTGATGATGCTGGTGATACAGGATTTATGCCTGGTTCACTTGTTGATTGGCTTGATTTCGAAGAAGCAAATGAGCAGATGGAAGCAGAGGGCAAGCAGGTTGCAACTGGTACACAGGAACTCCTTGGTATCACAAAGGCAGCACTTGCTACAAACTCATTCCTTTCAGCTGCATCATTCCAGGAGACAACAAAGGTACTTACAGACGCAGCTATCAAGGGTAAGGTTGACCCACTTAACGGCCTTAAAGAGAACGTTATCATCGGTCGCTTGATCCCAGCTGGTACTGGTATGAAGAGATATTCAAATATTCCACTTTCAACTGATGCTGAAATTGCTAACGCAAACGAAGCAGAGGAGTTTAACCTTGATGGTGAGACTACTGAGGAATTAGTAGATATCGAAGGCTAATAAATGTTAAATATAGACTAGGGATAGAGAAATCTATCCCTAGTTTTTTCACATTTTAAGGGTTGACAGAATGATTTTCAGGAAATATAATGTTCTAGCATGCGCAAATAGGATAACTATGCCTATTTCCATGGGTAAGAATAAATTAGGAGGTAAAAAAGAATGCCAACATTCAACCAGCTAGTTAGAAAAGGTCGTCAGACATCTGAAAAGAAGTCTACAGCACCAGCACTTCAGAGAGGTTATAACTCTCTTAAGAAGAAGCCTACAAACACTTCTTCTCCACAGAAGCGTGGTGTATGTACAGCTGTTAAGACAGCTACACCTAAGAAGCCTAACTCAGCTCTTCGTAAGATTGCCAGAGTTCGTCTTTCAAACGGAATCGAAGTAACATCATACATTCCAGGCGAAGGTCACAATCTTCAGGAGCATAGCGTTGTTTTGATTCGTGGTGGTCGTGTTAAGGATTTACCAGGTACACGTTATCACGTAATCAGAGGTACACTTGATACAGCCGGCGTTGCTAACCGCAAGCAGGGACGTTCAAAGTACGGCGCTAAGAGACCTAAGGATGCAAAATAAGATAGATTATTCTAGCGTCCAGTAATTAATTGTAATTCACATTCACTTTGGTTAATGTTGTTATTTTTTCTCTATAGAAATAATAGCGCATGGACACATAGTATTTAAATGTGAGTACCGTTGATCTAACAAATTTAGTTAAGGAGGGAAGTATCGTGCCAAGAAAAGGACATACTCAAAAGAGAGACGTTTTGGCAGATCCTATATACA
>NZ_SVEV01000009.1 GCF_015057185.1 Pseudobutyrivibrio sp. | reverse complement strand
CATATGAACGAACTATAACGAATAGTAATTGGAGTGAAATGCTCCATATGTTTAGTTGTTATTATTATTTCAAAAGTTCCGCTGTCAGTCACGACGGTGGATTACTAAGCGCTTACTATTATTTATTTAATGCTATACTCTTGTCTTTGTCTTCTATTTGGAATGAATATATTCTTCGGGTTCATCTTTCTAATTGCTATTTTATAGACATCTCCCATAAATTCACTACCTACCCCTATAATTATTCCATCTAATTCTTCTAGTGTTATCTCATCAATCAGAAATACATTCTCCGCCGTCTCACCACTAGTTATTACAAAATTTGTTTTATAACCTAAACCTAATGATTCTATTATGTCCATTAATATGTTCCCCATTTTCCCAGAACCATATATATATATATTATTATGTGATTCGCAAAAGATTTTTAGCTCTTCAACACTCACGGTGCTGTTATTATCACTCATGTCATAGCGAATCCAATTCTCCCATACGCAATCAAAGTCATATTTATATGATTTTCTTATAAAAGCTTCAACATTTTTGACTTTTTTAATGGATCTAAAACTAATTGCTTTTCTTTTTATTATGGGACATTTATAACTCATTATAATATCTTCCAATTCATCACGATATGGATTCGTTTTTCTTTCTATAAGCGCCTTTCCGCCACAAATATCCAAATATGAGTTTCCTTCATATTTTCTTTTTTGCAACCAAGTGTTTAATCCAATTTCATATTCTTCCACAGCCTCATCATGATTTGAGGCATATGGTAGTTTCCTCCAAAAATCCCAAAACTCTGTATTGTCTAGTATATTTTTCCTAAAACAAAAAAAATAACCTTGTATATGCGATTTCAAACCATGTGAAGACATACATTGCTCTTCACTCCTTGTCAGTCCCCAATAATCACATTTTTCGCTTTTCATTTCGTCAAAAACTATTTTCCAACTATAAAAAGGCCCATAAAAAGTGTCGTTCATCAATACTAATTCATCATATTTTTTTATAGCATCAATTCCTACAAAATTGATTAGGACATCTTTATATGCCCCGCCGTCAAATCCGTTGTTTTTTCTAAAATAAACGTCATTTGAATACTTAGTTAGAATTTCTATACCTTTGTCCTGAATGCCTCCATTCACAACAACAACAAGACGATCTGAAATATTTTTATTTTCAGATAAAAGTTTTTCTAAGTATAAGTCTACTTTGCCCTCAAAATCATAGACTACAAATATAATAATTCTCTTCACATTATCTATCATGCTAAAACAAACCTATTCTTATACTATCAAGTTCAAAGGTAACACTTCTCTTTCTTCATTAAGATGCTTTAATTCATTTTCTATATCTTCAAAATCTAGATAAGGTGTAACTATAATACAATCAACATCTGTATCGATATCATTTACACCTCTCACGTTCTTTCCATCAATATTCTTGCCTTCCAAACCTTTATCTATAAAGAAACAGACGAAAATCCCTTCTCTTTCTAATAGTTTTACTAATAACCTGCCCATACTTCCGCACCCATATATAGCCAATTTATTGTATTTTTTCTGGACTAAAGTCTGGAATAGTTCATCACCACTAATTAATTTTTCTATCATTTTTAATGCAAGTTCAAAATATGATTTAAATTTCATTATATTGGCATCTTTATTTTTTGCTAGAAAAACCATAATATGCAAGCTCATTCCACCAACAATTATTCCACCAGCAATCATACCAATTAATAATCCTATCAATAGTAATAATATTTTATTCATACATTACCTTTTTACATTTTCATCATTATTGTTTCACGAATTGACCAGTATAATAAAAACTTCATACTTCTAAACGAATGCTTATTAATAACTAAAGGATTATTACCAAAACTTAATTCTGACGATTTGTCTTCTAAGTGCATTATGAAAGTATTTTCTACATATTCTTGTCTCAAACTTTTTTCTTTACACATCAGATATAGAATAGGTTCTTCTAAATATAGAAAAGTTCGCTTATAAAACCCCTCATAGTACCTAAAAAATGCTGGCGTGAATAAAAGTGCACACCCATGCAAAAAATACGAATCATCCGTCGTTTTGATAGGTAAATTAAATGAAGTTCCTTTAATATATGCATAAAAATTCAGGTACAATTTCAAAATATTATCTATGTGTAAATCGATTTTATTTCTCTGCTGGATACTATTATCTGCCGTTATTATTTTACTTCCGATAACCCCTACATCACTTTCGTATTTCGCTAACAACTTTTTGAAATAATCCTTTTCCAAAAAAACAACATCATTATTACAGCAAAATACAAATTCTGCGTTTAACATAAGTCGAGAAAATTTTATCCCATAATTGTTCCCCCTTGCATATCCAACATTACTATCTGTTTTAATAACATGAATATCTTTATTACTGCTATATTCTTTTTTCAAAATAGTATATGATTCATTATCTGAACAATTATCCACTATCACAATTCCACACAACGAGTATTTCATTGACAAAATACTCTCTACACAAACTATTGTGTCCTCATAATTCAGATAATTTAGTATTACAACTGCAATCCTACTTTTCATGATTCATTAGTCTGCTTTTCAACTGCCATTATTGTCTTGTAGTTTTCGTACATTATTTTTCCAAGTTTAGATGGATTATGCCTTTCACGTGCACTTCTTTTTCCGTTTTCAGATAAGTTTTGTGCCAATATATCATCTGCAAAGACATCACAAATATATCCAGCCAACATATATTCTGCATCATGAGGATAGAATAACCCATCCTTCCCATGGTTAATTATCTCGTTACACCCACCTACATATGATGCAATCATTGGCGTTCCAATATACATTGCTTCACATATTGAATTGGATGGATTTTCAACATTTGATGGGGACACGGAGACATTAACTCTCAAATAATATTTAATCATCTCATCGACTGTTATTTGTCCTATAAAATCTACATTTTCCACGATATCTAATTCAGAAATTAGTCCTCTAATATAGTGTCCATAAGGCGAAATCTCTCCATTAGTTTCATGTAATGGGGAAGTACCTGCAATATATACTTTGACATCTTTATAACTCTTTTTTACTATAGGTAATGCTCTTAATAAAAAATGCAATCCTTTTATAGAATACGTACCTTGGCTTACAAAGATTGTATGTCGTTCAATTTTATTAACATTCCAAAATACCGTTTGCTTATAGTATTCTTCCCTAAGAATTCTATGACACTTAAAATAATGAACATCAGGATTTATTTGCTTGGAACATATTCTATCCCAGTCAGTTCTTCCACTTACCCATTTAACATTCCTAATATCAAATATCTCATTGACTCCCCTTATTTCAAAATTATTTCTTTCCGATTCAATACTTTGGTTTAATGAATTGCACCATTGAGTCTCATTTATCTCTATACCAGAATGGTAATGCTTTGCATAGACAGATACTAATCCTTGAATATCAATAATCGTCCTATTTTGGAGATTTCTTTTCACACATACCTCTACAGCTGTCCTAGAGTGACTATATTCAGTTCCCCATATGTGCACTATGTCAGGCTTGAAATCTTCTATTATTTTTTCAAATATCTCTTCCGTTTTTGGATTATAAATACCTATATCATCAGATGCCTCCATTGAGAAATACCTATGATTATGGGCTTTTCCCTGTATCATTTTCTCTGTTGTACGAATTGGAAAGCATAATCCCACCTCGACATCTTTGTATTTTTCTATTTCTGACAACATGCCAGAAATCCATCCACCAAATACATTCTTTTTAACTCTATATTCCTCACTGAACTGCGGAAGTATAATATTACAAATCCATAGTATTTTCATTTAGTTATTCCTATCTCAATAATAAACCACTCACTTTAACTACTTTATACAATCTTTACTAAATGATGATATAGACTTTAAAATTTCCTCTTGTTTGTATAATACACCAGTAACATACTTTTGAGGTCCCTTCATCCTTCTATATGCAGCAGACTTATCCTGTTCAAATATGTTAAACAAAAAATCCGCAAAATCTTGATGATGCTTCTCTAAATCAAAAGATTTGTTGAACATCTCTTTTCTCAACATTTCAAGATATAAATCATTATCCTTATCTATTTGAATTATTCTTTTTACAATCTCTTCAATGGTGGGGTAATCTCTACAATCAATATACGCTTCTTTATTGTAGATATCTTCTATCGCCCCCCCTAGATATATAGGAATTGTATATGCCATAAATGCATCTTGAATCTTTTCCGTCATAAAATCATTTGACGTAACACTCTCAATAGCCAATGAAAACTTATAATTTTTTGTCTTTTCAACTTTATTACTCATTGAGACGGTTTCATCCGACACATTTTTCAGATATCCCCCTAATGCATCCACTCTCTTGTACTTCGATAGTTCTTCAAATATTCTTCTCCTTAAATCATCATCCCTTTCGTGACTATATATGAAATTACAAAACTTGTCTTTTTTTTCTATGTCAATCTCAACTTGTTTCCTTTTTCTCAAAAAATAGAACCACCGACAAAATCTATCTTCATACTCAAGTCCTCTATTATAACCAACTGCATAATCTACATAATTAAAATCTGGAGATATATTTTCTCCCGAATAAAAAATTCGTATACCATCATATTTTAAATACTCATATGGTTTTCCAAACATAGAACAAAAGACATAATCTGGGTTATTTTCTTCTATAACGACATCATATCTTTGTTTTAAAATATCTATAAAGAAATTATTATTAATGTCGAATCCATCCCAAAAACCAATAAAATATACTCTAACTTTCTTTCTTTTATATTTAATTAACTCTAAATAATTTTTTGTACTAAAAAAGTCAATATTTTCTTCTAGACCATATGATTCTAGTTGCTTTTTTATTTCTACATAATAATCAATAGGTGTTATGATTATTTTACGATTTTTTAGCACTTCAACAGAGGGCTTATATACAGCTATTCCAAATAAACTTTTAGCTCTAAACGCATTGTCACAAAAGAAATCTATTTGATTTTTACCAAGTAAATTATAAAGCTTTCTACCCTCTATTCCACATCCAAAACAAACTACTTTATCCATTTTTGGCCTCGCAACTTATTGCTTTCCATATACATCAGCTGTTTTTCTTAATAAAATAATCATCCTGTATAGTTGAAAAGACGTAATACCCCTTGCTTCTCATATAATCATGCACCACTCTTTCATCATAGTTTTTTTCAACTACCATGATTTTTATTTCTAGTTTTTCAAAATCAATAGTCTTTAATATGTTCCACTCTGCACCTTCTACGTCAATCGAGCAAAAGTCTATTTGGGGAATCTTGTCATAATACTCTGATAATATATTCTCAAGAGTATCAACTTCTACAGTTATCTCTTCAATACACCCACCATGCTCTGCAAGTTCTTGCTCTAACTGTTTTTCTTGTGCCTCTTGTATATTATCTATCAACCCACTTAGCATTGCTGAATATCCATTTATTTTTCGGAAAGCCATCCGACCAGACTTATCTGATACAGCTTTATTAACCGTTATACAATTTCTATTTTGTTTTAGCCGATTATATACATCTGGATTAGGTTCTATACAAACTCCGTCCCATCCAAGCTGCTCGAATAACCATGTATTAGAGAATACTATTCCATCATGTGCGCCAATATCCACAAAAATCCCCTTGTCTTTGGCTCCTAATAATAAAAGCTTTAACGCATGTACATCTTGCGCGAGTTGACCTCTGCTTTGAAGTTTAGGTTGTCCTTCAAAATATCTCCAGTAATTCTTTTCTCCCATTATTGAAATTAATTTCTTGTAATCCACTCCAACATAATTGGTATCAAAATAAAAATAAAGATATTGTGTTTTTAATATTTAATATTTTTATCGTATTTGATATTTCTGTGTAATAATCAAACCTTTTAACTGAAATCACTATTGCGTCATATTGTTCTTTTAATATTTCCGAAGGCAAGTACACTTTTTTTCCTTTAAATGTTTCTTTTGTTCTTTTGGTCTCTATGAAACCTATAAGATTCGGAATTCCATTTTCTATTAATTCTTCCGCACCTTCTCCTGTTCCCCATATTACGCATCTATTATTCATATATGTTCCCCCTAATGCATTATTACTCTTTTATACTCACGTCATTGTTGGATACAAATTTGTATCCAAAACCTCAACGTTTTTATAACACTCACTTACTAGAAAATCGTATATTTGTTGTGACTTCAGTTCATTAACACATATCAACATATATGCTTCTTTGGGATAAATACTATAAGTATTTACACATGCACCAGCAATTTCATCTAATCCATTATCTTCAGTTACTGCAATCCCATCTATCTATAAACCAATACTTCTAAAGAATATTATCATTCTTCGTGCATAAACGCCTGCCCCATTAATTATAAATATCTTATTATCATTTCTTTTTTTTACCAATAACTATGAAATTTTATGCTATTATTTGTTGCGTAATTCAATAATACCTTCTGCCACATACAATGGTTGCCATAATGTGGATCTTCGTCAATAGGAGTATCATTGAATATATATTCTTCGAATCTTCCACCCATTTTCCTTCCCATTTTCCCTCACTTTGTTTTTCTGCAGTATAATCAATGCATTCCTTGAAAAAATCGGTGTAACTTGTTTCAAAAAGGTGTAAAGTTGTTGCTAACGAATACTCCATCATCCAATCTAGCGGCGCAGAAAAATCTCTTAGATAGTTTAATCGCATAGCCATCGCAACTTTACAATTTCTCCCAATCGATATTGCCAAATCATATATCTGTCTTTCTTTCAACCCCTCATCAATCTCTATTGACTTGTCGCTATATCCTTGTCTTCTATGTTTATTCATATCAATTTACTGTATATAACTTCTCCTATCCTAAATGGATTATTTTTATTCGCTACCGCCTCCCTTATCTTCTCATAATCATATTCATCCTTTTCGTACCTTAAGATTGAATCTAGCAATTCATAGGCAAAACAGTATTTTGTTCTGCGTATGCTTTCAACGCCTGTTCTATTAATAAATTCAAGCAGTACTGATAAAAATCTACATTCCATTTCCTCTAACTCATCTGAAAAAACATTATAAATTGTTTTATCAATCGATTCTTCAAACATTATAGTGAATCTTTCCTCTAAAGATTTACTACTTTCATTGAATAACAATCGCCTTAGCTCATCTGAAAACCTAATTCTTCTCTCTTTTTTTATGTGATCCACAACTTCCTTTTGTGTTATTTTTAAATAGTCTATCGTCTTAATTGCCTCGTCGTAAAACCTGTTATATAATTCATGCTCATACCCATAATATTTACCAATAGAGGTATTTCCTTTTCCCTCCTCATATATGTAAAACCTATATATGTCGTCAGCTAAAATAACATAATTATTAATGTGCCTGAGCATTTTAATATTTAATAGATAATCTGCCCCGAATACGTCATTATCAAATAGTTCGTTTGTAAACAATGCTCTTTTATATAAATTTGCTTGGTTATAAAGAAGTCCACTTTTTAGCAAATAATATATGCTTTCATTACTAAGTGTATTTACATACTCCGTTTTCTCTACCAACGGATTTAAAGGCTTTGTCGAAATTATTCTTTGATCATTATCGCAAGTGCTCATTTCTACTTTTGTCCACACAACATCGGGATGACTATATTTTTCTATTGTTTTTCTCATAGAATCGATTGCACCAGCAACTAATATATCATCTGAGTTCAATATATAAATATATTCTCCTTTTGCTGCTTTAATACCATTATTAAAACTTGCATATATCCATTGATTTTTTTGATGAATCACAGAAACATTCTTATTATTTTCTGCTATAGCATCTACAATTATCGGGGTTGAATCGGTCGACCCATCATCTATAATCACTACTTCTACATCATTTCCTGCTGCTAGAACACTATTTATTGCATTATTTATATATTTTTCATTATTATAAACTGCTATTATGATTGATATTAATATCATTTCATAAATCCTCTAAAATTCTATTAAATTGCGGATTAATATACTTCAAATTCAACTTATTTACTGCAATATTTTTAATTCTATTCTTATCTATGCCTCGAGCAGCCAAACTAGTCTCTATCTCCATTCGTGCTCTATATAATGTTACAGCCACAAGAATTAACGTATTATTATCTTCATCTGAAATTACTAATGGCGATTGTACCTTCATTTCTTCATTATTTACTTTTTTTGTATATCCATATTGTGAATCGACCCAAGCTATTAGTTCATATTTGTTACTTTTTAGAATGTGTTTTACTAACTCTTGTCCGAAAGCTCCTGCCCCGTATACGATAACTCGTTCTCCCTTCTTAACGCCTTCAAAAGGATATAATTCATCCAGCCATCCAAATGCTTCCTCATAACCAGCAATTAAGAAATCTCTTATCACAAACTGTACCAACTCTTTTTTCATTATTGCCGGTGCATTTTCTCTTTCTAGCTCCTTTTTTAGATATTCTGTTAGCATTACCTCATTATTAAATATACTTTTAGAATGAGAATGACTGACAGAGTCACTATTCATTCTATATTGGTAAAAAGCATCTCCCATCAAATACATCTTATTAGCCTTAAAAAACGCCATCCAAATGATTCTATCTTCAGAGAAAAATATATTCCTGTCTAAACTATACAAGTACCCCTCTATCAAATTCCTATTTATAAGGTGCCCACATAAACCAATAGGAATCTGACATTTATAAAACTCGTCTAGACTCAATACATTGCACGCTATATCGCGTCCGCCATAATATCCTTCTGGTATCATCGGAATTGCACTTTTTTTCCCGTTTGGAAACACTTTTTCCATTGCGCATGTTACAATATCTGCGCCATATTTCTTCTTTGTTTCTGACATAGCTGACAGTGTATTTGGCAATATATAATCATCTGCATCAAGAAAAAATAATTCATCCCCTTCACTCATTCTTAGTGCCTCTATACGTGCACTGTTTGCTCCACCATTTTCTTTTGCAGCAAGTTTAATTTTTCCATCGTTCTTATACACTTCCAGTATCTTTAAACTGTCATCAATAGAGCCATCATCAACTACTACCACCTCATATTCAACACCCTTCTGGGATAAAACAGAATTAATGCATTCGTTTATATATTTTTCTGAATTATACACTGGTATTATCACACTTATCATTGCAATTACCCTTACGACTTAACTATCTAAATATTTTTATACTCATTTTCAATAAATACTATTTCATTCTTTAGGTCATATCTAGCATCGATTATTGTTTTTTTCATGTTCTTTCGAACATAAGGTTTTGAATATCTTTTTAGTACACTACTCCATGAATCTTGGTCTTCTTCAATTCGAAAACAGTTTTCAGATATTTCTACTTCTTTAGGTAAATTTTCATTAAGCAATACTTTTAAACCAGCAGCCTGTGCTTCTATAGCTACTAATCCTAATCCCTCAAATCTACTTGACAGCGCAAATAAATCAAACACCTGATACAGTTCATTCACATCATATCTTAGCCCAAGGAGTCTTACTTGATCTTCTATTTCAAGCTCTTTTATTAGAAATTCTATCTCGTCTCTTAATTCCCCCTCTCCAACTATCAGCAGTTTGTATTTTTCATCACCTTTAAACGCATCTGCAAAAGCTCTAATTAGTAATTGTTGATTTTTCGGATAACAAAGTCTTCCTATATTGCCAATAACAAAAGCTTCATCATCAACCCCAAGTTCTTCACGCTTTGCACGTCTGATTTTTTCATTATATAGGAATTTATCAACATCTATAGCATTATGCATTATCCTGATACGTTCTCTAGAAATCTGTGGGCCAAAAAGCCAATCTGCTGCCATCTGTGAACACGCCCAATAATCCGTAGCCAAGTCTTCCGTGAATTCTTGCTTTACTTTATTATGTATTTCTGTTTCTTTTTTTCTAATTTCTTCATCATTATTGTCACATCTGGTACTATGTGAATGGACAATAACCTTCTTAATGCCTCTTTCTTTGCAGATTTCTTCAACAATAACGTTCTTCCATTGCTTAGTGTGCAAATGAACCACGTCGTAACCATTGTCTAATATCTTATTAAACTCTTCTCTAAACTTAGCTCCATCCTGGGTTGGATAGCATGATAAATAAAAAATCTTTGCACCTGTTTTTTCTATTTCATCAGCAAAATCTAGTTTAGGACTCATCGTAGCAAAGTCGCACTGGAATCTAGACTTATCCATCATATACCAGTTATCTAATGCATAATGAGTTATACCACCATATGAATTTGCTATTGGAAATTGAAGGATTTTAATTTTCTTCATAAAAAATTCCCCATGCAAGATACGTTATACCTTACATGAGGAGCCACACTTACTTATTCAATTCTTCATATATTGCATCAACATCAAACTCTGGAGCGTGATTTATAGCAATATCGTAAATCCGTTTTACTGTATCAACATCTTCTTCTAATTCATCAGATATTATTTCTATCGACTTATCTTTTTTTATTTTGCAAATAATCTGTTTAATTAATTTTTTTAATTTACCTTCTATAAGACCTTCTGCATGTCCTTCTGCACGTCCTTCCGCACGTCCTTCTGCTAATCCCTCTTCTCTTGCCTCTGCTTTGGCATCTAAATATACTAAATTGGCAAACATCTTGTATTCCTCCCTCCATTCTTCCTGCTTAATTGCTCGAGAAACACTTTTATGAATCTTTGCAGTTAAATTATCGCAAGGTTTCTTTGTTACCAAATAATCAAGAAATGCTTTCATTTTAGGCGATATATTATCTCTACTGCCATTTGCATTCAAAAAGATTTTTGTAACCCCATCACCAAGTTTAATATTTGTATTTTCGACACAAATATTTTTAAAAGTATATTTTGGATATCCAGCCGAAAACGGTTCGTCAAGACATATGAAAACAATAATCATATCTTTTAGATTCTCATAATCATTACCTGTATCTAATAGTACAGAATCAATACTGCTCTGATAGAATCTAGTTCGACGTGGAAGATTACGTTTGACAACAGTTTGCATCTCGATGTCATACACAACTTTCTCTCCATCAAGATACACATCCAAACGAACTCCTTTTCCCTCGTATCTGGGTTTTATCTCTTTTTGCTTAACAGGATTTCCAATATCCAGAACCTTTCGCTCTAAAATTAATTCGATAATCTCTTTACAAAGTTCTTTATCATTTTCTAATACCTTGCTAAACATAAAATCATCAGCAAAGGTAAGTTCCTCATATCGTTTTGTCACTTTTTTCTCCTTTAATTATAAAATCTAAATTCTTTTTCATCAAGGAGATATGTTGAACTATCAATCTGCCCATTATCTCCTTCCTTGCTGACTGACGAATCAAATATGCAAAGAAGTAGATATAAAAATAGACACTACAAAATAAAGAGATTAATACTACTGTTGCTGGTCAATAGTCATAACTCATGCGGTAACTACAAAAATCATCGTATGGTGGGAAATCTGACCGATATGGTCACGATGTCTTTTACATATTTGAAATTCGTTAGTGATTATAGCATGCGTTATATCTCATGTAAAGTATAAAGTTTTCAAGCTACTATGTAACTATTATATGCTAAGCCTATAATAAAAAGCTCATTGCCATTTCTTTTCAATCAATCCTATATTCCCATTCTCCTAATTACCTCTTCAGACACTCTCTTGCTTGCCTGACCATCAAACACGAGTCCTATCTGCCTATGGAATAATTCCAATTCCAACTCATACTGTTCTCTATCAAATCCCTCAATATTCATCTCCAACTCATCATCATTAGTTGCTACGCTAAATGGGAATTTCCAATTCTCATCACCAAACATTTCTTGATTAGAACGAATATTATCTAATGGATCTGTAGCCATATTCCAATATAAAGAACCTCTATCATGTTGATATTGTTTAATATCATCCGCATATATAAATACTGGAATTTTTGCAAAGCCTGCTTCAAAACAAGCGCTAGAATAGTCGGTGATATAGGCATCCATTGCTGCCATTATCTCATACAAATCATCTGCCTGGCTCTCATTTAAAATTCGTCCAGCAATATCGTCATTACGATAATCATCAAATCCTGCTGCAAGCTGTGGATGTACTCTAAAACAAATATACCAAGTACCACCAAATTTACTTTCTAGATTACGTAGCAATCTTTCAAAATCGATTGACCATATTTCTGAATAAACAAAGCGCTTACCATCCTTAGCCCCCTCACGAAATGTTGGAGCAAAAAGTAAAATCTTAACATCCTCTGGTAACCCATTTCGCTTGCGATAGCCAGCCTTTATAGCACTCCTGTCTCCATATAAAACGTCGCATCTTGGTGCACCAGTTTTCAAACAATGTCCTTCATAAATAAGACCCTTTGGCGTTGCGTAATCGCAAAACTTTGAATCGGTGATCAAATCATCTATCATGTCTGAATCATTTTTGCTTACTAAGTACGCTATCTTTGAAAATCCGGAGCCGCGCCACAGTCCAACTGTCTTGATTCCAAGAGTATAGTGATTTGTATTTAAATAATACTGTCCCTTGCGCTTCACTGTGCCATAAGGTTTTCTATAATTATCAATCCATACTTTTGATCTGCTGAGCCAATAAGCTCTTGACCACAAAGCATTTGGGACCTTTTTAATATAATTAGGGAATTCCTTATCCCAAGCATTTTCATTTACAAACCACACAAATTTAATATCAGGATTCATCTCGTGAAGTTTTGAAACAACATACTTAGGATTACAGCCAAATCCGCCCTTTCCCTCGAATGCGCAGACACTAACTAGCTTTTCATCAATCGGGAAAAAACTACATATATAAAAAGCAAGGCTATTAAGGAAAGCTTTTATTTTTCTCCAGCAAATATATAATTTTTTCTTCATCTCGCATTCAAGCTTCACACATTTCTAATAGTTCTATAATAAACAAGGCTCCGCACCACCAGGTGCGAAGCCCTTCTTTATCTCACTATTTCCTTAACTCCCCACCAAGCATTCAATTTAAAATGTTTAGCTGTATAGGATATAGAGTTGCTTAATCCACATAGCTATAATTATGTATTAATTATAGTTAATTTCAGCACTATATTCAATTAATTAGGTGGTACATCACAGAATTGTCACAATATTACATCTCTCTCCCCACAGGCTCTCCCCAGTCAAAATCATATACCTCTATTTCACCGTCATATTCTTTGAGTCGCTCTACAAAGGATTTATGTTCAAATACTTTACTACTATCTTCTGATTTTTCCATTCCAACCATTTCTTGTTTTGCACAATTTACTAACTCCACTTTTCCAACCTCTTTTACATACATTTTAATAGCTTTTCCAACTTTACTTCGATTATAGCATAAGAAACAAATGGCTTCGCAGTATCAGCCGCGTCGCCATTTTCATTAGTTAATGGTTAATATTTATTTCACATCTCTATCCTATACTTACCATTATAAATAGGAGGATACCATGGACTATTTAACCAATGAAATCGTAGATCTATATCGAAAGCTTCAACAGACAGGTTCATCTATAGATAATTTCACTAAACTAGCAATCTTTCCAACTCAAGTTGGACAACTCTATAAACAATGTGAAAACAGAATGCTCGTTATTGGTCGTTGTCCCAATGGTTGGAATCATGAAACTTACATGAATTCTGAAGATTCTTTTCTCCAGTATCTACATAGTTCAGATTCCTGTTCATATATTCCAAATCTCACAAACTCTTCTTTTTGGAGAGTAACCAAACGAGTTTGGAATGAATTATTTTCATCTTCCTATAATGATAACTGGCGTGATTCTTTAGCTTGGACAAATCTTTATCGTATTACACCTTCTGTTTCAGGTAACCCCAATAATCGTCTATGTAAATTACAATTTGAAATATGTAAAAAACTATTAGAACTCGAGATTAAGCAATTGAACCCTACATGTATCCTTGCTATAACAGGCTGGACTGGTTGGGTTGATTGGAAAGAAAATTACACTTTCGCAGACCTTTTTTCAGATTTAACCGAATGTAAATCAGAACAAATCAACCATACTGGTTCTTTCAATGGTATACCAGTTGTTTTTACTAATAGACCTGAAAGAAAACCTGAGACTCCTTGGGTTAATGAAGTTGTGGAAGCTTTTCTAAATCCCAAATAAAAGAGACAAGTTTGTAGTTTTTTCTACCCATTGAGTTTTTTCATTACTTTTTACATCTTGATAATAATATTGGGGTTCAATTTGTCTATTGGTTTTGAGTTCATTCATGTATTTTTCTATGAAATATACATGTTCTATTGAGTACAAATCGACTATTTTGGAAAATTTTTCCTGTACCACTTATCTCTTTTTTCATCATCTATAGATATAGCAAAACGATCAATAATACGTCCAAGTGAAGACACATAATATTTCTGATTCTCAATATATGCATTTAAATCTAGTCCTGCCGAAATGGACTCTCCACATCTAGCGAAAACAATACCGGAATAATAAATAATCCAGATTCTGTCTTTGCTATTCCAAATTTTGAAAGTTCACATCCTTCTATAAATTCCACTCTTTTATTGAAGAACTCTTCTAACATTTCTACATCATATGCTTCCAAAGACATCCGCAAATTATATTTACTATATAAATATCTAACTAGTTCTTTCTGTCTCATTTTTTCTTCAATTACGACAATCTCTTCATTCTCTCCTTGTTCAATAAGCAACAAAACATTCCATACGAATAATCCAATTCCTTTTTCTATATCCCGTATCATAATAATTACCCCCATTCTTTTACATTATTTCAACCTTACTATAGAGTTCACTAATATCAATGTGTTCAATATTATCTCTTTCCTCATCCATAAATCCGCTAGATGAAAAGAAAACATATTTATAGCAATTCAATCCTGTATCCATTACCTGCTGAATTTCTTTTTCTATAACAGCATTAGATAACATCTTGTTTTTAAATTTAACCTCATAAAATACATATCCTTTCTCATCCTGGGTTACTATATCAAATTCACCATTCTTTTTATTAATTGGATCATCATAATAATATTTTCCTATTTTTTCTATTACTGGATCTACTTTACCTTTCTTATTCATAAGTATTAAATATTGTTTACAAATTTCTTCAAACATCTTTGGAACATAACTTTTCTCAAAATCCTCATTTATATATTTATTATAAAAAACATTCGCATCCATAATCTTCATTTGGGATAAATATTTGAATATATATCTATAGTAGAATAGCGAAAGGTTATCGCAAATATAATATCCAGCCTTCTTTTTGTTATTTTCATCATTTATTGGAGCTTTTTTTTCCACAACTTCCATTTTAATCAGTTTATCTAAAACATCCACCAATGTAGGTCCACTAGATACATGTGATTGTGATAGTATATCACTGTATTTACTATATCCGCGAGCAAGTGCTTCAAAGACCTCATTGGCATTTACTATTTTTTTGATTTCATAGCTTAAATACATTGTCACTTCATTTTCAAGTCTTGCTCCTTCTGAAGCAATCAGATCTATAATATTTTCTCGTACACTTTTTGACTCATCAATCAATCGATTATAATATGGTATACCTCCAAAAACAGAGTATAATCTAACTTTATCTTCATATGAAAAACTCGAATAAAACTTTGCAGAATCATAATAATCCATTTGTTTTAAATCTAATGTACAATCAACTCTTCCATAAAGCGGATTTGAATGCTCAAGCAAGGATTTCATCACTTCAACATATGATCCCAATATTATTAATGTTAGCTTAGATATTTTTCTATACTTATCAATTAATGCTTGAATAATACTATCCAAACCTTTTACATTATCTCTGAGATATGGATACTCATCTAAAACTAACGCCATTTCTTTTTTTTCTGATACTTGAAAAATATAATCCAATAGTTCCTCTACTGCTGTATATCCTAGTTTTGGCGTTCCAAATGTATCCTCCATAATTTGGCATATACTCTGCACATTACTTTCTTCTGCAACTTCTTTACATTCATAATATATGCTTTTTATATTTATTTCCGATAATGCCTGCTTTACTAGCTCACTTTTGCCTACTCTACGACGCCCATATATTAATACCATTCGCATTTCTTCAGATAGTATTTCTTTTTTTAGCTTTTTTAATTCTATATCTCTCCCAATAAATCCACTCATTTTATTCGATTCCCTCCGACTCGATTTATTTCGAACTAATTGTATTTTATATCTACTATTTGCATTTGTAAAGTTTTAATTCGGTATACACCGACTCGATTTACTCCGAACTATTTTTAATTTGGCTATCAACTTTATTTTGTGTTAATAAAAGCTTTATTTAGAACTTTAATCAGCATCACTTGTTTTTCCGCCCATTACCATTATATGTTACTTTGGTAATAGATTTTAAATTATATCAGTACAGCTAATCATTATTACATATATTACTTAAACGTACTTTTTAATAAATGTAATACCCCTCCTTTACTTGCAACAAAAAAGCGCACCGCATCATGCGATGCGAAGCGCCTATCATACTCTCAGTAAACTTTCGTGCCTGTCCACGTTACAATATTATTAAATCCTTAAATGGTCCCTAACTAAACAAATGCCACTTTCATTCGTTCAATTTCTCCTCTTCCAACACCATATTTAGAAGCTAGATTTTTCCAGTTATTGGTAACAATATCTTTTATTTTATCTACCATTTTTTCCGCATCTTTTTTCTCTATTCCATAATATGGTGCCGCATCAACAGCAACATCAAAATCTAACATAGACTCAGTATCATTTATATTTAGAGATAAGTATCGTCCATATATGTCTGGATTCACATCATACATTGGAGATAAGCTCCAACCATCATTTTCTAATATAAATCCGTGATTTCTGAAATGGTCGTCTGTATTAGACACAGCAATACTAAATACAATTCGTTTCCATAATTCCTTAATGTCATCCTTCGGATGCGCCCCATTTGCCTTAAGGAAAGAAACAATTTCTAAATAACTACTTCCATCTACTGCATTTGCTCCATCACTCTTTCCAAGCATTGTCATTGCGGATGAAAAGTGTATTCTTTTTTCGCCATCCCTATCGAATCTTTTTACAAGAAATGTTGTTCCAAGCTTTGAAAATTTCTCCGCTTTAGCTTCAGGCACATTTAGTCCACACATTATCGCCAAATCATGCACTACCATTTCCCATGCTCCCGAATCTATGTCATCATGTTTCGATGGGAATTTTGCAATCCAAAGTGTCTCATCTGGAGCTTTTACCGATGCCTTAGGACGAGCTCCCCCCAATGAAGAACCTGGTGCCAACAATTGCTTTAACCACTTATCATCTAGTCCATTATCTTCATTTTCAAAAGCTATTGATGCTTGCTCCAATTCTCTAAGAGAAGTCCATGGTGGAGTTGAGAATTCAACATCATCCGAAAGGAATGGTCCATCTTCATTTGTTTTAAATCTTAAGCCTCCCATTCTAGATTCGTCGTAAACACCTAACAAATAATCACTTTCTAAAAGCTTCCTTGGGCGCTCATCATTTTCCCTAGCTCGCAATTCCTCTCTACGATCCATAAGCTTTCGGCCCCATCTATCTGGACACGAATCTGCGAACGCTCCAAATATTTTTTTATCATCATTGATATACTGCCTGCCTTTATATAATTGCAAGTCTGGATCAATAACAAAATTTTGATGTTTCAACCATTCTTCAGAATATTCGAAGCTGTAAAATTCTCTACCACGAACAATAGATACGTTTATCTTACCAACCAATTCATTATCGAATTGTTCAAAATCAGCATATACAAATATTTCTTTTCCTGATTCCATTATTTACCTCATTTTCTTACTCTTTTTTTTATAGGCAATTCTAAATCTTGTAACTTTCTGCCTAATTCATCATCTTTCGCCACTAGCAATAAATCTTTATCCATGTAGTTAAGTGCATGCAGAACAGCTGCATAACAACCAATGGCAACAGATGATGCCCCCTTCTCAATAGATACAAGCGTAGCTCTACTAATCCCCGCTCTCTCTGCCACTAATTCTGCAGATAGCTTTCTACGCAATCTCGCATATTTTATTTGCAATCCCATTTCTTGTAATATTTCTTCTGTTTCTGGTAATAATACTATTGACTTCTTTGCCATATTATCATCTCCTTACATCAATAATATTAAACAAATCAATACAATTTTGTCAAATTTTATCGACTTAAGTATAATATAAACGTTTTTTTACGTAAACGTTTTTGAAATTAAAAAAATCCTATAAAATCGAGATTTATAACGACCCATTGCACGGTTTTATCATATATAGAGCAGTTATCTCTGTATTTGCCATCAACCATATAGAAACCTGCATAGCGACAGGACTTGCCAGCAAAAGATGAATTTAATCATTCAATTTCATTTTAGTATTTTCGGCACTTTTATTTTAGTAAATTCGGATTTTTCCTCTCTTGAAAATGTAAAATGAGATGGTTTCCCATCTCATTTCTTACAACTACATCATATTCCTTTTCTTTCAAAATTCTTCTTTGCGATTCTCCATACTTATGTGCATTTTTCTGCCTTTATTCTCATACACCCATGCGTGTTCAAACATCTTCATTATGCTGCATACAGTACTACTCCCTCTTTTTCAATATTATTAAAGAATGGATAATTGTCTACCCATTTATCAAATAATTCCTTGCTATGTGTCATAGGATTTATTATCTCTATGTAGTTTGCAAGTATTACATTTACTTCCATCTTCTTTTATCCTTCCGGCATCATTGTGACTTTCTATTATACCTTAGAAAGTCCTAAATATATCAAAAAAATCCCCATGTAATAAACGTTAAACCTTACATGAGGAGTAATCTCTACTTATTCAATTCTTCATATATTGCATCAACATCATACTCAGGAGCATGATTTATAGCAATATCGTAATGCAGCATTCAATATGCAAGTTTTATTACAAATCAATCCCTAAGATATTCTCTCTATTTTACATGTGTGAGTTTTATTTTTCTCATCATAATTGATTCCGACTAACACTATATCGCCATCAAAATCTTTTATCACACTTGGATAATTTTTTTCTTTTATTTGTTTTATAGCTGCATCCTCTGTCTTGTTCCATTTCAATTCCACGACCAACGCTGGCAAGTTTGAATTCTTTTTCGGAATATATACCACATCAGCTATACCCTTCCCTGACGGTAATTCTTCGACACGTACGTATTGATCAACGCATACAATATATGCAAATTTAATTACGTATCTTAAAGATTGCTCATCATTATAAAATGTGGGTGCATATGATGACTCTCTTATCTTTTCTATTCCTTTACACACTGAAGTCTCGTCTCCGTCAATTGTATCTTGAAGGAGCTTTCTTGATTTTTGAACAAGCTCACAAAGCTTTGTATTGTCAGCATTTTTTATTAAATCTTCAAATTCTGTTTTTACTTCTTTGTTAGGTATCATTACAGTTCTATCGTAAGAATTATATGCCAAATATCCTAAATGAACCATCAAAGTGAGTACATCATCTTTTGTTTTAAACGATTCCACATCATTTGCGAAACCATTAACATTTACCTCAATATTCTCTCCAGCTATTAATCTAATAATGTCATCCTGTAAGCCATTGAAGTTTAGATTTATATATGTCGGCAATGATTCTGCTGCAGATGTTTTCTGCCAAAATGATTCAAAATTCTGCATTCTAATTACGGACATTACAGAATATGGATTATAAATAGAATCCTCTTGTATAAATGAGTAGCCATCATACCACTCCTTCATCTTTTCGAAATTCTGATTAGTCTCCTCGCAAAGACACTTTACTTCTGTCTCCGTAAATCCGGTGTATCTAGCAAATCTTCCAGGATTTAAAACAGTATACTCCATAAAATCTGATATAGCTGATTCTGTCCCATCTTTTTTTATAGGGAGTATTCCTGTCATGTACGCAGCAGCTACTACCTGAGGTGTAAAATTTCCATTTTTAAACCATTCTCTTAATAAATTCAAATATATTATCTGGATTTTCTCATCATTTTTACCTTCTCTGATTACAGAGTCCCACTCGTCGATAATAAAGATGAACTGTTTACTACTTTTTTCTGCATAACCAATCAAACAATCTATCAACTCTGTTATTGCTTCTAGCTCCGGATAGTCCTCCACTAATTCACGTTTTATAGCTTCTGTGATATCAGATACAATCTCTCTTAATTCTCTTTCTTTGCTTTTTAAATTCGAAATAAAGCCTGTAATATCTAAATATAAAACATTAAACTTGTTAAGGTATTCCTTGTAGCTCGCTGTCTTGGCTACTTCATACCCGTTAAATAAGGATTCAGAGTCACAAGTGCAATCATAATATGCACATAACATCTGGGCAGCAAATGATTTTCCAAATCGTCTAGGTCTACTTACGCAAGTCAACTTTTGTGGTGTATTGATAGATTCGTTAATAAGACCGATTAATCCGGTCTTATCCACATAGTTTCCATTTGTAATTTGTGTAAACCCTGCATTACCTGGGTTTAAATATTTGCCCATTTTTTAATATCTCCTCGTATGAATTGCTGCTTCGTATTTACGATTATAACATACAATCATCATTAATATCTAATCACCATCAAAATGATTATTATTTTACTCAAAACTACCATCAATTTAATTGTTTTGCAATTATTCCAAATACATAAAAAGAGATGGCTCATCACCATCTCTTATCTGCTTTCATATCATTCTATATACCTAGTCCACTAATTACTTCACCTGCATCTCTTGAAATATTCTTGAAACTAACCTGTACTACTTTTTCTCTATTCTCATGCTCCAAAAATTTCTCCATAACAGACGCCATGGCAATAGATTCCTTTCGAGTAAGCTTAAATTCGCTCTTGCCATTTCCATTAATCTGGTTAAGGGCATCAGCTATCTCGTATCTTAAACCTTCGCCAAGGAATCTTTCAGAATACTTTTCAACTAGATTTGGATCTTCATAGTGAACCTCAAAGTATGTGGTCTTCCACCATGGTGCATCAACAACTATGTATCCTCGGGTACCGGCTATCAACAATCTACCTTCACTTTTGACACCTAATCCACAAGTGGCTGTAGCCATTCCACGCTTGAATGTGAGGTTACATTTTGTAAATATATCTAGCCCATCCTCATTTCGGATACTTTCAAAAGTGGCATTCTCGTACTCAGTGCCAAACAACTTGATTATAGGAAGCAAACAATAGCTGCCTAGCTCTGTGAAGCTGCCACCATATTTCAAATCTGTAAGTTCTCTAGTATCCGGGTCCTCTAGCTTTGTGAAGCATGCCTCCACATATCTAACTGCTCCAATCAAACCAGAGCAGGCCACATCAATAAGCTTTGTAAAACCTGGGCAATATGCAGTTTTGATACCTTCTATGAGAATCTTACCTCGTTCTTTTGCCAAATCAAAAAGCTCTTTCGCCTGCTGTTCCTTAAATACCAGAGGCTTCTCGCTGATTACATGCTTGTCATGCTCTAAAGCATCCTTGATGTAGGAATAATGCGTCTCATGAGGAGCAGCGATGTAAATAATATCAGTGTCCTCATACATTTTATCTAAGGATTTATAAAAATTAAGATCATGCTCTTTCGCAAATTTCTTTGCACTATCAGAATGTGGATTGTACACCCCCTGAACGTTCACACCAGATACGCTCTTTGCGTCTGATATAAATCTGCCTGCTATTCTGCCATTTCCGATTATGCCAATTCTCTGAATGTGAAATGCTTCGTTTCTCAGCATTGTAGAAGAAACATTCTTTGTACGCTCTAGGTAAACGACCTCGCAGTACTCCTCCATATAATCAAATACGCCGGTCCAATCACTACCTACAGTGAAAATATCAATTTTGTATTTGAGAACATCGCTAACCTTCTGACCAATAGTTTCTTCTATAATAATCTCATCAGCAAAGCCTGTCTTTCGTACATTTTCAATGCGGGTCATAAGGTCATCAACTACATTCAATTTTCCTCTTGAACGGTCATAGGTCTCCGTGGTGACACCTACAATAAGGTAGTCCCCAAGCTCTTTTGCTCTCTTTAGCAACTTATAATGACCTTCGTGGAACAAATCAAAAGTTCCGTAAGTTATAACCTTTTTCATAAGCACTCCTCACTAAGGCTTCGTGCCTTATTTCAAGTACCAATATACCTTTTCGCCACAATCGCCTTCTATACTACTATTGATATCGGCATAATCCTCCAATTGCTTTAATTTTTCATGCTTATTTCCCGTGATATTATCATCAAGCAAATCTTTGAGCGTATTGTACTGTCCTTCACAGCAACAATACTTCATCCATTCTGAGATTGGATGATATCCTTCTTCAAGACTATAAATATCCTCTTTTGAATAACTGCCATACTTGATTTGCTCTATTTCTTTTGTGTCTAAATCTATTTTGAATATCTGGTTCTTCGGATAATAATAGTATCTATACTCGTCCTTTAAAACATCCTTTCCGAAGACGCCTATTCCGCCATTTGGCATATAATCATTTATATCCTCAAATGTTATCTCAAATGGAGTCTCCCATTCCTTTACTTCACCTGTTTCAGGATTAAGCTCTACAAACATATTCCCCCACATAGGACTGAATATGACTCTATCATCTAAAACAGCTGCACTTGAGAAAAACTTGATGAAATTGTGGGTTTTATTTCTTCTATCCCAGCCATCCATGCCTTCCAGATAAAGGTCGTACTCCTTTGATTTGAATGTTTCCATATCAAACCTTACAACCTTTGCTCCTTCATATGGAATCAGCCACATTGTCCTATCATCAATTCGTCTTGCTCCTGCAGCGAAATATAGTCCGGTTATTCCAGTGTTTCTGATTTCCGCTGTAACGTTCTTTAAATCTAAAACGCACACCTTTGTGCCATCATTACTGAATATATACATCCTGTCTTTGTAATAAATTCTTACTGCCTGCAAGCGCTCTAAATCAGGCATCACTGCCACGTTAAAAGTACCAATGTCACCTATATTAAATACCTGCTCAGTTTCCATATTAAAAATAACAATATCCGGGTATCTCATTGCCCATATTATTGCCAAATTTTCATAGAATGAAACGCCTGAAAAAGCCCCAGCTCGATCTGTTTTTCTAGATAATGCTATCTTGCGTTCTTTTGGTCCCTCTACCACATAGATATCCTGGGCATTAGTAGGGAATACATATAGTTTATTTTTCTTATACTCATATGGAAATGTATAATATCCGCCACTTGCTGGGAAATCTAACGTTCTATCATAGATAAAATTCTCTTTGTCACCATCACGACGGTATAATCTATTTCCCAACAATCCCACATCTTTGTGCCAACTACCGTCTAACAATTGAATTGCAGGTGGTCCACCAGCAAATTTCCACAAATCATCAGGTGGAAGTGAATGTAATTTATTGTTCAAGATAAATAATGGCTTTCCAACCACGCCAAACAGAGATGTCACACTTGTGGCAGCATCTCCAATATAAACATCACATAGGGCTATGGTATTCTCTATGCTTGGTGTTGTGTCATAGATTCCCCAGCCTTCTTTAATATATTTATCTCTAATATCTTGATAAACAGGCAAGAATTCAGGACGCATATTTCCTAAAGTTTTCTCAAACAAAGGATGTGGTCTCCATAATAGACATGCATCTTCTCGACCTCTAAAGGTATCAAACACGTAAACCATTTTTTTCATGAATGACTCTGTGTCGGCAAGCATGCCATTTAAACTGGTATTATAGAAGTAAACCTTCTTGCCAGCCATTTTGCCCTTCCATTCCTCTGGTGGCTCTGGTGGATTCTTGCATTTTCTTATTACACTATCAAACTTAGGCGAACCAAAAGGTAATAGCTTTTCTCGTGGAACTCTTTCATCATAAAATCCCTTAAACTTCTCTGATTGAATTACTATATAGTCCGCATTAAGATAAGCAGGCAGCAGTGACTGAGCCTCGCTCATTGCTCCTGAAGTTGCAAAATATGGAATATATACTAGACAATCCGTAAATTTCTTAAGCTTATCAGAATAGAAAAATGGGTGTACTGAAGTAACCAAATTACAATCATCATATGGATTATGAATGAATATCATATCCGGATGCTCTGCACCAAAATCAAAATCCTGATATGGGGTTATTGGCACGTAATCTGGGAATAAATCTCCCTCCCAGTTTTCACTCTTTACTGTCCTGTCAGGATTAATATCAAAGTATGGAATAGGAATTACAAGGGCGCGACAAGTAGGGTCGGCATCCGCAGCCATCCATACGCTCTCTAGAGAATCCCACATACTGGCTTTGTAAGGTAAAAACACAGCTAGCCTCTGTATCTCTATATCCTCATTAGCACTCTTTTCAATCTTATTAATCGCACTATCTAATATATTCCTTGCTGACTCTCCCGACAGCCCATGCTCGCTAAGTACATCTTCATTAACTTCATATATTACCTCGCAGAATTCCTCTAGCACATGGACAGTGGCATGACCCAAGCCTTCCTCTCCCTCGATATATTCACCGAGCTCTATGGCCTTTGCCTGAAGTGTTTGTAAATACTCATTAGCTTTTGCCAAATTACCATTTTTAGAATTTAGCTCAGCACAAATACCTTCTACAATCTTTCTAAATAGCGCTATATAATTTGTCACCAACTTAAATTTATATTTTCTCATTGGCACCTACCTGTCCGGATAGTTATTCATTGTTATTTTACATTATTTGTGAGGACTATTACCCAGAGTTCACAGAATGTTTCGAATTTATTCTGAAAATTCCCTTGCTAGTGCGAACCCCAATGTAACATAAAAAATGGCCAGACCGAAGTCTGACCATTCTATTATTCATGTCCTAGGTAGTAACAACTACCCCAAGAACGATTATTTAATTATTCTGCCTGAGCAGCAACATCCTTTGCTGAATCTGCATTCTCAACTGAATCCTTTGCAGCAATCTTGCCTGAAGCAACTCGCTTCTCGTAACGTGTGTAGATTGCCCATGCTACAAGACCAAAGATAACAGGACCACTGAGTGACCAGAATGTTGTCTTGTAATCACCGTCAAGTGCTGGCTGGATAATAGCAAATGCGTTTGCAAAAAGTAATGTTAATGTAACAACATATCCCCAGATATTTGCTGAAGTCTGTGACTTGTAAACAACGAAGCTGCGGTCTACATCCTTCATCTTCTTGAACTTAGGGAAAGCAAATGAGATGAACATATAAGGTACTGTCATACCAACGTTAACCATTGCTGTTAAAATTAAGAAGAACTGCTGCATTGTGTCGCCACCGAATGATACTAAAAGCACCATTACGCAAACGATAGCACACTGAATCCACATAGCATTTTTTGGCATGCCGTCCTCTGCAATTTCACCCATCTTACCAGGCCAAAGCTCTTTCTCTGTACCATCAATAAGCTGCTTAAGTGGTGAATAAACAAGTGTAAACATAGCACCCATAAGTGCAAGGAGCATAATAAGAGCATATACTCTAGCAAAGCCGTGAGCAAGTGCAACCTGAGTAGCCTCTGTAGCGCCAAATGCTGCACCGATTTCTGCCGCAAAGTTTGACATAATTACGTATGAAACATTACCAAGTGTAATATTGTCGCTACCAAGAATCTCGCTATAGTTTGTAAATGAACCTACGAGCATGATAAGGAGTGCATAACCAACAACGATAACCATTGCTGCTGTAACGATACCCTTAGGGAAGTTCTTCTTAGGGTTCTCTGTCTTATCAACAAGACCACCAACTGCCTCGATTCCGCCGTATGCGAAAAGTGCATAAACGATAAATGATAAAATCATGATAGGATTGCCCTGGTAAGCAACGTTAAGAGGTGTCTTGAGTGACTCAAGACCAGCAAATGGCTGCTGAAGCTGTCCACCACGAGCGATAATCATTACGATTGATCCTACAACTACAAGAATATTGATTGTAAGAACTGCTGTACCACCAACAGAAGTTACTGTGCTAATCTTGTCGATTCCCTTTGAGTCAAAATATGTGATTACAATGAAAAAGATAACTGCCATAAGACCAAGAAGTCTAGAGCCAGATAAAAAGTGTGAGCCAAATAATGACCAAGTGGCTGTGTTATCCTCTCCGAAAATTACGTTTGATACTGGTACCCAGATACCTGATGATACATTTACCATCCAAAGTACATATGATGTGTACCACATAAAAGTACCGATGAATGCGTACTTTGGTCCAACTGACTTGCACATCCATGAGTACATACCACCTGTCTCCTTACGGAATGCAGAACCGAACTCTGCTACCATGAAGGCAAATGGAATAAAGAATAAAATACCTGCAATAACAAACCAAGGAATAGCTGCATAACCCATTAAGTAATAGGATCTTGGAATGTTGTTAAAACCGTAAACTGATGTAAAAATCATCAGTATGAGGGACATAAGCCCTAATTTTTTCTCTTCTTTCATTACTTACTTCCTTTTATAAATTTATTCTGTATTTAATTATTTTCACGCACAGCTTGACCATTATAGCATGACAAACTGTATTTCTCCATAAGACAAATGTCTTTTGAACAAAGGAAATACAATGCATTAGCACTTTAAACTTTAGAACTTTAAACCCGAAAATATAATTACACACTTTGCTAATCATGGCAGAAAAAAAGAGCCCATCAAAATTGATGGACTCTCCATTAATAATATTATGTTTATTTTAATACAACTTAGCACCAGCTGGGATGTGGTTATCAATCATAAGAAGGTGAAGCTCTTCACCGTCTGAATCCTTGAGGTTGTTAACTGCTGAAAGTAACATACCACAAGACTCGATACCCATCATTGCACGTGGTGGAAGGTTTGTAATAGCTACAAGTGTCTTACCAACTAATTCCTCTGGCTCGTAGAACTCATGAATACCTGAAAGGATAGTTCTATCTGTGCCTGTACCATCATCAAGAGTGAACTGAAGAAGCTTCTTTGACTTAGGTACTGCCTGACAAGCCTTAACCTTAACAGCTCTGAAATCAGACTTTGAGAATGTCTCAAAATCAACCTGCTCCTCGAAAAGTGGCTCAATCTTTACATTTGAGAAATCAATGCTTGAGTTAGGAGCAAAGAATCCGCTCTTGTCATCTGCTGCAGCTGTGCTCTTCTTTGGTGCATCAAGACTCTTCATAGTGGGGAAGAGAAGCACGTCACGGATAGCCTGGCTATCTGTAAGAAGCATGCAAAGTCTGTCAAGACCATAACCGATACCGCCTGTAGGTGGCATACCGATTTCAAGTGCATTGAGGAAGTCCTCATCTGTATGCTCAGCCTCGTCATCACCTGCTGCTGCGTTAGCATCCTGTGCTGCAAAACGCTCACGCTGATCGATTGGATCATTAAGCTCTGAGTATGCGTTACACATCTCCCATGTATTAATGAAGAGCTCAAAACGCTCTACTCTTGTAGGGTCTGTAGGCTTCTTCTTTGTAAGTGGAGAAATCTCGATTGGGTGGTCTGTAATAAATGTAGGCTGGATAAGATTCTCCTCACAGAACTCCTCGAAGAAGAGGTTAAGGATATCACCCTTCTTGTGGCGGTCCTCAAACTCTACGCCCTTCTCGCGAGCAATTGCCTTTGCTGCCTCATCATCAGCAATAGTATCAAAATCAACGCCTGCAAACTTCTTTACAGCGTCTGTCATTGTCATTCTCTCGAATGGCTTGCCAAGGTCGATTTCGATTCCGTTGTAAGAAATCTTTGTAGAACCAACAACCTTTTCAGCAAGACGACGGAACATAGTCTCTGTAAGCTCCATCATGCCTTCGTAATCTGTGTATGCCTGGTAAAGCTCCATAAGTGTAAACTCAGGATTGTGACGAGTATCAACACCCTCGTTACGGAATACACGACCGATTTCGTATACACGCTCGAAACCACCTACGATAAGTCTCTTAAGGTAAAGCTCAAGAGAAATACGAAGCTTAACATCCTCATTTAAAGAGTTGTAATGTGTCTCGAATGGACGAGCTGCTGCACCACCTGCGTTTGAAACAAGAATAGGTGTCTCAACCTCCATGAAGTCACGCTCTGCAAGGAAATTACGGATTTCCTTCATCATAAGTGAACGCTTAACAAATACATCACGTGACTCCTTGTTCATAACAAGGTCAACGTAACGCTGACGGTATCTCATATCTGTATCTGTAAGTCCGTGGAACTTCTCAGGAAGAATCTGGAGTGACTTAGAAAGTAATGTCATCTCCTCAGCGTGGATAGAAATCTCACCTGTCTTTGTTCTGAAAGCCCATCCCTTGATACCGTAAATATCACCGATATCAGACTTCTTGAAATCTGCGTATGGCTCCTCTCCGATTGCATCTCTGGCAACGTAAACCTGGATATCTCCCTTACGGTCACGAATATTGCAGAAGCTTGCCTTTCCCATAACACGCTTGAACATCATACGTCCTGCGATGCTAACGTGAATTGGCTGTGCGTCCATAATAGAACGGCGCTCGTTGTAATCGTCATTAATTGCCTGCTTTGCAGCCTCTTCATCCATTCCATCTGTGTTAACAGCACTACGTCCTGCTAAAAGCTTTGACTCATGCTCCTCATAAAGTGAGATTACCTCATCAGTATGATGTGTCTGGTCAAACTTTGTAATCTGAAATGGATCCTTGCCTGCTTCCTGAAGTGCAGCAAGCTTTTCTCGACGAACCTTTAATAACTGGTTTGTATCCTGCTCTGCCATATTGTCTCCTTTTTTATTTCATATATATTAATTTAGATTAGTAAATACTCAAAAGTCTTTTAATTATAGACCTAGAAAACTCTGAGTGTCAAGGTTATAGGTTTAAAAGCATGCCAAGGAAACATGCTTTTAAATCTGCCTTCGGCAGACATGATTTTGTACTTTTAGTCCAAAATCCTGCCATGTACGAAATGTAAAAATTGATATTTTTACATTTCTAAACCATCGTCACAAGCCAAACATCACTCTTGACCATAAAGTATCCCATGATGTTTTTGATTAATTCTGTACCCTGAACGAAGAAATATACCCAAACGATGCCAAGTCCTGTAAAGTGTGCAAGCACATATGCAAGTGGTGCCATAACTACCCATGTAAACACTGAATCGAATATAAATGTAACCAGTGTCTTTCCACCTGAACGAAGGGTGAAATATGAGCAATGGCTAAACGAACAGAATGGCATCCATAATGCTGCTACTGCTATGAGGCGTGTTGCAAGATGTCTTATTTCTGGGTCTACATTGTAGATGCGTGGGAATAATCCACCAATTGCGAACATGATGATTGCCATGATTGTACAGCAGAAAACGCTGAATGCAATCATTTTGTTGTCTGCATCCTTGGCCTCTTCCAAATCTCCTGAGCCTAGATACTGACCAACAATAATACTGATGCAAGCACCAAGCTGAATAAATACAATGTTAAATAGGTTTCCTACTGTATTTGAAATACTAAGTGCTGTAAGGACATTCATTCCTCGAACAGAATAGCTCTGTGTAACTGCACTAACTCCAGCTGCCCAAAGCACCTCGTTTACCATAAGTGGCGCACCCTTGATTAAAATCTGGTTAAATACCTTTCGAGGCAAACCAAAACCTATATAAGCTCCCTCAAGATATCTATTTAATTCTTTGTGTGTATGTGCCCAGATTACTACGATAGCACATTCTATGTATCTTGCGATTACAGTGGCCAAGGCAGCACCCTGAACTCCCATCTGTGGAAATGGGCCAAAACCGAATATCAAGCAGTAATCTAAGAATGCGTTAGTAGCAACTGCTACCATACCTGCCAACATCGGAATTACCGTCTGACCGGTCTCTTTGATATTTGTGGCATATGCTTGGTTAACAGCAAATGGAATAAGACCAACTAGTATTATTCCTAAATACTGAAGTCCAAGTTCAAGTGCTAGCTCCGGTGAAGCCCCTTCGCTTTCTGTCAGGAAAAGTGATATTAAGTTACTTCCCTGGGCCTTAAACAAAATGATTCCTATAAATGTAGCTAACAAAGTAGCGTATAGCTTAAAACGGAATGTATACATATGGCCCTTGTGGTCACCTTTTCCAAAATACTGTGCTCCGTATATACTACCTGCTGAAGCTGCCCCAAAAACTGCTAATGAAAAAACGAAGTTCAACTGGTTAACTGTGGCAACTGCAGAAATAGCTTCCTGTCCCAACTGTCCTACCATAAGGTTATCCAAAAAACTGACAAAATTTGTGATGGCCTGTTGGATAATCATTGGTGTCGCAAGGAAGATATATCTCTTATAGAAAGCTTTATCTCCTATGTATTTTTTCTTAATTTTTGCTAGCATTTGGTCCCTCCTTGATAGTAAAAAAATAGTCGCAACCCAAAATCGGATTGCGACATTAATAGTTCCTAATGATATTACTTAGACTTCTTTGCAGCAAGAATCTTGTACTGGATTTCACCAGCTTCTGTTTCAACAACTACTGTATCACCCTTTTTGTGACCAATGATTGCCTTTCCTACTGGTGATTCGTTTGAAATCTTGCCACTAAGGCTGTTTGCCTCTGTAGAACCAACGATTCTGTACTCTGTCTCCTCGTTGAACTCTACGTCAAGAAGTGTAACTGTCCAACCGATGTTGATATTCTTTGTATCGTGCTCTTCTGTAACTACTTCTGCATTTTTAAGGATTTTCTCGATTTCTTCGATACGAGCTTCGATATCTCTCTGCTCATCCTTAGCTGCATCGTACTCTGCGTTCTCTGAAAGGTCGCCCTGCTCTCTGGCTTCCTTAATCTTCTGAGATACTTCTTTACGTTTATTGACCTTGAGATCCTCAAGTTCGTCTTCTAATATTTTAAGTCCTTCAGCTGTAAGTAAATTTTTCTTAGCTTCCATATTATTTTCCTTTCCCCTTCGGATATATTTGTCTAAGAGCTTTGCAATGCAAAAACTCATAAATTTCAATAACTTAGTGAATTATAAGCCACACACATATTGATGTCAAGGAGTCCTAAAACTATTCATAGAATATTCAAAATAACTTAGCAGTATGTTTCTAGAAACTCATTAAATAACTGCTCTAGCTCTTCGTAGGATTCCACATCGTTAATGCGACCTCTTAATTTGCTTGCTCCCTTGTAGCCTGCTGTATACCATGCTGCGTGCTTTCTCATTTCTCTGATTCCAAGGTAATCTCCCTTGAATTCTATTTGAAGCTTTGCGTGGCGTAGCATGGTCTGCACCATCTCTTCCATTGGTGGTTTTCCAATCAATTCTCCTGTCTCAAAGTAATGGAGAATCTGATGGAAAATCCAAGGATTTCCCTGAGCACCTCTACCAATCATAAAGCCATCGCAGCCTGTCTGTTCCTTCATTGCAATAACATCCTTTGCATCAAGAATGTCACCATTTCCAATAACAGGAATCTTAACTGCTGATTTTACATCTGCAATAATGCTCCAATCTGCCTTTCCAGAATAAAACTGCTCTCTGGTACGGCCGTGAACAGCTATTGCTGCTGCACCTGACTCTTCTGCCACATGGGCCATCTCAACAGCATTAATATGGTCATCATCAAATCCTTTTCTGATTTTGACAGTGACAGGCTTTTTAATTGCCTTTACCATGCTCTCGATGATTTTTCCCGCAAGCACTGGGTTCTTCATAAGAGCGGAGCCATCGCCATTATTAACAACCTTTGGCACGGGGCAGCCCATATTTATATCTAAAATATCAAAGTTTCTATGCTCAATTTTGGCAGCCATTGCTCCCATTATCTCTGGGTCTGAGCCAAACAACTGTAAGCTAACTGGTCGCTCTCTTTCGTCTACTGTAAGAAGGCTCTCAGTGTTTTTGTTGTTGTATAAAATACCTTTGGCACTAACCATTTCCATGCAGCAAAGTGCTGCACCCTGTTCTTTGCAGAGCAAGCGAAATGGCAGGTCTGTTACGCCTGCCATTGGAGCCAAAATTAAATTATTATCTAAAGTTACGTTTCCGATTTGTAATTTTTCTATCATTATCTCTTTTGCTTATCGTAAATAAATTTCATACCGTAAAGAGTAAGGTTTGGATTGTAAATATCGATGCACTGTGTCTCGCTAGCAATCAAATTGCCCAATCCACCAGTAGCAACAACCTTTACATTTTCGTAGCCACTCTCTTTAATCATGTTTTTGACAATGTATTCTGTCTGACCAATTTGTCCATAAACAAGACCAGCCTGCATAGAAGAAATTGTCTCCTTAGCAAGAATCTTTTCAGGCTTTTTAATTTCAATTTCTGGAAGCTTTGCAGCATCCTCCCAAAGAGCCCTGGCACTGATTCTGATACCTGGTGCTGTAACACCTGATACAAATGCACCCTTGTCATCTACAAGGTCATATGTGGTAGCTGTGCCAAAATCAATAACAAGCACTGGGCCACCGTAAAGCTCATAAGCACCTGCTGCATCTACGATACGGTCTGCACCAATCTGCTTTGGATTCTCTGTTGCAATTCTAATGCCTGTCTTAATTCCTGCTTCAACAATGATTGGCTGAATATCAAAATATTTTATGATTGAACTTGTAAGAGAATGCATTACGTTTGGTACAACAGATGCGATGATAACATCATCAATATTTGAATAATCCAAATCGTTGGAACGAAGTATTTCACGGATAGTGATTCCAAATTCGTCCGATGTACGATTAATTTTGGTAGTGATTCTGAAGTTTCCTAATAAGTCTGAACCATCAAAAACACCCATTGTAATATTTGTATTTCCAACATCAATTGTAAGTAACATTTACATTCCCTCGCCTAGAAAAACTACTTTGTAATATGTCTCAAGCGCCTCGAATAACTCCATGCGCTCACGCTGCATTCTTTTAACCTCAAGAGCCGAGCCGATTTCATCATACAATAAATCGTCCTCATTGTGGTCAACCTCGATTCGAAGAGTACCATCCTCATCATAAATCATCTGAATAGTACCGCTGACCTCCTCTGTGTAAAGGACACACATAACCTTGAGCTCGTCCTTTATCATAGGTGGAAGTCCCTCAAATTCCGGATTCAAATAAAATTTCTTAGTGTAGCAGCTGGCGCCGCACAAAACTGTTTCTTCTTCCATTAGGTGTATCCGTATATTCCTCGCACGGAAACCTCTCCAGTGCGAACAATCCTTTCCTCTCCTTCTACCTCAATTATGAGCTCACCCCTGTTTGTGATACCAAGAGCGATTGCCTCATAAGAATCTTCCTGAGCCTCTATTCTAACACGATTTCCTCTGTTGGCAAGATATCTTTCGTATTCTTCCTTGAGTCCTGACATGTCTTGAGTCTCGATGAAAATATTATAATACTTTTGAAAACTTATCCATATCTCTTTTGTAAGTTGGCTTCTATGTCCAACTCCGCCTGTAGTTTTCTCAAGCTCTAAATCTACTGAAGTGGCTTTAAAAGCTATTTCCTCAGGGAAATTTTTATTGTGTACATTAACACCTATTCCAACGACAACGTACCAAACCTTATTTTCGCGCATTTCCATTTCAGTGAGAATGCCGCATATTTTCTTGCCATTCAATACAATGTCATTTGGCCATTTGATTTGGCCCTCTAATCCATAAAGACGGCTAATTGCGTCTCTTACTGCCATGGCTGCAACCACTGTAATGGTAGGGATTGCCTCCAATGAGATGTCGCTAGGTCTAAGCAGCATTGATGTGGAAATAGAATCATGGGTAGGTGATTCCCATTTCCTGCCTATTCTTCCCTTGCCTGCAGTCTGATGGCCAGCGGAAATAACAAGTCCTTCCTCAGCTCCTAGTCTAGCTTGTTCCTTTATTCTGTCGTTGGTAGAATCAACAGATTCATAGTATTCGTAAGTAATTTCTTTAAGCATTTCCTAATGTTGCGTACATAACAGCCTTGATTGAATGCATACGATTTTCAGCTTCATCAAAAACTATTGAACGCTCGCTTTCAAATATTTCGTCGGTAACTTCCATACAGTCGATACCAAACTGCTCATATATTTCCTTGCCAATTGTTGTATTTAAATCATGGAATGCTGGAAGGCAATGCATAAATACTGCTGTTGATTTAGCATATGAGAAAGCCTCAGCGTTTACCTGATAAGGAGATAAATCCTTGATTCGCTCAGCCCATACATCTGCTGGCTCTCCCATTGAAACCCATACGTCAGTATAGATTACATCTGCATCCTTGCAGCCTGCTGCAACATCCTCTGTTAAAGTAATTGTTGCACCTGTCTCCTTTGCGATTTCCTGGCATTTTGCTACAAGAGCTTCCTCTGGGAAATATTTCTTGTTAGTGCATGCCACAAAATCCATTCCAAGCTTTGCGCAAGTAACCATAAGTGAGTTACCCATATTATAACGAGCATCACCCATATATACAAATTTTATTCCCTTTAATTTGCCAAACTTTTCCTTAATAGACATCATGTCGGCAATCATCTGTGTAGGGTGAGACTCATTTGTAAGTCCGTTCCATACTGGCACCCCGGCATACTTAGCAAGAGCTTCTACCTTTTCCTGCTCAAAGCCACGATATTCAATACCGTCGTACATACGACCTAATACGCGAGCTGTATCAGCGATTGATTCTTTTTTGCCGATCTGAGAACCTGATGGGTCTAGATATGTAACGTGAGCCCCCATGTCATGTGCAGCTACTTCAAATGAACAACGGGTACGTGTAGACGTCTTTTCAAAAATAAGGGCAATATTTTTGCCAGTCATATAGCTAGTCTGTGATACACCTTTTTTCTTTTCATCCTTAAGTCTTAACGACAAATCAATAAGATAATTGATTTCTTCAGTTGAAAAGTCCAACATTTTCAAAAAGTTTTTTCCCTTTAAGTCCATAACGTACCTCCATTTTCATTGCATAAATATACATTAATAGTGATTTATTATGCATTATATACCAAAATAGCTCTTGGGTAAATACCAAGAGCTATAAAATATTCAATAATTATTAATCAATATAGCAAACAGATACACTGGCTATATGTTTATTTAATCATTTTAGTAGAAAACATGGTTTCCGATAATGAGACCTTCCTTTGAACCTGCACGTCTAAAGTGTGTAAGTCCGCCAGTTGGATCAGAGCCTGCCATTGCTTCCTGAGCAGCCTGTACGCAAGAAGATTTAACTCCTCTAGAGATAACTGATGACATACGTGATGTAGCAAACTGTCCGCGCTGGAAAATAACACCACTAACTGAGTTTGCATATGAACCACTGTATACTCTGTTCATAACAACAGCGCCTACAGCTACCTGTCCTTCGTACATCTCATTTCCTGCCTCAATCTGGATGATTGCTGCAAGAAGTGTAACATCATCTGCTGAATCAATAACAGCCTGGTTCTGAGCTGCTGCCTGAGCAGCCTGCTCCTTTGCAGCTGCTGCAGCTGCCTCTGCTGCTGCGATAGCCTCTGCCTCTTCCTCGAGAGTGATTGCCTCGCCTGTAACCATGTCAACCTGGACATAGTCAGCCTTTACATATCCTGATGTACCAGAATATGATACAGCTACCCAACCATCAATCTCTTCTGCGTCAGAATTAACAGTAAGCTTTGTTCCCTGTGGAACGACCTTGAGGATTTTGGCATCCTCTGATGCGTCCTCTCTAATGCGAAGACCAGCTACGTCTGTTGTAGCATATGTAGAACATACATCCATTGCAAGGTTGTATGCTTCGATTCCTGTTACACAGTAATCTGCTGATACGAATCCATGAGCATTACCTGACTCAATCTCGTACCAACCATCAAAAACATCAACAAGTGTAGCAACATCACCAGCGCGAAGCTTTCCGATAGCCTCTGCACTCTGGTCATCCTCGGCGCGAATGTAAAGATATTCATCTACATTTGCCATGACCTTGTCTGCCCACTCGTCATATTCATCACTAGTGTCTGGCTCTACCTGATCAGTAGTAGCCGCAACGACTGTAACATCCGCTGACTCATAAACTAAGTCTGACTCTCCTGATGAAAGCTGAACACTAGAAACTGCAGAAGCTACGCCTGCTGTTTTTGCTGGTTCCATATCATAATAAGCAGTATATGCCTGATTGTCTGGTGCATTCTCAATTGCTCCGGCAACTAAAAGGGATGATGCTGCTAAAAGAGCCACTCCCTGCATGGTACACTTGTTAATATATTTTCTGTTTTTTATGTACATTGCAGTAAGATTATCGCTAAATTTAATCATAAGCCTCCATTGTTGAATTTCTTATTTCTTACAAAAAATAATAAGTTATTACAATTTTGTTACAAAAGGTAATATAGCATTCTTACGATTTTTTGTCAAATTTAGCGATTTTTGTTACAAAATATCGTTAATACATTCCCATAATTCATCGTATTTTACAGGTTTTTGAAGACAATGCTTCGCACCCATTAGCTTGTACTTAAGTAGCTCTGTTTTTTGACGTCCAGAGCATACAATTATTTTTGCATTTTTATCTAATGTAAGGATTTTCTCGATAAGCCATTCGCCACCGATTCCACCTTTCATCATGATATCTGTTATTACAAGATCCGGCCTAAATTCTTCATACATTGCATACGCGTCATAACAATCTTCGGCCTCAATAATCTCTATAGAATCATCGTCATGAGTTAACAATCTTTGAAGGGTTCTTCTTGCAAATATTTCATCGTCAACAATTAGAATCTTCATATTTTTCTCCATTGAATATCTGTTACTTGTTCAAAGCTGTAATCAAATCAAGGATTGTTTTGTTTGCATCTAACAAATGGCTTGATTCCATTTTTTCTTTGATATTTTCTCTGTCTGCGTAGACCTTTTTTACTGAAGAAATTAACAATTCTCCTGTCAATTCTTCTTCCTGTAAAACAGTAGAAAAGCCCTGTTTTTCATAGCTTTGTGCATTTAATATCTGGTCACCACGGCTGGCCTGAGCAGAAAGTGGAATTAGAATATTCGGTATCTTTAATGCTAAAATTTCGCTGATTGAATTAGCTCCTGCACGGCTAATCATAAGGTCAGTCATAGCAAAAATATCATTCAGCTGTTCACTAATGAACTCATATTGTTGATAACCCTCTTTACCAGTAAGGTCATTGTTGATATTTCCTTTTCCGACCAAATGAACAATCTGGAAATCCTGTAAAAGTGTATCTAGAGAATCCCAAACTGCGTTATTTATAAACTTTGAGCCAATGCTGCCGCCCATAATAAGAATTACAGGTTTGTTCTCATTAAATCCTGTAAATTCAAGGCCTCTTTTGCGGTCACCACTAAATAATTCCTGACGAATAGGTGAGCCTGTGTGTACAGCCTTGCCCTCTGGCAAATATTGCATTGTCTCTGGAAAATTGCAGCATACCTTTGATGCAAATGGTATTGCAAGCTTATTAGCAAGACCTGGAGTCATGTCAGACTCATGGATAATTGCTGGAATATGTTGTCTTGCTGCTGCCATAACAACTGGCACTGATACAAATCCGCCCTTTGAAAATACTACGTCTGGCTTCAAATGCTTTAATAGCTGGTTGGCCTCAGAAAAGCCCTTTATTACTCTAAATGGGTCTGTAAAATTCTTCCAATCATGGTAACGTCTGAGCTTACCTGATGAAATACCATAGTAGGTAACTCCAGCATTCTCTACTAATTTCTTCTCAATTCCTGTGTAGGAACCGATGTAATATACTTCGTAGCCTGCCTCCTTTAAAAATGGTAGCAATGCTAAATTTGGTGTTACATGACCGGCTGTACCGCCGCCAGTCATAACTATTTTCTTCATATAAAATCTCTTTTCTAATATTACTCTACTACCTGTCCATAGAAGAGAATCTCATTCTCACTATTTTCAAGGTCTGTATAAATCAAGAATTGGAATGGCTCGTCCGCATAGAATTCCTTGACCTCTTGTTCCTCAGGCATCGCAGCTGTAGCCTCCATCATGGCAACAATAGTTACAGCAGCTGCCTCAATGCCATCCTCATCTGTCTTTATCTTTGTTTTTTGGATGATATCATCAATGTAAACTGGCAGATTACTCATGATAGAAAAATCTGCTGAGCCATCATCTCTGAAAGCTAATTCTACACCCTGGTCCTGTAAAAATCCAATTAATTCTTCTTTGCCAAATTCGCTTTCCATATCGATTTTTGGAAGTCGAACATCCACCTCAAGCTCTGTAGCCTCAGATAATGCCTTGTCGATATCGGATATTTCCCCGAGGATAAATGCAGATTTTACACCGTAATCAAGAGGGAGAATAATAAGCTTTCCGCCTTCTTCCTCATAATATAGGATGTCATCCTGTCTACACATGAAGTCCTTTTGAGTTGTGGCTCCATCAAACGTTGTAAACTTGCCCTTTTCTGTGGCATCTTCATAGAATTTATCTTTCCAGCCAGCACGCAAATATAAGGCATTTATCAATGCTAAATCCACCTGTGATAAATCATCTGAGATTTTTGAGATCTGACCATTTGTCGAATCATTTACCCACTCGTTTATAGCATCTGTCAATTGGTCTGCTGGTCTAGAATCAGCTGTCGCTGAATATAATTCATCTACTTTTTCAATGTATTCGTCTGTAAATTCACAGTTTCCGCTTTCATTGGCCCAGATTGAATTTACAAGCTTGAATGCCCCATCTGGCTGACCATTGCCCACTTGAGAATACATATCTCTGAGGTCTTCATCATTTTCAAGTTCTTCTAAGTAATCTATCTCTTCTTGAATGCTATCCTGAAATTCTACAGTCTCATTGTAGACCATTGAATACCATGCATTCATCTGGTCCTCGCTTTCAAATTTCAGAGCATCCAAAAGCTCCTGTTTCGTCTGTCCATTTGCACCAGCAGTAGCAAGGCACAAAGCTGCCCTGTAGGAGGTTGGAGAAATCATGTAGTTTTGATTCTCAAAGCCATTTTCCTCGATATAAGAAACAAGCGCGCTATTGAACTCGCCCATACCTCCAATAACTTCCACATTAGCATCTACAGGCTTTTTCTCCTGTGGCTCCTCTTGATTCTCCTGTGGCTCCTCCTGATTCTGCTGTGGTTCCTCCACCTCAGAATCACCATTTCCACAAGCTCCGAATAAACTAACTATAAGTGTTCCCATCAAAAGGGCACTAACTAATCTCTTTTTCATAACCTACCTCCACCGTGCTTAGACAAATTATGCAATTTACATAGAAAGCTTTTTAACTACAGCAGCTGTCTCCTCCTCAGAGAATGACTGATGGCTCCATCCGCAGATAGTCTTGTCTGGGTCATCCTCATATCTAGGAATAACGTGAATGTGGAGATGGTGAACTGTCTGACCTGCTGCCTCTCCATTATTCTGTACAATGTTGACACCTGCACAACCAAGCTCTGCCTTCATCTTATTTGCAATCTTTTTAGCAAGTGGCAATGCCTTCTCAAGCACATCATCATCTGCCTCTAATAAGTTTGCAAAATGATTCTTTGGCAAAATAAGAGCATGGCCCTTTGTAGCTGGGTCTGCGTCCAAAATTACCTTGAAATCATTATCTTCAAAAATAGAATTTGTAGGAATATCTCCATTTGCTAATTTACAAAAAATACAGTTGTTGTCCTTCATATCGTTATCCTCCATTTGTATTAACTAATTTGAAAATGGGAAAATTTCATCAAGCATCCTAAGGGTTTTGAAATTGCCCTTTGCCGTCATATCTCCCACTGAAAAAGCCCTCTGGAAGGTCTCGCGACCTGCTACTATATTGTCCATGATGCCACTTGTGAGCTTCATGTATACATCAATGTTTTCCTCTTTGCCGTAGTGACAATCCAGCTGCTGTCCATTGGCGTGAATAAAAAGTGGCTGCTGCTTTCCTTCTATCATAAATAGGTACTTTGCATAGAACTCCTTATTTCCGGCAAAGTGAACTGTGAAATCACTGATATATTCGTTAGAACTGTCCTCTTGTTTTTTGCCCATCATGTCCCTAAACAAATTGCTAAGGTCGGCAATATCAGCCTTTTGGGTCTGAACATATTCGTCATCGGAAACAAATTTTGAAAGCTGCTCAGATTCCTGTGGAGAAAGCTCCAGCTGCTGAGTTCTAGAAATACTGCGTGTAACAGCCTGATTACTGGTAGGAAGTCCCTTTGTATGCTGAGAAATCGTACGATAAAGTGTCTCCACCTTTTTCTCAATGATGTGGGCATACTCAGAATTCTCCCTGAATTCCTTGAGATCCTCAACATAGCCGCAAAAACCAGAGCATGGCAAGCCGCCGAGAATTTCCCAAGCATTCTCAAGTGTCACCATTGCCTCTCGCTCCCCGTAGGTGGTGGACATAACCACAGGCTGCATATATGTAGTTGCAAGGGCTGTTTTGTCTGCGTAGAGCCAGCAGGCATCCAAGAATTGATTCATATAGCCGCCAATTCCAAGCCATTCAACTGTGGTAGCAAGAATGATTCCATCAGCATCCTTCAATGTCTGTGGAAGCATAGAAATTGCATTTTTCTGTTCGTAGATGTTGTAAAGCTTCACCTCGACCTGAAGCTCCGTCAGCACCTGCTCCATTTTATTAATTACGTAAAGTGTAGGGTCTTCAAGTAGACCTCGCCCGCCATAGTAAATATTTACCTTCATTATTACCCCTCATTCTTCTAGCGCACATTATATAGATAAAAAAATTATAACACTTCCTATTAGCATTTTACAAAAATATCTATGTATTTGGAGCCTTCCTCTTGACTTCTCTTGCACCAAAGTTTTTTACCCATGGTTATAGGGTACATCCATCACACCATATACAATTATTTTCACTTGTTTCTTTCTTAAGAAACTGGCAATTAGGGTCTGGCTTATTGTATGTATCATATACTGCATGGGGTGTTGCACTAACTTTGACACAGTTGCATCATCTAACTCATTTTCTTGACGATAACAAAAGCTAATTGTTTTATCACCTCCAAGTAAGTCAAACAAAAGATTTCTTTACATTGCTTGGTGTAGAAGAAATACCACCTGATAAAATCGTTCTCAAACCATCTCTGTTAAAAAAAGAAAAACCACCTCGATTGAGATGGTTATTCGTCAAATAAATCGCTATGAGTTCCTGTTCTGGAAGCAGTAAGTATTAGTTTGTTTTCATTTTTAGCGTAAATCAAAAGCCAGTCTGATAAGATATGACATTCATTGAAACCCTCATAATTACCACGCAACGGATGGTCATAATACTTTTCATCTAATTCTTTACCATCTAATAAAGTATCAATGACTTCAGACAATAAATCCATGTCATAACCACGTTTTTTACATCTTTTGTAATCCTTTTTGAATTTAGTGGTAGGTTGTAATGTATATTTCATTATTCTTCATCAAGCTCCTCAAATAATTCTTTAGAAGAAGAATAAGACTTAGCTGATACTTTACCAGACATTATATCTCTGGCCTCTTGTATAGCTTCTTCAGTTTCTTTATTATAGCGTGGCATTCTAACATCAAAAGGAATGCCACCTTCCATTAATGATTTTTCAAAAAATATATTTACTGCTTCTGCTAGAGTCATGCCAAGGTTACCATATAAATCTTCTAACCTAACCTTTTTCTGCTTATTCATTCTCATATTGAAATTTGTATCTTTTACTGCTGTAGCTGCCATAATCAACTACCTCCTTCTAATCATAGAATACACCCAATGTTTTACATTTGCAATACAATGTTTTACAAAATATAAAACTGTCAACATAACCGCAATATAGATAAATAGCGTCGCAGTTACATTGACAGCCCCAACCTTTGCATAATATCCTCGGCTTCACGTTTTATATTATCCTCAACACGTACGCTAACAGTTGAATTTTTCATATTAGCGCCTCGCTTTATTGTATATTAGTTATTGAAGCATTTTTGAATGCTTACGTTTTATAATCGTTGTTAGCCCATAGCTAAGGAATGTTAATATAATTCCTGCTACCAACCCTCCTACATGTCCTACATTGTCCGTTCCTGAGGTTGCAAATCCAAAGTACAGGGTGAGCACTGCCATGAAAAGCATTCGTCTGGTGCTGATTCCCTGATATCTGCCTCTGTTTACAAGAATTACCACTATCATGCCTCCGATGATTCCAAATATTGCACCTGAGGCTCCTGCTACAATATCATTTTGCCCCATGAGGCACATCATAAAGAACGACAAAAAAGAGCCAGTCAGACCTGATCCAAGGTAAATACCAAGGAATCTGGTAGGTCCTACTGCCTCTTCAAATATTTGTCCTAATAAAAATAATAAGAGCATATTATTAGCTAAATGCTCGATACCAAAATGCATAAATGTAGACGTAAAAAGACGATACCACTCCCCATTATCAAGAATGTAATCGGGATTCATGGCACCGTTGTATAACATAAAGATGCCATTTGTAGTATCGCCCATTATTTCCAGCACAATAAAGACAATTATATTAATTGCCACTATTATGTATGTAATTGGTGTTTTGGTTGGCTTGAAATAGTTAGTCTCCAAAATTATGCGAGCATTTCCTGTGGCATTCTGCTGAGCAATTTGCTCATCTGAACCTTATGCTCCTCCTCCATCTCTGTTAGTGGAAGTCTAAGACTTCCTACATTAAATCCTAACATATTCATTGTGGATTTAACAGGGATTGGATTTACTTCGCAGAAAAGTGCATCCACTAATTCAAGGTAGTCCAGCTGGAGCTTTCTAGCCTTTGCCTCGTGACCATTTAAATACTCCATAACCATGTCATGTGTGCCCTTTGGAGCAACATTTGAAAGGACAGAGATAACGCCAACTCCGCCTAATGAAAGGATTGGAATAACCTGGTCATCATTGCCTGAGTAAATATCGAGGCATCCTCTACAAAGGCTGGCAAGCTTTGTAATCTGGGAAATATCTCCGCAGGCTTCCTTGATACCTACAATATTGTGATTTTCAAGTCCAAGTCTCATGGCTGTCTCAGGAAGGATATTGCAACCTGTTCTGCTAGGAACGTTGTACATGATAATAGGTAAATCGATTGCCTTGGCAATTTTTGTATAATGCTCGTAGAGTCCCTGCTGTGTAGCCTTGTTGTAAAATGGTGTAACAATAAGAAGTCCATCTACACCAAGTGCTTCGATCTTTTTTGAAAAATCAATTACAAGTCTAGTAGAGTTGCCGCCAGAGCCTGCAATAACAGGGATTCTATGATTAACGCGCTTTACTGTAAAGTCAATTACAGAAAGCTTTTCTTCCTCGCTCATTGTAGCTGGCTCGCCTGTTGTGCCGCATACAATGATAGCGTCAGTGCCGCCCTCTATCTGTCTGTCAATAAGAGTACCAAGCATGTCATAATTTACAGTTTCATCGTCATTAAATGGAGTAATAAGCGCTACTCCTGCACCTCTAAATAATGTCATGACCGTCCTCCTTAATAATATCTGCGATTAATTCTCTCTCATCCATGTGGTGCTTTACACCTTTAATTTCCTGGTAGTCCTCATGTCCCTTACCAGCGAGAACGATGATGTCGCCCTCTTTTGCATTTGTAAGGCAATATCTGATTGCCTCCTTGCGGTCAGGTATTGTTACGTACTCGCCGTCTGCCTTATGCACACCAACAAGAATGTCATTGATGATGTCCATTGGCTCCTCGTTACGTGGGTTGTCAGATGTAACTACTGTTAAATCAGCAAGCTTTGATGAAACCTCACCCATTTCGTATCTTCTTGATTTTGCACGGTTTCCACCGCATCCAAATAAGCAAACCAAGCGACCTGGCTCATAAGCCTTGAGTGTAGTAAGCAGGCTCTCAAGTGCCATAGCGTTGTGTGCATAATCAATCATTACTGTAAACTTCTTTGAAACTGGGATAAGCTCAATACGTCCCTTTACATGTACATCCATAAGGGCTGCCTTGATTTTGTCCTCAGCAACATTAAACTGCTTGCAAATAGCCACTGCAGTAAGTGAATTATATACCGAGAATGTTCCTGGTACGTTTACCTCTACTGTCATGTCTTCCTTGCCAGTGATGTGGTATCTAACACCAAGAGCTCCATTCTCGTTAAGGAGCTCAACATTCTCAGCAATAAGGTCGTTGTCTTTTCCGTAGCCGTACTTTACAACGTCGCATGTGTGACCTTTTAAAATGCCTTCGATGTGCTCGCTATCGCCATTGAAGATACCTGTTTTACACTGTCTGAAGAGAAGACTCTTGCAATGCATGTAGTCCTCGAAATCCTTGTGCTCATTCTCACCAATGTGGTCTGGCTCAAGATTTGTAAATACGCCTATATCAAATGTAAAGCCTGATACTCTATGAAGCATAAGGGCCTGTGAGCTAACTTCCATTACAACTGCATCAAGACCAGCATCTACCATCTGGCGGAAAAGCTCCTGTACACGGTATGACTCTGGTGTAGTGTTAACTGCTGGAATACGCTCCTCGCCTACGATAGACTCGATTGTTCCGATAAGTCCTGTTTTGATGCCAGCGCTCTCAAGGATTGATTTAACCATGTATGTAGTAGTGGTTTTGCCCTTTGTACCTGTGATACCAATGGTTTTGAGCTGCTCAGCTGGATGACCAAAGTAAGCTGCAGATGTGTAAGCAAGTGCCTCACGACTGTTTTTTACCTTGATGTAAGTAATGCCATCAACTGGCTCTACGTCCTTTTCGATGATGATGACGCTAGCTCCCTTTTCGATAACGTCAGGGATAAAGTCGTGAGCATCTCTTACTGTACCTGAGATGCAAACAAAAACGCTGTCCTTCTCAACTTTTCTAGAATCATATGTAAGTGTAGAAATCTCTCTATCAAGCTCACCTGCATATAATTCGTAATCTAATCTATCTAATAAATCTACTAATTTCATGTTATACCTCGATTTCTCCGTTAAATACCTCGGTGGCTGGGCCAGTCATAAATACGTGGTTTGTACTCTCATCGTACTCGATTGTCAGGTCACCGCCTCTGAGATGTACCAAAACCTTGTTGTCTGTTTTTTTATTTAAAATACATGCCATTACTGTGGCGCAGGTACCTGTTCCGCAAGCCCAAGTCTCTGCAGAACCTCTTTCCCAAACTCGCATGTTTGCTTCGGTCCTTGAAATAACCTGTACAAACTCTGTATTGGTGCGCTTTGGAAATCTCTCATGGTTTTCAAAAAGTGGACCATATTTTTCCAGCTCAAAATGCTCTGTGTCATCTACAAAAACAACGGCGTGTGGGTTTCCCATAGAAACGCAAGTCATATTCCATGTTTTGCCACCAACCTCGATTGGCTCGTCGATGACTTTATCCTTGTCAGATATTACTGGAATCTGAGCTGGCTCGAGAATTGGCTCGCCCATATCGACTCTTACCTGATCAACCTTGCCATCTTTTACATAGAGGGTCAAATACTTGATACCTGCTCCTGACTCAACTGAAATCTCAGTTTTGTCTGTAAGCTTGTGGTCATAAACATATTTTGCTACGCAACGGATTCCATTACCGCACATCTCTGCTTCAGAGCCGTCTGCGTTATATATTCTCATTCTGAAATCTGCAATGTCGCTAGGACCGATTGTAATAAGACCATCCGAGCCGATACCAAAATGTCTGTCGCTTACTTTAATTGATGTTTCCGCTGGATTTTCAAGCTTTTCTTGGAAGAGATTGACATAAACATAATCATTTCCACAGCCATGCATTTTTGTAAATTTCATATCCTATCCTTTCTTGAGTGAACAAGCGCGTGTATGTAACGATAGTCATTTAACTATTTTTAGTATACATCGCACTTTTCTCTATGTTAATTGTTTATAGTGCCCTATATATTGCAAATAGTGTTATTTTGCATTAAAATATTCATGGAGGTAGGCAAAATGACAGAATTCTTTAAAAAGGGTTATTTGTATTCTGACTTTAAAATATTCCATCTTTCTGACTCAAATCTTGGGGAAATTGACTTCCATTATCATGATTTCCACAAGATTCTTATACATTTGGCAGGCAACACTTCATATTCTATCGAAGGACAAAACTATGACTTGCAGCCTGACGATATTGTTTTTGTAAATGCTGGAGAGGTTCACCGTCCAATTTTTAATGACAATTCAGTTTATGAGCGTATCATTATCTATATTTCCAAGGATTTCCTTGCTGAGTATTCTAAGGAAAATAACGATCTATCCTACTGTTTTGTAAATGCAATTGAAAATGATACCCACGTGCTGAGGCTCCGCTCCTTCAAGAATTCTCCTGTGGCTGCATCTATAAACAGGCTCATCAACAATCTAGGAAACGATGCCTACGCCAATGAACTATTGATGCAGGTGCTTTTCCTTGAATTCATGATTGAATTGAATCGAGCTACTTTAAGCGACGAGGTGGAATATATTTCTACTAACTATGCTGGCAGCACTGTCTTTTCCATTATCCAATACATAAACCAGCATTTAACAGAGGATTTATCCGTTGACTCGATTAGTGAGCAATTCTACATATCCAGATATTATTTAATGCATACCTTTAAACAGGAAACTGGATATACAGTTGGGAATTATATTACCATAAAAAGACTATCCTTGGCTCAATCCTTTATAAATACCGGTGCATCTATTGTAGAGGCAGCTGAAGCTGCGGGGTTTAAAACCTACTCAACATTCTTGCGAGCATACAAAAAGACCTATGGCACCAGCCCTCGCAAAAAGGCTGAGTCACAGGCCTCATTATCTTTCTAGTTTTAATAAAGCAAAAGCAGCTATCGACTATTAGTCGATGTAGCTGCTTTTTAAATAATCTATGAATGTCATAACCTTGCCGTCTTCACTGTCAAATAATTCTCTGAAAATACCCATAAGAACCTCCAAATAAAACCGTAAAACAATTGTTGTCTATAGAATACCACCTTTTTCAGAAAGTTCTATTGATAAATCGTACGAATTGCACAATTTGAAATGGTCAATTTTGTACATTATCACTATGCTGCTATGCTAATTCCATTTTCATCCAAGCAATAAACAGAGTCAGTTAGCTTATCTTCTAATGAAACCTCGGTCGCATTTACATACTTAACTAATTCTCGCAGGCCATCTATATCAATACGCTCATCACAAGGAACTAAAAGAATCTCATGAATGCTGCATGGGATTACATATACCTTTTCACTAATTTTTTCACCTACTTCTTTAAATAGGTCTGTAAATAAAATTGATGCTCCTAATCTTCTGTCTAAAGAAGTCACTACATATACTTCAGGCGCATCGTCTTTGTATTTAGCTTCGTAATCCACTCCTGTGATATCGTAAAGCATTTCAAACAAAGTCTTGACCTGGTACTCTCTATTAGCTTTTGCAATCTCATAGAGTTCCACTTCCTTTATTCCACTATTTTCTAGCATGCTTTTTTTCAGTAGAATTGTGCCTATTTGCCCAGTTGCTGGTGCAGGCACAACAATTCTATAAATAATTGCCATATCTAAAAATGGACGATAAACAACATCCTCATCTTCTAAAATCACATTATCCCTTGATATTACAGCTGCTCTCAAGTTATTGGTAATATATTCTCTTGAAGTTAGCTTTTCTATATCAAGAACTGGAGCTTCAATATCCGCTGCTGCTCTAACAATCTCCATTACTTCACTAAATGTACTGATATCATCTACATAAACAGTAGGACATACTGTTCTGTTGCCTTCTTTAGGGATGATTGTTATACCCTTTTTTTCAACATTATTCTTTTTCACCTGGCTTATAGTAACATAGTGCTTTTCAAGCTTCTCGTTAATTTGTTCTATTAATTTATTCGTAACTTCCATAATTCTTTATCCTCTTTGTTTCTATTTCTTCTAAAATTTCCATCAAAAACTAAGGTCCTTTGCATAGGACCCAAGTTTATGGTCATTGTTTTATTAATAAATAGTGGGAAATTCGGCGATATACCGAAGGATAAATAAAGTTATTTTCTAAGTATGTCTACTGTATGTGCAGATGCACCAAGCAAATCAGCTCTCTCACAAACTGCTAATTGGTAATTGATAAACTGCTGAAACTGCTCTTCTGTAAGGGCATTAACCTCACGGCGCATGTGGTTTGCTGGACCATCTGGAGAGATAATCTGAACTCTCTCTAACCCTGCCTCGGCATTTAATGCCTCGATATCCTCTGTTCTCATGAACATATAGAGGTCATCCTCACCAGGGCGAACATGGAATGTATCGTCAAGCTTGCCATCTGCTATGTTTTCTAAAACATGCCCCTCCTTAATACCATAGGTAAGAAAAGCGTATTCGTTCATAACATAAGCTACAAGAATATATCCACCAGGCTTTGTAACACGCTTGGCCTCTAAGAGAGCCTGTAGCTGTTCTTCCTTTGTCTTTAGATGATACATTGGGCCAAAGAGTAATGTGAAATCAAAGGTGTCTGCATCAAAACGCTTGAGCTTCAATGCGTTGCCCTGAAATGCTTTAACTCCGCTACCTTTTGCCTTGAGCATGCCAAGATTATGCTTAACAAGCTCTACTGCAGTCACATCATAGCCCTCTTCGTAAAGAGGAATACTGTAGCGACCTGTTCCGGCGCCTATATCTAAAATGGAGATGTCTGATTTAGACATCCCCATTTCCTTTGTTAAAACATCCAAATACTTATGAACATATTTCATTGTAACGATAAACTCCATTTTGCCGTGACGGCTGTTAAGGCGTTTATCCTCGTTGAATTTATTGTAGTATTCTTCTAATTGATTCATATTATTTCACACGACCATGGCAAAGCTTATACTTTAATCCTGAGCCGCATGGACATGGATCATTAGGGAAAATCTTCTTCTCGGCACGCTTCTTTGGTGCACGAGTAGCTGACTCATCCTTGTTTGTTCCTGTAACCTTGGCTACTTCTTCACGCTCTACCTTCTTCTCGATACGAATTCTGTAAAGCATTGTAAGTGTATCGTTGATAATTGATGCATTCATTGCATCCAACATATCGTAGCTGGCTGCCTTGTACTCATCGATAGGATTACGGTTACCGTATGCCTGGAGACGAATACCCTGACGAAGCTGCTCCATGTCATCGATTTCTTCCATCCACTTACGGTCGATAACTCTAAGGAGGATAACTCGCTCAACCTCTCTAAACTGTTCTGGCTGTTCGAATTCCTTTTCCTTTGCATCGTACATTTTGAGAGCGATGTCTGTAAGCTTTTCTTTAAGCTCCTTTTTGTTCTTGATGTTGCCAATAGAAAGCTGTGTCATAACTGGCACTGGAATAACTGGGCAAAGGAGATGATTAAGCTCTGGTAACTCCCAAAGTTCTTTTTCCACATCATCTGGAATAGTCTTCTCTACACACTCGTCAACCTTATCACGAATCATTGAGAGAATCTGATCATGCATATCCTCTCCCTGTAGAACTCTACGTCTCTGAGCGTAAATAAGCTCTCTCTGCTCATTCATAACCTGATCGTAATCAAGAAGGTTCTTACGAGCTGAGAAGTTGTTTTCCTCAATCTTCTTCTGAGCCTTTTCGATGGCACCTGAAAGCATTTTATGTTTAATCTGCTCACCCTCTGGAATACCAAGAGCGTTGAACATAGTGATAAGTCTCTCTGAACCGAAGAGTCTCATAAGATCATCCTCAAGTGAGATGAAGAACTGTGATTCACCAACATCACCCTGACGACCTGAACGTCCACGGAGCTGATTGTCTATACGACGAGATTCGTGACGTTCTGTACCGATAATTTTAAGACCACCTGCTGCACGAGCCTCCTCATCAAGCTTGATATCAGTACCACGACCAGCCATGTTAGTGGCAATTGTAACAGCGCCGTGCTTACCAGCCTCGGCTACAATCTCAGCTTCCTTTTCATGGAACTTTGCATTAAGTACGTTGTGCTCAATGCCCTCTTTGCGAAGCATCTTAGATACAAGCTCTGAAATATCAATATCAATAGTACCAACAAGTACTGGCTGTCCCTTGGCATGAGCCTTTTTAACTTCCTCAACAACTGCCTTGTACTTTTCAGCCTTTGTCTTGTAAACGGCATCATCATGGTCGATACGCTGAACAGGTCTGTTTGTAGGAACCTCAACAACGTCCATTCCATAGATATCACGGAACTCCTGCTCCTCTGTAAGAGCAGTACCTGTCATACCAGCCTTCTTGTCGTATTTGTTGAAGAAGTTCTGGAATGTGATGTTAGCAAGAGTCATAGACTCACGCTTAACCTCAACATGCTCCTTTGCCTCGATAGCCTGATGTAAACCATCAGAGTAACGACGACCTGGCATGATACGTCCTGTAAACGAATCAACGATCATTACCTGACCATCTGAAACAACGTAATCCTGATCCTTGAACATAAGATTGTGAGCACGAAGTGCAAGGATAATATTGTGCTGAATCTCAAGATTCTCTGGATCTGCAAGGTTCTCAATATGGAAGAACTGCTCAACCTTTTCAACACCCTGTGCTGTAAGGTTAACAACCTTGTCCTTTTCATCAACGATGAAGTCACCTGTCTCATTTCTCTCAACGCCCATGATGGCATCCATTTTAGAGAATTCTGGTAAATCTTCACCACGCTTTAACTGACGAGCTAAAACATCGCAAAGCTCGTAGAGCTTAGTAGACTTGCCTGACTGACCTGAAATGATAAGTGGTGTACGAGCCTCATCAATAAGAACTGAGTCAACCTCGTCGATGATGCAGTAGTGAAGTCCTCTCTGAACGAGGTCCTTCTCATATACACACATATTGTCACGAAGATAGTCGAAACCAAGCTCGTTGTTTGTGATGTATGTAATATCACAATTGTAAGCAGCCTGACGCTCTTCCTTTGTCATATCATTTAAAACGACACCAACTGTAAGGCCTAAGAAACGGTGAACCTCACCCATCCACTCAGCATCACGCTTAGCAAGGTAATCGTTAACAGTAACGATGTGAACACCCTTGCCCTCAAGAGCATTAAGATATGCTGGAAGTGTAGATACAAGTGTCTTTCCTTCACCAGTACGCATCTCTGCAATACGACCCTGATGGAGAATAATACCACCGATGAGCTGTACTCTAAAGTGCTCCATACCAAGGGCACGCTTGCCTGCCTCACGGACAACAGCATAAGCCTCTGGAAGAATGTCATCTAATGTCTCACCCTTAACAAGACGCTCCTTGAATTCTGTAGTCTTGTCACGAAGCTGCTCATCAGAGAGCTTGCCCATGTCATCCCTGTAGGATTCTATTTTATCCACGATTGGCTTGATTCTTTTGAGCTCGCGCTCAGAATGTGTGCCAAATACCTTATCAATGATTCCCATTTATATATCTCCTAACTATAATTGGGTACAAACACCCGAAACCTAGACTATTGTACCAAATATAGGGGATTATAACAATAAATTGCTTACATAAATACAAACTGCACATCAGCAAATCTGATAACATCCATTGTTTTTAATTTTACTCTATTCTTGTACTCCAAAAGGTTGCTTCCCACAAAGCTACCATTTAAGGAATTTAAATCCTCTAGAAAATAACTACCATTTTCCCGGTATATTTTGGCGTGAGTTGAACTAACTGCTCTAGAATGAAGGACTGCATCATTATTTTTCCCACTTCCAATTCTGAAAATGTCCTTCGTGATAATAAAGTTCTCCTCATCACTTTGGCCGTCGTATACCAATTTTCCTGCCGGAACTGCGTCTTTTAACAAGACTGTTTTCTCTTCGATTTCCTCAGATGGCTCTACTATAAAATCTTCGAATTTTAAAGATTTTGTAAATGACTGGGTGCCATTTTTTCCAAATGAACCTTTGACCTTTGCAAACAATTCCGAGAATATATTTTTCTTTTCTTCCTGAGGATATAAGTCATATAGATTTTCGCTAAAATCATTATTTGGCTCCTGCCAATCCTCAGTACTTTGAGTGCTTGTAGGTTCAAGCTCAATTTTATTTACAATTATTTCCGGCTCTTCTTCTTTGTTTTCTTGTATGAAATCCCTAAGTTCTTCTAAGGTGTAATCATCCTTCACACAGATGTCATATAGCCCAAAAATCTTTTCAGCATTTTTTCTGTCACCACTATCAATATGGGTAATAATATATTCCATCAGCCCTCTAAATTGTTCCTGTATGGTGCCATTGTCTACTGGATAGTAACATAGCTGAATCCTAACGCTACCGTTAGCTCTCTCTAAAAACAGGGTTTCTTTTCTTAGAAGAATATGGTTTTCATCAATTAAATATTTTTCTAATTCGGACAGGGCGATTTGCAAATTGATTACGATTTTTTCTATGGCTTCTAGCGAAAAGTTCATTCCTTCTAAATAGTCTTCCACATTTTCCATTCGACTGATGGTGTAGTTATAATGTGTCATACCATTAATTTCCATAACTGAAAAATCCAGTAATAGGCCAATCTTGTTTGCCTCTATCATTTTCTTTTCGTAATCTACTGCATCAACCTGACCTACAATCGACATAACACTATCATTGTGTTTTCGTGTATAGTTAATTTCCATATAACTAATCCTTTACTGCATTTATAACTCCCATTAAAGCTTCTTTTAGTCTGAATAATTGGATTGCGTCAAAGGAACTGCCGTGTTCAGCTGGATAGGATACACACTGTTGAAACACTTCATAGACAACTCCTACAGCCATACCAAACACAATAAAACTAAAGCTAATAATAACTGCTGCCTCCACTGTGTAGCTGGCTTTTAATCTCATAAAAATACGCTCCCTATAAAACGAATTAAATACATGGATAAATACCCAAGTGTTAAAAATGGAATAAAGGGAATCTCATGATCTGTCCTTAATCCGTATTTTTTAATAATTATTACTCCGGCAATCAATGCAAATATTGAGCTAATCCACAGCAAAACCAGCGTATTTATCCATCCAAGATATAAGCCAGTAATCGCTATGATGATAGCGTCCCCTTTGCCAATTTTTTCCTTCGTAATATGACTAATCAAAAATAGTACTAGTCCTATCCCTACCCCGCCAGCAATGCTTTTTAAGGTAATCGAAGGACTTATGAAATTAATAATTATTCCAAGCAATCCAAAAACTATCAGCTCTAACACTCTAACCTGTTTGGTTTTTATATCATCAAAGGATGTAAAGCCAAACAGGCAAATTAATCCTATTTCTCTCATTTAAGTATCCTATTCGTAAACTTTCCCACATTTGCTGCAGGGCCTCATGGTGTCCTTGACCTCTTCGTATAAAACCTTTTTAATGTTGTGCTTTATCTCTGTACAATTGGCATCGTTATGATATGCAGTTCCGTAATCTGTCAAAAATACAAAATCGTGGGCTACGGTGTTTTTACATCGTTGGCACTCATAATAAATTGCCCCACCCATATTTCTAGCAGTTGCCAACTCCTCAATTGGCTTTCGGTGTACTGATGGCCTCAAATAGGTGCAGTTACAGCTTGAGTGGTAAACCTCTCCGTGATCCGTAATGTACACATATTGTGAATCCACGGTATTCTCAGCCTTATCGTAACCTACCCATTTCCTATTTCTTGCTCTTTGACTGACTTCAAAGGAGTAGTCTCCCAACAATCCAACCGGAAATGTCATAGTATAATTGACTTTTAAATCTATATAATTTCCTTCAACATTACTCTCCAGAAAATTAAAACCAGCATATCCGCCATCTACAAATTCAGCAGGTACTGACTTTTCCAATATTTCTGCTTCTGACATGGCAATCGTTGCCACCAAAAGCGCTTCGCTGCTAGGATTTTGTTCAGATGGTTCAACATCTTTGTCTGACTCACCCTCGTTTAGAACATTTCCAAGAGTCACTGCCATAGTTCTACTGGAGATATCTATGGCCTGCTGCACTCCCGTTTGCACTTGTATAACTCGAAAAAGAAATACTCCAAAAATCATCATCGTTATAAAAAGGGGCATTATGATTGCCGCTTCAATTGTGTAGCTTGCCTTTTTAGAGGAGGCATAAAAAGGCATCTCTTTTGATTGTATACAGATAGGCGATTTGATTGTTGTATATTTTTTAGTATTAGATTTATGGGGAAAAAATAAATTTTTGATTGTTAGAGACACCTTTTTACACCTCCTCTCCTTTTTAATATGTCAGGAATTTTCTTTTTGCTATGCTGTAACCTTCTGCTCCTCTACTGCTGTCCAGTAGTGACAAAAACATTTCTTCTGGAGCAAAGCTTAATTCTATTTCTGCAGCATAAAGCATATTGTCCATCTTTACAGTTTTGTAATCCTCTGTTTGTGCCAATGCATTTTCCATAACGTCCAGTGCTCTCATTCCAAGTGTTTCGTTTGAATTTAGCGCTAGAAAAGCCATAAGATATGCGTCATAGCTCATTCCGCTGCTGCAATCCTTCGCTTTTGTATTTAAATTTGCTATCTGGGACAAATGGTAAATGTCTGATGTCCATTGATCTAAATTTTTGACTATAGGCACCTTACCGCCAGAGAGTAACAATCGTAAATCAAGTATGCTTTCTGCATATGCCCATGCAGCTATTAAACCTAACTTCACCGCCTTAATAATAGCGGGATTCATGGTAAATCCTGCGAGGGTATCAGCTACTGCTTCAGCTTGAAGATTTAGATGGGTATTGTTCATTATGGTGGCAAAATTTGCAGCTTCTCTAAGCAGCAGAATCTCTCCCACCACCGCCGCAAGATTTTGTGTATCTGACTGGGCTCCAGCTATTAAATATTCCACCTCATACTGGATGCCATCATGCTTCAAGCTATTGTTATAGCTACTGTAATTCGTCATTAAATAGTCAATAAACAATGCTTTATCAATCATCCCTGTATCAGCTTCTATTTCTAGATTGCCTACATTTAACTGTCTGGCACTTGGCATGTTATCTACATCGATTTCTAGGTTTGACACTTTATCTGTTGCTACCACCATTGATAGCAAGCCTGTGGATGCGGATTCCTTTAAAACATCAAATGCATCAAATGGGTCGTCCTCCACACTGCCTGGGTCAGGATAATCAGATGGATTCGTTTGCGGGTTGTGGTCTTCAGCTGCTCTTCTTTTTGCTTCCGCATTAGCAGCCTTGGCATTCTCTAATTCTTTATTTCCAGAGCTTGCCTGCTCCTCAACCTCTACTTTTTCAACTCCATTTATTTCATCAATATTGCCTTGGACTCCATCAATTATCTGGGCTGCCAAGCCTTCCCCCGCAGCCTTTACGCCAAGCTCTACTACTGGCTGGCCGCTTTTATCTGTTAGCAAACCATATTTCAAAGCCTGACAACTGGCCACAGGTAGACGACCATAGTTATTTCCTTCTTCCACATCTGAATTCACCTGACAGTAATCAGCAATTTTAGTTTCAAACATTTCAGGACCTACATTTTCTGTCCCGTATCCTAAATCTATTGCCAATATCCTGTAGTTTGTCCAAAGGTAGGGATTGTATTCTGAAAACGCACTCTCCACTGCCATGTCTGTATATTCCTGGGCCAGCTGGTCTATTGAAACCAAACGAACCAATTCAGACATAGCAAATATCAGGGTCATTACTGACACCATGATTAAAGACAAAAATACCGTTAACGAACCTTTAAGCACTACACTCTACCAGCTTGACTATTGATTTTCTCAAATATGCTGTTAACAAGCTCTGTTAACTGTGTTTTGAAGATGATAACAAGTCCAATGAGAACAACCAGGATAAGTATCATCTCAACGGTACCAATTCCATCTTCTTCAATTAGAAATTTCTTTATCTTATTCTTTATTAAATACATGTTTCTTTCCTCTCTTTTAAATATTTATTTGAAGCACAGCAGGTATAACAAGAATGACAATTACAATAAACAACATCCCCGCCATTGGAATCAGCAGCTTTGTTGATGCCTCCTCACCTGCTCTGATTGCCCTTTGTTTTCTTAGCTCAAAGGCGTTCTGCTGTTCTTTTTCCAAACAATCTATCAAATCCTTTGAACCCTTTCTTAGATTCTGACTTAGCAACATTGACAGCTTTCTATAATTTTTGCTTTCGCATTTTGCTCCAAGCTCTTCTATGGCTTGGATTTCACTTAATCCATCTGTCATTCGCCTATAGGTAACCAGCATCTGCTCAAAGCCCGGTCTCTTCTGAGTTTTGCCGTTTTTTAAGCTATTGCTATATTTAACAACCATTCGCTCTAAGGCTTTTCTAAAGCTCATACCTGCTCCCATTAATATGGAGAGCTCACTTACAATCATTGGATAATCAATATCCATCTCATCAATCATTTGATTCTTTAGCTTTTGCTGATCCTTCTTTTTACCTAGCGTTATCCCTGCAACAGTAATGAAACCAAGTATGATAATTTGTAGACCTCGGTAATTCATTTTCTTTTTCCAGGTAAGCTTCATATCAGCCACCTGATTAGGGAGAACCAGCACATCCTCCTTTTGACTACTTTCATCCACTTCTTTCACAGCATTTTTTATTGCATCTAATTGGCCTTCTGTTGTATCTAATCCAGGCGGTACAACCACTAGACAAAAGCTGTATATTCGCTGAGCTTCCTGGCAAAACATATTTGCAGTAAGGGTTATTAATTGGCCATCCTTTGGGACCTTATCCTTATTGATTACTCCCTTTTCGGAAATGTATCCGAATTTATCAAATGTCCATTCCGCCTCTACTAAGCCATTTGCATAGCTATCCTTTAAAACCAGATTATGACTTACTGCATTGGCACTGACATTTTCACCTAGGTAGGTTTTATCAATTTCTGCAACTGCAGTCTCAAAGGCCTGTTCTATCTCCTTTTCAGACATACCCTTAGGGGATACCTCTACTTCCAGCTCTTGATTTTCCTCTAAAAAGCTCAGATTCAATGTTTCGCGTCTAGCTGAACCGCCTACCGCATTTCGTTCGAGCCGTCCATCAAAATTAACCTTTGTAGCCCTATAATCAACAACCAACAGGAGAACTCCCAACGCTACTATTGCTATGAGAATGATTTTTATATTCTTCAACCTATATTCCTTTCTAAACCTTTATGGTAATTATCTTTCTTCCTATCAAAATCAATATTCCGTATATAATCAGGCATATTGTCATAACAAAAATTCCTAACAAATTACCATACAAGGGAGCAATAAAGCTTTTTGAAGTTATAGAAATATAAGCTAAGATTCCCATTGGCATTACACACATAACCTTTAGCTCTAATCGCTTTTCGGTTGTTATGGTTTCTATCTCTTCTTTGACTGCTAAATTCTCTTCTATCTTTATAGCTGTATCATGAATATTCTTGCCGTAGTTACCACCGCTTCGTTTTGCGAATGCAATAATTTCTGCAAGGCTCATGGCATCATCAAGGCCTATAGCATTTGCAAATTCTTCAAATGCCTTTTCAACCTGGATATTCATTGCTATTTTTTGATTCATTATATGAACAGGGCCTATAATCACTGCATCCTTGGAATAAAGTCGACTCAGCTCCTTTTCGGACTGCAAAAGAGATTTTTCTAGTGAGTACCCTGCCTGTAGCGAAGTCACTATAAGCATCATGTACTCTTTAAACTCTACTGCCGTTTTTGCCATCTGCTCTTCTTCATGCTTCTTGGCACATAGTTTCATCCAAAAAGGCACAATTATCGGCATTATTAATAAGCCGTACAATGATTTATAAAACAAATAGGCAATGATTCCGCTCAGTGCTACTGCCTGTCCAAAATCCTTTAAATTTGCTTTCGCTAATCTAGGGAGAGACCGCTTGCGTACAGCTTGTCGGTGTGAATCAGCTTTCCTACTTTTTCCCATCCGCCAATTATCCTCCCTTCTTTTTCGCCCTGTTCTTTAAACTTGTAAAGGGTATTTAGCTTTATTTCATTGTTTTCAATTCCTTCAACTTCGGCTATTTCAAGCAGCTTTCTGCTTTTGTCACGAAGCCTTCCAAGTTGAACTATAATATCTATTCCTGAGGCTATCTGCTGCCTTATGGCCGGCAACGGAATTTCCGCCCCCATAAGCACCATGGTCTCAAGACGTGACAGCATATCCTTACATGAATTGCTGTGGCCCGTCGAGCAACTCCCGTCGTGACCTGTGTTAAAAGCTTGAAGCATTTCCAGCGCTTCTGCACCTCTACACTCACCAACTATGATTCTATTAGGTCGCATTCTAAGGCTTGATTTCAATAAATCCCTAATGCTGATTTCGTTTTTACCTTCTAGATTCGCATTTCTAGCTTCTAGTCGGACTAGGTTTTCCACCTTCTTCAACTGGAGCTCTGCAGAATCTTCTATGGTTATTACTCGTTCGTCCTCTGGAATAAACTCTCCCAAAGCATTCAAAAAGGATGTTTTGCCACTACCGGTTCCACCAGATACAAATATGTTGTATCCAGCCTTTACCATCTTTTGTAAAAACTGAATCTGCTCCTTTGAAATAGATCCATATTGCTCCAGCTTCGACATAGTCATCTGTTCCTTCGGAAACTTTCTGATAGAAATAATGCTATAGTCTACTGCTGCAGGCTTTAAAACAATATTTACTCTCGAGCCATCCTTTAGCCTCGTGTCCACTATTGGATTTGACTCGTTTACGATTTTGTTGCTGTTTGCAACTATGTTTTGTATTATGTCATTCAGCTTTTCTTCAGAAGAAAATTTCTCCTTTGAGTGTATGACTCTACCGGCCTTTTCAATAAAAATATGGTCCGGTCCGTTGATCATAATTTCAGTAATATCCTCATCATTCAGCAAATCCTCTAGTACATCTAATTTTCTTAAGGAGTTAAAAACATGGCTTTCTATCTGCTGCCTCTTCTTGAGTGAAATGGGATATTGTCTAGCTTTTAAAATTATTTTTTCTTTTATTAGTTTATGAATTTCTTCATCTGACACATCGTAGGATAAATCGATTTCGTCCATTACTTGAGCTCTAATTTCATCTTCGATATTATCCGCACATTTTATACTCACATTTTCCATTTTCATTAATCAGTTTCTTTACAAACACTCCCAGGTTCCCTTGCAAAAGTTCCTCTATCCTATAAGCACCATCCGATAAGTTTCCTGCAGACATAGGAAGAATAACCTCTTGCCTTTCCGTCTGAATATCAAGCTTATCTAAATAGTTCCAGAACAACTCTTGACCTTTTCTAAAATAATCCCCTGGCTTTCCCAGGATATATAATTTATCCACAGCTTCTATGAATTTCGAAAATCCATTTATTGCCCTACCAAATAACACAACTACAGCATCATAGGATGCCTTAGAAATCACTGAGAAAAACATACTCCATGCATCCTCATCAATTTCACTTATTTCGCTTGGGTTAGCAAATGGTTCAATGTAATCGAACCCCATAAAGCTCTGTACGTATTTAGATATATTTACATCTTTTGAGTTAGTATTAATCTCATATAGAAAATCCATCAAATTGAAATCATTTTGGTTACCAATTAGCTTTGGCATGATTGACAATTCTTCAAGATCAATGAATAGGACATTTCCATTTGTCCTATATGATTGAGCCATTGCCATAGAAAATGGCAACTGCAATTCGTGACTTACTGGAGAATAAACTCCAATAATTCTAGATTTTTCATTAGACTTCTTAATACTAGCTTTTGTCTCCTTTAGAATCGGGATCTTGTTCAATATTTTTTCAACAGATTGATATTTGAAAATATTGTTGTCCTGCTCATTCTCTTGATTTTCAACCAAGTAATATTTGTTCTTTACAACTCCCTTTGGCCGAAACTCCATGACCTCTTTAAATTCCTCAGCAATCAAGGCGTAGTCATAGTCGCCTTCATCTGAATAAAAGCTCTCCGGAGTTGTAAATATATGAACTCCTACCTTTGCTCGCTCCATAATGTATGAAGCAAACTTTAGTATGTAATCATCACAGGAGTCACATAAGGCTATTTCCAAATTTTTCATTTATACCTCCATCTATTCTCTTTATTTGAACTGCAGTAAAAAAAACGCGAACGTAATATATAGAGAAAAATGAAGCTTTCTTTTAACTATATGTCCTTCCTTTACACAAATATATATGGCTATGATGCCAGCAAGCATCACCGAGTAAATCATGGTGTCCACTACTTCTTTGGCTCCCACCATTGTGGCCATTACAGAAAATAGTTTAACGTCACCAGCTCCCAAACCTCCTATATCAGTCAGCAAAAATAATAAGAGGATCGGCCATATTGCCTTTGCGATAAAGAAGACAACTCCCATCATCTGATGGTTCTGCACATTTAGGAATAACCCTGCGCAATAACCTAAGATAATTAACTCATTTGGAATCTTGTAGTTTCTAGCGTCAAATAAGTTCGCCGTCGTCAGAATACTCCAAACCAGGAACTTGTCCGTCTTTTTCACCTCCGTTTCCACACGATTATAGAATGCGAGATCTGCTATTCCCATAGCGAAAGACGCCATAAAAAAATACAGCACATTGCTGATTATTAAGAGAACATTTTGATTATCATAATAGCTCTGCACAAAAATGGCCCTCGGCATTGCCGAGAGCCATGTGATTATTATTTTATTTATGCCAAAAAGCCTCTATTTACTTGGTTTCCCACCATACTTTCGTTAAGTGATTTCTTACTATAGGTGATTCCAGCAACTACTCGTTGCGTATTTTTCATAATTGGATTTGATTTATCCTCCTTTGCGATTTGTCCAAACGCATCACCTAGACTATCCATTACTTTTTTTGCTTCTTTTAATCCTTCGTCATTAGCCTTATATATGGATTTGCTAACATTTCGCTGAACATAATCGTACAGCGCGTACAGATTCCAACTTACCTTGTATTCAAAGTTCAAATCCTTCTGGAGATGACTGACAACCTCAGCACATTTTTTTAGTGCCTCAACTGCTTCGTCCACGTTCCCAGCTTTAAAATATTCTATGGCGTCCTTCTCATATTCTTCATATATTTCATAAAGAATAGAAATCAATCCACATCCATTGCTTGATGCAATTTTTAAGGTAAAAGCCGAAATCATATCTTTGTTCATATTACTATTACTCCTTATTAGGCTAATTAAAGCTCTCCTGATGCGAAAAATTTCTTTCAGAAGGTTTTTCGTCGAGCTAGCGCTCTCCTGATGCGAAAAATTTCCTTCGGAAAGTTTTTAGCATCATGTTATTGTAAAAGCTGTAATGCCAACTGTGGAAGCTCATTTGCCTGTGCTAATGCTGATACACCAGCTTGTTCCAATACATTTAGCTTAGTATATTCAACCATTGTTGTAGCCATATCTGCATCCTCGATTCGAGAAATAGCAGATGTCATATTTTCTTCTGTTGCATCTAGCGACTTTGTTGTGTGCTCTAGTCGGTTTTCATATGCACCTAACTGAGAACGTACAGATGTAACATAGCTTAGAGCATCTCCCAAGGCATCCATTGCGTCCTCAGGTCCATTTGATCTTGTTACATCCACATCATCGATGTACATAAATTCTGTTGTAACTGCTGCAATTCTAACCTTCATCTGCTGGCCTTCATTTGCACCAACTTGAAGTGTCATTGAGCCGATATCTGTTACGTTAAATGTAACCATACCATCAGAAACCGTGCCATCTGCTAGAGTTGCGCCTTCCATGAAGCCATCATCTGCAAGGAATGACATCTCAAATCCCTGTGTATCTCTTATTGTGATGTGGCGTCCATCGGTTGAATAGGTAGCTTGAGTTCCAAATAGGGATTTTACCTCATTACCATTCTCATCAACCGTATCAGTTTCTGTGTATAATTTCAGCTTTGCATCTGTACCTTGTTTATTAATAGTAGGTAATACATTTCCTGCATCGTCATGGTCTAGCGCTGATTCAGGGAAGCCTAATGCTTTTGCAAATTCAACGCTTGTAAATTCGATTTTTAGATCTGCCTGAGCACCATACTTATAAGAAGAAATTGATAAGCCTTCTTCTGCATTGTAATCTGAAATTATTGCTCCACCTTTTTCACAAGCTGCTCTAAGCTGGCCGTAAACCATTTCTCCTGATGAGCCTTGGGCTAGTGTTATTGGATATCCGTTAATTGTGATTGATCCTGATATACCAAGTCCTGACTGTTCTCCAGTTGTTGTAGTTTCAGTTGTTTCTCCAGAATAATCTCTGGTAACAGTCTCCCATTTTGTCCCGTCAATAAATTTCTTGTAATCGAAATTTCCTGCTGTTAAAGCTGGGGTAGTAACTGTTGTTGTGGTTTCTACCTTTGCATAAGTGTTGTCAAAATTCTCAACGATTTTCTCTCCAGTTGATACTGTTATTGTGCTGGTACTTGCACGAAGAGCTGCCTGGGTAATTCTTAGTTGATAAATACCTGATGGCACCGAGTTTGAAGTAGCAATTCTGGTAACATTGTTTGCATAAGTTCTGCAATCTAATGAACCATCTAACAGGTTGATTGTGTTGAACTCCGTTGTCTGAGCTACTCTGTCTATCTCGCTTAATAGTGAATCGATTTCCTTTTGGATTGACTCACGCTCTGAGTCTGAGTTTGTACCGTTAGCTGCCTGAACTGATAGTTCACGCATTCTTTGAATCATGTCTGTTACTTCATTTAAAGCACCTTCTGCTGTCTGCAGTACGGAAATTCCATCTGAACCATTTGTTGATGCTTGGCCTAAACCATCGATCTGAGCTTGCATTTTGCCCGCAATAGCAATACCAGATGGGTTATCTGATGCGTGGTTAATGCTAAAACCAGAACTTAATTTTTCCATTACATCGGAAAGGGAACTTTCAGTACCAAGAAGTTGATTGTTAGTAATCACCGCTGACATGTTGTTATTAATTCTCATATGTCGCCTCCTAATAGCCGTAAAACAAGTCTAGCATCCATGCGGTGTATTTGAATTGTAAAGGCATCCATGTCCTTACAACATTAATATCGGTTAAGTAAAAAATTTCTAAACCTGAATTTAGAACATTTCTCCGATAAGTTTTATGTATCCTCTGGCAATGCCGTATAAAGCCTCGGTTTGAACCTCGTTATCTTTTGAAGAATTTTCTTTGAAGTTTCCAAGCTGCCAATTATATACATCATTTACGCTTACGCCCACTTCTCTAGTGAACGAAAAGCTAAAATCAAAGCCTGTTTCCTGCTGCATTTTTTCTGCAATCTGCTCTGCCTTTGAAGCAAATTCATCTCGCATTTTTGCCGTTTCACATTCTACATTTGCACTTACGGAGCCTGCTTCATAACGGAATGTGGTTGAAACTGTGCCGGTCTGCTGCAGGTACAATGCCATCTTAATAAGACCTGATTCGCCGTCACCTCTTACGATTCTAAGGTTCATGTTTCCAGCTTCATCAGCAATCATAATTGGAATATGGTAGGTCTCATTATTTCTCGCCATTTCCTCAATAGCCTTTGATTGCTGCACTACAAGCTTCATTTCATCCATTTCGATTGTGCGAACGTCTTCCATTTGAACCATGGTCTTCATGACATTCTCAGCTAGAACGCCAAGAGCTTCCTCAGCATCTGCCATATCCTCAGGGGTATGACATGCATCAGAAAATCTCTGATATGCCAAGTCAATTAAATCTTCAATTTCCATATCCTGCTGCTTTGCAGCTCGACCGTACAAATCCTTAATATAGGAATTATTGTTTTGCATAAGAGCTTCTACCGCTGTAATCATGTTGGCAGAATTAGGAATGTTGAATTCTTCAATTACATTCTCAACCTGTTCATTAAATCTAAATGCATTCTTTATCTGCTCAGTAACATAATTATTGTAGGCAGCCTCAGATGCTTCATCCGCCTGCTCTTCCATAGCTGTTGCGAATTCATCTGGATTCATGTTAAGAATCTTTTCTTCGCCAAAAGTAGCCATCTTTGCAGGAGTCATCGCCTCTTTGGCATCACGACAGCGGTTTGTCAAAAATACTTTTTCAACCTGTTCTGTAATAGAAAGATCCTTGACTACCATTTCATCTAAAGCACCAAATTTGTCATTGATTTCGTATTCTCTTCCTGTGTGCTTACTAGAGCGGACTGCTGTCATAAGATTTCGAAGAGTAACTTCTGTACCCTGACTTATCAACGCTCCTATGGCTGCGCCATCAGACTTATCCACTTGATGTAACAATCTATAAACACCAATATAGGCTTCTCTTTCTTCCTCTGTAATTGCAGAACTCTGCTGTGCTTTCCAAAGGAATTTAGAGAAATTTTCCTCGTCAGAGCTACTTCCTAGCTCTGCTTTAATTTCTTCTGCTTTATTCTTTAAATCCTCCATCTTCATATCAAGAGGATTCTCTCCGCGCTTAATCATCTCAGCCACTACTGCCGGTGTCATGCTCTTAAATGTGCGGCTAACCATTTCTGCTGAGGCCTTCACTGTAGTTACTGACTCTGCAGTAATTTCCATTTGATTGTAGGAAAGTATTCTAACTGCCTTCTGACTTGATTCAGTGGCTTGAATGCCTAAATCATCTAAAATATCATCCACATTTTGGAAGGCTTTTTGCATACTATCGCCAAGGTCAACTCTAACCTCGGTACCAACCGACTCATAGGTCATTTCCATACGTGAGTATTCTGCAGTGACAGAAACACTTACCTCATGAACATATGAAAAAGTCTCTGCGTTAATATTAGAAAATCTTCCAAGCATTGCAGCTGGTGCTTCCTGAATATCTGCAATGTTATTCATCACCTGCTTGAAAAGATTTACATTATTTGTGGTTGCTTCCCCAGTTTCGGCCTTCATGAGAATTTGAAGCAAATTAGTTTCCTGTAGTTTAAGCTTATCAAGTAAATCAGATAAATCATTGGTATTCACGCTGACACCATTTTTCATCATGGTAAATGTGGCTTCAACAGTCATAGTCAGCTGGATCTCTGTTAATTGACGCTGTGCTGTAACAGTAGGAAGAGCATAAGGGTCCATTCCCATTACTTCAGCAAATGTTTTCTTGGCTTGATCCATTAATGAATAGCCTTCGATTAGATATGCATCGGTTGGCTCCTTGCCCTCAGCAACAATATCCGTTATCGCATTTACGATATTATCCTCTGATGGTTTTTCATACTGATCCAACTCAACCATGTACTCAAGATGCTCCTTTGTAACAGGAACATCTTGCTTCATCATGGTTGCCACCATATTTTTCAGTTCTTCTGGTGACATAGGTCTTTGCGCAGACTCGGTTTGTTCACTCTCTATTTCAGCTATAAGTGAATCTAGCTTATCTCCTAGTTTTTCTAATAAATTGATGATTTCCTCATCTGATTCCACCGCCTTTTCTGCTGGCATTGCAGGGGCTGCATATGTGGCATTGTAAATATTAGTAATAGTTGGCTCTAAATCATTTTTTACAAGGTAAGCTTGGGTCTCCACAGGAAGGGTTTGTGTTAAGCCCTTTGACATTTCTACAGCCTGAGATATAGAGCTAGACATTGCCTCTATCTCATCTGTATCAAGACCACCCATTTTGCTAATGTCTTTTCCACCCTTAGCAAGGTTCATCTTTATCTCATCCACTACAGTAACTAAAGTATCAACGTCCATATCCATTGGATTATGACCGTCTTCCCTAGTTTTCGCTGTAGCCTCATCGTCCCAGCCACGCTCTACATTTTTCACTTTGTCAATTGTAGACATGCCAAGAGCTGATGCCTTGTCCACGTCCTTCATGAACTCTTCATCAGTCATCTTTCCCCTATTATCATAAAATGCATTATCTACACTAAGAGCCTTTAGCTCCTTATATTTATTTGCTTTGCTATCATCCTTGATACCGCTGGTTCCAACGCCCATCATCTGGTCGTCTGCACCTTCTGTTTTGATGTAATCCGTTACCTTGAGTCCTTCAATTTGCATACAGTTCCTCCAGGGTATTTTTCGCTTACAACATATATGTCGGACACTTTTCAAAAAAAATAATGCCGAGGATTTCTCCTCGGCACAAATATATAATCATCATTATTCGTTCACTGAACTACCACACTTATAACAAAACTTTTCTCCATATCCAACAACAGATCCACAATTCTTGCATATAAGCTTTTGTTCATATTTTTTTCTTTTGGCAGCGCTTACCCCCCCCAAAAAAAGTCAACAGCTTTATGGATTTTATGTATTTTTCCACATCAATTTTTTACTTGCATCATTAATCATCCTATATTAATATACATATGTTCATTTTTTTCATATTTATCTTTTTATATTTCACCAACGTTTCAAAATTTTTCCCACCAATATTTTTTGAAAGGATAACTTAATGAAAGAATTAAATATAGAAATACCTTTAGAAGGTGAGTTGTTTGTTCCTATGACAAATGATTACCTTTTTAAAATGTTGTTACAAAGGAATAATCTTGTACTTAAAGAATTAGTCCAAGATTTACTTCATATGGAACAAGGTTCCATTGACACAATTACTATTACGAACCCTATTCATTTAGGAGATTCTTTTAATCAGAAATCAATCATTTTAGATATTGAAGCAATCTTAAATGATAATTCTATAGTGAATTTAGAAATGCAGGTTATCAACGAGCATGACTGGCCAGAACGATCTTTGTATTATGCATGTGATGAATATCAAAATTTAAATAAAGGTGATAGTTATCTCAATGTAAAGCCTGTTTATCAGATAGGTATTTTAAATTTCACGCTTTTTGAAGATCATCCACAGTTTTATTCAAAATATCTTATGTCTAATGTAGAAAATCATTTAATATATAGTGACAAATTCCAAATATACGTGTTAGACTTAAAAAAAATAGAATTAGCTACACCCGAAGACAAACAATACCGTTTGGATATGTGGGCTATGATGTTTAGATCTACAAAATGGGAGGAATTACGTATGTTAGCAAAGGATATGCCTATAATAGACGAAGCATCTAAAACTATTTATGAGATAACTGCTGAAAACGAGTCAAGACTTGAGCTACGTGCTCGTCAGGATGCAATTCGCAGAGCTAATGACAGAGAAATTTATGAGCAACGACTCAAAGACTCTATTGCAGAGAAGGAAGAGAAATTAGCTCAAATGGATTCTGAACTTGCTGAGAAAAATGCAAAGATTGCAGAACTAGAAAAACAACTAGAAGAATTAAAATCTTCCAAATAACAATAAAAGCCGAGGATTTCCTCGGCTTCATTTTTTATAATTCTGTTCTGCCATCAAGGGCACGAAGTAATGTGACTTCATCGATATATTCTAAGTTGCCACCGACTGGCACACCTGATGCAATACGGCTGACCTTTATACCTGTAGGCTTGATAAGCTTGCTGATATAAGCTGCGGTAGTCTCCCCCTCGAGAGATGAGTTGGTGGCTACTATGACTTCTTCTACATCATTTTGCTGCAGACGAACCATCAATTCCTTGAGCTTAATATCTCCTGGTCCAATACCTGCCATAGGAGAAATTGCTCCATGAAGCACATGGTAAACGCCCTCATACTTGCAAGTCTTTTCATAAGCTGCTAAATCACGTGTATCCTCTACAACCATGATAACATTCTGATTTCGCTTTGGATTTGAACAAATCGGGCAAAGTTCATCATCCGTCAAGGTATAGCATTGCTTACAATATCTAACGTTTTTCCTTGCTTGAATAATGGCATTTGCAAGGTCATTTACTTTTTCTTCATCCATCCCTAATATATGGAAAGCCAGCCTCTGGGCTGACTTACTTCCAATGCTAGGCAAATCACTTAGCTCTGCTATTAAATTGCTAATTTCTTTGCTGTAGTATTCCATTTAATTAAAATCCTAATCCTCCAGGCATCTTTGGCATAGATGCTGCTGTAATCTCATCGATTTTGTGAAGAGCTTCATTTGTAGCAGCCATAACAAGGTCCTCAAGCATCTCTACGTCCTCTGGATCAACAGCTTCTGGATCAATATGTACCTTTGTGATTTCCTTTGCTCCTGTGCAAGTAACCTCAACAACACCGCCACCTGCTGTACCAGTAACTTCTGTTTCCTCTAATTTTGCCTGAGCTTCTTCCATCTGGCGCTGCATACGCTGTGCCTGCTTCATAAGGTTAGCCATGTTTGCTCCACCCATTGCTCCACCTGGAAATCCGCCTCTACCTTTTCCCATTTTTAAATCCTCTCTTTCTATACTGGGTCTGACTCGACCTCTACTCCTACACTAGCGAAATAATCTCTCACATCAGTCATTGTATTTTGTGAGCCTACTCCGCTTGAATTGATTTCTACTTTTACATTTACAGTTTTTTGAATCATCTGCTCAATGACCTGCTGAACCTCTTCTATAACCTCTGGTCTAGCTGCCAAATCACCGTACATTCTGCCTGAACCCTCTGGCTGGTCATAAACCAATACCAAGTCTCCAGCTTCGTTAACTGTAACTGTATTTACCTCTTTGAGACAAATCTTTATATTTGCTGGAACCTTTCCAAGAACAGAGCTCCATTGCTGGGAAATCTGTTTAACCTCTTCAGGTACAGCTGCTGGAAGTGGCTCCTTTTTTATAGGAGCTGCACTGGGTGCTGGTCCTGCATTTGCTGCTGCAGGTGCCATGATTACAGGAACTCCAGCCTCAACCTTTTTTTCAAGATTTGCAATTCTATTGTTAAGAGCAGATATATCCTGCTCCATTTCTGGCTTGCATAATTTAATAAGAGCTATTTCAATAAGCACTCTTTTTTGACTAGCGAATTTGATGTCGTTTGACAATGCTGACAGAACCTGAATGTATCGCATCAAAATCTCTGTGTCAATCATCTGAGCTTCTTCTTTTAAAAGAGCAAGATTGTCAGAAGACATTTCTACTGCATCTTCCATGTTGTCTGCGCTCTTAATAAGCATCAGATTTCTAAGATACCATGTAAAATCATTTACAAACTGGTTCATATCACGTCCCTGATTAATAACATCCTCAAGAACTGATACGCAGTCCATAACCTGACCGCCTACTACGCTACGAGTCAGTCTAGAGAAAACTTCGTTATCTGTGGCGCCAAGTACTTTTAGTACATTGTCATAGGTAAGCTTTTGTCCAATGTAAAATGCTATACACTGGTCAAGAAGACTCAATGCATCACGCATTGAACCATCAGCTGCCTTTGCAATGTAGCGAATAGCCTTTTCTTCTACTTCGATGTTTTCTTTATCCATTAATTCCTGAAGTCGACCAGCTATTGTGTCAATGGAAATACGATGGAAATCATATCGCTGACATCTACTTCTGATAGTAATCTGGATTCTATCAACCTCAGTTGTTGCTAGAATAAAAATAACATATGAAGGTGGCTCCTCTAGTGTCTTCAGCAATGCATTTTCAGCTGCATCTGTAAGCATATGAGCCTCATCAATGATATAGACCTTGTATTTACCCTGAGTAGGTCCATAGGAAACTTCTTCTTTAATTTTACGGATGTCCTCTACACCATTGTTTGATGCAGCATCCATCTCAATTACATTCATCGAGGTACCGTCTGTTATGGATTTGCACATGGCACATTCCATACATGGGCATCCATCTATTGGATTCTCGCAATTAACTGCTCTGGCAAGAATCTTGGCAACAGTAGTCTTTCCTGTACCTCTAGTTCCTGTAAAAAGGTATGCATGTCCTATACGGTCATTTTTCACTTGGTTTTTTAATGTTGTTACGATATGGTCCTGACCCTTAACATCATCAAAGACTTGTGGTCTGAACTTTCTATACAATGCCATATAGGACATACTAGTTTACCTACCTAATTCTAATAATTAATCACCGAAACTAATTCCGATTCGTTTTGCCTCTTCAATCATCTGGCAATCTGGCTCAACCATTTTTAGCTTTCCAGCTACCTTTTCAAGTGGTACACGCTTTGTTTTGCCATCTACCATAGCAATCATATTGCCATAGTCGCCATCCATAATAGCTGCAGCGGCTGCTGAGCCAAGGCGTGTACAAAGAACTCTATCATAAGGATCTGGGCTACCGCCTCGCTGCATGTGACCAGGTACAGTAACTCGAACCTCAATACCTGTTTCCTTTTGAATTCTGTCTGCAATTTCATATGAAACTGATGGGTATTTAGAAGTCTCTAATTTTTTCTTGTAATCCTTCTTTGAAAGCTTTGCATCTTCTTTTGAGATAGCACCCTCAGCAACTGCAAGAATAGTAAAGCCCTTGCCTTCCTCAGCACGCTTATTAATTGCTTTTACTACCTTTTTGATATCATATGGTATCTCTGGAAGCAAAATAATATCAGCTCCTGAAGCAACTCCCGCATACAAGGTCAGCCAACCAACCTTGTGTCCCATAACCTCAACGATAAATACGCGGCTGTGAGATGAAGCAGTAGTATGGATGCAATCTATTGTATTACATGCAATATCGATGGCACTTTGGAATCCAAATGTGAAATCAGTGCCAAAGATATCATTATCAATGGTCTTTGGAAGATGGATTATGTTAAGACCTTCTTCACGAAGCAAATTAGCTGTCTTTTGAGTACCGTTACCACCTAAGATAACAAGGCACTGTAAATTGAGCTTGTAGTAATTTGACTTCATAGCCTCTACCTTATCAAGTCCATTTTCATCTGGCTCGCGCATGAGCTTGAATGGCTGACGGCTAGAGCCCAAAATAGTACCGCCTCGTGTAAGAATACCGGAAAAATCTGAGCTGGTAAGGAGCCTGTAGTCCCCATAGATAAGGCCCTTATAGCCATTAAAGAATCCGTATACTTCCAGATCCTTTACATTTGCAGCCAAACCCTTTACAACACCACGCATAGCAGCGTTCAAAGCTTGGCAGTCACCACCACTAGTAAGCATTCCGATTCTAAACATAGTCTCTTCTCCTTCCTCGTGCAAAACCCTTCAATTAATTATTTACTTTCTTTATGGTTATTTACTTTCTTGAATAACCCTTCTTACGTAATTGTATATTCTCTCTGTAGAAGCAATTGATAAACGCTCCTTTGGAGTATGAATATCGTACATCTCTGGTCCGATTGAAACGCCATCAAGACCTGGAAGTTTTGATGCTAAAAGTCCGCACTCTACTCCAGCGTGAATTGTTTCAACGATTGCCTCTTTTCCAGTCATGTCCTTGTAGATTTTTACAAGCTCATCTCTGAAGGCTGACTCTCTAACATATTCCCATGCTGGATATTCACCGTGTACAGAAATCTCGCAACCGAATGCCTTACCAACCATAGAAACCTTTCTCATAAGTGCTGTCTTAGCGCTATCAACTGAGCTTCTAAGTGAGCATGAGAACTGAAGTCCATCCTCAAGTAAATTAAGGATTCCTAAGTTCAATGAAGTCTCTACTAAGCCTTCTATGTCGTGGCTCATTGTCTGAATACCATTTGGCATGCAGTTAATAAGCTCAATAACTCTTCTTGAATCTGAAGCATTAACACCATCAACAACTACGTTACCCTCGTTAACGATATCAATTTTCATCTCAGGGTCAGTAATTGCATATTCATTGATGATAGCCTTTGCCTCTGTCTCCATTGCTGAAATAGCATCAGCTGCTGCAACAACCTTTGCAACTGTAGCACGTGGGATAGCGTTATCCTTTGTTCCACCAACATAATCAACAAGACAAATCTCGCCTGCCTCAACACCTGCGCAAAGAATTCTGTTTGCAATGTGTGTAGCATTTGCTCTACCCTTGTTGATTTCTGCTCCAGAATGTCCACCTGTACAATCCTTAACATTAACTGTAACAAGTGCACCCTTAAGCTCAGTTTTGTTAAATGGATATTTAACATCCATGCGACATCCGCCTGCACAGCCTGCTAAGAAATGTCCTTCTTCTTCTGAGTCAAGGTTGAGAAGCTTGCGGCCCTTAAGCATAGAAACATCAATGCCTGCTGCACCTTCCATTCCTACTTCCTCAGAAACAGTGATAATAACCTCAAGACGTGGATGCTTGAGCTCCTCGTCCTCTAAAATAGCAAGAGCCATAGCAACTGCGATACCATCATCACCACCAAGTGTAGTGCCCTTTGCAGTAACAAATCCATCTACGATTTCAAGGTCAAGACCTTCTTCAAGCATGTTCTTTGTGCAATCTGGATCCTGCTCTGCAACCATGTCCATGTGGCCCTGAAGGATAATAGGAGCTACATTCTCCTTGCCCTCAGATGCTTCCTTGATCATGATGACATTGTATAAATCATCCTGGTAATACTCTAAGTTATGTGCCTTTGCAAAATCTACAAGATAAGCACTAATCTTTTCTTCATGATAACTTGGGTGAGGAATTGAACATATTTCCTCGAAATAATGAAATACTCTCTCTGGCTTTAAACCACTTAAAACTGCCATTTAAATTACTCTCCTAACTATATTTCTCATAAATACCAACAAGCTTTTGACTAAGTCATCCACTAGCTGGAATTTTCTCATAAAAATCTACAATAACTATACCATTTATTGAGTGTAAATTCTATTCGTATGTAATAGAAAAAAGCTGTCGTATACAGGCAGCTTTTGGTAGATTCGTGTCAGACCAATATTTAATATTCTTTAATGGCGTCATCTTCGTCGGTAGTTGACTTGTCTATCAATCTAATTTCCACTTCGTAGGAATAATCATCGTTTACTTTGACCATGACTCTGTCACCAACATGTTTGCCACGTATTGCGGAACCAAGCGGCGATTCGATGGAAATTAACCCTTTAAGTGAGTTTCCCCTGATACTTGTAACAAGCTTGTATGTTTCCTCACAATCATCCTCTGGAATATAGATAGTAACTGTGTTGTTAATACCTACCTCATCTTCTGCACTGCTATCATCTATTACATCAGCAAATTTGAGCATTTTCTCTAGGTATCTGATACGGCTATCATTCATGTTCTTAGCACGTTTTGCTTCGTGATACTCAAAATTCTCTGATAAATCTCCCTGCGCTCTGGTCTCCTTAACCTCTTCAAGAAGCTTTGGTCTAAGTACAAGCTTACGCTCATCAATTTCTGCCTGTATTTTATCTACATCACTTTGTGTAAGTCTTTCGCCCATTGCATTTCCTCCAAACTAAATAATAGTCTCTGACTTCCCAGCTTTAGCGAAGTCAGATTATATTATATCACATTAAACATTTTAGAGATTATGCAAGCCAGATTTAGTATTTCTTAAGTTTCTATAAAAAATGGCGCCGCAAAATGCGACGCCAAAAATATTATTTTTTATTCACTTGGTTTTTTGCCTGCGCCATGACGCTGCTGATAGACCATAGCCAGCATATCCTGCTGGTACTTATCGTCATTACTTAGGACCTTGAGCTTATCTTTAATTTCTGTTTTACGAGCACGACAGGTCTCAAGCTCTTTAAGTAACTGAGCTTCTTCATCCTCAAAGGTTTTTAATTGTCTTTTGAGGTCTTCGATATCTCTTTTTGTATCAGCATCTATCATGGTCATGCCTCCTTATTTAGCAAGAATATCTTGTCTAACTAAAGCTTTCTTAAGAGCTATTTCTGCTCTGAGAACATCAATTCCTTCGTCCTTTTTCTCAAGGCGTTCTCTAGCTCTATCTTCTGCGCTGCGGGCACGATTTAAATCAATCTCATCTGGCCACTCAGCAATCTCCGCTAATATTGTAACCTTATCAGGTAAAACCTCAGCAAGTCCCGCATGAACTGCAGCCTTTTTCTCAGATTCTGCCTCGTGGATTGTGCAAATACCCGGCGCAATAACAGTTGTCAAAGGAATGTGCTTTGGAAACACACCTATCTGTCCTTCGACTGTATTAAATTCAACCATTGTAGCCTCTCCTTCATAAAAGGTCCGCTCAGGCGTTATGATTGAAACTTTAAAGGTGTTATCTGCCATTTGCCACCTCCTACTTTGCGTTCATCTTGGCACGAACCTCGTCGATTGTACCTGCATTAAGGAAGTAGCTCTCTGGAATGTCATCATGCTTTCCTTCGAGGATTTCCTTGAAGCCACGTACTGTCTCAGCGATTGGCACATACTTTCCTTCGAGACCAGTAAACTGACCAGCTACGAAGAATGGCTGTGACAAGAATCTCTGAATCTTACGAGCACGGTTAACAACAAGCTTATCTTCTTCTGAAAGCTCATCCATACCAAGGATGGCGATAATATCTTGTAATTCCTTATATTTCTGAAGAATCTCCTGTACACCACGTGCAACCTGGAAATGCTCCTGACCAACGATACGTGGGTCAAGGATACGAGATGTAGAACCAAGTGGATCTACAGCTGGATAAATACCAAGCTCAGCGATAGAACGCTCAAGAACTGTAGTAGCATCCAAGTGTGCGAAGGTTGTAGCTGGAGCTGGGTCAGTTAAATCGTCGGCAGGCACGTAAACAGCCTGTACTGATGTAATTGATCCGTTCTTTGTAGATGTGATACGCTCCTGGAGAGCACCCATCTCTGTCTGAAGTGTTGGCTGATAACCAACGGCTGAAGGCATACGACCAAGAAGGGCTGAAACCTCTGAACCAGCCTGAGTAAAACGGAAGATGTTATCGATGAAAAGAAGTACATCCTTTCCACCTTTATCTCTGAAGTACTCAGCCATTGTAAGTCCAGTAAGACCAACTCTCATTCTAGCTCCTGGTGGCTCGTTCATCTGACCGAAAACCATGCAGGTCTTGTCGATAACGCCTGACTCCTTCATTTCGTAGTAAAGGTCATTACCTTCACGTGTACGCTCACCTACACCTGTGAATACTGAATATCCGCCGTGCTCAGTAGCGATGTTGTGGATAAGCTCCTGGATAAGTACGGTTTTACCTACACCGGCACCACCGAACAAACCGATTTTTCCACCTTTTTGATATGGGCAAAGAAGGTCAACGACCTTAATACCTGTCTCAAGCATTTCAGTTGATGTTGCCTGCTCCTCAAACGTTGGTGCTTTTCTATGGATTGGCATCTTCTCAACACCTTCAGGTGCTGGCTGCTCATCAATAGCTTCACCAAGTACGTTGAAAATACGTCCTAATGTTGCCTCACCAACAGGAACTGAAATTGGAGCTCCTGTAGCTAAAACATCCATTCCACGTACTAAACCGTCTGTAGGACCCATGGCAATACAACGAACTGTATCGTCACCCAAATGCTGTGCTACCTCAACAACCAGTCTCTCACCACCCGCTCTTGTGATTTCAAGAGCGTCGTTGATTTCTGGAAGCTCGCCTTCTGGGAACTTTACGTCAAGTACGGCACCGATAATCTGAGTGATTTTACCAATATTATTTGCCATTTGTTCACTCCTTTATTTTATTTGCGGGTTGCACATCCATCTTAAGTTGCCTGCGGCAAGGATGTGCTGTAATCAACAGTTTCTCTGAAACTATTGATTAGCTTAAAGCCTCTGCACCAGCGATAATCTCGGTCAATTCCTGAGTAATTGATCCCTGGCGGGCACGATTGTATTTTAATGATAGATCACTAATAATTTCCTCAGCGTTGTTTGTTGCTGAATCCATTGCTTGCATTCTGGCACCATTTTCTGAGGCAACAGCCTCTACTAATGCACCATATACAAGAGAAGTTACGTATTTAGGAACGATAAGGTCAAGAGCTTCCTCTTCGTTTGGCTCAAAATTCATAAGAGCCTCTGGACCGGCACTCTTTACTGCCTCAACATCCTCTTCAGCAACCTCTGCTGGAAGTAGCTTCATAAGCTTTGGAATTTGGCTAACTGTGTTTTTGAAGTGAGTATAAACAAGGTAAATCTGCCCGATATCCCCACTTGCATATGCTTCAAGGACATCCTTGCAGATAGCCATTGCATCTGCATAGGTAGGTGCCTCCATTACTGGAGAATAATCCTTCTCAATTGTATATCCCTTATGAGAAAGGCTTTCACCGCCCTTATGTCCTATAACGTAAAGCTTTACATCCTCAGGCTTCATATCAGAACCAGTTATCTGTTTTACAACGTTGGAGTTGTAACCACCTGCAAGACCGCGGTTAGAAGTAATGACGATAACGCCAATTTTTTCTGAACCATTGTCTCTAAGGTATTTATTGTTAACTGCTCCTGCCTTAGCAAGCATACTACAAATCGTGTTGTACATAGCGTTGAAGTATGGTGTAGTCTGCTCTGCCTTGGTACGAGCCTTCTGGAGCTTTACTGTAGATACAAGCTTCATGGCCTTAGTGATCTGCTGAGTGCTACTAACACTCTGTTTTCTTCTTTTTATGTCTCTCATTGAGGCCATAACAGATCACCCTCCTTACTTGTAGCTCTTTTTACACTCCTCGATAGCCTTAATTAGCTTCTGTTCCATATCGTCCTCAAGAACCTTAGTTGTTCTAATAGCCTCTGGAACCTCTGGATATTTAGTATCAACTAAATCAAACAATGCCTTTTCGAAAGCCTGAATATCTGCTGTTGGAATATCAAGAAGATATTTCTTTGTAGCAGCGTAGATAATCATAATCTGATACTCTACAGGCATTGGAGCATACTGTGGCTGCTTAAGCATCTCTTTGATTCTCTCACCTTGTGCAAGCTTTTCAGCTGTATCAGCATCAAGCTCTGAACCAAACTGTGCAAAAGCTGCAAGCTCTCTGTACTGAGCAAGCTCAACACGGATAGGAGCTGCGATTTTCTTCATAGCCTTAATCTGAGCAGAACCACCTACACGGGATACTGAAAGACCTGCGTTAACGGCTGGTCTGAAACCTGCGTTGAAAGCTTCTGTCTCAAGATAAATCTGACCATCAGTAATTGAGATAACGTTTGTAGGAATGTATGCAGATACATCGCCTGCCTGTGTCTCAATGATAGGTAATGCTGTAAGTGAGCCACCGCCCAGCTTATCAGAAAGTCTAGCTGCACGCTCAAGAAGTCTTGAGTGTAAGTAGAATACATCACCTGGGTAAGCCTCACGTCCTGGTGGACGGCGAAGAAGTAATGAGAGTGTACGGTATGCAGTAGCATGCTTACTCAAATCATCATAAATGATGAGTACGTCCTCTCCATTCTCCATCCACTCTTCACCGATAGCGCATCCTGAGTAAGGAGCGATATACTGAAGTGGTGCAAGCTCTGATGCTGTAGCTGCAACTACTGTTGTCCATGCCATAGCACCATATTCTTCTAATGTTTTAACAAGGGCTGCAACTGTAGAAGCCTTCTGGCCAATTGCAACGTAAATACATTTTACGCCCTGTCCCTTTTGATTGATAATTGTATCAATAGCGATAGCAGTTTTACCTGTCTGTCTATCACCGATAATAAGCTCACGCTGTCCACGTCCGATAGGAATCATGGAATCGATAGCTTTAATACCTGTCTGCAGCGGAGTATCTACGGATTTACGCGAAATAACACCTGATGCTACACGCTCAATTGGACGGAATTTAGAGGAATCAATAGGTCCCTTTCCATCAATAGGCTGTCCAAGTGCATTTACTACACGTCCTAACATTGCATTTCCAACAGGAACCTCAACAACACGACCAGTAGTCTTTACTGTATCGCCTTCGTTGATATTCTTATCGTTTCCTAAAAGAACACAACCAACATTGTCTTCCTCAAGGTTTAAGACCATGCCGTAAACTTCACCAGGGAACTCAAGGAGCTCACCCTGCATAGCGTTCTGTAATCCGTGAATACGTGCAATTCCATCAGCAACCTGAATAACAGTACCTACGTCTGCCACGTCAAGCTGCGCTGCATAGCGTTTCATTTGCTCTTTAATAACCGAGCTAATTTCTTCTGGTTTTAAATTCATGGAGCGCATTCACCTACTTTCAATTGAATATTTGATAACTCGTGTGACAATTTATTAATCTGAGTTTTGATTGAACTATCAACAACTCTATCTTTAATGCGAATTACCATACCCCCGATTAATTCAGGGTCTACTGTATAGTTCATTATAAATGAGCTATAGTCGGTAGTTTGAAGTAAACGCTTCTCAACATCTGCCTTCTGTGTGTCTGTAAGTTCCATTGGTGTGGAAACAGTTGCACGTCCAATTTTTTTGTACTCATAGACCTTTTCTATAAAGTAATTAAAAACTGAAACGGCATCCTTTATATGATCCTTTTCCTCAAGCATTCTGAGGAGTCCTACCAATTCATCACTTACTCTACCTTTGAAAACATCGTCGATAATTTGAAGCTTCTCTTCTTTATTGATCTTTGGATGATTCATCATTTGAGAAAAGCCGTCGTTATTTTGAATTACGTCAATAATTCCTTCTGCTTCGCTTAAGAAAGCATCGACCTTTCCTGTTTCCACGGCTAGCTCAAACAACGCGTCACCATATACGTTTGAGACTAATTTAGCCATGTGCTTTCACCCATTTCCTTAAGTGTTTGCTCTACTAAGGTACTCTGAATAGTTGTATCAATGTTTGCTGCAACAACCTTCTGTGCCATAACAGCTGCAACAGAGATCATTTCCTGTTTAACATCATCAGCAACCTTCTTCTTTTCAAGCTCAGCCTCTTCGTTAGCTCTTGCAACGATGGCTGCTGCTTCTGCCTTAGCGTCGCTTACAATCTTGGTTTCATTCTTCAAGGCCTTTTGTCTTGCTTCACTCAAGATGGCATCTCTTTCTTTGTTGATGTCCTTGAGCTTTGCTTCGTACTCTGCCTTTAGCTTTTCCGCCTCTTCCTTATCATTCTTTGCATCTGCAATATCCTTTGCAATGCCATCTTTTCTATCCTGCAAAAGCTTTCTTGCTGGATTAAATAAAAGATTAGACATTATAAGGAATAGGAAGAATACTGCAATGGCTAAAAGTACAGCATCGTTAAGCAATTGTAAGTCCAAGTCAAACAGTCTTTCCAACTTTTAGCCCTCCTTTATATTTTTTCTTCCTAGCTATTAACCATGGTTAAAATGAAGTATATGAAAACTTCATTTTAATCTGGCTTTCAGCCAGACTACTTTTTTGTAAACATGTTTTCAAAAAAGCATCCTTATACGGATAATAAAAATCTTGATGATTTTTATTATCCTACCAATGGCTGTACAAAGAGTAACAGAAGGGCGATAACCAAACCGTAAAGACCTGTTGTCTCGGCAACGGCCTGACCAAGTAACATAGTAGACATGATCTGTCCCTGTGCTCCTGGGTTACGTCCTACAGCTGCTGCACCATGACCAGCTGCAATACCTTGGCCAATACCAGGTCCAATACCTGCGATAACTGCAAGACCAGCACCAATTGCTGAACAAGCCTTAATTAAATCTGTACCTGAAATGTTCATAAATCTTTTCCTCCTAAAAGTAATTTTTTAAGAATCTCCATAACTCTGGGTTATGTATGTCATAGTCAACATACAAAATACGTAGGTCTGGATTGCACCTGAGAAAATATCAAAGTATACATGCAATGCTGCAGGCCATACTAAGGCGAACTTTCCTAGCAATCCATATACAAGACCCATAATGATTGTTCCTGAAAGAACGTTTGCAAATAAACGTAGTGACATTGAAATAGGCACCGCAATATCTGAAATTACGTTAATTGGCATCCAAATTGGCAACCAAGGTGGTAATGGAGAACATTTGTCAATCCAAATATCCTTAGCAGATTGATGCCTTACCTTTACTACATGAATGCAAACAAAGGTAATTAATGCAAGAGCCAGTGTTGTACCATAATCGGCTGTTGGTGGTCTTAGGCCAACCAAACCAGATAGATTCGATACCAAGATAAAACAGAATATGGTACATATCCAGTTTGCAAACACTGGTGCGTGCTTACCCATACTTCCTTCCACTATATTATCCAAAAATCCAACTATCAACTCAAGGATACTCTGGAAGGTATCAGGAACTTCAGTGGCTCGTTTTAACTTGCGGTTGGCAATTATAGAAAACAATACCAACGACAGCCAAACGATTAGGATGCAGACGTGGGAAGTGGTTATCCATACTTCCTGACCAAACAGCTTATATGAGAACAAGCCCTTTATCATGTCCACAGTATCGCTTGAGGCCAGTAAAATTCCTTCTGTCACACTTTCACCTCCTTTATTAATTTATTCAGATTTCAAAAATCTTTTGAAAGCCTTTATTAGCAAAGGCTGTGCATATGCACTAACCTTAAGCCCGAGTATACCGATGATTGCTGTGAACATATTGCCCAGCTTGAAATAAGTCATCGTTATCATAATTGCGCATAAAACCAAATAGCGCATTACAGATTTGAAGGACAGATATTTTTCATGTCCTTTGCCAATTCTCACTGATTCTTCAATAATCATGGCAATGTGAATAGCCATACCACAAGCGCAAGCTATTCCTATAAATAGTCCTGTTGTATATCTAATTTTGTCTGTGACAAACCAAACTCCTACGAGTTCAACTATTACACCATACAAAACTATTCCGAAAACCAAGCCCGGTAAGGCCTGATTGAGTCGTTTCATCCATTTAATCATTTTTGATTTTTTGGCCTTGTTTTGCCTCTTCCTCTAATCTTCTAGCTCGTTGACCTGGACTTTCCTGATTCTTCAAATATTTTTTGAAGGATCGGTAGGCCCCATTAAATGCAGCCACTATGCCAATCAACATTCCCCCGATTAAAAATCCATCACTGTCTACGTCAAACAATTTAGCTAGTAAGCCGCCTGCTATCATACATAGAAAAATGGGCACTATGACATTTAATCCCAATTGGAGCACCATTATCAGTGCATTTCCAATATCGTTTGTCCTTCTTTTGTCCATCACAGCTTGCTCCTATTTGACCTTTTAAATTTATAGTGTAAATGAAATCTCCCTACCAGTATGCTCATACTGATGGAACTCTACACCGGCAGCTCTAAGCATTCTCTTAGATGCAATAACCGATGGTGTGTTTTCATATTTATCGCTATCATAAATGATAGTCTTGATGCCAGACTGAATAATAGCCTTAGCACATTCATTACATGGAAAAAGTGATACATACAGTTTTGAGCCTTCAAGTGAACCACCTCTGTAGTTCAAAATTGCATTAAGCTCACTGTGTGTTGTATAGAAATATTTATTCTCCAGAGGGTCTCCTACTCTTGCCCAAGGAAACTCGTCATCTGAACAACCATTTGGAAAACCATTGTAGCCCATGGAAAGAATCTTATTGTCCTGGCTAACAATACAAGCTCCAACCTGTGTATTTGGGTCTTTAGATCTCATACCCGATAATACTGCAACGCCCATAAAGTACTCATCCCAGCTAATGTAATCAAGTCTCTTATCACTCATGGTCTTCTCCTCCAATACCTGTGTGTGTATATATAGGTTTAATCGCTATAATGCAATTAAATCTGACCTTCAGCCAGACTACTTTCTTGGATTCTTCAAGAAAGTATCCTTTTTATGCCTCTAATACCCTCATTAACTTCTCAATTGATGCCTTTAAGACTTCATAGCACAGACCGTATGTCTGTACCGAACCACCGTAAGGATCCATCACCTCAAGCTCGTCCCCTACAAGCTCGTTTAGCAGGCGCGTATTCTCTTCGGTAGCGTTTGCATATTCACTTAATATCTTTTGCCTTCCGGTCTCCTCCATCGTAATGACCAGTGTGTTATCGGAAAAATCCGATTCAACTAATTGTTTGGAGGAGTAATCCTTTAGCTCTATGCCATTGCTAATTAAAACTGCCTCGGCCTTTTGATTCAAAGGCTCTGGAAACTGGACAATTAAGCCCCTGGCCTCACAAATAATCGGCCGCTCATGAGCAGTGGCATGAAAAATCGCCGTTGCCATGGGGGCTCTGGAGGTTCCGCTTCCCGAAGCAAATATAACTCTATTAATATTTTTCATTCCTTATTCTCCAAAACAGGCTAAACCTCTATGGTCTTTTGGCCTGCCGCTTTTAGTAATCTATTCATGATTGCCTGTCCCATCTGAGGAGTGGAAAAGCTTTCTGAATATATCACATCTACCCCTAGCTCATCAAATCTTCTGAGTATATCGTAGAGGTTGTGGGCAATACTTTTTTCGTCTGCCCTGTCACCTATAACTAAAATCTGACCCTGATCATATCTGTCCGCTGTAACAGATGTGGCAATAATACCAACCTTCAAGTCAGATGCTATAGCCTGTGCTGTTAATTCGTTAATCTTTGAAACAACATCGTCCTCGTCACCAGAAACGATTGTCAAATCGCCCTTTGGTGCATAATGCTTGTAGCGCATACCCGGTGCCTTTGGTCTGGCTCCACTGGTGGTGCCCTTGTCATTATAGACAATGCCCGGATCCATTCTGACCTCACCAACTACTTCTCTAAGCATGTCCATGTTGATGAATCCTGGTCTAAGTATAGTAACAACGTCTTCGGTTAAATCTACAATCGTGGACTCCAGTCCTATGTCAACTGGTCCACCGTCTAAGATACAATCTATTTTCCCTGATAAATCCTCATAGACATGGCTAGCCTTTGTAGGGCTAGGTCTGCCTGATGTATTTGCACTAGGTGCGGCAATCATACATCCGCTTTCGTTAATAAGTGCTAGCGCAACTGGATTGTTTGGCATTCTAACCGCTACTGTATCAAGTCCTCCTGTCGTCTCGTATGGTATAACCTGATTTTTGTTACAAACCATTGTAAGCGGTCCTGGCCAAAACGCATCTGCAAGTAGTTTTGCTGTCTTAGGTAAATTCTCTGTAATTGCTTCTAGTTGTTCGTATCTAGCTATATGTACAATTAAAGGGTTATCCGATGGACGACCCTTTGCTGCATATATCTTGCGCGAGGCCTCCATGTCCGTTGCGTCTCCTCCCAGTCCATAAACTGTTTCCGTTGGGAATGCAACCAACCCACCATTTTTTAGTATCTCGGAAGCCTCTCTGATATAATCAATATTTATTGGCTCCTCAGAAACATCCATAATCTTAGTAATCATACTCAAAATTATAACACTTTTCCTATAGAACACAATATTTTTAGAATGTCTAAACCCTTGTAAAATGGGCAAAAACTATGATTTTTCTGTGTCTTTTGTGTAAATCTTAAAGATATTTTGCAATAACATTCCAAGCTGCTGAATTGTCGAAGCCTTTCTTCCAGAAGGCGCCTCCAGCCAATCCGTAGTTATCCATTACCTTGAGTTTTTCTTCAAGTGAAGTTTCATCCTCTACCCATACCTTGTATGTAATGTCACCTTCTACAAACTCAACGTAATTCTGTCCGTACTCTTCATTCCATTCTGCAGTAACTTCATGATTATTAAGGAATTTCTGTATTCCATCAAATCCATATGCTTCGCTGTCAAGTACAGTTCCCTCAGCTGAAGTCTTCCATACTCTGCAATAGAATGGCATTGCCATAATGACCTGTTCTGCTGGAACGCTGTTTAATGTATTTTTAACTGCTTCCTCAACCCAGCTGATAGATGCTACCGAGCCTGCTTCTTCGCTGTTTCCTGCATGCTCATCATATGCCATTACAACTACATAATCTGCATATTTAGCCTGCTCCTCAAGGTTGTAGAATGCGTTGTATTCTGCTGGTGCATGATTATCTACTGATAAAATAATGTCGTTTTTCTCACATTTGATTGAAAGCTCTTTTATAAATTCAATGAATCCATCTCCACCGCCAAGAGCCTCAAAATCAATATTAACTCCATCAAGTCCGTAAGTAATTGCTTGAGCAATGATATTGTTTACAAGCTTATCTCGTGAAGAAGTTGTATTTAAAACCGTATCTGCATCAACCTCTGCGCTATCAACATTTGTTACTAATCCCCAAACCTGAACATTGGCAGCATGGCAAACGCTGACATAATTTGAGCTTGCTACTGATGAAATATTTCCTTGGTTATCGCTCAGTCTAAACCAGGTTGGCGAAATAACATCAATATTTCCAGAATCAGCAAGAACTGTAGCTATATTAGCATTTCCGTCCTGAGACAACATCTGGTGCCATAATAATGAGATATCGCTTCCAGCATTGATGTGGTTATAGGTTCTCTCTGGAAGTGTGGCCTCAACTGTTGTGGCTTCAGGCTCTGAGAATCTCTTGTTCTGAATGTAGCCCATAACACCCTTTTCAGATACTACAAAGCTCCAATCCTCATCCTCAGTTGCTCTGATTACATTGAGCTCCTCGCCCTTTTCTACATCCTCAAGAATAGCGCTCTTTTTACCATTGAGAATTCTGATGGCTGTATCTTTTTTAGCTGTAGCAACCTGCTTTTCATAACCTGCTGTTTCAATAATAATTCTATCTGGGTCTTCAAAAATAGTACTTTGGAAGTCAGATAATAAATGAAGATACTCAAGAGAAACATATACGTAATCCCCTTTTGCCACAAGTGCAGGGGCAGACAAAGAATTATAGCTTTTATCAATCGAATAATCAGCACTGCCAAGCGTTGCTGTATAAATCTCCGTATCAGTAGCATAACGCAATGTAATTTCTGTTGAATCATATACATATCCATCATCAATATTGCCTTTTATAAAATTGAGTTCTAAATATACTGTTCCATCTTCCTTGATAGCATTTGCATAAGGCAAATCTACACCTGATTCATCAACAGATTTCTTGTAGTCTCCATTTAATACAACAGCAACCTCGCTATCATGAGTGTTGGTAAAGAATTCAGTAAGCTCAACATGTTCATTTGTAAACGAGTATTTTTTATAACCAACAATGCCTACTAAAACAACAGTAAACAATATTGCTATTGCTGCTATATAAACATATCCTCTAGGTATATAACTTTTCTTTCTTCTTCTATAATTTCTATTTCTCTGGCGACTTTGGCTCATAATCATTGTCTCCCTTCGTTATTACGCTAAAAGTATAGCAAATCACCCTTTTAAATTCCACTTTTCAAATATAACAAAAAGAGGGCATTTTCTTGCCCTCTTACTACTGTTTATAAATAGAATTATTTCCTCTACTATTTCTTTTTATCTTTTTCCTATTAATTAAACGGTATTAGAATACTATTAACTGAAAAACTCTCCTTTCCGCAGCTACTATAATAATTTTTTAATTTCTTCAAATTCCGGTTCTTTTAATGAAAATGGATCATTAATTATTGGCATACTCCTAAGCTTACATCCAAAAATCTTATTAAATTCCCTTTTATTTTCCCAAGAGATATTTTTCTCATAAAAGGAAATACTACTTAAGTCATATTTGTCAATCAGCTTATTTCGGATGAATTCTTGATAATCTCTGCGACACCAAGGCATCATAGAGCCAATAACTATTTTTGTACTGCATATCTGAAATAATCTGTCATTATCCTCTGTCAGCTCACCTAAATCCACTATCACCCATGCATCTACATTAAGCATTGTTTTGACAAGTTTTTCTATGTTTTGGGAGAAAAGATAATTCACTCCCTTAAATCTGTAACAATCTACGCCTTGAAACTCAACCTGCTTTTGGCCTACTAATAAAAGCAGGTTACTGTATTTTTTCGGCTCTATATATAAGACAGGCTCTCTCAAAACTGAGCTTATATAGTTTGCTATGGTAAGCGATGTATGGCTAGCTCCAAGCCTTGACGCCACTCCAGTTACGCATATTAAATGTTTTTCTCGTTTTTTATTTCCTTTATTAAATTTTAAAATCCTTTTCATTATTGATAATTGCCTGGAATACCCTTTCTTCGTTTTTGGTCAACCTTAATGATTGTTTCACCATAGGATACATAAATATTCTTTTGCTTAAATCTTTTGCTTTTTTTATCGTTGTCAATTTGTTTGAAAAGTTATCAATAACATAAACGTTATTATCTTTTAGCCAGTCAGGATACTTTGATTCCAACTGCCAAGGCGTCCCGCTTGTTACATATATTATTAAGTCTGCTTCAATTAGGGTTTCGCCGATATCTATCCCACAGTCTAGTATTTGCACACCAACAGGAGGTTGATAATGCATAGTAGCCTCTCCATAATTCATTAGGCCACTGAAGCTTTCGTGGTATAAAATCCCTTCCTTTATTCGTGCACCACTAAGGTTCTTCCATAATTCGTTGACTGTATTCTTTTTTAAATCTTTATAGTAAGCATTAATACCTTTTTGGTTGAAAAAACGAGTCATAGCTATTGCTATGTGGGTCGTTCCAACTCCTGATACTGCGCCTACTACAGCAATTACTTTTTCAAGATGCCTTTTCTCTTTTCCATTCTCTTTACTCCCTTGCAGTTTTATCAAGCTTTGCTTCAGCTCTTTAATGTCTTTTGTTCTTTTTAATAAATTTTCGGCTGTAGCCTTCTTTATAATCCTGCTAATGCTTAAATCATCTTTTCCATAACTATTTATCTGCATGAACTCTATAACTTTTCCTACACCGTATACATCACAACGTTCATCGTAAAAGTTTCCATTCAATTGCTCCTTTGGAGCCCAGCCCGGTGTTCCAAAAACAGGGGCTGTAGACGCCTTCGACTTTTTTATAGTTATTCCAAAATCAATAAGTCTAAGCTTTCCATCCTGCATAATCACATGTTCAGGCTTCATATCTCGATATAACATCGGCTCGTTTCCTGCTGTATGCAAAATTTCTATTAGCTCACATATTTTTATTGCAAACTCAATCAACTCTTCCTTAGTGATTTTGTTGCACAATAAATACTCCCGTAAAGATAATCCGTCTATGTATTCTTCAATCAAATAATAGAACTGTTCATTTTCTTCTACTTCAAAAATGGTGGGAAACAGGGATGAATTAATCCCCTGTAAAAGATTTGCTTCGGATAGGATGCTGTTCGCATTAGGACTAGCCTTTGAAATAGCCTTAAGAATCCTAAGTGCTCCTATCTTTTTGTGCCTGACAAGAATAACTGCTGTAGCTGCTGACTGATGCAGTGTTCGAATCACTTCGTACTTGTCATCCAAATCGATATTTATCAATTATATCCGCTCCTTCCAAATATTGAAAAAAGCATCTTGCGAATAAATTTATATCACAGTAAAAATTATATTGCAAGTATTATTTTTTAATACTCACATTTTTATAACTATTTCATTTAATAAAAATTTTATACTTTTATCACCTTTTTTATAGTTACTTTCCTTTACTTTCCGATATAATATATATATAATCCATGTAAAGAAAAGCGACTATTCGCATCTATATTGATTCGGGAGGTGATTTTATGAAAATAGAAAAAATCAACGAGAACCAGATCAGATGCATTCTTTCTAGAGAAGATTTAATAAGCCGTCATATCAAACTTTCTGAGTTAGCCTATGGCTCAGCTAAGGCAAGAGAATTATTTAGAGAACTAATGGAACAGGCTTCATACCAGTACGGTTTCGAGGCCGAGGATATTCCACTAATGATAGAAGCAATTCCTCTTTCATCAGAATCAATTGTTTTACTTGTTACAAAGGTAGACAATCCTGATGAATTAGATACTCGTTTTTCTAGATTTTCAGAAGACGATGAGGATTACGATGAGGAGAGCGACGTTACAAACACTACTCCTGCCAAGCAATTCAACCAGGCTGCTGCAGATGATATTCTAAATATTTTCAACAGTCTACTTGAAAAGGCACAGGCAGCAATCGCCGCTTCACCAGAAAAGGCTGCTGAAAAAGGCTTACCTGTGGACATCACAAAGATGTTCGTATTCGAGACACTTGATGATGTTATCAAGCTTTCTTACATACTTGGAAAGTTTTACACTGGCAAAAATTCTCTATACAAGAGTCCATTTGATAATCAGTACTACTTAGTAGTGAGCAAATCAGATGATACCCCAGAGGTATACAATAAAGTTTGCAACATTCTCTCAGAGTACTCTGATCAACAAAACTTTGTAGTGGGCACAAACCAATACATGTCAGAACACTACGAAACAATAGTTAGTGGCAATGCAATTCAGTCACTTGCACAATTATAAAAGTAAAAGTCCAAGATTATTCTTGGACTTTTTTTATACGGGAAGACGCACCCATTATGATTGCCTTCGGCAATGGGGTGCGTCGTGGCTTTCATAAAATTAAATTCTCAAGAGTCACCTACGGGAAGACGCACCCATTTTTAATTGCCTTCGGCAATGGGGTGCGTCGTGGCAAATAAAAAAAGACTAACAGGCAAGCTGTTAGTCTTTTTGTTATTTGCTGTTATTAGCCCTGTGAAATAGCTCCTGTTGGGCAAACACCTGCACAAGTACCGCACTCAACACAAGCGCCAGCATCGATCTGGAACTGTGAATCGCCCTGTGAGATAGCTCCTACTGGACACTCAGGCTCGCATGTACCACAAGATACGCATGAATCAGAAATTACATATGCCATAATTAAAAATCCTCCTTATTTACTAAATGATATTTATTATCATCTTTTACTAGATGAGTAAATCATACACCTAAATTGTGTCTATTTCAAGAACAAAATTGTATTTTTAAAAATACCGCAAAATAGGGGCTTTAGAGGTTTCATATAACTAACTTTCGTTGATAAACCCTAACAAGAGTTTAAATTGTGTACACAAATTAGTTAGTCTATTATAACCCATCATCAATTATCTGTTTATAGATTGTGCTAAATTTAGTTGTACAAATATCGACACATCAATTGCTTATTTTGTGTAGACATGTTATCATCTGAAAAGATAAATTTTAGAAAGGAAGTAAACGTAATGGCAAGAGTTTCTAAAGCAACTATGATTGGTGAGCTTCTTCAGATCGATGCTGATGTAGCTCCTATTTTACTTAATATCGGTATGCACTGCCTTGGATGCCCATCTTCACAGATGGAAACAATCGAGGAGGCTGCTATGGTACACGGTATTGACGCTGATGACCTCGTTGAGGAGATCAACACATTCCTTGATTCAAAGGCATAAAAAAATGGGCTTCGCAAATGCGACAATGTCATTAAGTTAAGATGACTCAATTAAGATCTCTATACCAGAAATGGTATAGGGGTCTTCTTTTTTATAAATATATGTTGACATAGCAAGAGAAATATGTGGTCACTTTCGCTACTGATGTTTTTATGGTAGCGAAAGCGGCCCTTGTAATTAAGGGAAAACTTGATTACGAGGAGGTAACATATGAAACCTAAACATGTCAAAAAACTTTTAATTTCAGAGATTGAATCTACCGCTAAGAGCATGTGTAGTTATGTAATTAGTAAAGAAACTGATTTCACAAGAAATAGGAAATTACCATTCCTAACGATTATCAAATCCATTATCGGTATGGAAAGTAAAAGTCTTACAAATGAATTAATAGATATTTTCCCAAATGTTGAATCCTTGCCGTCTGCATCTGCTTTTGTTCAGCAACGACAAAAGATTAAGGCAGAAGCATTTAAAGCTATTTTTAATGGTTTTACTAATAAGTTGATGTCGGAAGATGGTAACGATATGGTAACTCTTGCGGTTGATGGTTCTGATATACAAATACCAATCAATTATGATGATAAAAGTTCGTATCATCCAGGCTCTAATGGGCAAAAGCCATATAATCTTCTGCATTTGAATGCGCTGTATGATTTAAATAAGCACATATATGCAGATGCATTAATACAGGGAAAACGAAATCTAAATGAACATTTAGCATTACAACAAATGGTAGATAAATCAAATATAGATTGTGCTCTCATCATAGCTGACAGAGGATATGAATCTTATAACAGTATGGCACATATACAGGAAAAGGGATGGTTCTTTCTAATTCGTATAAGAGATGGAATATGTGGAATAAAAGCAGGTTTTGAATTACCTGAAGAGCCTGAATATGATGTTAGTATTGAATTAAACCTCACTCGCAAGCAGACGAATGAAACAAAAAAATTGTTTAAAGACAGAAATCATTACAGGGCACTTCCTGCAACCACACCGTTTGACTATCTTCCTTCTAAATCTAGGAAAAGTGACCCTACCAGATTTTATAAGCTTAATTTTAGGCTTGTACGTTTTGAAATTAGTGATGGAATATATGAGAGTGTTGTAACAAACTTAGATTCATTGAAATATCCGCCATCAAAACTTAAAGAATTGTACGCAGAACGTTGGGGAATAGAAAGCTCATTTAGAGACTTAAAATACACAATAGGAATGCTTAATTTTCATTCAAAAAAGGTGATGTGTATTCATCAGGAAATCTATGCCCATTTGATAATGTATAACTTTGCAGAAATGATTACCTCGCACGTAGTCATTGAAAAAAAGCAAAGAAAATATACATACAAAGCGAACTTCTCAGTCGCTGCTCATGTGTGCAGACAATTTTTTCAAGGAAAAACAACATCACCTAATTTAGAAACCATTATTGCTAGAAATACAATCCCAATTAGAACTGGAAGGCACCGAGAAAGAAACCTCACAGTAAAAGTATTTCGTGGTTTCTTATATAGAGTAGCATAAAAATAATAATTTAAAAACGCTCTACTGGCAGATTTATCATCTGTCTATTTATTATGCTTAAAAATGAAAAAACGAGATTGAAGTTTATAGCTCCAATCTCGTTTTCTTTATTTTAGTCTCCACTGCAATGTTAACTTAATGACATTGCGCAAATGCGAAGCCCTTATTTTTTACTTTAATGCCTCAATTTCCTCTGAAGCTGTGTATGGATATTCATTATACTCTATATTATCTGTAATTATAGACTCGTACATTTCAGAAGCGTCAGCATATCCTTTTGAATATGTTCCAAACCAACCACCGTCATCTGAAATCTCGCTATATCCTTCGATATATGGATCTGATTCATATGAAACTTCACCATTTGTAGTCACAACATTTGAAAACTTTACAGGGAAATAAACTTCTACATCATCAATGTTTCCACCAACTGTTCCCTTGTATACAACCCAAATATTGTTACCATAATATTCCTGAGTTTTGTCACATACGATTGAACCTACATATTCTAATCCACTTATTGCATTACCATCATCATAATCACTCTCTGCATATGAGTTGATTGCATCTTCTGCAGCAGTCATTAATACATTAAGATAATCACCTGTCAATCCATCAAGGGATGTAATATACTCGCTTAATCCCTCAACTGTATAAGTCTTCTCAGACTCTGCAGGAACTTTTCCAATTGTGCCAGCCAAATTTTCTGCTACATCTGACGAAATAGAAATTGTAACTTCATCTCCGTTGCTAAGGTTTGAGCCATTCTCATATGTGAAGTTTCCTGTGCTCATCTCGTCACCTGTATACTCAAGTGAAACTGAACCATTTGGAGCTGTACCAGTAAATGTTACCTCAAGATTTGCAAATGCATCAAAAGTACCAACCTCTTCAAGGTCCTCTACTGTAACACTCTCATTACTATACTTAATATCGCATTTTACATAATCGAATAACTCATCATCGATAGACCACTTATATTTAACCTTATCACCATTGCTAAGACCAGTTGTCTTATCTAAATAAACGCTAATGCTATCATTTAAAGCCTCAACAGCTGGATAATCATCAGCCGACATACCCCAACTCTTAAGCTCCTTCTTAGCCTTGCTTGTAAGCTTAACCTTGTCACCATACTTATCTTCGATTGCTTCCCAATCAATAGAAATATAAGCTGTACCGTATCCATCGTAACCTTCGAACTCTACAGTCACATACTTATTAAGGTTGATTGTGTTTGATACCTTAACATATACACAAATTGCTGCAATAACAACTACTAAAGCTGCTACAACACCAATCTTAACCTTCATAGGTAAAGCCTTAATCTTCTCAATAGTCTCTGATTTTTTAACACCAGCGTTCATAGTATTAACTGCTGGATTCTGCTGTGGAGCAACTACCTGTACAGGCGCACCACACTTCTCGCAGAATGCCGAATTCTCAGCAACTTCTGCACCACATTTCTCACAAAACATGTCTTAATTACCTTTCTCTTTCATATATCTTTCGTTATGTCTCACCACGATGTCGCAAATCTGTTCGACATTATAACACAACCAAGACGCTACTTTCAATAAAGTCCCACTCTTTTTTCTATGTCTCCAAACACCCCGCGTATCTACACCCTGCTTGCCCCATTTTCTCCGTATAATCCCAGCCCTCCCGCCATGCCCACCAGATCCTAGGACCACCTTGGCATAACTTCGCAGGAATATCTTGTTTTCCTAATATGCAAAGACTCGCATCTTTTATTAGCATGTGTCTTTCTCATGTCTGTACAGTTTTGAAAAAGGTATTTTATGGGCGGACACCAAAAACTATATTTAGTGCAACTCAGGCTCAGGGGGAATTGGGCGATTTTGGAATGAACCTAGAAAAATAAAAGCTGGATTATCAATATATTGGCATGCGTCGCTAGGACGGCGACGCAAGTGCGACACGCGACACGATGTCGTATAAAGCACGGTGCCAATATATGATAATCCAGCTATGTGATTTTTCTTGGTGAATGTATTATGAGCCAATGCCCCCTTGAGACCTGAGTTGTACCAATTAGAACTTACTAAAATGTCCGCCCCAAAAAAATACATTTTTCAAAACAGTTCATCCATAGAAAGACACATGCGGGATGCTCCCTTTTGCATATTGGAAAACTACGATATTCGCGAAACTGTTATGCCAAGGTGGTCCTAGGATCTGGTGGGCATGGTGGGAGGGCTGGGTACACATAAAAATGGGGCAAGCACGGGAGTAAATATGTAGGGTTTATGGACATGAAAAAAGAGTAGGGACTGTGCCCTACTCGTCGTGGTTGTGATATTGGCTGCGATCGCGATTTGCGAATCGTGTGTATTCTGGGAGCCATGTAAGTTCGATGGTTCCGATTGGACCGTTACGTTGTTTAGCAACGATGATTTCTGAGACACCCTTCATTTCCGAATCGTGATTGTAGTAGTCGTCACGATAGATGAACATTACTACGTCGGCATCCTGCTCGATGGCTCCGGATTCACGCAAATCGGACATCATTGGTCGGTGGTCAGGTCTCTGCTCTACGGCTCGAGAAAGCTGTGAAAGTGCAATAACTGGCACGTTAAGCTCACGAGCTAATGCCTTGAGGGAACGAGAAATCTCTGAGATTTCCTGCTGTCTACTTTCGGATTTACCTGACCCGGTCATCAACTGTAAGTAGTCGATGATAATGATGTTTAGACCCATCTCCATCTTGAATTTACGGCATTTGCTGCGCATTTGGCTAATGGAAATACCTGGTGTATCGTCGATGATGAGCTTTGAGTTACCGATTTTGCCGGCACCTTCGATGAGGTTTTCCCAATCGGCTTCTTGTAAGTTACCGGTACGGAGCTTCTGGGCGTCTACTCTAGCTTCTAGGGCAAACATACGGTTAACCAGCTGCTCCTTTGACATTTCCAGTGAGAATATTGCTGCACACAAATTCTCACGAAGTGTAATATGCTGTGCCAAGTTAAGAACGAAGGCAGTTTTACCCATTGATGGACGGGCTGCAATAAGGATTAAGTCAGATGGCTGAAGTCCTGCAGTCTGTCGATCCAAGTCAATGAAGCCTGTAGGAATACCTGTTACAGTACCCTTTGTTTTTGAAGCCTGATCGATTTTGGCGATGGCATTCATAACTACCTGCTTGATAGGTACATAGTCAGTTTCTCCACGATTCTGAACCAAAGAAAAGATGTCCTTTTCTGTCTGATTCAAAATGGAATCAACGTCCTCTGCGCCTTCAAAGCACATGTTCTCAATATTCTGATTTACTTTTATTATGTTTCTAAGTATTGCTTTGTCTTTTACAATGTTGGCATAGTTTTTGGCATTTACAGTTGTAGGAACACCAAGGATTAATTCCTGTATGAACTCAAGTGAAGCAACCTCTGGGGCTACTCCCTTTTCCTTAAGCTTGTTCTGTAAAGTGATTTCGTCAACTGGCTGTCCTGCATTGTATAGTTCAACGATGGACTCAAAGAGAATTCCATATTGCTGATGATAGAAATCATCCTTTAATAGAATCTCGGAACACTCTACAATGGCGTCCCTGTCCATAATCATTGAACCGATTACAGATTGCTCAGCCTCTAGAGAGTTGGGCATCTGTCTGCGGATAACGTCTTCCATAATTACTGTTCTCCTACGTGCACACGAAGTGTTGCTGTAACCTTTGGGTGAAGCTTAACCTTAACTTCATATGTTCCAAGGGCTCTGATTGGGTCATCCATGACAATTTTCTTTTTGTCGATTTCTTTACCGTACTGTTTCTTAGCTGCTTCTGCAATTTCCTTTGATGAAACTGAACCGAAAGTTCTTCCGCCCTCACCTGTCTTGATTTTAGTTTCTACTTTCCATTCCTCGATTTCCTTTGAAAGTGCAACGGCTGCTTCATAGTTTTCCTGAGCGACCTTTTCGTCGTGCTTGTTCTGAAGCTTTAAATCGTTGAGAGCTGCGTTTGTAGCCTCAACACCAAGCTTCTTTTTAAATAACATATTTCTAGCGTAGCCTTCACTAACTTCTACGACTTCGCCTTTTTTTCCAAGTGATTTAACATCTGCAAGTAAAATTACTTTCATAGCTTAATTTCTCCTTCTTCTAGCATTTCATCTATTGTCTTTTCAAGGGCCTCGCGGACCTCTTCGATTGTCCTGTTCTGGACCTGAGCGCCGGCAATGTTGATGTGACCGCCACCGCCAAGTCTAGTCATAATGCTTTGAACATCAATCTCGTCGATTGAACGGGAACTGATGTAGATTTTGTCCATAAATTTAGTTAATACAAAGGATGCCTTGATACCAACTATATTAAGAAGCTCGTTTGCTGCCTGAGCGCCTACAACTGTAGGTGACTCGAGGTTGCCATCTGGCTCGCATTCTGAAATTGCAAATGCATCACGGTAAGTGGTTGCATTTCTAACGATTTCAGCACGTGCCTTGTAGGTTTCCATATTTTCACGGAGCATTTTACGTACTCGTGTAACCTCTGCGCCATTACGACGAAGGAATGCAGCGGCCTCAAAGGTACGAACACCGGTCTTTGTCATAAAGTTGTTTGTATCAATAAGGATTCCTGCATAAATACAATCTGCCTCAGTAGGTGTGATTGTAATTTTGTCTGCGAAATACTGTAAAACCTCTGCTATCATCTCTGAAGCTGATGACGCATAAGGCTCGATATAGGAAAGAATTGGATTCTCAATAATTTCCTCAACCTGTCTGTGGTGATCAATTACAACAATGTTTTTGTTCTTGTAGAGAAGTCCAGGACACTCTACGTAGCTTGGTCTATTTGTATCAACAACCATAATAAGTGTGTTGTCATTGCACAAATTAATGGCCTGCTCGCTGGTAATAAACATATCCGCTGGATATTCGTCCTTGGATGTGAAGCTCTCAACTACCGGTCTCATTGCTCCTGTAATTGTGTCAATTACGATATTAACTGGCTTGCCAATCTCACGGCCTGCACAGTAAACACCTACTGATGCGCCTAGGCAATCCGCATCTGAAAGGTTGTGACCCATAACGATGATTCTCTCACGGGTCTCCATAAGCTCTCTAAGGGCCTGAGCCTTAACTCTAGCCTTTACTCTAGTGGTACGCTCAACTTCCTTGCCGTGGGTACCATAATAAGAAACGTTCTGACCATTTTTAACAACAACCTGGCATCCGCCACGGGCAAGAGCAAGGTCGATTGCCATGTGGGCATATTGTGCCTTTTGTGTGTAGTTGTCGCTGCCAAGTCCAACACCAATACTGATTGTAATGTCCTTGTCATTTCCCATTTTGATGCTGGTAATATCTTCGACAATGGAGAATTTGTCTTTCTCAAACTGCTCTAGATATTTGTGCTGGAAAACAATAAGGTATTTATCCTTTTCGAGACGTCTAACTATTGATTCTGCCTCGCCAAAGTACTTATTTATTTTTCTATCTAAAAGTGCAAGAAGCATCGAGCGCTTTGCATTTTCTACCTGATCAAATACTTCATCATAATTGTCTACATATAAAAGGGCCATAACCATTGCCTGGTCATTAATTTTAGCCTTTGTAGCCTGAATGTCTGTCTCATCAAAAAGGATGATTGCAACTAGTCCATCTGCTGATTCATCCATATTTATAACCATATTGCCACCTGAAAGTGGTTCAGTCATATCAAGGCGCTGTAAACACGCCAAGTACTTTCTCTCGTTGTACTCTATGTGAATGTCAAAATTGTCGTCCTTTGCATGCTCGATTCCTTCACGTGTGATTTCTGGGAAAAGGCTAGTAATCGACTTGTTGTAAGTCTTGCTCTTGTCTACTAATTCACAGAACTCCTCATTCATCCACATGATTCTACCAGTGGAATCCAAAAGCACATATGGCAAACGGAACTTCTTGATAAGCTCCTTTTGAACTGTTCCATAATGAACTGCATATTCAACTATAGTGTTTTTGAATGATTTGAGATTAGCTTTGTAATAGATTATGCATATGATTCCGTAGCAGGCCACAAAAGCCGTCATAACCCCTGCGGTCTTTTTGTCAACAAAGCCAACTGCGATACAGCCTATTATAAAAATAATAAGCATATAAAGAGGAAATCTAAGATATCGTCTTAAACGATTCCTATATTTTAATGCTTCCATAGTACAATTCTCCCGAAACTATAATTTCTCCCATTCTTTGTCATTATAACATAAAACAATGTTATATAAAGTAAGTCTTTTTTCTATTACGTTAAAATAACGAAAGGCAGTTTGATTTTTTGGTTATTCTAACATTGTTCACAATTTCACCATTTTTTATAATTGGTATTAGTAAACGGGGTAACCTAAATTTATAAAAGAGAGGATATTTTATTATGGCAGACATCGTATTAAAAGACATTAACAAAAAGTATCCTAACGGCTTCCACGCTGTTAAGGATTTCAATCTTGACATTAAGGATCAGGAGTTCATCATCTTCGTAGGTCCTTCAGGTTGTGGTAAATCTACAACACTTCGTATGATCGCTGGTCTTGAGGAGATTTCTTCTGGTGACCTTCTCATCGATGGCAAGCGTATGAACGACGTAGAGCCAAAGGATAGAGATATCGCAATGGTATTCCAGAACTACGCTCTTTATCCACATATGACAGTTTACGATAACATGGCATTTGGTCTTAAGCTTAGAAAAGTACCAAAGGATGAAATCGATAAGAAGGTTCGTGAAGCTGCTAAGATTCTTGACCTTGAGAAGCTTCTTGACAGAAAGCCTAAGGCTCTTTCAGGTGGTCAGAGACAGCGTGTTGCTATGGGTCGTGCAATCGTTCGTAATCCTAAGGTATTCCTTATGGATGAGCCACTTTCAAACCTTGATGCAAAGCTTCGTGTTCAGATGAGAACAGAGATTTCTAAGCTTCATGATTCACTTGGCGCTACAATGATCTACGTTACACATGATCAGACAGAGGCTATGACACT
>NZ_SVEV01000008.1 GCF_015057185.1 Pseudobutyrivibrio sp. | reverse complement strand
GCTTGATTCCACTAGCGATGCTAGATTTTGAGGTCATGGAAACCTCAGAGTTTTGAATTACCATGTTCCTTTCCTCCTATAAATTAAAAAACATTATTTATAAAGGGAAAGTCCTTTTTCCTGCATCATAGGTCTAAATAATAGAAAAACCAGGAAAACCCGAAGGCCTTCCTGGTCCTATGATAAAAACTTCCGTGCAAATCATATATCGGTAAATGAATCCTGATTGTTAACAGTTGCTTTGCTTTTTCTCAGAATAATTAGTGCTATATATGCAAGAATCAGCGAACCTAGCACCCATCCAAAGAATCCAATAATTGTATTTCCGCCAAATGGTAAAACACCAGAGCCGTATGTACCAAATATGTTAAATAGTATATGGACTAAAATACAAAGGAAAATGTCATCAAAAAGGTACATAACATAACCAAGTCCAAGTCCAAATATACATGCATAGATTCCCTGAAGCATGTTCTTGTGGAATACTCCAAACAAGAATGCCTGAAGAGCAATAGCTGCTGGGATCGGCATATACTGCTTAGCTGAATTGAATGTCAATCCACGGAACACAAGCTCCTCTGCGATAGGTCCAAGACATAAAGCGTAGACAGTAATTACAATTGATGTGTAATCGTTGAAACCTGCACTTTCCATCAATCCCTGATATGATTCAAACAATGCTGGAAAAGCTGATGCAATTGCAACAATCAAATACATTGTCACATACTGCATACCCAAAGCAAATAAAACAGCACCTACCAATGTAACTGGTTTGTTTCCTGATGCTTTAAGAAATCCAATTTTGGTATCGCTCTTAAATAGCTTTTTGTAGAGGATTCCAAATACAATTATAGAAATAACTGCATAAGGAATATAGACAAATCCTAAATACAAAGGGCTCATAATGATACTGACTAGCGATGTATAAAATTCTGCAACTGTCGTTCCCTTAAAGGTGGCAAGAGCATATACTGCTATCCCCTCTGTAGCAATTGTCTCTACTACTGCATCAATGCACAAAACAAGTATGATTGGCAAAAATGTCCACTTTATATACTTGCTTCTATCATTATTCTGATTCATTTCTAACTCCAATAATTACTTTAATTCTAGCTTATCGAGATGCCAAATATCATCAACATACTCCTGGATTGTTCTATCTGATGAGAACTTTCCAACATGAGCTACATTTAAAAGAGCCATCTTTGCCCATTTCTCTCTTTCCTTGTAAGCCTCCTGAATCTTTTCATGAGCCTCACAATAAGAAGCGAAATCCTTGAGAACAAAATATGTATCTGCTCTATCAGTGCACTGAGTATTCAAAAGTGAATTGTAAATAGGTCTAAACAACTCTGGATTATCAATGCTATAGTAGCCGTTAACAAGCTGTGACAATACCTTCTGAATGTGATGATTATTGTTCATCTCGTCAACAGGATTGTAATCTCTGTTTTTCTCGTGAGCAATAACCTCGTCAGAGCTCATACCAAAAATAAAGATATTCTCTCCGCCAAGCTCCTGATACATCTCAACATTAGCACCGTCCATAGTACCAATAGTGATGGCACCATTAAGCATGAACTTCATGTTACCTGTACCTGATGCTTCCTTTGATGCTGTAGAAATCTGCTCAGAAACATCTGCAGCGGCGAAAATCCACTCTGCATTTGATACTCGATAATCTTCAATAAATACAACCTTAAGCTTGTTATCAATTGATTTGTCGTTATTGATAACAGCGCCTACGTTGTTGATTAGTTTAATAATGAGTTTTGCATTTTCATATCCAGCAGATGCCTTTGCGCCAAAAATGAAAGTAGTTGGATAAAAGTCCATCTCTGGATTCTCTTTAATTTGATTGTAAAGATACATAACATGGAGAATATTCAACAGTTGTCGCTTATACTCATGTAATCTCTTTACCTGTACATCAAATATAGAGTTTGGATCAACGTTGATTCCATTGTGATCCCAAATATATTTTGCAAGACGCTTTTTGTTTTCTAATTTAATATCAGTGAATTCCTTGAGGGAGCGCTTGTCATCTGCAAATTTAACAAGTTTCTCCATCTGGGAAAGGTCTGTAATCCAGCCTCTACCAATTTTTGAAATAACCCAATCTGAAAGCTTGTAATTACCATGCATCAGGAATCGACGCTGGGTAATACCGTTTGTTTTGTTGTTGAACTTTTCTGGATACATCTCGTAGAAATCATGAAGAGAAACGTTCTTCAAAATCTCTGTATGTAAGGCTGCAACACCATTAACTGAGAAGCTGGCTGCAATAGCCATATGAGCCATTTTAACCTGACCATCAGCAAGGATAGCCATACGATGAACTCTATCCTCATCACCAGGGAATTTGGCTCTGATTTCCTCGCAGAAGCGACGATTAATCTCCTCAACAATCATGTAAACTCTAGGAAGAAGTCCTTTGAAGATGTCTTCTGGCCACTTTTCTAGAGCCTCTGCCATAATTGTGTGGTTTGTGTATGCAACACAGTGTGTTGTAACTTCCCATGCTTCATCCCAACCAAGGCCATGCTCATCCATAAGAAGTCGCATAAGCTCAGCAACTGTAAGTGTTGGGTGTGTATCATTCATCTGGAATACAACCTTTTCAGGAAGCTTCTTGATGTCGTGATGATATCTCAAATATTTATCAAGTGCTCTCTGTAAAGAAGCAGATACAAAGAAATACTGCTGCTTAAGTCTAAGCTCTTTTCCCTGAACATGATTGTCATTTGGATATAAAACCTCTGTAAGGTTGCGGGCAAGATTCATGTCCTCAACTGCCTTGTCATAATCGCCACGCTCAAATGAGGCAAGTCTGAATACCTCCTTTGGCTTTGCATCCCAAATCATAAGGGTATTAACCATACCATTATCAAAGCCTGTGATAGGCATATCATAAGGAGTGGCAATTACAGAGTTGTAGCCCTCATGAATATATTTTGTAGAGCCGTCAGGCTGCTGCTCATAGCGAACCCAACCGCCAAATTTAACTTCAAACTGATACTCTGTACGCTCAAGCTCAAATGGATAACGTGTCTGAAGCCAATCATCTGGAACCTCTATCTGATATCCATCCTCTATCTTTTGCTTGAACATTCCATAGTGATATCTAATACCGCAGCCATAAGCTGGATATTGAAGGGTTGCAAGCGAATCCAAGAAACAAGATGCTAATCTACCAAGACCACCATTTCCAAGGGCTGGATCTGGCTCCTGATCCTCTATTTTGTTGATGTCAATGCCTAAGTCATCAAGTGCATCCATGACCTCTGTGTAGCCACGCATGTTAATCATGTTGTTTCCCAAAAGTCGACCAATAAGAAACTCCATGGACATGTAATAAACGCACTTAGGGTCTTGCTTAGTAAATTCCTTTTGTGTAGTAAGCCAATTGTCAATTACAACATCGTTAACTACTTCGGCGCAAGCTCTGTAAATCTCTTCGTCGCTGGCCTCCTCAAAATCCTTACGAAACATAGACTTCACACGATCTTTAATCTCGCGCTCAATCTCGCTGGTACTTGGCATCTGTCTCTTCATTTCTCAAACCCCTCCTAGTCTCAATCCGTATAAGCTGGTCGAATCACTCCGTGCTCGCGCTTGCCAAGGTTATGTTCAGCTTATACTTACTATTTTACTCTTACGATAGTTCGTAGCTATCAAGCTCTTAGTGTTGCCAAAGGAGACATGTTAGTCGACGACGGCAATATCTAAGGCTTGAGAGCGTAACGGACGAGCCGTAGTCTAACGGCGTGTTACAGCAAGTGTTACCTTCTCACCGTTGATGTTCCACTCTTTGGTGTATGCTCCAGTTGAGCCTACAGCGATTTCGTCGGCAAGAACTTCACCAGCGATTACTGCCTTATTAGCCTCAAAGATAGATTTAATTTTATCAGAGCCTTCGTAAGAAACTGTGATTCGATCCATTACTTCGAAGTTTGCTTCCTTACGCATTGTCTGAATCTTTGAAACAATTTCTCTTACGAAGCCTTCCTCAAGAAGCTCTTCTGTAAGATTTGTATCAAGAACTACTGTTACGTAGTTGTCTCCATCAGCTACAAAGCCCTCTGTCTGAGCCATAGAGATAAGTAAATCTTCTTCTGCAAGCTCGATAGATGCATCAACCTCAGGCAATTTAATAACCCCATTTGCCTTAAGCTCTGCATATGCTGCATTTCCATCAAGTGAAGCAAGAGCCTTCTGGATACCACCAAGGAACTTGCCATACTTAGGTCCTACAGTACGAAGCTGTGGCTTGAATGAATAAGATGTAAATGCTGAAACATCCTCTGTAAATGTAGCCTTCTTAACATTAAGCTCATCCTCGATGATAGATACATACATCTCATCAAGCTCATGCTCAGCCTTGATGTACATCTGACCGATTGGCTGACGGTTCTTGATGTTTGCTGTATTTCTACATGCACGACCGTGAACTACGATTTTAAGGAGCTCATCCATGTCATCCTCAAGCTTCTTGTCGATAAATGACTCATTAACAACTGGGAAATCGCAAAGGTGAATTGATTCTGGAGCAGTCTTATCAACTGAACGAACCATATTCTGATAGATTTCCTCTGTCATGAATGGAATCATTGGTGCAGAAGCAAGCGCAATGTTCTTTAAGCATGTGTAAAGTGTCATGTAAGCATTGATTTTATCCTGCTCCATGCCCTTTGCCCAGAATCTATCACGGCAACGACGTACATACCAGTTAGACAAGTCATCTACGAACTCATCAAGTGCACGTGCTGCTTCTGGAATCTTGTATGAACCAAGGTTTTCATCAACAGCCTTGATTGCTGAATTAAGACGAGAAAGAATCCATTTATCCATAACTGCAAGCTTGTCAAAATCAAGCTCGTACTTTGTAGGATCAAACTCATCAATGTTTGCATATAAAATATAGAAAGCGTATGTATTCCAAAGTGTTCCAAGGAACTTTCTCTGGCCTTCCATAACTGCATTCTCACCAAATCTCTTTGGAATCCATGGTGCTGAAGATGTATAGAAGTACCATCTAATTGCATCTGCGCCCATTTTCTCAAGTGCGTCAAATGGGTCTACTGCATTGCCCTTTGACTTTGACATCTTCTGTCCATTCTCATCCTGAACGTGGCCAAGAACGATAACGTTCTCATAAGGAGCCTTGTTGAAAAGAAGGGTAGACTCTGCCATAAGTGAGTAGAACCAACCACGTGTCTGGTCAACAGCCTCTGAAATGAACTTTGCAGGGAACTGCTGCTCAAATACTTCCTTGTTCTCGAATGGATAATGATGCTGAGCAAATGGCATAGCACCTGAATCGAACCAGCAGTCGATAACTTCTGGTACACGCTTCATTGTGCCCTTACACTCAGGACATGTGCATGTAACCTCGTCGATATATGGACGGTGAAGCTCGATAGATTCTGCATCAGCTCTACCTGAAAGCTCTGCTAACTCCTTGCGGCTACCGATTGAAATCTGCTTGCCACAGCTCTCACACTCCCAGATGTTAAGTGGTGTACCCCAGTAACGGTTACGAGAGATACCCCAGTCCTGAACATTCTCAAGCCAATCGCCGAAACGTCCCTTACCGATTGAATCTGGGATCCAGTTTACAGTGTTGTTATTTTTAATCAGGTCATCCTTAACCTCAGTCATCTTGATGAACCATGATTCTCTAGCATAGTAGATAAGTGGAGTATCACATCTCCAGCAGTGTGGATACTCATGCTCGAACTTAGGAGCATCGAAAAGCTTACCTTCCTTATCAAGGTCCTTAAGAACCTCTGGGTCTGCCTTCTTAACGAAGAGACCTGCATAAGGAGTTTCCTCGGTCATTTCACCCTTGCCATCTACGAACTGAACGAATGGAAGGTCGTATTTACGTCCAACCTTAGCATCGTCCTCACCAAATGCAGGAGCGATATGTACGATACCAGTACCATCTGACATAGTAACGTAATCATCACATGTAACGAAATGAGCCTTCTTGTGCTGCTTTTCAGCTGCAACGCCAGCGCACTCGAAAAGTGGCTCATATTCCTTGTACTCTAAATCTGTACCCTTGTATGTCTCAAGTACTTCGTAAGGCTTAGCGCCTTCTTCTGTAGCAACCTTTGAAAGCACCTTATCTGCAAGTGCCTCTGCAAGGATGTATGTATATCCATCAACAGCCTTAACCTTGATGTATGTCTCATCAGGGTTTACACAAAGTGCAAGGTTAGATGGAAGTGTCCATGGTGTTGTTGTCCATGCAAGGAAGTAAGCATCCTCGCCCTTGATTTTGAAACGAACAACTGCTGAACGCTCTTTAACTGTCTTATATCCCTGTGCAACCTCCTGTGCTGAAAGTGGAGTACCGCAACGAGGGCAATAAGGAACGATTTTGAATCCCTTATAAAGGAGCTTCTTGTCCCAGATAGTTTTAAGTGCCCACCACTCAGACTCGATGAAATTGTCATCATATGTGATGTAAGGATTGTCCATGTCTGCCCAGAAACCTACTGTGCCAGAGAAATCCTCCCACATTCCTTTATATTTCCATACAGATTCCTTACATTTTTTGATGAAAGGCTCCATACCGTATTCTTCGATTTGTTCCTTACCATTGAGACCAAGAAGCTTTTCTACTTCAAGTTCTACTGGAAGTCCGTGTGTATCCCAACCAGCCTTACGAGGAACGAATTTGCCCTTCATTGTCTGGTATCTAGGAATCATATCCTTGATAGCACGTGTCTCTACATGTCCAATATGTGGCTTTCCGTTAGCTGTTGGTGGGCCATCATAGAATGTATATGTTTCTCCTTCTTTTCTAGAATCCATTGATTTCTGGAAGATATCATTCTCCTCCCAGAACTTGAGCACCTGCTTCTCCCTTTCTACGAAGTTCAGGCTTGCGTCGACTTTGTTGTACATAAAACCTAAATTCCTTTCTTAAACGTAGCTCCCTACGTAAAATTGCTATTGTTGTTCTAATTCCTCAGGGATGTGGTACACCCCATCTTCCATTTCTATATAATTATATTCATCCTCAAGACCATAGGTCGTGATAAAATCATTATATAGAGGTATCACATGATTAATATTTAAAGAAACAGCAAACAGACTGACTATCAAGCATATAACGCTTGCTACTGCTGTAATAATGCCAAAAATGGCAAAGACTCTGCCCTGTCGCTCCTTCTGGTTAACTAAAAATATTATTGCCAGCACAACAGCGGTAATTGCTGAAAATACATTGATAAATGATATGAAAAATACCAATGAAATAATGCCTAGTATAAAGGATGCCACCGCCAATCCAATGCCCGGTTCAGGCTGTGGATAATGAGGAATGTCTGTTTTTTCCTCGTGGATAGTCTCATCCTCAAACATATAATCTTCGTTCATACTATCTCCTAATACCTATAATTATCCAATCCTAATAATCATACCCTTTTGACTGGTATTTTACAAGCAAATTGACATTCTTACTTTAAAGTAAAAAAGAGTTTTATTTTTCAAAACTACAAGTAATGCTTGGTTTACTTTATAAGAAATTTCAGGTGATTGCCTGATAAAATAAAGAAAGCTTGTGGAGACCACAAGCCTTCTGTTAAACATTATAGGAATATTCTAGTGTTAAGTTGGAATCTGCTGTGACATTTACCCTAGCACCAGAAACAATTGGAACAGCTGGAGCCAAATGTCCTACATCTGCATCCATTACAATAGGAACGTTATATTTGCCAAGGATTCCTGTAACGGCAGTATACTGATCAAGCCCCATCATCTCCTGCTTCCATCCAGCAAGTGGGCGGCCAATAATAAATCCCTTAGCATTCTCAAACCAACCTGCTCTATCTAGATTCCAAAGAGCACGTCTTATTGACATGACATTCAAATCACAGGCCTCGATAAACCAAACCACTCCTGTCTCCTTGTACTTCTCATTAAATGCCTTAACATTGTCATACTTTGTTCCAACTAGATTTGCAAGACAATCTAAACAGCCACCAGTTATGATTCCCTCAAATGCAGGCACACGATTTACCTCATCCGCTCCCATAAAAAGACGAAGCTCCTTTTTCTCTGTAAGATTATAGGAAACAAGTGGATGTTCCTCGTCCTTGAGGGATTCTAGTTCGAATGAATCATAGCCTTTAACTGATTTTTTCTTTCCAGTGAAAATGTCTATAGTGTCTGTAAGAGCCTGGTGGAGATGCTCCTGCCCAAAGGCGCCAATGCTTGGGCCATAAATAGAGGCCACATCGCAAATGGTATTTAATAGGAAAGTAAAGTTAGTATTATCCGAATAACCCATGTACCATTTGGGCTTTGCTGACTTTACCGCATCAAAATCTACATAATCGAGGGTCTCGCACATTAGCTCTCCTCCACCGCAGGTGATTAGCATATCATTATCCCCACTGCAATAGAACTCTGTAAGCTCTTTTCCACAATTCTCAGGTGTAGAGCTGATTCCTATGCCATCGTTACGCCTGCAATTAGGTCCCTCAACAATTGAGTATCCCATCCATTTAAATCTATCAATAGCCGCATTCATACATGTTTTATATGGCTCATCCGCGCAACCAAAGGATGGCGCCACCAGGCCTATTGTACCTTTATCCTGTATAAACTCTGGAAATCTCATAGTGTTCCTCCTAGATTCTTTTCCACTACCAATATTGTCTTCTTTATTGTTTGTAAATATGGCTCCAATATTATCCAAGTGTACTAAACTTAGAGCACTTAACACTTTTTCTTAGTACCACAGTAATGACAGTACTAAACTCAGGGGGCACTGTCCACTTTTCTTAGTACCGTTTTTTGTACCTGTACTAATATATTACAGAAATGTCATTATTTTTAGTACCTAATTTTTGTTTTGTACTAAAATATTTTAAATATATCATATTTCTTAGTACACTCTTCTATCTAGTATACTAAGAAATACCACATTTTCCTGTTTTTCTTAGTGCATTAGCCTAATTCACTGCTCATTTATTATCTTTCTGTACTAAGAGATTTTGTACTACCCCATTTTCCTTAGTACGTTCTCTAGATTTACTGCTAGTTTATCTTCTTTCCGCACTAAGAGATTTCTATTATCTCCATTTTCTTAGTACATTATCTGGATTTACTGCTTGTTTATCTTCTTTCCGCACTAAGAGATTTCTATTATCTCCGTTTTCTTAGTGCGTTATCTAGATTTACTGCTTGTTTATCTTCTTTCCGCACTAAGGGATTTTGTACTACCCCATTTTCCTTAGTGCGTTATCTAGATTTACTGCTTGTTTGTTCACTTACTGTAATAAGATATCTAGTATTATCCCTGTTTCCTTTGTACTATTACCAGATTCATTGTCTGTTTGCCTTATCCTGTACTATATGATTTCTGTTATCCATAGTTATATAGTCACATTTCAAATGAGCGTACTATATGTTTACATTTTTTCTCACTCATATAGTCATATTTCATACTCATTGACTATATATATTGATTTTTCTCCATATATATAGTCAATTTCATGAGGATTTTACTATATAATTTCAATGTTCTCCATTCATATAGTATTTCCAATCTCATTTTTTCATTTTCAGTTCTGATTTTGACTATAAATTTAAACTAATCTCCTCTCATATAGTACTTCTCCTGGATATTCTTAATTTCTAGGCGTAATACTGACTATATATTTAATATAATCTCCCCTCATATAGTACTTCCCCTGGATATTCTTAATATCTAGGCGTAATACTGACTATATATTTAATATAATCTCCCCTCATATAGTACATCCCTTGAAAATTCTTCGCTTCCAAGCTCAATACTGACTATATATTTAATACGTTCTCCACTCATATAGTCTTTTCTGGATGAGTGCGGCAGTAAACGGCTTTTTGTTGACCGTTTTGGGGGCAAAAATGTGCTATTATTAATCACATGATAATAAACACAGGTCAAAGGACAGACATCCCGGCATTTTATCCTGAGTGGTTCGCCAATAGATTAAAAGAGGGATTTGTCTGCGTAAGGAATCCATATAATCCAATTCAAGTAAGCAGGTATCAACTGAACCCTGAGGTGGTGGATGTAATAGGCTTTTGTTCTAAGAATCCAGCGCCTTTCTTTCCATACTTAGATTTAGTGAAGGACTATGGGCAGTATTGGTTTGTTACGATAACGGGATACGATAAAGATATAGAGCATAATGTGCCTGATAAGTACAAAATACTAGAGGACTTCAAATACCTGTCTAGTAAAGTAGGTACCAACGCAATTGGATGGAGATATGATCCTATTTTTATTGATGAGAAATACACTGTGGATTTCCATTTGAATAGGTTTGAAGAATTCGCAAAAGAACTAGATGGATACACTAATACTGTAGTCATCAGCTTTATTGATATATATGCAAAGGTAAAAAGAAATTTTCCAGAGGCAAAGCCAGTCACTAGAGATGAGAGAATAAAGCTTGGCAAAGAAATCATTGAAATAGCAAAAAGCCACAATATGACTGTAAAGCCATGTGGTGAAGGGGATTATCTGTCACGGTTTGGGGCTGATTGCAGGGGCTGCATGACTGTAGAAACCTATGAAAAAGCCATAGGAAAAAGGCTGATAGTGCCTGCAACTCAAAGCTCCAGAAAAGAATGCGCCTGCTATCTCCACTGTGACATCGGAGCATATGATACCTGCGCTCACTTATGCAAGTATTGCTACGCCAACAATGATTTTGATCAGGTGGCTGTGAATAGAAAAATGCACGACCCAAAATCACCATTCCTGATTGGGGATTATCGCATAGACGATATTATTAAGGATGTTCCTCAGAAATCATGGGTTGATAATCAGCTAAACATTTTTGATTTTATCTAACCCCCATAGGCTCCGTTATACTTCATGCACAGCATGGTGGTGTCATCGAACTGCTCTGCGCCGGCGGCGAAGTCGTCGATGGCCTGGAGGACGGTTTCGATGGCAGCCTTAGGTGAGGCGTCGGGATGGCTGTTGAGGGTGGCCACCAGGCGCTCCTTGGTGAATATCTCGTCGTCGGGATTCATGGCCTCGGTAACTCCATCCGTATATACGAATATAGTGTCACCAGGGTTCAGGGTGAACTCGTGCTCTGTAAAGCTCTGGTCCTCAAACATAGCTACAGCTATGTCATGTTTAGATAGAACAACCTCATACTGGCCGCCGGCCCTACCAAGGATTGGGTACTCGTGGCCTGCATTCACTTCTACACAGTGTCCTGTGCGCAAATCAATAATTCCTATCCACACAGTAACAAATAAATCTGCTACATTTCCTTCGCACAATTGATTGTTAGCATCAGCCAAAACCTCCGACAGACTATCTCCTGCCTGGAGTCTATTTTTAATAAGGGTGCGGCTGGTCATCATGAAAAGTGCTGCTGGGATTCCCTTGCCGGAAACATCAGCGATGACAAGTGCTAAATGGTTGTCATCAACCATGAAAAAGTCATAGAAGTCTCCACCAACCTCTTTGGCTGGTTTCATGATAGCAAACAGGTCAAACTCTTTTCTGTTTGGCAAATATGGAAATGTCTTTGGCAGGACGTTTTCCTGGATGGATGAAGCCACTGCCACTTCATTCTCAGCAACTGCTATCTCACGTCCCTGTGTAACGTTCAAAGCGCAGTACATAAATAATGCCACAATCATAGAGGTAATTGGTGTGAAGGATATACCTCTAATATAGATTGATGTTATTCCAATTGTGATTGGTGCTATGGCATACATGAACACAGCCACCAGCTGGATTGTCCTAAGTTGCCTTCTTTTGACAAAAACAACAGCCAGTGAAAACAGCATCATGATAATGAAGAATATCTTGGAAACAATGTAGTAAGGTCCTCTGTGATACTCACCATATGCATCCACGATAAAATAAAAGCCGTATTTTATATTTGCTATTCTAATGATTACTGATAAAACAAATCCCACATTTACTATCCACTTAAAAATAGGCAAACTGCTATTTTTAACATCAAGATAGTGGATTGTGTAGTGCCAGAAGCATATTGCCTCCGCTGGTCCCATAATGAAAAATACAGTGTTGGCAAAAACATTAAAAGTCCTAAAATCACCAACGCAATCTGAAATATACTCAATCGCATCGGTAAACATAGCAATATAAATCACTATGATGAGGGCAACTAAATATTTGGCAGTGCCCCCTGTTTTTCTCTTATCAAGATATATTCCTAGTAGTAGAACGTATCCCAACATCATTCCAAATATATCCAGGGATACATTAATAAGGTGTTTCCTAGGAATATGCTCAAAGCCTACACTGCTAGCAAAATGTGCCGCAAAGAGCGCTAGGCCCAAAAACACAATAGTGACAAATGCAATATTCAGGAAATCTTTCACTACGGATTTTTTCAACATACGGCTCTCCAAACAACTGCTAACCCCAATACTAATACGGACCATAATAGGTCATACAAAGCATTGTTGTATCATCAAACTGTTCTACATCCTTTACATAATCTGAAATCGCTCCAAGTACACCTTCTATTACCTCTTTTGGCTTGCTCTCAGGATTGCGATTAAGGACATCAACCAATCTCTCCTTGCTAAACAGCTGGTTCTTTCTATTCATTGCCTCGGTAACGCCATCCGTATATACGAATATGCTGTCATGTGGATGCATATCAAATTCGTCAACGTCAAATTTGGTGCCTTCAAACATGGCAACTGCCAGAGAATGCTTCTTGATAATGAGCTCATACTTTCCACCGGCTCTTCTAAGTACTGGATACTCGTGACCTGCGTTTACTGACTTGCAGTGACCAGTGGTCAAATCAATAATGCAAACCCAAACAGTTATAAACAAATCAGCCACATTGCCCTCGCACAGCTGGTTGTTAACATCTTCCATAATATGAGACAAATCATCTCCCGCCTGAAGTCTGTTTTTAATAAGTGTTCGACTGGTCATCATGAAAAGTGCTGCAGGAATACCTTTGCCGGAAACATCAGCTATAACAAGTGCCAGCCTTTTTTCATCTACCATAAAGAAATCATAGAAATCTCCACCAACCTCCTTGGCAGGCTTCATGATTGCGTATATATCAAACTCTTTTCTGTCTGGTAAATATGGGAAGGTTTTCGGCAGAACATTTTCCTGGATGGACGAGGCAATGGAAATCTCGTTGTCTGCTACAGCTTTTGCATCACCTTCTAATACATTCAAAACGCAGTACATTAAGAGTATAGAAATGATGGATACAGCTGGATTCAAGGAAAGTCCAAAGGTAAATGTAGAAATAAAAGCAGCTATTAATGGACCTGATGCATATAAGAAAAATGCCACTATTTGAAAGCCTCGCAGCTGCTTTCTCTCAATAACCACGACGCTAAGTGACATAATAAGCATTATTAAAGAATATACAATTGACAGCCAATTGTAGGAACTGCGGGCATAATCGCCCTCGCTGCTAATTGTATAGTAAAAACCAAATTTAAGATTGAGGATAATGAGGGCCAATGAAATAAGAAAACAAATTTGCCCCCATTTATCCGCCAAAATAATTTTTCTGTTTTTTACTTTTAAGTAAGTAAGAGTATATCTCCAAAAGAAAAATGCCTGGAGTAAATCAGCTACATAGTATACAAGACTACTAATATGATTGATTAAAATATAATTTGGTTTATCCTGAACAATCCATCCAATAGCATCAGAAAAAAGAGATACATAGGTGGTAATGACAAGTCCGATCAAATAAAAGGTGTTGCGCCCACTTATTTTACTATCTGTATAAAGCCCTACCATTAGGACATAAGCCACCAGCATGCCGGCAATGTCGACACTAACACTAATTACAAAATATGGATTTGCCTCATCAATACCATGTTTTAGCTCAAAGAATGGAACCACAAATGCTAAGCATAAAAACAGTACAGTTCGCACTCCTGTATTCCAAAAAATGTTTTTTGCTGACCACTCCACTTATGCTCCTCCAACTATACCTGTGGCACTGGAGCCACAACCTTATTATCAGGTATTTTCTGTTGTTTATCCACCTGCTTTGCATCTTCAGCTGCAACCTCAGGTTCATCAACCTTTTTATTAGCTCTATCTAATACCTTTTGGACTGAATTTGTAAAATCCTCAGATATTTTTCCAATGTTTCTATAAACACTAGTGAGCACTGATTGAGCACTATCATTCTCAAATATAGACTTATGGTTGGACTTTGCCTCTTGCACCAAAGTATTGTACTCATTATTATTTTCACCGAAATAATGACTAATTATTTTAGCTCCTTCTGAATTATAGGTAGCTTCGGTGAACTGTCCGTTTGCTAGTTCTTGATTCATTTTATTGCAGAGCATCTCATTGATTTTTTGCTCTAAAATCTTGTTATTTAAGAATTCCAAGTCTTTTGCAGATACCTTTGCATTAGGATCATCCTTTAAAGCTTGTTCTATTTCTCCGCACTTTTCCTGGATTTCAACAGTTGGTTTGTTGAGCTTTATTACCGCATTTACGAAATTTTTCTGAGGATTTCTCTGTGCAATATCTTTTAAAAAATCAAGCGTAACTCCAGCATCTGGATTCTCAATTCCTCCGTTTCTAAAGATATAATCTAAAGACTTAGTTACAATCTCTGGGCATTTTGAACTTATATAAGCATGGTTTGTTATTTCTGATCCAATTTCATTCACCATTTTCTTTTGTTCTTGTGTTATCAAAGACTCTGGATTATTACTGGCATTTACCAGGCGGGAAATCAAAGATATAGCGTTTCCCACACCATATTTTTCTGCAGCTACTACATAGAAGTCTCTAAAATAACAGTTATTCGCTGAATCATTAATGGCCTGTATATTATTAAAGAGAATTGTCCTTAAATCAGTAAGCATATATTTATTATTCTCTAGATATACTTTCGACTGATACTTAGTTAGATTATCCTCTCTCCATACCTGAATATCCTTCTTATTATATTTATTTACATTTTTCATAGACTTAACAAGATCAGGCTCGTTGTCATCAGATAAAATCTTCTTTGGATTATCTGTTGTCGCTGAAACAATACGATATCTATTCTCAATATCTTGGTGTCGAGCGTCGGCATTAGCCTTTGTATCTGCTGCCTTAAGTGCCTTTTGTCTAGTCTTGCAGGTCTTGATTTTAAATGGTCCCCAGTCAAAGAAGGTACGTCTGAACCAGCTATGGTTTGCTTCTTTCTCCTCCTGCGCCAAAGGTGTTAAATCTGGCTCATAGGACATAAATGTAACCTTCATGTCGCCATTTCTATCCATATACCTTACAGGTGTTTCTACATGATGCTCACCACTGTACAAAGCCTTTAGAAAATTAGCAGAATAGAAATAATATTTATCTGCTTTGTTCATACCTTCTGGTGCCTGGAAATAATCCTTAACACTGTGACCATCAATGTATATTTGAGACAAAAAATCTTCATCTTTAGGCCTATCCAGTGCGAGTGTCATATGACGTGTATGGGCATCCATTATTGCATTAACAATATCTATAGCATTTGGATTAGGACTATCACCTCTGTTAAATGCTTCTATACACATATCAACGGCTTCGAAATTCCATTTGTCATTCATCTTAAATTTTAGAACGGGCTCTGGAACATGTTCCTCTCCGTTTACCATGGCCATCCTATAAGCATAGATTTGCTCATTGATTGCTATTATTTGAGTAGTCACCATTGACTTTGAGCTAATGTCTGCATCGCGCACATCTCTTTCGTATTCTCTTAGATTGGCCACTCTATCTTCTTCACTAAATCGTGCAGTGTACCCGTTCTTTAAGAAGGCGTATAACTCATACCCATTTCCAACTATTGTTGCATACTCATGATTAAGTTCTTCTTTGTATATCTCAATAGGTGTGAGCTTGGCTCTTCTATTTAGATAATACTCACGATTCTCTTTGCCTTTGGTTGACAGAGTCTGAGCCATTAACGTGAATTGAACTGATTTTATAAAATCATTCTCGGATTTGGTCAGACCATTGTCCAAGCGAGGGGTTCTATCATTTCCAGAAAGACATGAATAATCCATCTTTCTAAAGTCCATTTCGCGAGCTTGAGCATAGAATTTATCAAGTATATTTTCACGGCCAATCTGCCCAGTTAATGGATAGTTCAAAGCCTCATTTAGGCTGGTGTCCTCACCCATATTGGAAAGAGAAATATCATCGGCCATAAACCAGGCAAATCTTGCAGTCTCTCGTAAATCTGTTTGGGACTCTGCGCCATTGGAAAGATTTCCAACTCCTGTTTTTACAGCTTCAGCACGAGTAGTAAGATCTCCGTTAAAAATATCAAAAACTCGTTTCACATTGGCAGAAAGCTGAGGATTCGCATCCAAATTAAAATACTCACTAAGTTTATTTGACATATGAACGCCTCCCAATATATCTCATAAAAATCTACATCAAATATTTAACGATTGTCAGGTGATTCTTCCCGTCATTATATTCATAGGTAACAGCATCCATGCTTTCTTTTACCATAAAGATACCAAGCCCACCAACATTTTCACTCATGGCTTCCATCTCAACATCAGGTTCTTCTTTTTCTAATGGGTTGAATGGTGCCCCCTCATCAATAAAGGTAATATTAGCCTCTTGTTCTGTGATATTCATACGAACTATCGCTTCACCAGGAGCCTGCCCATAGGCATACTGACAGATATTGCCAAATACCTCCTCCACAGCTACATCCAACTGTAGCTGTGTCTTCATAGGGCAATCCACCGCTTCTAATCTCTCATCGAGAATAGAAATCAATCTATCTACATTTTCCATTGAAGCATCAATTCGTAATTCTTCCACTTATTTAATACCTTATAGAGGTGCATTTTGAATAATGTTATTATTCTCTTTTTGTTTATTCGGATTATTTTTTGCCTTGCTTTTTTCAAATGCAGCCATTGAAGCTTTATATTCCGGTGTAAATTTATTGTATTCCTCATAAACAGAACCAGGATTATCCTTCATCTTCTGCATCATATTTTTTACTTGAGTCTCGTTTAAAAATGAATTTGCCATCTCCTTGAACACTATATCTTTAGATAGTAAATTTCTTTTTTTACTGATTAAGTCATGGGTAATTTGACTTGGAGCAAAAACCGTACCATAGTTGTCATTTGCTGTATTGGTTAATGTGCGTATAGTAAGAAGCTCCGCCATACCTGATATCATCTTCTTTTTGTTGTAATCAAAATTATGACTATTGTCATAATCAAAACGTCGACCAAGGCAATTATTCTTTTCTTTTTCCAAGCGCTTTAAAACCTCTGGTCTGAAAGCTACCTTTGCCTCCCAAGCTGAATTAGTTAACTGTTCATCATACTTAGACATAGGAACATTCATTTCAATGGAGTCTGACATCTCTTCCAACTGTCGAATAGCATCCTTTGCAAAATCATAAACTTCACCAGAAAGAATGCGCCTTTGTTTTCCATTTTCACGCCTACCTGCAAATGTATGTGAATCAATTTTTTTATTATATGCCTTTGCAGCATCCCTTAAATTTCTGTAGGCCTCAAGTACCTGATTTGGTGTATAAGAAGCATTTAGTTTTTCAACCTTATCCATGGCATTTAACAGGTTCATAAAAGTCTGAGAATTGGCACTCTTAGGGTCGATTACAGCATTAGGATTATCTTGACGATGATAACGCTTGTTTTCTTTGTCGTATATAGCTGTAGGCTTGTAGCTAGCCAAGTTCATTGCTCTCTCTCTAAAGTTTGATGTCCTCTCTCCAAGCTCGATTTGCTTTACGCCATATTTGTGCCAATCAGCATTTGCTTTGTTATAATTTTCAGCAAATTTCTCGTCATTGTAGACGAATACTTGCGGATTTATTTTTATATTGTTGGTCACGGTATAAAGTAGTTCATTTGTCTTACTAAAATCTGGTAAAGCCTTCTTTAGAATAGCACTGATTTGACGTTCATCCAGTCCTTCCGTATTATTTTTAATATAGCGGTTTTTTTGCTGTTCTAGGTCATTTGTTTTTCCTATTTGTGCACTAATATCCTTGCAGATTTCCTCTGCTGCTCTTCTTTTTTGATTAAGGTCACTATTTAAAAGCAAAAACTTGGCATATTCCCTACTAAATGCCTCATCCTTGTATGCAGTTTCAAAAGGCAAAATATTTTTATCAACTTCTCTTTTACCAGTTCGAATATCCTCAGCCAATTGTTCTTCTTCACTTGCACAAGCTAAGGTCAAATCAAAATAGCTTATTAATGCCTGTTTTCTAAAATCAGTTATAGCGCCTTCATTTTCGTCTCCCACAGCCCTAATAACGTTACTCATGACTGTTGAAGCTTCAGCAGGATTTGGACCATTTGCTCCCTTTACAATAGTATCTATGTATTCTCTGACAAAAATACTATATGTGCCACTTTCCATTCCAGCATCGAATAAACCCTTTAGATACTCTGCAGTATCCCCATTTTTATTAGGATTAACATTTGCATATTCTGGTCCTATCTTTTCTATGCCAGCTGCAATATTGTTATATACCTGGTCAAATTTCGCCCTGACGTCATTCATCATACTAATGCAGCTATCTGCTGCAACAGATTTTTGAGTATCAAGGAAGTTTTTAATTTTATCTGCAATGGCAAGCTTTTCTGCAGGTGTTGACACTGTAGAATAGAAGCACTCATTTTTAAGTCTAGTAAAATCAGCCTTGAACTGTGGATAAGAGTCTTTAAATTTTTCAGAATGATTTACAGCAGACTTAGTTTTCATGGCCTCTTCAATGCCTCCAAGCATGCCTAAAATAAATAGTTCATCCTTGCCCCAGCCATTTTCTATTGCCTTTTTCTCACCACGTAACATACCTATTGCATGAGTAACCGTACGTCCACTTTCATCTGTACCAAAAGTACTACTTAGTGTGTCCTGAGTATAATGAGCAGTATTATTCTGTGGGTCATCTCTAAATTTTGATAATATATTGAATTGATATAACAGCCTAGCGTGTGAATTGTGAAGCTGAGCTAAATATTTTCCTTCTTTCTCCTTGTTCCAACCTTCCTTCTCATATTTCTGGCGGGTATAATCAGCTGCAACTTCACCTCGTACAGCGTGATTAAAATCGTATATCGCATCATAAAGGGGCTGAGTTAGCCCTCGCTTTTGCTCATCAGAACTGTAATCTGTTGGAATAGTCAAAGACATTCTCTGAGCCATAAGACTATTTATATAAGGAGATGTATACAAGCTTTCGGTAATATTTCCTTCTGTGGGATCAAGTAAATAAGCAGCATCTTCATAATATTGCTTTATTCTTTTGTCTCCTCTTTTAGAAGCCTGATTTAGAGCAGCTTTTCTAACATCATCTAAATGCTTATTTACTGCTTTAAATTCCTCGTCTGAAACAGTTACTTTATTACCTTTCACACCTGGATCGAGTCCAAAGGCAAATCCATTTTCAGGATTAAACTGATTCGTGGCAGAAAGCACTTCGGTTATCTTTTCGCTATCATTCCCATACTCCGGTGGCAAAAGACGCTCAGACACATTATCAGGAAGTTCTCCTCTTACCATTTCACCAATCAATTTTGCCACAAATGCAGCTTGAAATTCTGGAATTGTCCATACATTTACTTTTTTTTCATTCGGATTTATTACAGGCATAGTTCATACCTCCCAATAACTATTTATTAAACACTGATATTAACTGATACATTAACTACTGCAAAGTTATTCTTGTCACCTATGGCATGATAATCTGATTATCATTTAACTGTTTTGATGGATTCTTGAGTTCATTTGATTTTTCTTTTGGTTTGCTAATATATTCATTGTCATAGGCATCATTAACATCGTTTTTCTTTTCATTAAGATTCTGTCGATGAATATTTAACTCAGCAATGAGCTGTCCAGGATTCTCCTTGACCATAGTACTAAATCTGTTGTAGCTCTCCTCACAGTCAACTTTAGACATCATTGATATAAAGGCATCATCAGTTGATAGTTTTTCATAACTTTCAAGTAATTTGTCTTCACTAATATCAATGTCACTGACTAAGAATGTATCCTTCCTATTTAACTCTGACTTTAATGGCTCTAAGAGCAGAATACTTGCAACGCCCCTTGCCAATTCATATTTATTATCCTCTAAGGACTGCTGATTATCATATGGTTCAAATTGTGTCTCTAAAACCTGCTGTATTTTATTATTAAGTTTTTGTTCCATTTCATTTTTAAACTCTTGATGCAGAACCTTTTTAACATCATTTACCTTATTAAGCTGGGCAATAACCGACTCATTTATTTCTATATTTTCTGGAAGAGCCATTATTGTTTTATATGATTTGGATGCAAATCTCTGCAAAACTGCGGACATTGCTTTTCTCATTTGTCCATTATCTCTAATAGCCGCAAAGTATTGTGCATTAATTTTATCCTCATAAGCCTTTGATGCTGCACCAAGATTCAAAAATGCTTCACTCATTTTATTAGGAGAATCATTAGTCGTTAATTGGGTAACCCTCTGTAGTGCTGTAAGCATATTATTAAAGGCTTGGGAATTGTTTGTTCTTCCTGCAGCTAACGTAGATAATTGTTGTAATTGAGTAGTAGCCGCTGCCTGAATGCCATAAAACTTTTCAGTATAATCATTCAAAGTTTTCTCTTCTAGCCGTATAGTCTTAATAGTATCAACTAATTCTGGTAAAGAACCATCTCTATTACCAAGATAGTTTTGTACACCAAAAGCTTTATCAATATCAGAAAAATGTTCTCTTCCATTTTTCCAATAAGAAAGCCTCTGGGCATTTGTAAGACCATCTTTAGTATTTTTAAGGAAGTTATCTCTAATTTGTTTGAATTCATTTGGATAGTTCTTTTCTATTTGACAATCATTATATAATTGACCTAATGCTAGTAGATTTTTATTGACTTCACTTCCTTCTATTAATCGATTTGCCATTCTTTTGGCAAAAATATGATCATGCCTTAGTAAATCATAGCTATGGTTCAACTTATCATTAAAATCAATTTCTGTTTGATCCAAAGGTGCTTCATTTTGATCAAACTCTGGCAATTTCACATGAATATCAGCTATTCCTGAATGAACCTCATCAGTCTTTTGCTCAAGTAGTTGACCATATTGTACTTGTTTTTCAAAATACAGCTTTGTAATAGCTTCTCTAATCTCAGGGGCATTATCATTTTCAGGACTTAGTATCCGTGTCATGGTATTTTCAAAATCGAATCTTTTATCATTATTTGGCTCATATTCATTTTCGATTTTAGATTTTAAATCCAGATACGCTGTTATAAATGGGGTAAAATCTTTGTTGGCTGCTGAGCGTTCATAAATTACTCTCATGTAACTAGCTGGCTTATCGATTTTTGCAAATTCAATTGTTTCTCTTTTGTGATTTTGCTCCCATTGAATCCTATTATTTATGGCTTCTTCTATTGCATCAAATTTCTTTATATTTCCTGTTATTTCTCTGCAACATACACTTGCTGCTGGGGATGCATTCTCTGCCATTGCTGCCTGAGCAAATGCCTTTACCTTGTCTGCAATTATTTTCTTTTCTGCTGCACTGCTTACTGTCTTGTAATAACAAGAATCTTTAAGTTCATAAAACTTCGTCTTGAACTCTAATAATCCTGCTTTAACCTCGGCTGAGCCATATTGTTCCTGATGCTTAATCTCAGCTTCTATTCCACCGAGTGCACCAAGTACATAGACATCCTGCATGCCCCAACCGTTAATAATAGCCTGATTTTCACCTCGTATCATTCCAATGCAAGAGTCTACATTTCTATCATTGTTTTGATTACGACCAAATAAATGTGATAAATCATTCTGCATATATTTGGCAGTTTGTCCCTGTGGATCATCCTGGAATTCTCTTAGCTTTGCATACTGAGTTAAAATATTATTATGAGCATTATATAAAGATAATAAATGCTTTTGTTCCAATTCGCCGCTAAGTGCTCCACCATTAGTATCCAAGCTATTTAGATATGCATATTCAACCTTTACTTCTTCGGCTATAGCATGGTTAAAATCAAATGCTGCATTATAAAGTGGCACTGTAAGCTGAGACTTTAATTCTTTAGAACTTACCTGCTTTGGATTTATAAGTTCTATATTGCAGCCTAATAGATTTGGCAAATAAGGCGAATCAAAATGCATTTTCGTATAATTAACAGCTGATTCAGGATTATAAATATCAGCTAAATCATCATATAATCTTTTTATTCTAGCATCCCCTCTTTGAGCCTTTTGAGATAATAAAGCATCATAGGCTTTGGTCATAGCAGAATTTACTATTGCTACAGCTTGCTCACTTGGCATACTATCTATTGATACTGCAGAATTTAATAAATATATTTTCTCTCTTTGTTCATTGGCCTGTTTAATATTGAGTAATGCCTGTCTTCTTTCCTCCAACTCTGCTTCTGAAATGTCTATATCACCGCCAGATCCCACCAAACTAATTTCATGATCTTCTCCTACATCAAAAGTATCATCTGGCAAAAAACCTACTAATAAATTTATAGCTGTTGCCTTCTGTTTTGCTATAAATCTCTCACTTTCCCACGCATTAATTTCTGGCATACGCTCCTCCTAACTAACATAGGCTAAATGTCATTTTACACATGTGGGCCACCCATGTTCTTATTTGGATTTTGTTTCTGAGAAACTCTCTGTGGATGCTTCAGTTCATCCGTGAACTTAGCAACTCCCTTATGATGTTTAGCTAATTCATTGTATATACCCAATCCATTATCTTTGTTAGCCAACTTTTTGAATTTCTCTATATCTTCCGGGTTTTTTATCTCGTCTACCATTTCTTTAAATTGCCATTGCATTTTCTGGTTCTTAACCATTTTGTTATATGCGCCCTTATAATCCTTTTGTGAAAGAACATCTTTTCCTGATTTGTCAAAGAGACTCATTTGAGTCAAAACAGTGGCTCTATATAAATGTTTTACGAATTCCTTCTTTTGTTTCTCGAATTTTATTTTGTCATCTACTTTGAAGTTGTTCAGCTGCTGCATTTCCTGATTTCGTGTTTCATTAACCCACTTATTAAATTCTGCTCTTTTACCTGAAACCTGAGCTTTTTTAGCCTCCATTTCGCGGCTTTGCAGGCTCTGTTTTGCCTCTTTTTCCTTTACCTCAGGGGCTTTTACTTTTTCTTTTTGTTTTTCTCTATCTTTTTCTAATTCTTTTTCAGATTTTTTTGCATCCTCTTTTTCTTTCTCATCTTGTTTTTTCTGCCCTAGCATCTTCCTTAGTTCTTCTTCTCTTCTGTATCTAGCACTTCTGGCTGCGAATGATGCAACCTTTGCAATACCAGAACCAAGGGCCAGGGTTAGCATAGGAATTGCAAGAATGGCAATCTTTAATACAAAACCAACTGCTGCACCTACGGCAAATCCTAATGCAGGTGTTATACCTCGATCAAAGAATTTAGGCTTTCCTTTAGCCTCTTCCTTTTTCTTTTTTTCTGCTGCTTCCTGTTCCCTTTTCTTTTTACGTTCTTCTTCCTTTTTTTGAGCTGCAGCTTGTTTCTCTGCATCCTTTTTTCTCCTGGCTACCAATTTATCCAACTCGTCTTGGAATTCTGCTCGTGCCAAGTCTTCGTCGGATTTCTGCCAAGATTTATCTTCAAACTTAATCTCTTTCTCAGGTTCTTTATTATTTACAGCTTCTTGCTTTCCTTCAGCTTTTTCTTCTACTTTATCTTCGACCTTTTGTTCAGCCTGCTCTTTTGCTTCTTCTTTTGCTTCTTCCTTTACCTCTTTAGGAGCATTTTCAGGAGGTGCCTCTGCTGGCTGCTTCTGTGCCTCAGGGAATTTTACTTCCTTTTGCGCTGGATTCTTCTCTGCCTGATTATTCTCATTTTGCTCATTCTCATTATGCTCATCTTCATTTTGAATCTCATTATTCTGAATCTCATCATTTGGATTCGCATTGTTTTCATCAGACTGAAATGGCATGCCAGAACCAGGCATACTTAATAAATCATCTTCATCTTCATCTACACCAAAATTTTCAAGCATATCCATTTCTTCTTCACTTAATGACCCAAATCTATTTACATCAGACATATGAATTACCTCCTTGCTTTGTTACTAATAACACCCTGACTACTCAGCTTTGGGTGCAACAAAACGTTTAATTTTTCCATCAGAGACTTTTTCCAGCTCCTTCACTGCATGTCTAATGGAAAAACCAGATAACAAAGCCCTAGAGCTATACGCTGTAAGTACTAGCTCGCTTTTGCCCCCAGACTTATTCTTATTTTTTATTTTTTCATCCTCTTGCTCTGAATCCTCTTGTTCTTCAATTCCCTGCTCTTCAATTTCTTGCTCTTCAATCTCCTGCTCTTCTAAAACAAGGACTACAGGTTTAAAGAAAATATGACGAACGAGGACACAGGCCTCGCTAGATGCATTTTCAAGGTCTAGCATTCGGCCTATGTCCTTCATTAATTCCGTGGCTTTATATATTGTTTTTGTGTTGTTGCCATACTCCGATTCCATGACAAAGGTCATTTTCCTAACGCCTAGAAACATTGCTTCTCCAGCGCCATCTCCAACGCCCCACAATGTAATCCTAATATTCGGACCCACCGCCAGTTTTTTATCTTCTGTGAGCACCAGATTGTTAAGTAGAACCTTTTTTATTTCACGCTTTCTCTCTTTTGAATCTTTCATGATTATTCCGCCTTTTCTAGTATGATTTGATTCTTATCGTTATATAATGCTTTTAATTTTATTTCTTGTCCTAAGCCTTCGCTTTTTAATATCAAATCCAATTGCTGTTCTTCAGGCAAGTAATCAACTCTATAGTAACGGCTTCCGTTGTCACATATGCCTACGCTCACATACTGTTTAGGTCGTTCTAGAGTAGAAGCTTCTACTAGCCTCCAATCTCCATCAGCCGGCAGATAAACCCAATTTTCCGTTAAGTAATAAGGTTGCTCTGTGTCATCAGCTCCAAGTTCACCATCAATTGCCTTTTCTGACTTGGTAACAAAATCTGCCTGTAGGCCATAGGATTTTTCTGAAACAACCACCTCCAAATAAACCTCTGCAACAGGAAAATCTATCTCATTGATAGTTCTTCTTTTTGTTACCTTGATCTTTCCATAGCCCACTTTATTTGGAGTAACGTCAAAGGTAATATTTTCTCCGCTTGTTTTTGCAGAATATGTAATAACTGGATTTTCTTCCTCTGGCGTTTCGTATTCCCAAGGAATCCCCGCAGTTAATGAGCCATCAAGGGTGATTTTTAAAGAACCACCCTTTTGGCTTTTTACTGATACCGGGTATTGTCCGTCATACTTCACTGTTGACCCTAGCTGATCTGTTATTAACAAAATCACTATGATAATCAAGGCAAGTATTCCGACTCCAATTGCAATTAATTTTTGTTTACCAAGTCCGGCAATTTTCGTTAACATTCTCTTCTCCTATTAATGTTATGGATTAGTATTAGTAGTGTCTGTTCCTGGATTAGTATCTGTGGTTCCCCCACCAGTGGTTGTGTCAGTTCCTGTTCCAGTAGGTGTATTGGTAGTGGTTCCAGCGTCTGTAGTTGGTCCCGTATCTGTTGGAGTACTGTTTCCTTCACCACCACCTGAGGCAGGTTCGCCATCTTCTGGAGAACTATCTCCCTGGTCGCCATCTGAGGCTGCTCCACCATCCTCTGTTGGATTTGGCTCACTAGATGGTGTGCTAGACTGGGATTCACTATTTTTCTGTAATTGATTTATGATATCATTTGCAGTTCCAGTATTCATTGGACTAACCGCTATGCTAATAACATCCTTTACAGATGGATTAGCTGCTGATGCTACCACTATCTGGAAGGTCTGTGGTGAGGTTGATGTATTCTTTGGTACTAGCAAGTTAAATCCAGTACCTGATAGGTTACTAATTGTTGAAGAAGTAACATCTGTCTCAACACCATTTACAAGCCAGATTGCTTTTGCTGTAAATCCTGTACCGTCAGCAATAACAACCGATACGCTAATCTTTTCACCACTATTAAGGGCTGCACTACTCTGATGATTTGTTACTGTCTGTGATGCATTGCCATTAATAGAATAGTAAGTAGTCATGACAACTTCTTTAATGTAAATTGAGTCAGTCTTTCCCTGGACAAAGGTGTTATTTACCATTCGATTTATTTGAGTAGTACCTAAGCCAAGATTTCCTGAAATGGAATCTACTGACCAATTAGCTGTGCCACTATCATCATATGGTTGAATATCAATTGAGAGCAGTTCTTTACATTCTGGAAGGAAAAGTCTAATTTCTGCATTATTTCCTGTTTGGAATGTCTTATTCTCTCCCTGAATGTAGGTTCTAGCATCAGTAAGTACTCTACTCCTTTGTGCACCTGTATGATCGTAATAGTTAAAGGTCATTTGAACTGCAGCAGATGTACCACTTTCACCAGTTGCCACAGCTCCTGTAGTAGCAAATACAAGGTCTAATGGATTAACTGTGTTATCTCCTACCATTCCAGCACCTGATACAGGTTTTTCTACTATTGTATTTCCAACCTGAACTGGCACTATTACGCTCTGGTCTGTTATGTCTGCCATACTATATGAGCCAAGTACAGTCAAATCATTGACTTCAGTCTGTCCTGTAGTTTCATTGGTGGTTATTGATGAGTAGCTACTATTTGTGATGAAAGCGCCCTCAACAGTAGCACTGATTCCACCAAAACTCACAATTCTGTAGCCTGTAACTTCACTGACATAAGGTACATCAAATGGAATCTCCGCCATCAAGCCTGGTGAAATCTTTCCTATTCCTGTATCTGTCAGATATACATATGGAGAATAGTATTCCTGTCCACTCTGGTCTAATGATGAGCGATATTTGAAGGATACAGCGATATCGTTTTCCTCAGCAAATAATGTGGATTCCACAGTATCCGTTCCAAATGACAAATATAGTTTTTGTAATCTAGGTTGGTCGATAGTCGTAAGTGAATTAGGTGTTCCTGTTGTTCCAAGTATTGCAGAAGCACCATTGTATGGAATGTAGTATGTGCTGACTACCACATTCTCTCTAATCTGCTGAACTATAGCATGGTCAAAAATCATTCTAGAGTCCATACATTGTATTGTCATATTGTTTAATGTGCCCATGCCGGCTGCATTAACACCCTGTGCAATGAAGCAAGCTGATTCTGTTCCACTTGCAAATGTTGTGAATGAACCACGCTGCTGTTGTGGATTCTGGAATGGTATAGAGTACTGTACAGCATAAGTTACATCCTCTCCATCTATTGCAGTGTTTCCAGCAGTTGGGTATAGATAAATGTTCAATGTATCGTCTGTACTATCAGGCATTCTTGTAACTGGAGATACCCATGAATCATCTTCGTTCCATACCAGCTGATTATCTGTAAATTTAATATCTTGCTTTTGAGTTGAACCTGCAGGAAGCAACATAGATACTTCTTTATCACTATCCATCCTACAAAGTGCTTCAGTACTCAAATCTCTATAGTATTCATTGTCTGCTGTAAGTGATGCCGGTCCATCATCAAGAATTTGAGATATAGCCACATCTCCAATTACCCACTGACCTGGCTTATTATTACGGCTTGTGGCATAGAATGTAATACTCTTTAGAGTCTGAATATTTGGAATAGCAGGCAATACAAATCTATCTATATGGTTCGGTCTAAGCATCCATTCTGGATCAGAAACAGTGGTCATATTCTTGTAATACTTAGCCGAAGGATCATCTGGATTTGTCGGAGCTTCATAAGAAATAGGCTGTTTGTCCATATACTCATACATTCGCTCAACAACATCAAATGATATAGTCTGGTAACGTCCATCAGTATCCAAATAGTTAAGGTCACAGCAGATAGATGCCTGAACCTGGATATAATCCTCTGCTACCCAAGGACGGGTTGTAACCTCACAAAGAAGGTTTACTACATGACGTTGGTAAGAAACATTATACTTTCTGGCTATCTCAGCCATAAGTCTGCCTCTTCTTCCCTTGATTGAGTTATCCTCAGCCTTATCGTGATAGTCGATTCCAATCCAACCAACTGAATCGATTATGTACTGCATTGAAGCGCCACCATTAGACTGCTCGGTAACTGTTATTTTATTAATATTTAACTTATCAAAGATCTCACTATCTTCTGAAACATCCTCTGGGATAATTCGAACTCCCGTTAAGGCTCCATAATCTCTGTTTACTGCGATTGTAAAATTTTCTTCATAACCTGCTCTAAATCCGTCGGATGATAACTGCTGGTTGGCAAGAACTACTGATGAGTCTCCATTTTTAAACATCAATTGGAAGTAAAACTGGTTACTTGAGCCAGAATCTCCATTGGCATTAGATGTATCCGAATCATTAGCTACTTCAACGGTTACATCAAATCTTTTCGCAGTATTAATAAATCCCAAATTCATCTGAGTCTGTTCGTAGGTCATAGAATAACGCATAGACTCATAATCCAGCTCATCTGCAGCTGCACCCTCACCTGTGTTAACATTCCAGTGATAGTCAGTATTTGGTCCAAATAATTGAATCACTTTAAATGGTAATGGAGGGATTGGTCCAGAATCCATTGTTCTAACAATTTGGAACGCTGAAGATTCACCCTGTCCTGTAGTAGTTCTAAGATATACTCTTCTTGCACCTATTTCAGGAAGATAATCTACTGATATTCCTGCCAGCTGCCAATCATCATCACCATTTCCAAGAGAAATTTCTATATCTGTAATTCCAGTGCAATCCTTCAACTCAACAGGAAATTCTATTGTTCCATCCGCCCTGGCTTCATAATTATAGGCAAAATCACCTTTCTTATCTGTTGTACTAGGCCAGTAACCAAGGAGATTTTGTACATTTGTTTTTGCGCTAAATCTTTCAGATTTTCTGTCTGCAGCTGCATTTGTAGAATATGTAAGCTGAACATAAATATCATTTTTTGTAGCAGCTTGTTCCATGGAATCCGTGTGTAATCTAATCAGGAAATGTTTATTATTTTCTGCTGCTAATAACGGATCCTTTGATTCATATTTTTTAATCGCAATATCTTCCTGCCCACCAGCATTAATAGCAAAACCTGATTCATTTGAGGTGGTAAAGTATGCAAATGGAGTTGGTGACAAGAAGCTATATGCAGTAGAAACAGCAGTAACTGTTTCTCCAGTAACGCTATCTGCGCCATCGTTAATATTTGAAATCCTGCAGGTGCCTTCATAAATAGACACGCCACCCAGACTGATATTATCGCTGTCTAGTGCTTCAACCATGCCAGCTTTATTATTTCTTGCTTCATCACTGGCAAAATCGAATCCACCTTCATTAGCTAATAAAGTTCGTGCCGCACTTCCTACATACACCTTTGTACTTACTACTGTTGAAAGCTCAGGAAGGCATCCTGTAAAGGCAATAGTATCCCCTCTTTGACATAAACCATAGGTTTTAACATCATCCCCAGACTCTACATACTGACCTGCCGCCGACAAAATCACAGGCATAGCCACTTTTCTAGTCCAGCTGTTTTTGTCCTTGTACTCAATTTCTACAGCAATGTCCTCTACTATATCAGCTGAGGCAATATTTAAATCATTAGCAGATGTCTTTAAATAGCTTTCTAGACCTCCATCTAATGTATCTGCAAAATCCATGCGAATAGAGAATAAATCGTCAAATGGAGTGTCTGTTTCTTCTTTATCATCTTCTGGGCTTTTTATTCCAAATAATTCTGAAGTTGATCCAGCAAGATTTATCAAATTATCAACAGGAACTGAAATAGTTATTACCTTATCTTGCTTTTTATCAAACACTGCTATTTTTTCTTTGCCCAATCCAAAGAAATATTTTCCTGAATAATAACCGTACTCACCATAGCCAGCAATAGAAGTTACTTTGCTGACTGTCATACCCTGTACAGTCCATGCCCCCTTTGTCATAAATACTTCAACACTTGTAATTCCAGTTAGACCGTGATCTGCCTTGAACAGATATTCATCTACTGACCATGCTTGTAGTGGAGAAGGCTCTGTTGGTCCATTTACCTTATAACCAAGTTGACCAAGAATCTCGTGTCGTTTGTTAACAGTGGCATTTTCTCCGCCCTTAGCATTCATATAGTCGTAGCTGACCTTAAATGCATCTTCATGAGGGAAAATGTACTTGGTTCTGTTGGCACCATTGCCGTCTGTGTAACGTACTGCAAAATAATGCACAGTATCACCAGGCTTAATGCCTGTTGCTACTGTAAGTACATATAAATTATCTTCAGCAGGATTTGACTGAGTGCCTGCAATCATCTCCTCTACAGATAAAGCTGGAAGTGTAGGATCTGAAGTACCAGTAATAGTAGGTCTATCCCAATCAGTTGCCTCTATAACCCCCTCCTCAGCATTTTCTTCAGCATTTTCACCATCAGCTTCACCGCTGTCTTCGCCACCATTTTCACCATCACTGGCAACTCCACCATTTTCTTCGTCAGTAATGTCATCAGATGATTGATCTGCAGGCTGGTCGGTCTGCTGAGTTTCCTGCTGCTCAGCAGGTTGTGTCTCCTGTTGTTCGGTTTGCTGAGTTTCCTGAGTAACAGTCTGACCAGAATCCTCTGCAGCCCATACTCTTTCAACCGGCAAAGAGCCCAAAGACAACATTATCGCTATAACAAACGCGAAAAATCGTCTTTTCAATATTCGTTTTTCATTTTTTGTAAATAACCCTTTACCCATACACTAATTCCTAACTAATGAAACATACGCCCTTACTACTTAAAATTCAAAATAGAAGCAAAGCCTACCATCTCAAATACTTCATTTACATAGGCAGACACATTGCTTACAGAAAGCTCTCCCCCGTTTTTGTTAACCTTTAGGTATAGTTTTTTCAAAACACGCAGTCCTGCACTGGATATATATTTTAAATCCCTCATATTTAGTGTCAGGTCAGTGAACCTATCTGCCATTTTTAGGAATAATTCCTCAGCTGCCGCAGCAGAGGTAGCATCTAATTTCCCTGAGAGAATTAATTCTCCTTCATTTCCGCGATCAACTAATTTAACATCCATAGATTATGCTCCTTTGTTTCTAAGTCTGTCTTTAACATATGCTGCTAAATCTTCTACTGAAATCTCCATAGTCATAACGTCGATTTCTTCCATCCTTTCAAGGATATTCATCTGACTATATGACTTAAGTTGCTCATCCAAAAGTGACATCAAATCAAAGCTAAATGAATCATCGTCATCCTCATCTTCATCGTCATCATCATCATCGTCGTCAAAGTCTATGAAGTCATCATCTGATTCATCTTCATCGGATTCTTCTTCCTCTGATTCATCTTCTTCTGATTCGTCTTCTTCTGGTTCTTCTTCCTCTAGTTCATATTCATCTTCCTCGTCCTCATCCTCAGACTCTTCAATGTCAAATTCCTCATCAAATTCCTCGTCTAGCTCTTCGTCTGGTTCTTCATCCGGTTCTTCATCTGGTTCTGGAATTTCAGGCAATGGAATCTCTAATTCTTCTATTTCCTCTTCATCCTCTAAATCTACAGGCTCTGGGATTACAGGCTCTGGAATCTCAGGTCTTGGAACAGAAGCCTTTACAGCTGCTGGTTCCACAGATGGAGTTGGAATGTCTATCATAGTTCTTTGCATTTCAAATTCTCTTTTTACTTCTGAACGAATCAGTTCTATGATTTCATTAATGTTTAAAGGAATACCCTGCGTATTTGAAGATGGTTGCAATTTTTCTGTTATTTTTGCTTCCAAATCAGATTCAGGCTGATCTATATCCGCCTTTCCACTGTCTGTTTCTTCAGGAAGCTCAGCATCCAATTCTTCAAAAGTAAGCCCCTTAACATCCTCAAGCATATCAAGTCTGTCAGCCTCTTCTGTAGAAATCTCCTCAAATGTAAGGGCTGCTTTTCTCTCACTTTCTAGTATCTCTTCAATTTCACTAGCAAATTCTCTTTCCTTTGCATTCATCTCGTGAAGTGCACGGCTGTCGCCAATGAAATTCTCCCAATTTTCTGGGCCACCATTGCCAGTAAAATATCTGCTGACATATCCTGTTTGTTCAAACATCTGGACCATTGTGTCCGGCACAGAAACCATGAAAAATGTACGGCTTGTAGGTCCCATAATTGTAAATGCATGACCTCTTGGAGCCGTAAGTATACGCTCCTGTTCCATCTCATTAATTCCACCGGCTTTTTCATAAAGCTTGCACAAATCCCCCATATCATTTGGAGCAAGACCAAAAATTAAACTATACTGGCAAGCATTGATAATAGCGGTCGATTTACGTGCAATTTCCTCGCTTCCTACAAAGTCCTTAATGTTCTGAGTGATAACAATTTGCATACCATTGTACTTTCTGATACGCTTTGCCAACTGGAACATGAAATCAAGAGCAATTGGGAACTTTGCGTCAATAAATACGTGCGCCTCATCAATTACAACTACGATTTTTCTGTTCAATCCGTATTTACGGTTGTAATCACGATTCTTTATAATTTCATTGTCAATATACTTTAGTACCAGAAGCATCTGACCATTTGCTATAGTCTGGTTTCTGTTTGCCAGCAATGACTGGAAATTAAATACAGTAAAGTTTTCGTCTGTTGTAATGGTAGAAGGTCCATTCCAAATATTGGCATTTCTACCACCTGTAGAAAACTTAGAAATGTAATTAATTAAGGTCTGAAGCATACTCCTTAGGTACTGATTATCAGTACGCTGGAACTCCGCCAAAATCACGTCATATAAATCATCAAAAATCGGGAATTCTCTAGGTCCCAAGCCTGCTAGTGGAGTCTCAGGCATTATTCCTTTTAGTGCATAGGTTCTCTCCACTAAACTATTAAGATACTCTAGAGACTCTTTATCTATGTCAGGAAGAATCTGCTTGAAGAATTCCTCCAAAAACTGTAAATGAGTTGCAAAGGTACTTCCTGAGCTTTCTTCCCCTGCCTCATCATCATCTAAAGCAGTAATTATGTGGAATGGATTAAGTCGTCCCTGGGAAGCATTTCCTACATTGATTATCTTGCCATGTAGGTTCTCTGCAAGCTCCATATATTCATTTTCAGGATCCAAAATAAATATCTTGGCATCCTCAGATGCCATATTTACAAGGATTGATTTTGTACCATAGGATTTACCTGCACCAGATTTACCTATGATTACCATGTTAGAATTGACTCTCTCAGAATCTCTTTTGAAGAAATCCATAAATACAGGTACGCCGTCATGCTCACCAAGACGTATTCCACCTTTATCAGATACATTTGCATATACCCATGGATACATACCTGCTATTGTATTTGCAGGAATTCCTCGACCATCCTTTAGGAAAGGATCATATGCAGAAACCTGAGAACCAATAAATGCTTGAAGCTGAACAAAATCCATAGGATTAAGTCTCATTCCAGTCTCCTGCCAGCTTCTTGTAACTGTCTTTTTCATGTCAGCTATAACTGGCAAAATAGAATCCTGTACATATGGATTATCTGTTCCAACAGCAGTCTTTACTGAGTCGTACATGGAAATATAAATATTCACAGTAAGCAGAGCCTCATTGTCCTGCTGCAAGGTAACAAGAAGCTCGCTTAAAGTGTCTATATGCTCTTCTAATTCAATTAATTTAGAGTCAACACTTGTTGTAGAATACTGACCTCTCAACTCAACAAGCGAACGGTCAATTGCCTTGACTGCGGCTATTCTGTCCATTGGTGTACACTTAACTACAACCTTTGTTCCAGGAATAGACATAACTCCAGCAAGCCAAGCGTCTCCCACCGATGTAGGGTAAGAGCTAACTCTTAGCTGATGTGTAATAATTTGATTTACAACAACATTTCTTGATGTTATTTTTAAGTTTTCCGGCATTGCCCAGGCAACATAATCCTCTGGGTCAAGCTTTTCAATGTCACGCTCCTCAAAATCCAAGGAATTAGTGTATTTTAGGAAAACACAGATTTCTTTTGCATCTGTAAGTCTACGAACAGGAAGCTCACCTTCTCTGAGCTCCGTCAAAGCCATATCAGTCTCAATAGTCAGCTGACGCTTGTCACTATTAAATAGTGTTAGGTAATAAAATGGCTGAACTACCTTGTGATCGTAGCAAATGTCTCTTAATGCATTGATTCTGTCATACTGAATCTCTACTCTAGCCTGCAATTCCTCTTCACTGAGAAGTCCATTCTCATAAGAGGCTCTAAGGGCATCTAGCTTGTCGTATTCCTTGTCTACATATTCATCATATATAATAGGACGTTCGATTTTGACTATGTTGCAGGCATAGTTGCCACGCAAAGTTCGAAGAATTTTACCAAAGTGTTTTTCAATGGACGCATTTCTCCTGTGAGTGCTAAAAAATCTAAACTCTACAGGGCTAATTTCTATAACTGTTCCATAGTACTGTCCGTCGTATTCGATAAAGCCATCAGCTACACCTGTAAATGGAATAATATCTTCGATAAAGTTTTCATCCTTTTCGTCTTTGGCTTCCTGCTTTCTCTTTTTTCTTAGTTCTGAACGTTTGGCTCTTGCCAGCCAAACAGCATTTTTTTCTTCATCAGTAGACTTTTTATTTTTTAATATTTTCTTTTCTTCTTTGAAAAGCTTTCTTTCTTCCTTACGTCTCTCTCTTCTGGTAAGTTCATACCATGGATCCTCTTCCTTTTTAGCCTCTAGCTCTTCTAAATATAGTTCCTTTTCTGTACCCAGTGCTCTAGCCATCATATGCTTGTCATTGTACACACGGAAGTATCCCCTAGGGAAAGACAAATATTTTAGTGAATTAATAACCAGCTTGTAGGTAGGTTCCTCATCCAATCTGAAAACTAAAATACCGCCAATAGCCAAAAGCACAAGGGCTATATAGAGTCTTCCTGGAATTGAAGACATCAAAACCAAAGTTACTAAACCTAAGGCGATAACTACAACAACTACATCACCTAAAGTAACACCCTTGAATAATTCAATTTTAACTTTGGTTCTACCTGGTATTAGTCTCATATTTCAACCTATCTTTTCATTAGCTATTACTGACCACCAATATTTCTCTCTGGTGGTGGAATCTCAGCGTCTCCGCCGCCTCCACCGCCGCCTTTGTTAGAAGGCGGTTTTTTGCCACCACCTATACCATTCATGGCGTTTTTTGCCCCATTGACAAGACCGCCTGGGACGCTTTTAGCCTGTCCCCACAAGCTTCTCGCCATACCAAGACCAAATCCAACAACACCTTCTGTTTTGGCTTTTGGATTATTAGCTTTACCATTGACGAAATTAGAGAATTTCTGGCCACCTATTACTCGAGCAGGTACAGTATTTACATAACCGCCAACTCTTGAAGCCATTCTTCCAACGAAGCTTCGATTGAGGTAGTTTTGCATATCTCCAGAAGCAACTGACTGCCATCCTGCATTGTCCGCCAAAATACCTGTAAGAATACCATTTGCTTTGGACATAGCCTCGATACCTGCATAAATCATAACTACTCGTCCAACCATGTCTATGATTATGTTCTCTGAAAGAGTAAGTGCTGGACTTAAGATGATTGGAAGGAATATCAAATATATTCTCATGGATATGACAGTGGCAAAAATTGAAAATGCCTGAACAATAAAGGCTGTCATCCACTGTTTAATTTTTCCTCCATCATCCAACGGTAATATTCCAAAAATAGGAGGTGCGATGACATATAGGAACAAAAGATTAAATATTCTTGCAACACAGGAAACTATGATTAATGCCATTTTTGCGGCTATTACAGTACCTGCGACGTAAACGATAATATAATTGGTTTTGCCAAAGGATATATCAAATACATCGTTTACCTCAGATAAACTATAAACTGACTTAGTTCCTCTGTAGAATGGTGCACGAACTGCATCTGTAAGGGCTGGCTCTTTATTATACTTGTCATTTTTAGCAGCACCTGTAATACCATTACCCATAGTTCCAATTACAAACATTGTTGTTCCAATGTTCACTGATTCGTATTTTTGATCGTCAAGTCTATCGTATGACTGAAGAACTGGAATATTAGGATTGTTTCGCATTTCCTCCATCACGTGATAAAGGGAATTTGCTATACCTTCGTTATAAGAATCCACTGGAACTTCTTTGGTAAAATCTGCAGCATTGGCTACCTCCTGTAACAGGGACTGCCAGGTGTTAATAATATTTCCATCTGCATCTTTTGTTTCATAGTAGAAATTAAATACTCCCTGGTCTGATAGATAGCTTAAATCACCCCTAATCTCGTTATAGCAGGCATTTATGTTATATCTGTTCTTGTAGGATTGATTAATTGAATAGTTACCAATGGTATTAAATATTCTTGCCATTGCAGCATACTGTTCATCTGTATACTCAATGTGGTTACTACCTTTTGCTAAATCCTCTGCATGGTCAAATACATATACAACCTGCTGCATCAGAGTATTGGTGCCGCTCATAATAACCGTCATACCAGCATTCAAACATATGATAAAAAGAATACTCTTAAACAGATTGGTTATAATTTGCCCTAATGACATTTTGACCTTGTCATTAATATCAAAGGTCTTACGAATAACGGAAATTAGCGCAAAAGTAAATGCCAAAGCAATACCTATTGCAGCCATTCCTAAATACACACCCGTAATAGCATTATTATGGAAAAAGATATCAATCAGATATGCCTTCTCTGGTTTACCACCATCGGGCGTGTAAGTGACCTGTGCAACACCAGTAAAAACATCCATCAGCGACTGCATCCAGTCTAAGGCCTTGCAAATAGCCGCCTCCAGATAATACAAAAGTGTGTATACGAAATTATAAAGGATATAATTAATTCCTTCTTTAATCCAATCAAGTGGGTTAAAACTCATACTATCTCACTCTCAATTTCTTTCTTGAAACATACATATAAACACCTGCTGCAACAATTAAAATCACAGCCAATGCTATAAAAATTCCACCTTGTACATTAAGATACATTCGAATAGTAAATTCCTTGGTTACAGAATTCTCGGCATCGTCAAATACTGTCACGGTGTATTTGCCAACAGTTCTAATGACACCATTAGATGGAGCACTTACACTCTCACCATTGAATATAACTTTTACAGTGTCCTCGTCCTGCAGACCAACAATTTTTACTGGACCTCTAGCAATACTGCCACTTACTCCCTCAAACTGTACATCAGGCGGGGTATGGTCCACTTCAACATTCAGGTTGTAGGTAATTCCTGTTGCTGTGCATTTATAGGAGATTTCGTAGCGCCCTTCTTTTTGCATATCGATAATTCTGCTGTAGTTTGGAGCTTGAGTAACATCATCAATGGATACGCTTACAATTGAAAATCCATTTGGCAAAGTGTAGGAGGTTAATCGTCCTGTTTTATCATTTACAATATCAAAATATAGCACCTGTTTTTCCGACTCCACCCCTGTCACAACCAGAGAATAGCTACCTGGTGTATCGATATTGGAATAGTCCACATCGGTGACTTCTTTTCCAAAGCTGTACAGCTTCGCAGCCATATCATCCGGAATAACAATGGAAACAGTCCCCGTAGTAGCCATGCCATTTGCAACAGTACAGGTAACAGATTCCTGATAATCACTGACTGTATAGGCAAAAGTATGGGCATCCCTATCGTAAGTACTGCCATCCGGCAACTTCACCAGCTGTGTCTGTGCAGCTTGCGATTCCTCAATTGGTGCCCCATTAAATGGGTTTACCTCTCCGGAATAATCCATATCTACTTCTGGTGTTACATACAACGATGCCACTAGGGGAACCATTGCTACATATCCAACAAAAGTCATGCTAACTCTCCTTCTTTAGGCCGGACCAAGAATTAATTCATTTCTGGCTTCAAGGTCGTAATAAACTTCCTCTGCCTTAAACATATGAGATCTAATTTCTCCTAAATCCATCTGCCCTATTTTGTAATATGGACATTTGTAACTAGGAGTATAGGTAGTTTTAAGTGGGTAATTACCAAAGGTTACGATAATCGCATTTCCTGTGGATACCTTGTTATTAAGCATCTGCAATTCAGATGGATAAATAAGAGGTCTAACCTGAGTCTGGGCTGACAGGTTAATGTCGCCTTCTCTAGAACCTATACTTGCAGAAGTAGATGTAGTCTTTACAGTCATATTTCCACAAAGCTTTGAAAATTCCTCACAGGTTCCAATATCATTAGAGCCGATGAACATTTTCATACCGCAGTTGGATTTAACAATGTCAGCCACCTCATTTCCATATACATTGGATAGCTGAGAATAAGACTGAACAACCATGTTGAACCATATTTTACGGCTTCGACCTACGGTAATCATCTTGTCGAACTTCTCGATTTTTGGCATATTACCAAACTCATCAAGAATGAAATATACGTTTCTAGGAAGGGATAAATCCTCTCTAGCTGAGGCTACTTTGATAAGTGCCTTGTATATACAAAGGATAAATACTGCTGCAAGACCATGTCTTGTATCCTTTTCATCTGGTATCTTCATGAAAAGTGCTGTTGGCTTGTCTGCAAATGATGCTGCATTAACATCTGTCGCACTTGTAAGTCCACAAAGACCTCTATCATTAAACATATTTAATTTGTCAAAAGTAATTGACATGTAGCTGGACATTGTCTGCTCAGCTGCGGATAGAACCTGTCTAGACAATGTATATGCCTGAGACATTTTGTTTCTGCCCTCGAAGTAGTCCTTTAGGGCTGCAAAATTGTTATCTGAATTAGTGAGTGCCTTATTAATATTAAAGAAATTGAACTTTTCTTTTGTCATACCAAGGCGTTCATCTGCTGAATCCTCAAGCATTGCAAGGCAGGTAGCCATAATAATAGAACGAGCGCCCTTTTCCCAAAGTGGATCCTTTTGGTTTTCAATAGGACAGATAACTGATATTAGATCATTTAAATCCTCATACATTTCATCGTATATCTGCTGTCTCTTGACTACTACATCATCTAAACAGTGAGATGGGTCTGCGTATGCTTTGCCGTCCCACTCAACCCAAAATTCGCCATTTTCTGCAGGACCATCAGGCTGTTTCAAATCTGGGTAATCGCCCATATCATCTCGGTGTCCAATGACGCCTGCGCCAGCCTGAAGATAATCCTGGTACATGTCGTATATATCTCCCAGTGGATTCCAGCGGCTAGAAGAATATGTATCTCTCAAATCAAGAAGTAAAACCTCGTAGCCTCTATCCTTTAAATACTGAGAATGAAGAGAGAATAGCTCTCCCTTAGGGTCTGTCATAATCATTGAGCTGCCACAATTAGTGGCTGCAAGTAGCTGAATCATCGGATTGATGAATGTTGTTGTTTTACCACTACCAGTTGCACCGATGATTAATGAGTGCGCACCTGACATGAAATTTACTTGCAGATGATTTTTTTTATCTAAGACTGCACGAACAGGAATTCCATCCTTTTCTACTTTTCCAAGGGAATTGTAGTCAGCTCCCGGGAAGAATGTATCACGCTCTTCATCTGTTAAGAATCGACTGTTTTCAAGAGAACCTCTAACTACATCTGCATGCCCATCCTTTCCCAGCAAATCCTTGTTCATCCTGAAAAAACGACTCATGTTATTGCCAGAAAGCAAATACAATACGGCAAAAATAACATCACCCAGGGCTCCAATAACCCATGTTTTAGGATCTATTAGATATAAAAGATTAATAGTAAATGGATTTCTAGAACCGTATGAATTAATGTAGTCCCCAAGCGTACGAAGACCAAAGCCTACCACTTCTGCCATGATGATAAACAGAAAAGTAAACCAAACAACTTTTAAAAAAACTATCCTATGTATTCCATCTTTACTAAAAAGTCTGCTAAAAAATTCTCTCATAATTCTAACAATCCATAATAAATAAGACCTTGATCAATATAAGTCGTCTGCCAATCTACACTCGGATTATTTAAATGATCTTCCTGCCCACTGGTTACATAAACTGACGGGACATTCTGCATATTAGTTGCATCATTTACCAAAAAGATTCCGCCATAATAACCGTCTTCTTCCTCTTTCTTGAAATATCCAAGACTTAATAAATCAGACGTATCTCCTGACATTAGTTTTTGGTTGTTATCACTAAGCTGATCAACTATAGTTTTCCATTGTGGTTGCATCAAACCTGTGTATATACGAGCATTAGTACGATTTTCAATAGTGGCGGCATCCCCTAGTCTGAGTTCTCCACAACATAACAATCCATAATTAATAAGTGTTGAACTGTTATCCATCCAGAATGGGGCAACTCTTTTTACATTGTCTGTTGTCAACGAACAATTCAAGCCACCATAAATCGCGCCACCACTTTCAATAACAATATCTCCACCATTACATTTGATTGAGCCGCATCCCATTGCATTAGCATCATCCCCTTGAAGGAAAGGATAAATGCTGCCACCATTTTCAACCAGGATAACTCCACCGTTATTGATAATAGTTCCATTGTTGATGAAATCACCGCTAATAGAAAGGATTCCCCCTTTTTCAATAGTAATGGTCTGACCGGCTTGAAGAATTACACCATTCTGGCTTTCAGGACTTCCTTCAGCAGAGACATAATCGCTTGCACTAATAGAAAGAATCTGACCTGCTCCTATTGTTGGGTCTCCTTTGATTGCAGAATAGCGAAGTTTTTTACCTAAAAACCATTTATATTTATTCCAGTCATAATCCTTTGATCTGACATGCATAAATCTTTGTCCTTCGCCTACTGAAAGTCTTGGGTCATCCTCATGTGGTTTGTTATATTTGACCTTGTACATCCTATCATCGTCTCCATCACCTGGGAATTCTGATTCAAAGGATTCAAATGTCCACTCGTAGCCATACTCATCACCATGCATATGTATCCAGCTATCATTTCCCTGACCACCAGGTTCTAATATATAATCCTGTGGTGCATCAGGGGTTCTGGCCAATTTAATCATATATATTGGAGCTTCACTACCATTCTCATTATGATTATCACTATCAGTCTTTCCGTACTTTATATATAGAACGTCTCTGTCATCAGTTGTGAAAAAGGTTTTTTCATGGGTTAGAACTTGAGGATCACTTCCAACATCTATGCCTTCAGCTCTGTCTGTTAAACGGAAGTAACAAGATTCCCCCTCACTAATGATGTCACTGTCATCAAACAAATCATCATAAATTTCGTCATCTTCACGAAATACGTGTGTGGCACCAGGAACAGCAGATGCTTCTGGTCCCAACCAAATACAATCAGGAGCCAGACAACCTATATAACCATCATCAATTTCAAATTCATCTCTAGCCCATACAAGCATTGCTGGATGCCATTCTGCATCTTGAGGATAATTCGAATCATTTACTCGGTCCCAGCGATAGAAAACAACTTCACCAAAAACATCCTTTAAAATCTCTGGTTGTTCCACACTCTCTGAAGCATCTGCATCTGTGGTTGTATCTCCACCTGTAGGTTGAGTAGTGTCTGCCGGCTGTGTTCCGTCTGTTGGCTGAGTTCCGTCTGTTGGCTGAGTTCCGTCGGTCGGCTGTGTTCCGTCTGCCGGCTGCGTTTCCTCTGCTGGCTGGTTAGAATCTGTAGCAACTACAGTGATGGCTGTACCATTAAATACAGCCACCACCATAATCGGGATTATCGTTATTCCTAAAAATCGTTTTAAACCCCACTTAAAATTCATCTTTCTCCTCCAAGTACTAATCAAAATGTAACATTAAGTATTAATTAGCATTAGAATTTGCATTCATCCATTCAACCATAATAGGTGTAGCAATTCTTAATGCCACGATTAGTATGAAGATTAATACGAAGCCAATAATGGCTCCCTTTAAATGCTGCTTTGCCTTTTCTCTATCCTGAGGCTCCTCTGCTCTTGCATATCTAACGCCCAAAAGCACGCAATAAAGAGCACCTACAGATGATACTAATGGGATTGCAGCTGTTAACACTGAATTAATAAACGCTATAATTGGATCTGTTACTTCTTTTAAATCTGGGGCTTTATCAGCAAGTATCATAATATTATTCATCATATTGTTCATCATAATCTTGGTCCTCCTAAATTCTTATTTTCTATCACCTTTTGTGCTTCTCTCTTAGGCTTAGCTTCTTCGGCTTGTGGATTATTTTGATTCCTCTCTGCCTCCAAAGCATTAACGGTTTTAACCATTTTCTCTACTGTTTTTTCTGGTGCCCTAGGAACACATTCCCCTAGTAATTTCAACGCCATTTCAATTCTCTGTTCATCCATCTGTCTTCCTCTTACTTTGAAAGATATTCCTTTAGTTCCTTTCTGCCTCGTAATAGCTCTGATTTTATGGTGTTCTCTGGTTTTTGAAGCATATCTGCTATCTGTTTAGTATTAAGTCCATTGAAATAATAAAGTTCGATAACCTCTCTTCTTTCTTCCTTTAGTTTTTTCAAGGCATTTCGAACATCTAGTATTTCCTCTTGAGAAATATCTGTGCCAGAAAACGTTACGGACATCAATGATTCATCGAATAGGTCATCATCTTTGCTTACATCGAACTTTCGTTTAATAAGGAAATCCTTTGCCGAATTAATGGTTACTCTCAGCAGCCATGCTTTTCGATGTTCTTCGCTTTCAAAGGTCCTTTCTCTACGAAAATACCTGTAGAACACATCTGCATATACATCATCTGCGTCTGTAGGATTCTTTACGTACCGCATCGCGACTCCGTATACCATATCACTGTATGTTCGTACTATTGTTTCTCCGTTCATAAGTAAAACCTTTCTGATGAACAAATCGGTGCAAATTTCAATAAATATTTTTCATATCATTTCACTTTTTCTTCGCGCTATGGGCTAAGTTGTCAGACTTCGACCCATACTATGAATTTATTCTAAGAAACTAAAAAAAAAAAAACAATATAGTACACACATTTATAACATTTGACGCAAAATATTCACTTTTAAGACACAAAAAAACCATTTCCCCGGCTATGTGGAGAAATGGTTTTTTTCTATTTAAATATTTGGAATCACATTATTTGCTGGATTAATGATTTCGTTGGAACCTTTGTTCATATACTCAGCATGTTTTCGAGCGATTTCAGCTCTGGTGCCAGGGACTCGTGCAGTACCCTCTATAGCAGCTGTTATTTTGCCCTGATATTTTGCAGTAATATCAGCACCACCAAATGCAGCATTCTTTATCTGATGGAGATAGGCCGAAGCAGTTTGCTTATGTGCTCGCACTTCCTTTTCAATTCTTGCTTCTCGTGCCTGTGCCTCAGCCGCATGACCACCTCTAGCATATATTTCATCGCAGAGCAAATACATAAGCTCATATCTTGCTTGTCCATGTCCCCAGTTCTTTTTCTCAGGTCCTTTTTTTATCATATAAGTAGATGCTGATTCAAATACTCTATCTAACTGATCAAGCATATCTACTTTCATTTGCTCTTGTTCAGGAGTAAGCTTTCTACCCTCCTTTTCAGCTTTTACAACATCGTACCAGCCTTTTTCTATTAAACCCTTTTCATATGTATCCAACTCTGTCAGGACAGCCTTATACTCCGTTGAATTTTTTGTTAGACCTGTTTTCTTGTTATCCTTTAAAATCTTATGGATTCCGCTAATTCTTTCAAAATGGTCAAAATGTGCCACTCTGAAATTTACTTTATCAACCTCAAATGTATCCTTTACGGCTATGATTTCTCTTTGGTAGGCATCTTGATAATCACGCAGTCTATCGTATACAGGCTGAACCTCAGCATTAGGGTCATCCATAAAATGATCTCTATTATATGGAACAGCCCCAAAACTCCAATCATTTTTAATAGCATTGAGAAGCTGTCCTGGCAATTTATCCTCATAATTCATTAAATTAGCAAGCTTTTTTGCCAGATTCTGTTCCCCAATCATCGCTTCTTCTCTAGATTTCTTCTTTTCATTTTCTGAAATAATGTTGTTTTCGATTTCAGAATAATCTTCATCTACATTCGAATAGTTTAATTTTTTCTTACTCTGTACTTGCTTAGCCTTTATCTCATTAGCTGCAGGTTCGATATTGGCTTTTATAAAATTCTGAACAGATGGCTGTATTCTTTTGTTTTCCTCCTTAATTCTATCTTTGATGGCTTTATCAAACTCATCTTTTATCTTCTTATCAATTTCCTTAAACTTGTCGTCGACCTTCTTGTTAAAGCTCTGCTCTAACTTAAACAATGCTGCTTCTCTATCAGAAGCCTGCTTTTGGTATATACCAGGACAAATTGTTGAAGCGCGGGCTTGCAATTTCTCATCATATATGTCTATACCCTGTTGCACTGTGGCCTTGAGTTTCTCATATTGCTCCTTATCATTTCCATATTTCTCTTTTAAGTCCTTAATCTTGGTTTCTAGTTTTGCTTTCTCAGCTAATAAATACTTATACTCTCTGTCTTCCTTTATTGCCTCATAAGCTTCTTTATCTAAACCAGAATTCTGTATTTTGGCATTTTCAGCTTCTCTTTCTTCACTTTCCTTTAGATGAAACTCGTTATACTCTTTTTCAAATTTTGAACATATTTCATCACGTATTCTAAGATAATCCCCCTGTAGAATGAGATGGCGTGCTTCTTCTGGTATTACATCCTCATACTTTAAACTTTTTACTGCAAAATTCTGTTCAGTTTTAGGCTTATTATTATCATTCTTGTATCTCTCTAAACTTCTTTTTTGAACATTTTGCAAAAGATTCTGCAAATTATGTTGGACATCAACTAGCCTATTTACCTCTTCAGCCTCTGCATTCTCCACATTTTCTGTCCACTGCTCAACATTATCAACTTTGTATCCATATGCAAGCTGGGCATAGTATTTTATATCCTCATACTCCATATTTTTACTAAAATTATACTGTTCAAAAAATGCTGTAGCTATAGCATCCATATTCATCAATTCTTCTTCAGTGTATTTTGGCATAGTTTTCCCCTCCTAAAATGAAGCTTCTTTCACTAACATCCCAAAGATTATATCTAAAATGTTTTCGATGCTACATCTTCATGATATTCTCAGGCTTTGAAGCTTCTGGCTGTTCCTCAGTTTCTTCACACGCACCTTCTTCAGGCGCACTTTTTTCAGAATTATTATCACTAGCACGCTTTATTTTTGCCGCAGTTTCTTCTCGCTTCTTAAGCATTTTTTGGATGATTTCAGAGGATATATTTTTTAATTGCAGCTGTCTCTTCTTCTCTTTCTCAAGTTCCTCTTCTTCCTCTTCACGTATTTCATCCTCTAAGGTCTCTGAATCGTCATCACTTGAATCGATGTTAGATATCTTCATACGTTTCTCAACAAACTTCTGAAAAACATCCCTAGTGATTAAATGACGCAGTTCTGCAGGCACAACATGCTCATATTTAAGTTTGGCTATATTAAAATCTCCATGTTCCTTATGAACACTGTTGTAAGCCTGCTCCAATTTGGATAGAAAATGTTCTACTTCTTTTTCTGAGAAAGTCCCCATTTTATTCCCCTCCAATGAAATGACTTAGGAAAATATTATTGAATAATAGTATTGTTATCCTCCTGGCTTTTGCTTTATTTATGCCAATACTGGATTTTGATTATGTGCCTGTACCTGTATATTTTTCTCCACCTGCTTCTGTGGATTTAGATTATTCTCTGCAACTGGTTGATTCTTTGCTATTACTTTTTCTATAGCGCTCTTGATGTTTTCAGGTACTTTATCGATGTTTGCATGAATGTTTTTCAATTGTTCCTCAGCTGTAATCTCTCTATTTTCATCAAGATTTGCTTCTTTGACTACACTTTCTACTAGGTGTTTATACTCTTTGCCATCGTTTTCTGCTAATTTGTTAATCTTCTGAACTTCCTGGCTTTGAAGAATCGAATTATCAAATGGCTTTTTTTCTGAAAGCTGCTTTATAACAGAATCACATAGAATCTTGTTAACATTTTTTTGAATTTGATTCTTATCAAAATCCTTCACATTTTCTGGTCCAAGCTTAACTCCCTTATCCCGCAAATTAGCTAATCCCATTATATTTTTATCGTATTGTTCTCTGCCTTCATTCATAACAGCTAATGAATTAGCAAACTTCTTTTGTTCTTCTGTTACAGCCAATCCCCCTGCCGCATCGACTATAAATGATGCATTTTCATTTTCCAGTCCGCCATGCTTGAAGAAATAATTCATCAATCTATCAAAGGCTTCTCTTTTAGAAATAGTTGGTTGATAATTATCTGGCATAGCTTTGTATGTTTCTATAGCCTTCTTATAGGTAGAGCCTACTGTATCATCACTTGCCAGGGCCAAATCGTCATTTCTTGTAAAAATTTTAATAGTATTTCCTACACCAATTCTATCTATGGCTGCAATCATTGATTTGGTTGTATTCCAATCTTGTTTATTGACATTTAGCTGATTTATCTTTTCTCCAACTCTTTTTTCGCGTAACGTTGTTAACCAGTTTTCATATGCCTGCTTATAAACCCCTCTAACCTCATCCTTTATTTTTACAGGCTCATTTTCAGGGAAAATTATCTGTTTTGGATTATCTGTTGTTGGTTTTGCAACATGGTACCGTCCCTCTATAGCTGTATGTCTAGCACTTCGGCTCTGTGCTGTGTCAGCTGCAATTCTTCTAGCCTGTCTTCTTTTTGCATTGTCTAACTTGAATGGTCCCCAATTAAATAATCTTCTGAACCAGCTATGTCTAGCATTCTCTCTTCTTGCCACTGCAGTCAAATCAGGTTCTACTGCAAATAGCTTCACGTCCATATTGCCATCAGGTTTCATATATCGTACAGCTGTTTCAACGGTGTGATCACCACTTAAAATTGCACTGACTATAGTGGCTTTATATACTTTTATTTTGTCTTCCACATTTTGTGGAGCAAACTTACTACAATAGTCTGCAACTGATCTGTTATCTATAAATATATTGTCAAATTCCTTAATTTCAGGATTTACCACACCCATAGGTGTCTTAAAATGGCCAAACATTGCATCGTACATGTTTTGGCAAGCCTCAAACTCATGATCAAAGTTTCTTAAATGTTGTGATGTATCTCTATTCTCTAATCTCTGACCAAATTCTTTTAGATGTAGAGGATTCCAACGGTCTGGAACCTTGAATTTTATAACTGGCTGTGGTGGATTTGGCTCATTCTTTACCATTGCCATCCTATAGCTATATATCTGATGGGCAACTTCCATATTTTCAGCAAGGGTAGCAAATGCATTTGAGTAATTATTGATACCCTCATTGTAGCTATCAATATTATTTTGCTCGAATGCCCAATTACTCTGATAGCCATGTTTCTTTTTTAGCATATACTCTACAGGTACCCACGCTGCTGTCAAATACTCGGAATTCACTCTTGCCATGAATTGTTCCTGTGGAGTCAATAGTTGCATTCTTTCATTGTAATAATCTGGGTTTTCTTTTTTGAATGCACCCTCAGTTTGGGACGATACCATATGAGAAATGAATCTGACTACGTCCTTTTCACTTTGACTAAGTCCTTCTCTTGCAGGGTCTGCTGACACACCCTGTCCCAATAATGCTGAAAAGTCAAAGTTTCTATAATCAACAGCTGCCCTTGTATCATAAAATTCGTCCATCATCTTTTCCCGTACATCCTTTGATACAAAAGCATAATTTATTGTTTGCTGGTATTTAGCATCGTCAAGTGGAGCATATTGGTCCTCGGCCATAGACCATGGAAACTCTGTAAACTCTCTGACACCAACCTTTGACAGTTTACTTGCTTTGTTTTGTTTCCATCTCTCATTCTTTTGAGTGCCATTCGTCATAACATTATTTATGAAAGTATTTAATGCCTCTGTGATTCCCTGCGAAAATGTAGGATCATTTTCAATGTTTAATGCTTGACCTAAATTTGTTACTGGCATATGAACACCTCCACTAGATAATTTCTTTTATTGTAATTGAATAGTTTAAATTTCTTCCTCTTACTAACTAATACCCCTAATACCCAAAATCGGGTGCAAAAAATTTTTATTTGCAAAAAAAGGCAATCTTATTTTGATTGCCCGTAAAATATGTCCGTGTCTATTGATTTTTCTGATTTGGCTACAATCACTGCTACAGCAACATCCCCTGTAGTATTAAGCATTGTGTTGAACATGTCCATAAATGGATAAATAGCGAGAATCAATCCAATTCCCTCAATTGGAACTCCAATCGAAGGAAGTACAACACCAAGGCACACTATACTACCACCTGGTACACCAGGTGAACCTAAGGATAAAAGAATAATTGTAATGGCAAGAGACACCAGTGATGCACTAGGAACCTCCACCCCGTAGGCTCTGGCTAAGAACAGTCCCATGATTGTCAGGAAAATACTGGTTCCATCCATATTTACCGTAGCCCCTAGTGGAATTGAGAAATTGGCAATCTTTGGTGCTATTCCCATTTTATTAACGCAGTTTCTTATATTGGTTGGCATGGCTGCATTGCTTGAGGCTAATGTAAATCCTGTTATCATGCCCTCTCTGTTATTTTTGTAAAATCTAATGGGATCGAGCCGTGTAAAAATAAGAATAAGCAACCCATAAACAATTAACATTGATGCTATGGCCATTAGGTACTTACCTATCATCCCCAGCAGCGACGCCAGAGTCTGCATTTTTATGCTGCTAATAATAAGTACTAGTGATGAAAATACTGCCAGTGGAATAAACTGGGTAATCAAGGAAGTTATTGTAAGAAACAGTGAATTGCATGCCTCAAAAAAATCCTGAAGCATTTTAGAATACTCCCCAATCATACCTACTGCTAACCCACATAAAACTGCAAGGAAAATAATCTGCAGTGTGTTTGATTCTATAAATGGAGACAGAAAATTCGCTGGCACTATACCAACAATTGTCTCCAGTACAGAGGACGTCCCTTCTGCGTCTACATTGATGGCCACATCGGTATTAAATATATCCTTGGCAAATCCAAATTCTTCGGTGGTTGCAATATTTGTTATGGCCATTGATAGGCATACCGCAATTACGGTTGTCATTGTATACATGCCCATGACTTTTATGCCAATTCGCCCTATTTCTCTTATATTTTTGTATTGAGAAAAACAAGTGACAATGGAAAAGAACACAACTGGTGCGATGATAATTTGCAGAGCATTCATAAAAATTGTTTTAATCGGCTCTAATACATTATGGCATACAGCTGCAGTAACTGCCGGTGAAGCAACATGTTTTAAGGCAAGTCCAATTATAAGGCCAAGCACCATTGCCCTTACAGTTTGCACAAGCATGGACTTTTTAGCCTGTCCAACCATGATTCGTATCTGATTGATACCATTTTTATAGGAGAATTTTAACTGCTCACCCTGGGACTTCAGAAGAATAGCACGGATTGCCGTTTGTAGGTCTTCATCTCCCAATTGGGAAATGTCCTCTATTCCTTCCACATCCACCTGTGTAGGAATCAATTCCTGACCTCTTGCCTTGATGACAATCTCTGTATCTGAGAATAGTCTACGGATACTAATGCTAATGTCGGTATCTTCCCCTACTGCCTCCAGAAGATGCACAAGTATCTCCTCGGAAAGGAGCATAGATCGAACCATGAGCTTTTTATTAGTTTTCGAAGCCTTTAGCTCATCCTCTATGAATCTTACCCCTTCCGTAATTATTTTTTTGTCATTGGAATTAAAAATTTTTTTCTTATGTAAAAACCTCATCCCACTCCCCGATTAAAATGCATACCTATAGAGTCATACTAATTGCACCAAGCAACTCCTCTACTTCTTCGTCTGTTGGGATTCCATCATAGCAAAGAGCGTAGTCAATAAGCTGCTCGAAAGCACTTTTTCTTGCACTTTCCATTGGGAAAAGCTCAAATATCGGCTTTCTCCAACGTCCTAGCATTTCATTTAGTTCACCAAGCTTAGGTGTAAGAACTTCTTTTTCTTTATTGCGTAAAAACTGAGTAAGTGCTGGGCTATTTCCAGAACTAGAAAAAGCTCCAACAAGATTTTGTTCCTTCAAGTATGAAGGAAAAATGAAAGTGCATAACTCCTGACAATCCACTACATTTACAGGAATATTACCCTCTTTACATATAGATGAAATCTGCTGATTCAATTCATTATCACTAGTTGCTGCTACAACTAATCTGCGATCCTGTAAATCATATATTTCAAATTCACGTTGCTCCAAAAGAAGATGGTCTGTCTCCTCTGAAAGTGCTGCCAGCTCCATACTAATCTCTCTTGCAATAACATGAACCTTTGCTCCAAAATCAAGTAATACATTTACTTTTCTGAGAGCTACACTTCCACCACCTACTACTAGACAGTTGGAATCTGTTAAATCTACGAACATTGGAAAATATGCCATAAAGCCTCCTCATACATATAAAGAAAAAAATCCCCTATCATGATATCCTCAGTATATCACAATAGGGAATTTATAATTGTTAAAAAATTTAGTTCTTGAATGAGTGGATAGGTGCTGGAATACGTCCTTCTCTATTAATAAAGTCTGCACAAGAGAACTTATTAACAGGCATGATAGGTGCATAACCGAATAATCCACCAAATTCAACTGTATCACCAACAGTTTTGCCGATAACAGGGATAAGTCTGGCTGCTGTAGTCTTTTGGTTGACCATACCAAGTGCCATCTCATCAGCAATCATACCAGAAATTGTAGTTGCTGGTGTGTCTCCTGGGATAGCAATCATATCAAGACCTACTGAGCATACACATGTCATAGCCTCAAGCTTTTCAAGTGTGATTGCGCCAGCCTCAACAGAATTAATCATACCCTGATCCTCTGATACAGGAATGAATGCACCTGAAAGACCACCTACATAAGAGCTTGCCATTACGCCACCCTTTTTAACCTGATCGTTAAGCATTGCAAGAGCAGCTGTTGTACCAGGGGCACCTGCGTACTCAAGACCGATTTCACAAAGAATATCAGCAACTGAATCTCCAATTGCTGGAGTAGGTGCAAGTGAAAGGTCGATAATTCCAAATGGAATACCAAGTCTCTTTGAAGCTTCCTGTGCTACAAGCTGTCCCACACGGGTAACCTTGAATGCTGTCTTTTTGATTGTCTCGCAAAGTACCTCAAAGCTCTCTCCACGAACTGACTCAAGAGCCTTTTTAACAACACCAGGACCAGAAACACCAACATTGATAATAGCATCTGCCTCAGTAACACCGTGGAATGCACCAGCCATGAATGGGTTGTCATCTGGAGCATTGCAGAATACAACAAGCTTCATACAGTCAACTGAATCTCTATCCTTAGAGGCGTCAGCAACCTGAAGTAAAATATCACCCATAAGGCGAACAGCATCCATATTAATACCAGTTTTTGTGGAAGCCAAATTAACAGAACTACAAACTCTCTGTGTCTCTGAAAGAGCCTGTGGAATAGAACGGATAAGCATTTCATCTGCTGTAGTCATTCCTTTTGAAACAAGGGCAGAATAGCCACCGATAAGATTAGCGCCGACAGCCTCAGCTGCGCGGTCAAGTGTATGAGCCAAAGTGACAAAATCCTCTGGCTTCTTGCAAGCAGCACCACCGATAAGTGCAATAGGTGTAACAGAAATACGACGGTTAACAATAGGAATACCGTAGTCTCTCTCGATTTCCTTTGCTACCTTGTCCAAATCCTTTGCAACAGTAGTGATGCGATTATATACATTTTCATTAACCTTATTTAAATCTGAGTCAATGCACTCAAGAAGGCTAATACCGATAGTGATTGTGCGGACATCAAGAGTCTGCTCCTCCACCATTTTGTTTGTCTCTATTACTTCTTTTAAAGTTACCATGTGTCCTCCAATTAAGCACCGAATTTAAGTATTTTTCGAAGAAAAATACTTAAATTCGGTGCATCTCATCAAATATAGCTTCTTTCTGTGCCTTAACCTGAACTCCGATTTCTCCTCCAAGTGCCTCGAGGTCCTTTTGGAGTTCTCCGAACTTCTTTGTTGCCTTTTCGATGTCAACAATCATCATCATGTTGAAAAATCCCTGAACAATAGTCTGTGTAATATCCAAAACATTAACTCCATTATCTGCTAAGTATGTGCAGATGCGAGCGATGATACCCACAGTATCTTTACCAACTACAGTAATTATGACCTTGTTTTCCATTTTTATTCTCCTTTTATATAACTACGCGCTCGGATACTTCGCAGCGAGATGCAACTGTTATATTGAAATCACTGGCGTTGTATGGAGTGCTTTGATCCATAGTAACCTCCAGGCGAACGGTCTCGTACGCTAAATCTGGATAATTATTTTCATGACTGAGATGTCCTAAAAATACGTGTTTTACATTGTCATGGAGGACTTTACTGAGAAGTCGCCCGCTGGCTTCATTTGATAAATGGCCATGGTCTCCAAGTATTCTCTGCTTTAGTGGGTAAGGATACGACCCTACCTCAAGCATGTGGATATCATGATTAGCTTCCAGTAACATAGCGTCCAAATTTGTCAAATTTTCAACAATGTTTGCATCATAATACCCTAAGTCAGTGCAGACTGCAACCTTAGACTTAGTATTTTCTATACGATATGCAACTGGATCTGCCGCATCATGGCTAATACGAAATGGGTGAATTGTAAGACTACCTATAGAGAAATCCTCATCCGCTTTGATGACATGAAAAAGTGTGTCATCAATAGCGCCAAGGCTTTTCATAGAACGTATTGCCCTAATGGTACCAGCGGTTCCATAGATTGGAATGTGATATTTCCTAGAAATAACCCCCAATCCTGACACGTGATCTGAATGTTCGTGGGTCACAAGTAACCCCTGCATATCGGCTGTGGTGTAATCATACTTGTTCATCCCAGCCTCGATACGCTTTCCAGAAATTCCGGCATCAATCATTACATGTGTGCTGTCATCTCCAACACAAATGCAGTTGCCGCTGCTACCACTTGCAATACTAAAAAAATCCATTACTTTAAACTACTTTCTATTATTTTTGCGGGAAAACAGGGTCCCCCTACTTTACGGGAAAGCGCACCCATTTAAAAATCGCTTCGCGATGGGCGCGCTGTGGTAAGCAGGTTCTCCCCTAAAGGGCCCCCCCTACTTACTCTCCCCAATAAACCTCGACCTCATCATCCGCATGAAGCTCATCGGAATAACCACACTTCTTTCCATTGATTTTGGTGATGAGCGGTCTTCCGTTGCTTTCGTTAGGGTCAAATCGGATGAGATTGTAAACATCAACAAAGATATAATCCTTTTTGCCAGAAAGCTTCTTTTTCTGACCGTTGATGGTTATTGTGATTTCGGTGGCCTCTGGCTTCATTTTGGTATGGATGTCTGTGATTGTAGCCATTGGCTGGTCAGGCACCTGATAATCCTCAGGATATCCCTCCTCGCCGTCTACCAAATAGTCTCCAGAATATGCTGCTGGGCTGGTGGTAGTCCAATCAATAACGAAGTTTTCATATACCAATGAATCCACACTGGATGGACGGTTGTTAACGAGAATCTCGTAACGCTCGTCGATTGTAACATCCATAAATTCTGCTAACTGGCCAACTGTGTAGAATGGGCGAGTCTCAATAACATCCCCATCTTTAATTGAATATGTAGGTGGCTCCAAAGAGCCATTAACCTCAACAAACTTTGGACATTTTACTCTGTGTCCACAAACTGTAAAGTACAGATACTCTGTGGTGAACTCTGCCAAATCAGCGATTGTTCCATTTCCACCGGCACCAACTGTAGAAGGTGTCAGCTCAACATCGCAGTTGAACTCAAGTGGTGTATTGATTCCAACTGATTTGCCGTTCATTTTAACAATTGCAGACTCGCCCTCTGTTCCTCGAATCATACGAGAAACGCCGTTGACTGTGAAATTAATCTCACGACCACGTCTAGGGAATAGCTGATCAGCAGAAAATCCTGCCTGCATAGCAGCATCCACAATTGTAAGCTGTCCATTATCGTAAAGCTTCATCATTTCACCATTAAAGTGAATCATGATAAAGTTGTTCTTTGTCTCATAGTAATTCAAGCAGATACCAATAGGGGTAACAAGGAGTGAATCCTTTGTAACATCCTCCTGCTCAAAGATAATGTTTTTCATTACCTCTTCGCCACGGAGAGCTACACGCTCGTCAATAATTTTTAAATCCTTTGCAAGAGCTTCGGTAAAGCCGTGGATTTTGCCACCACCACCAACAACAAACGCAGCTGATACTGATTTGTCACCGTTAAGCTCCTTTATCTTTTCAGAAACCTCTCCTGCAATTTTGTTCATTACAGGGTCGGTAAGTTTCCAAACATCCTCTGATTTGATTGTGTGAGAAATGCCCATGATATCCTCGTAGGTAATCTCACCACCCTCTGTAGAGGCTCTCTTGATAGACTCAGCAGTTGCAAAGTCTACTAAGAATTCGTGAACTAATACTTCTGTAAGCTCATCACCAGCCATAGGGATCATACCGTAGGCTATGATGCTGCCGTCTCTAGTAACACAGATATCGGATGTACCTGCGCCAACATCAATCAGGGCAATATTAAGCATTCTAAAGCTCTGTGGGATAGCAACATTAATAGCTGCTATAGGCTCCAATGTAAGGTTTGCTACTGAAAGGCCTGCCTTGCCAACTGCGGAATAAAGACCATCAACAACATCCTCTGGAAGGAATGTAACAATGATATCTTCTCCTATAACGTCAGCCTTGTGGTCCTCGAGGGATGTAAATACATCACCATTTAAATAGTATCTAACGGTGGAGTAACCTACGCAGAAGAATTTGTATTTGTTGTCCTCGTCGCCTTTGATTTCTTTGCCCGCCTGCTCGATACCAAGCATATCGAGAGTATGCAAATCCTCTCCGGAAACAACTGTCTCCTCTGGATATTCCATTTCAACATGAGTAGTAATAGTGCGAAGCACACGGCCAGCGGCAGCTATACATACCTCTGTCAATGTAAGACCTGTCATTTGCTCCAGCTCTTCTTTGACCTCATTACAGGTGGCACCAACTCGACCAATGTCGTGAATCTGGCCATCTAGCATGGCTCTAGTGTCGTGCTCCCTGAGAGTCTGGGCTATAACATGGAAATCATTCCCGTCTAAATAACCCACTGTACCAATAACGTTTCTGGTACCAATATCCAGTCCAAATACAATATCCTTCTTCTCCATAAACCTAGTCCCCTTTAGAATTTATATAGTTTGTAATCTGCGCCAATGTGTCCTCTGGCGAACCACTGTTATCAATCACGAACTGACAATTAGCTCTAAAGCTCTCGTCACTGCGCTGACAACTCATCATATTATTGATGCGCTCTTTTGAGTAACCCCTAGACTCCATTAAACGCTTTTCTCTGATGTTTTCTGTGGCAAAAACATACCACATCTCATCAACAAGTTTACCATAACCACACTCTATGAGCAATGCAGCTTCAAAGAAAAAGTACTCTATATTGTGTCTTTCTCTTTCGGCCTCTACCTGATTTAGTACTTCTTGCTCTACAGCGGGATGAACGATGTCATTGACCTGTTCACGCAAGCTATTGTCAGCAAACATGAATTTGGCCATTTTCAGTCTGTCGATTTTCCCCTGACAATCAAGCACCGACTCTGGCCATTTCAAAGCCACCACTCTATCAAAGCAATCATGGCCTGGTGTCATCAGCTCTGCTGCCACTTCATCGGCTAGCAAAACCTTGCAATTAAAATTATCTTTTAGAAGGGCAAGGACTGTGCTTTTGCCAGCCCCAACACCTCCTGTTACACCTATAAATTTCATAATCAGTGACTCTCCGCCCAATTCTTTCCGGCATTCATATCTATCTCAAGTTTAACAGAAAGCTGGGCTGCATTCTCCATTTCCTCTGCAATAAGCTTCTCAACCTGTGACTGTTCCTCAATGTAAGTCTCAACTAAAAGCTCATCATGAACCTGAAGAAGTAATTTTGATTTAAGCCCCTCAGCAAGTAATCTATCATGAACCTTTACCATGGCTATTTTGATAATGTCTGCGGCTGTTCCCTGGATAGGTGAATTCATGGCAACTCTCTCACCAAACTGACGAGTCATGAAGTTTGATGAAGCAAGCTCTGGGACAGGACGGCGACGACCGTACATGGTTGTTGCAAAGCCTGTTTCCTTTGCGCTTTCCTTTAATCCTTCTAGGAACTCATGCATCTTTGGGTAAGCCATGAAGTAATTGTCGATATACTCCTGAGCTTCTTTTCTGCCAACTCCAATATCCTTTGCCAAACCAAAGGCACTGATACCGTAAACAATACCAAAGTTTACAGCCTTGGCACTACGTCTCTGAAGGTCGGTAACCTCATCAAATGGAGTGTTAAAGACCAATGAAGCTGTAGAACGGTGAATGTCCTGGCCAGCCTTGAATGCATTGATAAGGCCTTCGTCTCCTGACATGTGAGCCAACACTCTAAGCTCAATCTGAGAGTAATCAGCATCTAAAAATACGCAGCCATCCTTTGGATAGAATACCTTACGGATTTCTCTTCCAAGCTCCATTCTAATAGGAATGTTCTGTAAATTAGGCTCTGTTGAGCTGATACGTCCTGTGGCTGTAACTGTCTGCATAAATGTTGAATGGATTCTTCCATCCTCAGCCACGCAGGTAGCTAATCCATCAGCGTATGTACTCTTTAATTTAGCCAGCTGTCTATACTCTAAAATATCTGTGATTATTGGATTTGCTGGTGCTAATTCTTCTAAAACATCTGCCGCTGTAGAATAGCCTGTTTTAGTTTTCTTGCCGCCTTCAATTCCAAGTTTTTCAAATAAGATAACTCCAAGCTGCTTTGGAGAATTGATGTTGAACTCCTCACCAGCCTGCTCATAAATGCTTTTCTCTAGCTCTGCGATTCTAACAGAAAGCTTTCCGCCAAACTCTGTAAGAGCTTCCTTGTCCATGGCAACGCCCTGAAGCTCCATATCAAATAATGTGTACACCAATGGCATCTCGATATTATTAAAGATATCTACCATTCCCTGAGCTTCTATCTCACCAATTATTTTTTCAAAGGAAGCATATGCCACGTATGCGTTGTAGCAAGCGTATGTGGTAACAGCATCAAGTAAGCTGTCATCATTAAGTGCATCCTTTAGCTTTTTCTTTCCAAATAAATCTGCCTGGGCTGGAATGATGATTCCAAGAGTCTCATTTGCAATGTCATCAGCTGTGTATTCCTTTTTGATAGGATTAAGCAAATATGATGCCACTGCAACGTCTACTGCATTAGGGAAAATCTCTGATTTGCCACCCTTTTCTAAAACAGCTTTTTTATCATTTTCATTAAGCAATTCAAAGAGCAAATGCATTGCATTTTTCAAATCCCAGAAGCATAATCTAACGCCAGCTTTACTTACAGAGATCAATTTGTCTGCCAAGTATTCTGGTGTAATGAGTCCTGCACAGTCAACGTAAATGGTAGCATCTCCATCTGAAAGTGCTGCACCCTTTATGGTTCTATCCTCGTCAGCCATAATGCTAGCACCAACGAAATCCTTGCCGGCAGACTGAAGTCCTGTGAAGAATGCTTCTACCTCGTTTAATTCGTATATACGTTTAAAGGTCTCTGAGGTTTTGTCGATGACCTTTTCTGTCTCAGTTGATTCAAATCTAGGAAGGAGCTTTTTAAGCTCGTATCTCTTGCAAAGAAGATATGCCTCCTCAGTGAAAAGATTGCCAAGCTTTGTGCAGCCTTCTTCTAGCTCTATTGGAGCATTTACATTGATTGTAGCTAGCTCCTTTGAAAGAACTGCTATATCCCACTGAGCTGCCAAATTTTTGGATGCTCTTGGTGGTTTTAGTTCCTCAACATGAGCATGGCATTCCTCGATTGATCCATATTGCTGAATTAAATTAGATGCAGTTTTTTCTCCGATTCCCTCTACGCCAGGAATATTATCAGATGCATCTCCCATAAGAGCCTTAATATCAATAAATTGCTTTGGAGTAACACCATATAAAGCCTTAACATCCTCAGCATAATAATTCTCAATCTCTGTTCCAGTCTTCTTAGTTTTTGGTATAGAAATCTTTACTTTTTCTGTGGCAAGCTGTAGTAAATCTCTATCTCCGGAAACGATTGTTACATCCATTCCTCTCTCTTCACCTATGCGAGAAAGAGTGCCTAGGATATCATCAGCCTCCCAACCTTCCATTTTAATAACTGGCACACCCATTGCCTGCAAAAGCTCCTGAATTCTAGGAATCTGTTCCTTTAGCTCAGGAAGCATTGGTTTACGTGTGCCCTTGTATGCGTCGAACATTTTATGTCTAAATGTAGGAGCATGAACGTCAAATGCCACCGCAAAATTGTCTGGCTGCTCATCCTCAATGAACTTAAACATCATATTCAAAAAACCAAAAATGGCGCCGGTGTGCTCGCCGGCGCTATTCGTAAGATCTGGCACTCCATAAAAAGCTCTGTTAGCTATGCTATGTCCATCCATTAACAATAATTTCATATGTTTATTCCCTTTAGTCCGCCAGTTACGGTTACAAGCCTTAGTGTTACTTCATTCGGCTAACATGCCTCATTCAGTAACCTAAGAGCTTGTCTATTACTAGCTTAGATTTAATTAACTCTCTAAGGGCTTGTTACCTACTGGCTCTTCTAATAATTAAAGATTTTAAATTAACTGTTATGTTTCAACCTTAGATATCACGTGTTTCCTTAACGAGCCAATCATACTCATCCACGGTGAGATAAGGTTTGAGGGTTTCACGAACCATTGCGTGGTATTCGTTGAGGGTCTTTTTCTCGGCCTCAGTCATCATCTCAGGGATAACTGGATCAAGGTCGATTGGGCATACAGTGAGGGATTCGAAGTGGCGGAAGTCTCCGTACTCTGTAGTCTCACCTGCTACGCAAAGGAGCTCGTTTTCGATACGAATTCCAAAGCCGTCTTCAATGTAAAGACCTGGCTCGTCTGTTGTAATCATACCTGGAAGAATCTCTGCAGAGTTCTGTCCCTGAAGCACTCTCCAATGGAAACGGTTTGGTCCCTCGTGTACATTTAAGATGTGTCCTACGCCGTGGCCTGTACCACAACGGTAATCAAGTCCCATATCCCAAACTGGTCCACGTGAAAGAATGTCAAGGTTTGCTCCAGTAACTCCCTTAGGGAAGTTAGCTGCAAGAAGTCTCAAGTGGCAACGAAGAACTACTGTGTAGTACTCCTTCATCTGCTGTGTAAGCTCGCCAAGAGCGATTGTACGAGTGATATCTGTTGTACCCTCAAGGTAATGTGCTCCTGAATCAACAAGCAAGAAGCCCTCTGGTTTAAGTGTTGCTTCTGAACCTGGCTTTGCACTGTAGTGCATCATAGCTGCATTTGGTCCGTAAGCAGAAATTGTTCCAAATGAAAGGTCCAGGAAATTCTCCTGCTCTCTACGTCTAGCTTCATAATAATCAGAAACAGTAATCTCTGTCATTGGCTCTTTGCCAATGTTTTCCTTAACGTATTTGATGGCCTTTGTACAAGCAACGCCATCCTTAATATGAGCAAGTCTTGTGTTTTTAATCTCTGTCTCGTTTTTAACAGCACGCATAAGCTCTGATGGATTTTTGCCATTGATGATAGTAGCTGAGCCCTTGAGTGCATTTACGATATTGTAGTTTACAATGCTCTCATCAAGAAGAACTCTTCTGTCAGCCATATCAGCGCTTTGCATGTAATGGTAAACCATATCATATGGATAAAGCTTTACGTTGTTGTCGTTGAGGTAGCTCATCGACTCCTCTGGCCAGTTTGTAGTGTCTGTAAATAAGATAACACTATCATCTGTAATCAAAAGAAATGCCAAGAAAACTGGAACGTTTTGAATATCATTTCCTCTGATATTTAAAATATATGAAATGTCATAAAGGCTAGTAACAAGATGTGCATCAGCCTTTTTCTTTTTCATTTTTTCGCGGATGCGATAGATTTTAGCTGGCATGCTCTCGCCAGAAAACTCATCTGCAAGAACCCATGTAGTAGCCTTTGGAAGCTCTGGTCTGTCTGCCCAGATAATGTCTACTAAGTCCTCTGTTGTAGCAAGCTTGCCACCCTTTTCAGCTGCAATATCAGAATACTTTGCTGCATTCTTTGCTGAAACACAACGTCCATCAAAACCAAGGCAACCGCCCTTTGGTAAATTCTTTTCGATGAACTCATCTACCTCTGGAACTCCAGGCTCACCAATTCTCTCAAGAACAATCTCGCTGTCAGCAATCTGCTTTGCTGCCTGAACAAAATAACGGCCATCAGCCCATAAATGAGCCTCTGTTGCTGTAACAATAGCTGTACCTGCTGAACCTGTAAATCCAGTAATAAAGCTGCGAGCCTTAAAGTGCTCTCCTACATACTCAGATGAATGAAAATCGTCTGTAGGAATAAGATACATATCGATTCCTCTCTCATTCATCAATTCTCGAAGCTTTGTTAATTTTTCATTTGTTGTCATTACTACTTATTCTCCAGTCTTAATATAATCATAAAAATATTGTCCCTCTTCGGATAAATCATCCTCAGCCCAATCAGATGTCTCATCGCAATCTGAGCTAATGAGGGCAGAACCTTCATCCTTATTTGAAAGATTCCAAATGCATGATGAAAGATTGTTTTCTTCAATTAGGTCATACCACTTTTCTGCTTCTTTGGTATCAACGTCGCCGTTGCCATCTGCAGAAACCAAACCGTACTCAGAAATGAATACTGGAAGTCCTGCCTCTAAAGCATCCTCTAAATCGCTTCTAGCACTAGATTTGTGGCTAGCTGCGTAAAAGTGATACGTGTACATAATGTTATCAAAATCAAGCTGATCATCAACAACTGACTCTAAATCGCTTGACCAGCTAGGTGTGCCAACAAGGATAATTGCATCCTCATCTACTCCTCTGATAACAGGAATAACTTCGTTTGCATATTTTTTGATGTCGTCCCATGTTGTGTCGCCATTTGGTTCATTGCAGATTTCGTAAATTACATTATCGTAATCTTCGTATTTACGAACCATCTCTCCAAAGAACTGAATAGCATCTGATTTGTATTCGTTAGGGTCGCTATCATTTAATGTGTGCCAATCAATAATAACATACATGTCATTATCTGTAGCAGCCTCTACAGCCTCATCAATGATTCCCTTGAGAGTCTCCTGATTGTCGCTGCCACCAACACAATATCCATTGTAATCGCTGGTGTACATAGCAAGTCTAATTACGTTAACACCCCAATCATCTCTGAGCGTTTTGATTGAGTCTGCTGAAACATATTCTGGGAACCAATTGATGCCATGTGAGCTGACACCAGTAAGCTGAACCTGGTTGCCCTCTGAATCTACTAGCTTGCCATCCTCTACAAAAAGGGCTCCATAGTAATCATCTCTATCCTCATGAGTAACAGCTGTGCCAATGCTAGAGTGAAGCTCATTGTCCTCTGTGTCCTCGCCTTCGGTAACCTCGATAACTGGCTCTGGCTCAGTTGTTTCCTCTGTTGTAGTGGTCTCTGTAGTTGTTTCTGTTTTACCAGCCACCGCTGTCTCCTCCTGTGTCTGTGGCTCTACAGCAGTTTCCTTTTCTGTAACATTTTGCTCATTTGCCAAGGTGGTAAGCTGCCACGGGAATGTGACTCCGCCTTTGAAATAGCTTATTCCAAAAACTCCACCAATGATACCGGTAGTAAGAATAATAATTAAGATAAATGTAAGAAATTTGTGTTGTTTGTTGACCATATTCCTTCCTCCAAATATTTTAGCAGGATTCCTGTTTCTATTAATTATAAAAACAAAAATCTAAGAATATCTCAGTAAAAATTATAGTACATTACCGGTTAATTAAAAAGATGTTTTTCTTGTGAATACCCTTGCCATATGTTATCATATATGATAACTTATACATGTGGGGTGAACTATGAAGAATAGATACTCAGACGGTGTTGTCACTCCCTCAGCTCTTTCCGCCAGACATTCAATTGCCAAAGAGCTTCGTGACACTCGCAAGACACTTAATCTTACACAATCGGCTCTTGCAGACATTGCAGGCACCAAAAAATCAAATATTTCACGTATGGAGAGTGGGAAGTATAATCCTTCACTAGATTTTCTAGTTAAAATTGCAGATTCTATGGGGAAAAAATTAGATATTCATTTAAACTAAGAGGTATATGTTATATGAAAAAGAAACCTAAGCTTTCAAAGAACGTAGGAAGAGATGTTGTTCTTTGCGAGACCACAAATAGAATCGTCTCCAACAGGACCTCAGATTTACTTTTAGAGCAGTCCGTTGCATTTACAAAATCATGGCGCAGAATTCCATTTTTCAGACGTGGATTATACAATGGCGCTGACAAGCTCTGTGTTATCTCTATCAACAGAACTCAGTACTCTCGAGCTCGCAGAATTCTGTATTTACTAGAGGAAAGAGACTACAACAGACTGCACTTAATTGTTATATAAATCACCTGCTAATTCTCTTTTTGGTTTGTGATATAGCATTTTCCGGACACACTAGACGGCACAGATGACAGCCTACACACTTGCTACCATCTAGTTTAGGAATCCTATTTTCAAATCTAATTGCCTGATGACCTCCGTCATCACATGATATTACGCACCTGCCACAGCCATTGCATTTACTAATATCAAACTGTGGCAGCAGTATAGTATCTCTCTCTAGCACATCTGTTGTGTTGCTAATGGATTCAATACCTGCTCCTACAATATCCTTCACTGAAGCAATTCCCATTTGATGTAAATAATAATTTAAACCAGCTTTTAAATCGTCAATAATTCTGTATCCATATTGCATTACAGCTGTGCAAATTTGGATTGAACCTGCTCCTAAAAGAATAAATTCAAGAGAATCTCTCCAGGTTTCTATCCCACCAATACCACTTATATGCATACCCTCGATCGTTTTGTTTTGGCCTAATTCAGAAATAAATCTAAGAGCAATAGGCTTAACTGCATTTCCGCTATAGCCGCCCAGTGCAGACTTTCCTTTGACTGCCGGCGCAGAAACAAATGTATAAGGGCTAACCCCTATAACACTCTTTATAGTATTAATAGCTGCTACGCCATCAGCGCCGCCTCGATATGCAGCCTCCGCCGCAGGTGACATTGTTGCAACATTTGGAGTCAGCTTTGCAAGTACAGGAATAGTAGTACTTTTCTTAGCGGCTCTAGTGAATCTCTCCACCAATTCTGGCACCTGACCAATATCAGAGCCCAGGCCCCCTTCCATCATATTAGGGCATGAAAAATTAAGCTCTATAGCATCCGCACCATTTTCCTCACATTCCTTTGCAAGGGATTCCCATTCAGCCTCATCTTTTCCCATAATTGAAGCCAAAATAAATTTAGTAGGATAATTCTTTTTCAGTTCCCTGAAAATATGCATATTTTCAGCAACACTATGATCTGATAATTGTTCTATATTCTTAAATCCTATAATACTTCCGTTGTCGCCCTTTATTGCCGAGAATCTAGGAGACGCTTCATGTATATCCAAGGAACAAATTGTTTTAAATGAAACTCCAGCCCAGCCAGCCTCAAAGGCTCTGGCACACATATCATATGTTGACGCTACAACAGAAGAGGCCAAAATAAACGGATTTTCCAATGGAACTCCGCACATATCGCATCTCAATCTTTCTTCATCCTGAGGCAAATCTATTTCTGCAGCAGATCTTACTTTTTCAGAAAGTGTTGTCATAATATTTTTTATTCTGACTTTGTCATTTGCCACACAGGCATTCTCACATGATCCTTTACAGTCCATGCAAGGGGTGCCCTGAGGAATAATTAAAGAAGCAACATCCTGATTGCCAAACCAGACGCTTCTAAGAGCATCTGCGGGATTAAATTTTTCGCAGGCATTACTACATGGCGCATCCTTACACAACATACAGGAAATCATATCTGAACGTTTTATAAAATCATGCATCAACATACTATTACCCCGCTTATATCCACTGACTATTTTGGTGTTTCAATAATTCTTATTGCCACTTTTTATCCCATATTTCATTGGCTTTTTGCATTTTATTTTTGCTTAACAAATATAATGCAACCATGCCAACGATTATTCCCAATACAAGAGCATACACAATCTCCCCTTTGCTGTACTGTTCTACAAGTATTCCTTCATCGGAAAGTGATGGGTCTGTGGTAAAACAAATATAGTCATAAAAACCGTGGGCAAATATTGGAAATACCACACTACCCGTCATTAAATACAACTCAGTAAACAAAAGCGCCATAAAAATTGAGTCGACCATCTGCACCACAGACATAACCATATCTGCCCCCTGTGTAATGTTACCTAAATGAATTAATCCAAATAACAATGCTAGTAAAACTATTACAGCAAGTCTTTTTTCCTTCTTAACGTATCCCATAATAATAGTCAGCGAAAAAATTCTGAACATTGCCTCTTCACCAAATCCAGCAGAAAGCCCCATGATAATCGCTTTAATAGTTGGATTAAAATATAATGATTTTCCAAAGAACAAAGGAGAAATCAACGTAAGTATTAGATAAATAATAAAAGGAAGCATTATTATGCAAATGTCCTTTGCCGAGATTTCCGCTTTTACAAAGCCTTTAAATTCCGGAAAAATACAAAACTTAAATATGAACATCAATATTACAGCAGCAATACACGTTCCTATATTTCCAGCGTCAACGGAAATCATTTCTCCTATAGCTGCTCCTATTCCCACAAGAATTGTTGGGACAATCACAGCCAGTAATACTGCTAAATATGGCATTTTTTCACAAAGTAATTGAACGCTATTTTTTTTATTCATTTTATGCTTCTCCTTTTTATGTGCTCATATATGCTTGATAGTTGCAACTATATATCTGTCCATGGATTGTAAGGCTTTTGGTTCTTCTTACCATAAAAAACAATAATAAGTATGCTGGCAACAACCAAAGCAACCACTGCCATTATTGCACCTTCTATACCAAATTCAACGTTATAAGCAAAACTATTTCTAGCAGATGCTGCATCTAATTTAAAAATTGAGACTGGAGATACTATTCCGCTGTTTGGAAGACCAAGTATGATATTTTGATTGTAATTCCATGCTGCATGAGCAGCCATAGCACACCAGATACTATCCATGTAATAAACCATCAATGAGAAGAATATTCCTGCCATTAATACCGCTACTATAGAAATGACCCCAACGCCAGGATTCAACAAATGCATTGATGCAAACAACATAGCATTCATAATAATAGCTACTGCAGGATGACGATATCCCCTTCTCAATCGCTGAAATATGAATCCTCTGCAAACCAATTCTTCAGCAGAAGATTGTATAAAAACAGCAATTAATAGCAATAATAGCTTCATAATATTAAAAGAGTCATAATGCAAGGAAATATCCCCGTTTAGCATTGCTGCAATAGCGCACAGCATATTGAGACCAAATCCAATCAAAAATCCAATTCCCAAATATTTGATATTATTTCCCTTTGGTGCCTTCCACAGGGTCCTAAGAATTGGTCTGTCTTTTTTTATAATGAGCATGACTGCCAAAAAGACCACCCAAATTCCTATGAACATGAAATACATACAGAACATTGCCCAGTAGCCAGTGGTATCACTTTCTATTAGATGACGAAAAGGGACCACTAACAAACCACCCAAACTTTCTCCCAAAATTATCATCAAGAAAGCTGCAACAAACAAAACTATAAATACTTCGTCATACCATCTAAAATCTTCTGTATGAATTTTCTTAAAAAGAGTACTCATTTAAAATCCCCCTAAGTGTGAACATAAACAAGATTCTGAAACCTATTTACATGAAACAGACATTAAGTCTATGCTCATAATTATAATCGCAAAACGTAAAAGTATGGTTAAATTCACATATAGTTCAAAATAAAAACATACCGCAGCATGCAAAAAAGCGACCACCTCTTGGTGATCGCTTTTTGCTTGCTTATCTATTATATAACACCCTATTTTTATATAATATAACTACGCAATACTTAATGTCTTGTTAGCACTTTGGACATTCATCTGACTTACCTTGCTAATTTTCTGAACACTTACAACCCTCATAGTGTTTCTAGCAATGAATTCTGTGTGAATCCCATGTCTGAGTAAATCCTCAGCCTTTCTGTACAAGTCTTCTGGTCCAGTACAAGTAATAATAGTGCCTATAGCCATTTTTCTTCTTCCTCCCCGGATTTTATCCGTATTTGTTCGTTGTCGCGTGAACGTTATCTATAATAATCTCTGCGCCTAAAATTGTCTATACATAAATGTGAACTTTTTGTGAATATTTTCAATACTGTGGATTTCTTTAACGTTTAAGTGTTTATTTCAATCAAAAGTGCTCAATTTTATGTGATTATTTAACACAAAAAAAATAAACAGATCCCATGAGGACCTGTTTAAATCTTATCGTTTTACTCTAGCTCCTGCGCCTCCCATGAGTGCTTCAACCTCAGCACAGGTTGCCATTGTGGTATCGCCAGGTGTTGTCATAGCAAGTGCTCCATGAGCTGTACCATACTCAACAGCCTTTTCAGCATCGCCTGTTGTCATAAGACCATAGATAAGTCCTGATGCAAATGAATCGCCACCACCAACTCTATCTAGGATTTCAAGATTATCATAAGCCTTTGCCTTGAAAATCTGACCATCTGCCCAGCAAAGTGCAGACCAATCGTTGACAGTTGCTGTCTTTACTGTACGAAGAGTTGTAGCAACAACCTTGAAATTAGGGTAAACCTTTGCAGCCTCATCAATCATCTTTTTATAACCATCAATGTTAAGCTCCTTGAGGTTCTCATCATTTCCCTCAATTTCAAAGCCTAGGCAAGCTGTAAAATCTTCCTCATTTCCAATCATTACATCTACATATTTAGCAATTTCCTTATTAACTTCCTGAGCCTTTTTCTGACCGCCAATAGCTGACCACATAGAAGCTCTATAGTTTAAATCATAAGAAACAATAGTTCCATATTTCTTTGCAGTCTTAATAGCCTTTACTACTGTCTCGGCTGACTTTTCAGAAAGAGCTGCATAGATTCCGCCTGTATGGAACCATCTAACTCCAAGCTCGCCAAAAATGTAATCGAAGTCAAAATCCTCAGCTGTTGCCTGAGAAATTGCAGTATTTGCTCTATCAGAGCAGCTAAGTGCTCCACGAATGCCAAAGCCTCTCTCTACGAAGTTCAAGCCATTTCTGCACTCTCTACCAATTCCATCTGTTTTCTTCCAATTAATAAGAGAAGTATCAACTCCTCCCTGAAGAATAAAGTCCTCTACAAGGTGACCAACTTCATTATCCGCAAATGCAGTAATAACTGCCGTGTCCATTCCAAAGCATCTGCGAAGTCCGCGGATTACATTATACTCTCCGCCGCCTTCCCATGCTCTAAACTGTCTAGCTGTGCGGATGCGGCCCTCACCTGGGTCAAGTCTCAGCATAACCTCCCCCAAGCTCACCGCATCAAATTTACAATCTTTTTTGTCTCTCAAATCTAGTTCCATTTCTCTCTCCATTCTGCCTAGCAATCCTACTTTTTCATGCTCCCGCAGGGCACCCTCCATACTCAAGCCTGGGCCCCAACCCGCCCGGTGTGGGACCCTCCCAGGCTTGGCATGGCACTTCCCTGCTCGCGCTTGCCATGTTTTTCTATGCTAGGCAACCTAAAACTTAAAATATTGTATAGCATTTGTGCCACATACGGCTTGTACCATGTTACGTAAATACGATAGGTCGGCTGGATATTCTCCGTTTTCTACCCATGAACCTACCTTGTTGCAGAGGATTCTGCGGTAAAGCTCGTGGCGTGGGAATGATAAAAAGCTACGAGAATCAGTGAGCATTCCAACTGATGTGGAAATGAGCCCAAGGTCTGACATAACTTCGATTTGCTTTTCCATTCCGTTTTTGTGATCACAGAACCACCATGCAGCACCTAGCTGTACCTTGCCCTTAATTCCTTTTTCATTACTGCAGAAATTGCCAGCCATAGCAGCAAGCATTTCTGTATCCTTTGGATTCAGGCAGTAAAGAATAGTCTTTGGCAGGTTATCATATAAATCCATTTCTGAAAGCATTGCAGAAAGCTGTGGAGCGTAGTTGAAATCATTTAAGGAATCAAATCCTGTATCTACTCCAAGCTTTTCAAAAAATCTCTTTGAGTTATTTCTAATAGCGCCAATATGAAGCTGCATTACAATGTCTCGTTTTGTATATTCCTTCGCCAACTGCACATACATGTAGCCATGGAATTTGCCTGCTTCCTCTTCTGTGAGAGCCTTTCCATTTAAACGGTCTACAAAAAGTTGGTTTACTTCTGCATAGTCAGCTGGAACGAAAAATGTGTTTTCCAAGCTATGGTCAGACACGCGACAACCATTTTCAACGAAGAAGTCAAGACGCTTAGCCAAAGCTGAAATTAAATCTTCTACATTTTTAATTGGTGTGTTTACTACAGTTTCTAAACGGTTAATGTATGTTTTGTAATCAGCCTTTTCAATGGCAACAGCCTTCTCAGGTCTAAAGCTTGGAAGTACCTTTATCTCAAAGCCATCCTCTTTTATTTTGCTATGCCATTCCAAGGAATCGGCTGGATCATCTGTTGTGCAGAGGACAGATACATTTTGCATCCTTAGGAGATTTCTAACTGAGTATTCTTTTGTTTGAAGCTTTTCGTTGCACTTGTCCCAAATTTCTCTGGCAGTGTCAGGACAAAGTGGTGTAGTGATTCCAAAATATCTCTGAAGCTCTAAATGAGTCCAGTGATACAGTGGATTGCCGATCAGATTCTGTACAGTATCTGCCCATGCCATAAATTTATCAAAAGGAGCCCCGTCTCCGGTAATAAGCTCTTCGGAAATGCCGTTAGCTCGCATGGCGCGCCACTTATAGTGGTCACCGCCAAGCCAAACCTCAGCCATATTATCAAATGTTTTATCTTCGTATATTTCTCTAGGATTCAAATGATTATGAAAGTCAATTATTGGTTCAGACTTTACAGCCCCGAATAATTCAACTGCTGTATCATTTGAAAGAAGAAAATTGTCGTCCATGAACTTTTTCATTTTTATACCCCACTGTATGCAGAGAATCCGCCATCAATTGGGATAACAACGCCTGTAACAAAGCTTGCCATTTTCTCATTTAAAAGGTATAAAAGTGTTCCGTTTAGTTCTTCTGCCTCGCCAAATCTGCCCATAGGTGTTGCTGCAAGAATCTTTTCTGTTCTAGCTGTTGGTGTGCCATCTGCATTGAATAATAAATCCTTATTCTGAGCAGTCACGAAGAATCCTGGTGCGATTGCATTTACACGGATGCCTTCCTTTGAGAAGTGAACAGCAAGCCACTGTGTAAAGTTGCTGATGGCAGCCTTTGCTCCTGAATATGCAGGAATCTTTGTAAGTGGTGTGTAGGCATTCATAGATGAAATATTAATAATTGAGCAATTCTTTTTGCCAATCATATCCTTTGCAAAAACCTGTGTTGGAAGAAGTGTTCCAATAAAGTTTAGATTGAATACAAATTCTACGCCTGACTGGTCAAGGTCGAAAAAGCTGATTGTATCATTATCAAGTTCATCACCTGCGAAGAAATATTCCTTGTCTGTATTAGCTCTTTTGTTATTTCCACCTGCTCCGTTAAGAAGAATATCGCAAGGACCAAGGTCTGCTAAAACCTGAGTATGTACCTGCTCAAGGCTTTCCTTCTCAAGTACGTTTGTCTTATATCCCTTTGCAATACCACCTGCCTGATTAATCTCATCAGCAAATTTCTTTGCCATTTCTTCATTTAAATCAAGAAGAGCAACCTTTGCTCCTGCTGCTGCAAGAGTCTTGGCAAACATACTGCAAAGTACTCCACCTGCTCCTGTTACTACTGCTACCTTACCCTTTAAATCGATTTCATAATATCCCATTTTCTTTCTCTCCTAATTATTTATTCTTATCTGCTTTCTCGATTGCTTCCCAAAGACCATTAATATATGTTGCCCCTAATGCTCTATCGTAAAGACCATAGCCTGGCATTGCCTTTTCGCCCCAAATCATACGTCCATGATCTGGTCTAATTGGACCTGTAAATCCGATGTCATAAAGAGCCTTTACAATCTCGTACATATCGAAGCTGCCGTCACTTGAAAGGTGAGCTGCCTCTTCAAAATCTGTTGGTGTATTGAACTTGAGGTTTCTTACATGTGCAAAATGAATTCTTCCTTCAAGACTTCTAATCATATCTGGCAAATCATTATCAAGATTTGTTCCGTAAGAACCTGAGCAGAATGTAACACCATTGTGTGGGTTATCTACCATCTTCATCATTCGCTGGATATTTTCCTTGTTGATGATGATTCTAGGAAGTCCGAATACTGGCCATGCTGGATCATCTGGATGAATAGCCATGTTGATGTCATACTTGTCACATACTGGCATAATCTTTTCCAAGAAATACTTGAGATTTTCAAATAAATCTTCATCAGTTACGCCCTTGTATTCCTCAAATAATTCCTTTACGTGAGCAAGTCTGTCTGGCTCCCAGCCTGGCATTACTGATCCGTTCATATCACCAGAAATCGAGTTAAACATTTCCTCTGGAACAAGTGCATCAACTGCTTCCTGTGTATAAGCAAGTACCGTTGAGCCATCTGCTCTTTTTCTAGCAAGCTCTGTGCGTGTCCAGTCAAATACTGGCATGAAGTTGTAGCATACAAGATGAATATCTTCCTCACCAAGATTCTTAAGTGTCTCAATATAATTCTCAATTAAATCGTCACGATTATCTTTTCCAAGCTTGATATTCTCGTGTACATTTACACTCTCAATACCTGCAACCTTGAGGCCTGCTGCCTCAACCTCTTTTTTCATTTCGCGGATTCTCTCGCGAGTCCATACCTCTCCTGGCTTTGTATCATAAAGTGTTGTGATAACTCCTGTAACACCAGGAATCTGTCTAATCTGCTCTAAAGTTACGGTATCGAAATCCTTTCCATACCATCTTAAAGTCATTTCCATTACGAACGTACCTCCCTAACAATATCAGCTGCTTCTCGAGTCAAGTCTTCGATTGTTCTAAAATCACCAGATGCAATTAAATCGCCCTTAACCATCCATGTGCCACCGCAAGCAACAATCTTGTTATATGCTAAATAATCTTTTACGTTGTCTTTGTTAATTCCACCTGTTGGCATGAATTTAAGCTTTGTATATGGTGCTGCCACAGCCTTTATCATTGAAAGACCGCCTGATGGCTCAGCTGGGAAGAACTTTACAAAATCAAGTCCAAGCTCCATTGCCTGCTCCATCTCACCTGGTGTCTGAACACCTGGTGTAACAGGATATCCTTTCTCAATGCAATGCTTTACAACTGTTGGGTTAAAGCCTGGTGCTACGATGAACTTTGCACCTGCCGCCATTGCTCTATCGGCCTGCTCTGTTGTAAGAACTGTTCCAGCTCCAACAAGCATCTCTGGAAACTCAGAAGAGAGAATTCTAATAACCTCTTCTGCAGCTTCTGTTCTAAATGTAACCTCCGCTGCTGGAAGACCACCCTTCATTAATGCCTCTCCAAGAGCATGTGCATCATCTGCATTCTCTAAAACAACAACAGGAATAATTCCAATTTTCGATAATTTTTCTTTTAATTCTTCGTACATTACCTTCTCCTTTTCTATGAATCTTGACTATTACATATCTTGTCGTTCACCACGAATTCACTTACAAAATATGTAATATCCAAGATTCATTTATTGCTTTTCTTTATGTACAAATAATAAAAAATACTCAATTATTTTCCCATTGTCACGCTTGCCATCTACATTGCAATTCTTGCGATTGTATGTAAATCACATAAGCACAAAAAATACAGCCAATCAAATGATCAGCTGTATTCCAAAAGAATTTACATATTATTTCTTAACCACTTCGAACTTACTTCCACGCTCTTAATAGGACTGTTATCTATCCAATTCTTATGGGTCTCTAATACTATGGCTTTTACTTCATTTTCCTTAGCAATCTCAAGCATTGTACTCAAGTCCATATTGCCTGTTCCTAATTCCATTGCATTCATTTTAAGAATAGGCGTTGTATAGGGACCATTATTCCTGCAACCTCTATCATTAATGTGCCACATTGTCATTCTTTTCCCAAGCTTTCTCATTATAGAAATAACATCGGCACCACCATCAACCAGCCAATATGTATCAACCTCAAAGCTTACATATCTTTCATCCGTCTGCTCAATTAGTATATCAAATGCTGTCTGATTTTCATTAACCTTCTGAAGTTCAACGTTGTGATTATGATACAAAAGTTTGACTCCATATTTAGATAATGCTTTTCCCGATTCATTTAATCTAGACGCAAGTTGCTCAACCTCTGCTTGCTTACTATAGTCAAATCTATACATACCTGTAATTACTACAGTATCTGTTCCAAAGCTTAATGCTTCCTCAGCTATTACCTTAGGATTCTCTTCAATACTATTCAAATAACTATGTAAACTTGCCACTTTTAGCCCACTATCTGCAATTAGTTTATGCCAATCAAGCTTTCCACAATTTCCAGTTGGCATTCCTGCTGCTTTTGTAAGCATCCTCACAAAAAATGGCGTTGGGTGGATCATAAAGTCATTCAGTTCAATCGAATCATATCCCGCTTCTTTTATTTTCTTTAAGGTTGTAAGCGCAGATTCGTAATCCTTACAGCAACGCCCTATCATTATCTGTTGAACCCCAGTTAACATTTTCATTTCAAATCCTCTTAAATATAATTTCCTAAATGCTTCAAGCTTGGCTTTGGGAATCTAGTCTGAGTGGTTCTATCAACAGCACATAGTCCAAAGGTTAGCGCATATCCCTTCTGCCACTCAAAATTATCTAGAAGAGACCAGTGGCAGTAACCAATCACAGGAATTCCATCAACAATACAACTGTATACACCTCTCAAAGCCACATCAATGAAATTCACGCGTTGCGAATCATCCGCTGTAGCAATGCCGTTTTCTGTAACCAAAATTGGAACACCCGGCATTTCCTCATTAACTCTTCTAATTACATTTTCAAGAGCTTCTGGGTATACTTCATAGTCCATAAGGGTCATTGGTGTACCTTCAGAAACAGGAACAATTCCATCTGGTCCATACATAGTTCTTGTATAATTTTGGAGGCCAAAGAAATCATCATCTTTAATAAATGGAACATAATGAGCAAACTCTTCATCCCATTCTTTTTTTGCCTTATCTTCTCCTCCTGGAATACTTTGACAATCATGAAGAGAAAGTGTAATTCCAACATTTATTTCTGAATTAATAGACTTAATTGCCTCTTTAGCCGCCAAATGAGCCTTAATAACAATCTCATCTCCTTGTGAGTCAGTAGCTGATACAAATGTATGAGGTTGTGGGTCACCAAATACTTTTGCATTTTCAATAGCTGCAAGCTTCATCTTTTCCATCGGATTAGAGAGATTAAGTCCCACTTGAACCTGTCCTTCCATAGATTCTTGTGCATCTTTTCCTTCATTTTCTCCGGCCTTATTCTCTGCCATTTTTGCCATCATCTGCTTTTTAAATCGCTCCATCAGAGCGCCAATCTGGAGTCGCATATTTGCCTCATTAATTGTACAAATGTAATTCAATTCATCTCCCAATTGCTCTGTAATGTATCTAGCATAATTAGCAAATAAATCAATAACCTGCTCGTTGTCCCATCCACCCATTTTTATCAGCCAAATTGGCGAAGTAAAATGCATTAATGTAACTACTGGCTCTATCCCATTTTCTTTACAGCATTTGATTACATCACGATAATGCTCAACTTCTTTTTCATCAAAATGCCCTTGTTCTGGTTCAATTCTTGCCCACTCAATTGAGAAGCGATATGTATTAAGCCCTGCTTCTGCAAGCATTTTGATATCCTCTTCATATTTATTGTAATGATCACAAGCATCATCTGATGGCTCTACAAACTGAGTGTATTCCATATTTTCCATTACCCAATAATCAGAATTTGTATTATTGCCTTCCACTTGATGTGCAGCAGTAGATGCTCCCAACATAAAATCTTTATCAAATTTAAAACTCATAGTTTCCTCCAATTGCATTTATAATACGGCCGTCAGGCAACTCAATTGTCGCCTCCAAACCATTTGGTATTTCTATATGATACTTCACATTTTCACCCTCATATCTCCATTCAGAAACAATTTTTCCTTTTGGAGAATCAAAGCTGCCACTGGCAAATTTTAAACTCTTATGTGGTATTGGTCTAATTCGCACTTCTTCAAAGTCATAATCAATTCCACAAACCCCTGACAAAAGCCATCCTGAAATAGCACCATAAGAATAATGATTTAATGAATCATGAACTGTACCATCCTCTCGTATACCATCCCAAGTTTCCCAAATTGTGGTAGCTCCTTTTTCGACAGCGTACAACCATGACGGATAATCTTTTTGCAATAATAGCTTATACGCAGTATCTACATATCCATAATCAGCCAAGACCTGACATAAGAAAGGTGTAGACAAAAATCCTGTATTCAAATGATAATCATTACCAATCACTAGATCATTCAAATCAGCTGCTGCGACCTTGGCGTCAGATTCATCCAATAATTTAAATGCAATAGGCCTTACGTACTCGCATTGTCGATTTGAAACTATCCTTCCATCTTTTAAAACTAGGTGTTGATAGGCTCTTCGGGCGTTTGTAGCAAGTACTCCATAATACTTACTATCTTCGTCTTCTCCAATGATTGAACCAATTATTGAAAGCAATCTAGAAGAATGGGCAAAATACGCTGTTGCCACCTCTGGCTGACCATTTTTAAATGCATTCATCATTGTCTTCATAACATCTGCCCCAGGTTCACACCATTCACCATAATCCATACCTGTATCAATTATGTACTTCCTATACGGATTACCTCCAAAACGATTTTTCAGCTTACTTTTACCAGCTCGTTGTTTTAAAAAATCCACCCACTTTTTCATCATATCGTAATTGCAAATCAAAATGTTCTTATCTCCGTATATACGATATAAATTCCATGGTACTAGAATTGCTGCATCGCCCCAGCCCACAGATGCTGAAAACATCTCAGCAATTTGTCCTGGCTTAGAGTTTTTAGGGCAAATATATGCCATCTTTCCATCACTATGTTGACCCAATCTAACATTCGCCAGCCACTTTTCATAAACACCTCTGCAGTCCATAAGGTACACACCTGTTTTGACAAACACCGCTGCATCCCCAGTCCATCCTGCTCTTTCACGAGTTGGACAATCCGTCGGTATATCGCAAAAATTTGATTTCATGGACCAAATACTGTTATTAAAAAGCTGATTAACAGCTTCATTACCACATTTGAAGGTTGCTGTTAGTCTCATATCGGAGTATAAAGATATGCTTTTTATAGAGAAATGATCGATAGGGATTTGTGTTTCCACCTTCGCATATCTATATCCAAAAATTGAAAATAGCGGTTTGAATTCGTTTCTTCCAGGCTTGCATATATAGTTTATCTCCTGCTTAATTCCTCCGGATTTATTCCTCTCGCCAGGCTGGAAATTAGCTATCGTAAAATTACCGTTTTCATCAAGTGATTCTCCATGAACAATTGTGATTCGTTCGCCACCTTGAGCATGTTCTACCACAAAAGATGTATATCCAGCTAAGTTTTGACCAAAATCAAATACATAATCGCCACTAGGAACAGTGATTAGTTTACCTTCAAACATTTCATGTTCTGTAACATATGGTCCTTCCTGTGGGACTAAATTATCGTAGCTAAAATGCATCTTCTTTGCTTGATTCCACGATGTTATTTCTATGTTGGCATCGCACGTCTCACCCAATTGTAAATCAGTCAAAAGAATTGGCCCATTCTCTGAAGCAAGCCAACTATTATCAGTCACAAGAATTGGCGAAGAAAAATCATCATCAACAATGATAGAGGCCAAAAACGATAAATCATCTCCATATAGATTTCTCACACCATCAATTCCATTACAGCCTCTATACCAACCATCTCCCAAGGTAACATATATTTCATTTTCACCTAGTTTTAATGCGTCAGTAATTTCATATTCTTGGTATTGTAATCTTTTATCATATGCATCACAGCCAGGCGTTAATCTCGCATTAGTTATTTCCTTGCCATTGATTAAAATCTGATATAGTCCATGAGCTGTTGCATATATCTTTGCATCTCCACCACTATAAATAAAAAATTGCTTTAAATATCCTGCACCTTTTCTCTTGTTTGGCTCTATATTCTGTTCCGGCGATATCCATTCTGCTTTATTAAATACTTCCTTCATTTCTATATCTTCCTAATCTGAGATAGTGCCTCATTCAGTTCTTTTGTCTGCTCACTATCTATCTTTATTCCACCTTGACTAAGTAGTTTAGACAATGGTTGTCTATTAATCATCTGTTGCATTTCTGGTGTGATTTTTACTCCTGCACCCATTCCTCCAGCAGTCTGACTCGTCATTTTTTCCATCATCTTATCAATAATAGCCTTTGCCGCTGGAACTGCTTGAATTTCTTCCATGGAACTATTAATGGATAGATAGCCTTCTTTTTCTAATAAACTATCTTCAGGTTCATCAAACCAATTCTTTACCTCATCCAAAGATGCAAAATATGCTGGATTAGGTTTAGAAACCTTTCTAATATCCATTTCATCTGAACAATTACCGGATACTGCCTTTATTTTATGATTACCACTAATTTTCACTCTAAATGTAAAAACATGCGCTCCCGTCTTTGTTTCCAACTCCTGACCATCTATAAAAAGAGTCACTTTTGACTGGTTAGAATAAACTTTTATCTCAGTCTCTTCTTCAATTCTATCCTTATACCTGCTGCCACAAAGATGTACAAATGGTTCATTAGACCACCATGCCTTATAAATATAGAATGCATCCTTTTTTTGTTTTCTATCAAAAGTAATAACACCTTTATGATTCTTTCCTGGGTCGCCTGCCTCGTCACGGCCAGCAGCAGCAAACTCAAACATATTCCAAAGGTAAGTTCCCCAAATATAAGGTCTAATTGAAAACATTTCTAGCATATGCTCGTGATATATAGCCTGATAGCTTTCCGTAAAATCACCTTTTTGTGGCTTCGGAGATTGTAAGTCTATTACTGAATCAGCGCCATATTCTGTAAGTCCTATTGCAACGTCAGGATATTTTTCATGAAAATCATCAAACCACTTGTCATTGTCAGTAACCTCTCCCACATACCAGCCATAATACAAATTATAGCCACGAATATCTGGGAGTGTTACAAGCGGCGAATCTGTTTCCAGAAGAAATAAATTTGCCATGGCTGAGTATCTAATTGGATCCATCTCATGAACAATATCATTAAGAATTTTATGATTTTCAATTAAATCCTCTGTAACTCCCTGCAATGATATTTCATTGGAAAGTGCCCAACACATAATGGATGCGTGATTATAGTTTTGAGAAATCAGTTCGCGCATCTGAGATATTGTGTTATCTCTACCAGTATCCATATGGACTGTGATATAAGGAATTTCTGCCCATACCACGATTCCTTTTTCATCACACAAATCATAAAAATACTGATCATGCTGATAATGTGCCAAGCGAATAGAATTTGCGCCCATTGAAAGGATTAGGTCGATATCTATTTCATGCATATCCTTTGTCAAAGCATTTCCAACCCCTGCCCAGTCTTGATGACGAGACACTCCATGAAGCGGATAACTTTTTCCATTTAGAAAAAAGCCTTTCTCCGCATCAACTGCAAATTCACGAACGCCAAATTTATCGTATATACGGTCGGACGCTTTCCCATCTTTAATAAGTGTCGCTGTTATTTCATATAAAAATGGGTCTTCAACACCATTCCATAGATGAGGATTCTCTATTTTGATTGTTCCATTTGCTACGAACTTCCCAAACTTTTCTTTTATAGTAAGCTTTGATTCTCCCAGTCCATCAATAGATACAATTACCTCGTCAGCGCCACCTGTAAAATATGCTTTCACATCAATGTTTGCCGTATTATCAGCAATTCTTGGAGTTACATATAAGCCATTTCCACCGAAGTAATCCAAATCAAAATGATTTTCATCAACTAACAGCAAATACACATCTCTATATATCCCCCCGTAGAAGGTAAAATCAGCTCGCTGTGGATAAACTCGATCATTTGCTTCATTTGAAACATAAACTTTAATTTCATTTTCAGAAGCCAAAAAATCTGTTATGTCCGCTCTAAATGTTGAATAGCCTCCATCATGCCTTGTAATATGCTGTCCATTTACCCAAACTTCACTGGAAGAATTAACTCCTCGAAATTCAATGTAACATCTTTGTCCGGATTCCATTACAGGCTTTTCAAATTCTTTTATATAAGTGCATACTCCACGATAGTATTGATTTGGACCAGTCTGTCCATCGACTGCATTCCAAGTGTGTGGAAGCGTTATCTTTTCCCTATGATTTTCCTTTATAAAAAACCAATTATCATTCCAAAGTATTGTAGTTCTCATCTATATCCTCTCAAATATTAATTAAACCCCTTGCTTCAAGGCTGCCTTTTTTTCTGCTATGCTTTTTTGTATTTCTGTCATTCTTTCGTAAGATATGGTCGAATTCTTCATCGCCAAAAGTGTACAAATCCACCCAACAATTGGAAAACCAATCATTAGAATTACAGTCATAATTTTTATTCCTAAAGTAAGTGGATCTCCCTGCTGTGGTACTGTTGTTGTATAACCAATAAATCCAACACATATTGTGGCAATAGTCGCACCTAAAGAAGATACTATCTTGTCTATAAAACTATATGCAGCCGAAACAGTTGCAGGCATATAATTTCCCGAACGATCCAACTCATAATCAACAATATCAATTCTTAATGTTCCAGTAGCTACTGAAACAACCATTTTTACAGCATTATTACCAAATGTGAATAGTAGAAATACAATGGCCATAGCAATTGCAGCCATCGAATGATTTCCATAAATAATAGAACCTACAAGTTGAGTTGGAGCAAATAGCAAATATACAGCATAGAAAACATTCAATACTATGCAGACCCAAGTCCATTTAATCATCACAGCCTTGCTTCCATGTTTTCCTGCCATTCTTGAACCAATAATTGCAAATATAATCGAAGGTATCATTGCAACCGCTGAAAGAATTGATGAAATTGCAAGCGAACCTATCATTATTCCAAATAACATTGTCGAGACAACAGATGCAGAGCCTATTGTCTGCGCAAGCTTATCAGATGTAGCAGCCACAATAAATCTTTGAAGTTCTTTGTTCTCTTTAATAAGTGCTACCATATCTTTAAGCGTAGTCTTTTCTTTTTCTTGATCAGTCTTTAAACCTTCAAAATTTTCTGGAATATCGTATGGTGCTATTCCAATACAAGCCAAAATATAAAGAATAAACGAAACAATAATGACCACGATATTGTATGTTGCAAAGTATTCTGTTCCTTGAATATTATTAAATCGTGGGAGAATCACTGCAGATGCAACAACTGACATAATCATCGGTGTCAAATACGCATACGTAGTATTCCACACTCCAATCGTAGGTCGCTGCTTAGGATCATTCGTAAGTACATTTGCATTTATTTGACCTGCGATACTTCCAAAAGTGTATCCCACAATATAAATGGCATAAGAAAAAACAAAGAAAATACATCCCATAAATCCTGTCAGATGAAGCTTTGGTCCAATATTGCACATTAACGTTGTGGCTATTGCCATTAACCCCCATCCAGTCATTATTGAAAATCTCACTTTACCAAATTTCGAATTAAACCTTTCAATAAAAAAAGCAATCACTGGATCAGTAATGCCATCAAACAATCGAGAACCCGTGATGATAAATCCTGTAATAGCAACTAGTATTCCAAAATTAGCATTTCCAATATACGTTGCTGCCCCCATAAGCATATAAAAAACCATCTGAGCGGCACCTGTCATAGTTGCCAAGGCAATGTGTATAGTTTTAGCTTTCTTATAAACAACTCCATTGTCTTCTCTCGTAAGAGTCTTTTCTTTTCCCATATTTTTACCTCTGTCTTTAATAATTTGTTATCGAAAGCTTTCTTGGTAAGCATATAGTAGCATGTTACTGTTTGCTGTGATAGAATTATCGTATTATTTATAGTAATATCTTACGAGGTGTAAAATGAAAAAAGCTGATGTAAATCTACTACTTGAACTAACTCAAAATATTCTATCTTTATCTGCAATTGCGATAAGTAATGATTCCAAGGAACTTTCTTGGTTCGAGAAGGAATTCTGTTTCGATAAAGATTTACAGCCTATGTTCACCACAGATGCATTGCACTATTTACTGAATTCAGCTGTCCCTAAAACTTTTTATGAAGTTGTAGATTACTTTGGCGTGTCTATTGTTTTTTTCGAATATGCAAATCAGAAGTTCATAGTAGGCCCCTATGTAAAATCCAGCCTTTCAGAATCACAAATAGAAACTGTTCTAATTGAACACAATGCTGCTGCATCAAAGGCACTTGCCCTAAAGCTGTACTACACAAAACTTCCTATTCTTTATGCTTCTCAAATTCAAAAAACTATCGAAGGCATACTAAAAACAATATCAATTAATGAAGTTGAATTTGAATATCGCAGACTTACGGGATTTATTAAAACAGTCACCAAGAACAATCAGCAAACCTTCGGAGATATTCCTAATTATAGTGAAATATATAAGCGTTATGACAATGAAAAGCGTTTCTTACTTATGATAAAAAATGGCGATGTGGAAAACATAAGCACCGCATTTAAAGAGATGTCCTCTAACTTTAATCCACATTCATACAATAGCGATATACAAAACTATTATGCTTCTGCTTCAAGCTTTGCTATTATCCGCTCACTGGCAAGAAAGGCGGCGGAACAATCAGGGCTTTCAGTAATAACCATTGATTCAATCACCCAAAAATACGTGCAATTGGCCTCAACTGGAAGTGTTGATTCACAACAACAATTTATCCTAGAAATGATACTAGAGCTTACAAAAGCAGTGCGCAATCACCGTATATCTTATGGTCAATACTCATCAACTATTCAAAAAGTCATTGAATATATTGATTTAAACTTAAGCGAAGAGCTGACACTCGATGCCATTTCTAAACATGTAGGAATCTCAATTTCTCATTTATCTATGCTATTTAAAAAAGAAACAGGAGAAACCATATCCTATTTCATTGCAAAACAGCGTTGCAAAAAAGCTACCTCTCTCTTAAAGGAAACTGAGCTTCCAATTCAAGAGATAAGCAGCTTTGTAGGCTATGATGATAATAATTATTTTGTGAAAGTTTTTAAGAAAATTTATAATATGACGCCTTCAATTTACCGAAAGGGATGAAAAATCTTTTTAAGTTATCAAGCTATTCCCATGGCCATGTAGCTTCCATATATTACAACTGCAGACGCCAAGGGAACTGTAATTGTATCATGACCATTTTGGGTCACAAGTTCCGTTATTGCTGCAATCGGCGCCGCTACAACAATCGCTAATACACAATTAATAATTGGCAAACTTCCTACAATATAGAGACTTAATAATCCAAATGTAAACGCCACAAACCACATAGCTGCTGTACCCTCCCAGCTCTTCTTATTATCCACATGTTTGAATCGAAGTACCTTATGTTTACCATATTTTTTCCCGATAAGAGCTGCTGCTGCATCTCCAAATCCCCACATAAGAATTGATGCAATAGCCAGTTCCTTATGCCCAAACAAGCCCCAGCATACGGCTATAATTACTGCAATTGTTATATATAACTGCACTAGACTTGATTTTAATTCTCCAGGCCTGCGTTCTGATAATACTGATGTGAACTTTTCATTTTTGCTTGACATAATTAGTCCTGGATAACTAATAGCTATTACTCCTAGTGGAATTAACGCTGCAGCAATCCACTCCTTTGCAGCATATATCATCACTATTACAGATGAGAATGATACAAAATGAAACAATTTTCTAAATAGTTCTTTCGGTACCTCAAAAACCCCATTGATAATAAATAATAAAAATGCCATTGAAAACATATAAATAAAGAAATACATTAAACCATTTACCGCATCAAGCACAATATTCATAATCTACTCTCCTTTTCTGATTCGCCTCCACTGTTTTCTTCCATTCTATAATCAAAAGTATTACCGCTATGATTACTGAACCAAAATCTGCTACGACATACGCCAATCTAATCCCCATAAATTTATATATATATTCAAAAATAAATAATGATGGAATTAACAATATCCCCTTCTGCATCGTTGATACTATCGTAGCCTCCATAGCTTTTCCTGTTGCTTGAAGAAAATTTGTACCTAGATAAAACAATCCCAAAAACGGTGAACTAATCATTAAAATAGAAAGAATTGACTCCGCCGTTGCTGCCACTGCTTCATCCTTTAGGAATAGCCCAATTATTTCTGTTCTTAAAATGATAACCGCTCCTGACATAACCGCTCCACCAAGGAGGTTTAGTATTAGCAAACGTTTGATTACGGCTGCAAGTCTTATGTAATTCCCCGCTCCGTAATTGTAAGCAATCAATGGTTGCGCTCCCATGCATATGCCCATCAGGACCATAACAATTATCAAATTCACTCTGCCTGCCGCTGTGTTGGCAGCTATTGAATCAGAACCATATTTTGCCAATAATTGATTCGCAAAAGAATTTGCTAGTCCAGACAACAAGGTGCTTAATGAATTTGGTACACCCAAAGCCATGACCGAAAAAATATATATTGGCCGCTTTATGGCATATTGAATCTTGGCATTTAAGACTACAGCTCTCCTCTTCATATAAAATCCGTAGTACACAACTGCAAATATATTGCCTATCACAGTGGCAACTGCAGCTCCCACAACTCCCATATTCATTCCAAGAATAAAGATTGGATCAAGAATAATATTAATAACTGTCCCTATAAGATTACCTATCAATCCGTCTGTTACTGCTCCTTCGGCACGAAGAACCTGTCCCAACATATTAGCTAATAATAGTAACGGTGCTCCCATGGCAAGTATCACCATGTACTGCAAAGCATATTTCTCAATATCAGGCGTAGCACCAAGTAGTAACAATAAGGGATGTCTAAAGAGTATTATCAAACCTCCAACTAAAATACCTAATATTGAAGCAGCCCAAATACAAAGGCTTGATACAATTTTGGCATGCTCCATATCCTTCGCTCCTAAATCTTTTGAAATAAGAACTGTCCCCCCTCCAGATATAAGCATTGCAACAGACATGATAATGTTAAATACGGGGCTAACAACCGAAATTGCCGCAACTTGAGCTGTCTCGCCCGTCTGTCCTACAAAAACCATGTCCGCCATGTTGTAAATTAACATGACTAGTATTGCAATGAGTGCAGGCCCAACCATTTTAAAAATTGCCATCCACTGATTGTCACTTTCAAAAAGCTCAACTTGTTCTTTTTTCATTTTCCACCTCCAGCAAGATAAGAAACACTTGAAAGTTATTCAACATATGTTTATTATCTTTTATGTAATGGATTATAAATCCGCCAAAACATGGATACAACCATCAATAATTTCTAGAATGAAACTTATTAAACAGTATTAAGGAGAAGTGTTGAATATGTCAGAAATCGAAATAAAAAAAGAAGATGGCAGAGTTCGCTACACGAAAATGAGAATACGCTCTGCGCTTTACGAATTAATACAAGAAAGATCTGTGGAGAAGATAACTGTCACTGCCATCTGTAAGAGGGCAGACATAAATCGTGCGACATTCTACAAACACTATTTAGATGTGCAGGATTTGATCGACAAGCTTCAAGAAGAAACTATACAAGAGCTTTCAAACAAGCTAAATATGGCTATCGAAAATAATCCCGAAGATTTTATCATTGATATATTAAAATACTTAAAAGCAAATATAGACAATCAAACTATTGCTGGTACGTTGACTATGAGCACTGCTTCAAGCTTCACTTCAAAAATATCCTCAATGATTTACCAAAACTTTTCAACTTATATGAATAGTAAAATCACTTGTGTCAGCGATGAGGATAAGAATATCGTATTTGCGTATATAGCTGCTGGCTGCGCCGGAATAATCGATTACTGGATAAAAGGTGGCTATAAAGAAAGCGAGGAAATCATTGCGTCAAAACTGACTACTATAACTTCCTCAACAATAAATTATCTTACAATCTCATAATTCATATTCTGTTATCCTCAGAATTCAAACCATTGTATTGTTGCTTTTGCTAAACACATTGCAATTCTTGCGGTATAATGTTATTCTGTTTTTTAATCGAGATGGTAGACTACAAGCTCTTTGTTCTCTGAATGAGGCATTTTAGCTGAAGAAAGAGAATCAAAGGCTTGTTGTTGTAACCATCGGATTAGAGGTTAGTATGAAAAAAAATTTAAAAACCGAATTTAGTACAAGACAATATATGCTTTACAGGGATTTTGAGATCTACTACTACAGCGACAAAACTGTACCTGATGTAAAGCAGCACTCACATGATTACTATGAGTTTTACTTCTTCCTTGAAGGAGACATTATCATGTACCTGAATCAGACAGCCCTTGCTCCCACTCCAGGTACGATGATTGTCATCCCACCAGGAATACCACATCACATACGACAAGTAGACACCAAATCCAGCTATAAGAGAATCGTATTCTGGATTACTGAGGACTTCTTAAAGACTCTTACCAATGTGTCTGAGGATTACTATTACCTTTCTGATTTATCAAAAAAAGAGAATGGTTTTATTCACAAATTTACAGACATAGAATTCAACAGTATTCAGGGAAAGGTTTTTACACTTATAGACGAGATTCATTCAAACAGATTTGGACGAGATGCAAAAATTCTTCTAAACGTTAGTGATTTTGTATTATCTGTAAATCGTTTCGTGTACGAATCACTTAATCCAGAAGTCACCGATTTAAGTGAAGATACCCTCTATCAGAGCATCATCCAATACATTGAATCACATATTGATGAGGATTTATCTCTGGACTTATTAGCTGAGAAAATGCATGTGAGCAAATTCCATATTTCTCACATTTTCACAGAGACCAATGGACTACCTTTGCATAAATACATAACAAAAAAGCGCCTCGACATGTGTCGAGACGCCATTCTTAGCGGCCAAGATATTTCTTTAGTTTCCGAATCCTACGGCTTTTCTGACTACTCAGTTTTTTATCGGGCTTTCATAAAAGAATATGGTAAGAGTCCTAAAAAATATAGGGATGAAATACTTCGCAAATAAAAATGCACCCCACTGGCTTGGGGTGCATTTGAATTAAAGGAAAAAAATTAGTTAATGTATTAAAAATTACTGTTTAAATTATTGATTATACTTCTGGAACGTACTCATCAAAATCGTACTTGATTACGCCGAAGTCTGTCTTCTGCTCGCGGATAGCGATTGACTTAGACATCTTCTTGATCTCGTCAGCTGTTACTGAACGGCCAAGCTCGTTAGAAAGAACGATACCTTCTGAAATGAATGCTGTCTGCATAGCGATGTAAGGTGAGTCAATACGTGTCTCATCTGTAAGATCGCCACGAAGGTATGAATACCAGTGAAGCTGGTTGTCATTGTACATAACCATCTCTGGGTGAAGAGCAAGCTCCTGCTGACCTGTGATATCACCGATAGCACAATCAAGCTTTGTCTCAAATAAGTTTCCATCCTCGTCTACACCATAGTGCTCAAGCTTTGGAGTCTGAAGGTGACCACCACCAACGATAGCGCCGCCCTCTGGAACTGCCATAGGACCACCTGTTGAGTCAACATCGATAAACTTGATACCGCCGTTCTTACCAGCGATGAAGCTTGTACCGATTTCATCCATGTGAATAGCCCAATCCTCGTAGATATCCATTGAAAGACCGTTCTTGAAACGAGCGATACCAACACCAAGATCCTCTACTGGAGCTGTACGATTTGTCTGTGCATCGATTGTTGGGTGTGTCCAATAATCACAAGACTGAACACCATAAACGCTCTCAAGCTCTGGCATACCAAGTACATAGAGCATCTGAGCAAGGTGATAAATACCAAGATCAAATAATGGTCCGTGAACACCGATTTCTGGATTGATGAAGTCCTTTGAGAAGAACTGCATATCATAACCAGGACGGCCCTGACGTCTGTGACCTACTGAACGTGCATGGTAAACCTTACCAAGCTTTCCTTCTTCAATCATCTTCTTTGCGATACGTGTCTGTGGGTTGTAGATTGAGCTGATCTGAACAGCAAGCTTCTGACCATACTTCTTCTGTGCATCGTAAAGAATCTTTGCATCAGCATATGAGCAAGCCATTGGCTTCTCTGAGTAGCAAGGGAAACCTGCTGCCATAACTGCTGTAGCAACTGAAGTATGAAGGTTGTTATGTACGCAAACCTCTACCTCATCGATATCATCTCTCTTTAACATCTCGCGGAAGTCAACATAAAGATCCTTCTCATCGATTCCGTACTGCTTACCCCAAGCTAAAAGCTTTTCCTTGTCGATTTCAGCAGCTGCAACAACTCTAAGGTTCTCGCCTCTCTTGTTAAGATTCTGGATAACTGTCATGTGGCGGTGTGAAATCATACCGCAGCCAATGATGGCAATTCTAATTTCTTTTTTCATTTTTTCCTCCTATAGTCCGCTTTGTTACACTCTCAAGCCTAAGATATTGCTTTCAGTCACTGACACGTTCCTTTCAGCAACACTTAGAGCTTGATAGTTACAAAGCTCACTTAAATTTTTTGATAAAATAAATTATTCAACGATTACCAGCCAAGGATACGTAAGTATTCGCGGCTGCGGCGAGCGCACTCAAGTGGCTCGAGCTCGTAGTGCTCATCCTGCTCTACGATGACCCAGTTTGCATTAGCTTCGATAGCTGCATCGAGAACTGGCTCCCAAATCATCTGTCCGAATCCAACTGGACGGAATCCGAAGTATCCTGTGTCTCCTTCAGACTCTTCCTCTTCGATACCGATGAGCTTGTACATATTCTTAACTTCACCCTTCTTGATGTAATCCTTAAGGTGAACTACTGGGATACGATTTGTGTACTTCTTAACGAATTCTGGAGCTTCGCCTGTAGCAACATCACACCAGCAAGTATCAAGCTCTGACTGAAGGTTCTCAGCTGGGATTGAATCAAACATCTCATCATATCCCCACTTGCCATTCTCAAGCTTAACGAACTCGAAATCGTGGTTGTGATAAAGGAATGTCATTCCTGCCTTGTGAATCTTCTCTCCAACTTCATTTAAAAGTGGAAGGAACTTCTTGAATCCTTCTGGATTAGCTGGGCGATATTCCTCAGCCATGTAAGGCATTACCAAATATTTAACACCGATTGTAGAGTAATCAGCGATGACCTTGTCGATGTCATTCATCATCTCATCAAATGCAACGTGTGCAGAAATTGGTGTAAGTCCTACCTCTTCGAGAGTCTTCTTAACGAACTCTGGCTCAAGTCCATAAAGACCTGCAAGCTCAACTCCGTCATAACCAAGTTCTTTAACTTTTGTCATAACATCTTTGAAATTTTCTGGTGTGTTTTCAAGTAAGTCTCTAAGACCGTATACCTGAATACCAACTGGAAGTGTTTTACTCATTTTCTTCTCCTTCTTTCTTATGTAATAGTTGAAAAACTATTGTCCTCTTGTCTATGCTGTTATTCTATGAAAAAACGGTAAATCACACTTTGATATTATTTTCGATTTTATTCTCTTAATTGCAGAATCAATTTTACGGCAAAAAAATGATGCAACAGATTTGCATCATCCATTGCATCATTTTTTATAACTCTAATTTTATTTTCCTACTTTAAGTTATCTAAGAATTCATCTATTACCTGACGTTGATAGTCTCCCTTGTAAGTAAACTCCAAGAATTTTGGAATTGCATCATTTTGTAGCTTGTCCCAAGATTCTTCCTCGTGATTTACACATATAGGATAGTACAAAACTCCGTTGCCTGCTGCTGCCTGCATATCTCCTACTGCGTCGCCACAAACTAAAACCTGATCCATTTTGTATCCTTTGCTAAGAATCTTTCTAATGCAAACAGACTTTGTTCCCATATCCTGTGCACAGACTAAATCAACATGTTCAAGCAGCCCGTACTTTCTCCATTCGTTTCTGACTGCTTCAGGATTTGCACTCGAAACTATTGCAATATCGCATTTCTCATGGATTGATTTCAACGCCTCTAAAACTCCCCCAAATGGTTTTAGTGCATCCTCTGGTAATGCCTCGATAGCTTTGTTTACCGCATTGCTCCAATTAAGCACCTTTTCAAAAATAGGATGCTTAGGAATCATTTTTTCCACAGCATTGTTGCTAAGCTCCTTTGCATTATCCACCCAATTTACTAAGCAAATAACACCTTCGATTTGTTTGTATTTCTCGTTGACCTCAGCAAGTGCTGTTGCCAGCCCCTTGAATCTGTTGATTCCTCTGGTCATAGTGTAAAGATTAACCTGATTCCATCTGGCTAGGATTTCATCCTGCCACTGCTGCAATCCCCACTCCTCAATCATGCATGGGCCAAAGCACTTAATGTGCTTGATATTCATTGTGTCCATTGCACAACCATCTGAATCAACACAAACTATATAATCCTTCTTCTTTTCAAATAATTCTAAAGCTGACATTTCTATATCTCCAATATTACAATCTTGTTTCCCAACGGCCGCACCATACTAGTTCATTGGCTTTGCCCTTAAACTCTGACTGGCCTGTAATTTTTTCAACCAAAGCATGCAAATACTCAGGTGTATCACCATAAGCATTAATGAAGGTTTTCATCATTGGCACATCATACAAATGATTAGTGTAGTTTAATGAAACTGCTACTGTTGGCACCTCATTTATAAACCAAGGGTTCTGCACTGAATGGGATGCATCATATGTAAGTCTTACATTGTTGGTTTGAGCATAGCCCTTCATATTGATAACAAAGAGAACAAGGTCTGTGTTTTTCTTGAACTCTTCACGATTAACATGGCCTATAACCTTGAACTTGTTGAACTTGCTTGGCTGCTCTGCCTCAAATTCATAAAGGTCCTTTGGTGCAGTTACATTAAAGCCTGCGTCCTCAAGCTCTTTAATAAGTAAATTCTTTGCCTTGTCAGTGCCACAGGCAATGCTTGTAGGCGCACTTTCAAGGAAAATCAAATATACATTCTTCTTTTCCTTTGGATTAACAGGAAGAACGTTTCTGGTATCCTTAACCAATGTGATGCTTTCATCAGCAGCTCTTGATGCCATTTCATGGTGCTTATTGCAACCTACGATTTCAAGAGCATCCTTAGCAGGGAACTTGAAATCATTAAGTCCTACGGACGCCTTTAAAGCAAGGATTCGATAAACTGCCTCATCAAGGCGCTCTCTTGAAAGAACGCCTGATGTAAGAGCTTCTCTAATGTACTGAATATCTTCAGCTGGGTCATTGAAGAATAAAATCATATCGCAGCCTGCCGCAATCACTCCAGGTAAACAATCCTTTCTTGAAGCCGCAGCTGTAAGGCCTACCATGTGAGTTGCATCAGTAACAATAAGTCCATTAAATCCAAGCTGTCCACGTAATAAATCCTGTAATAACTCAGGCGAAAGTGTAGCTGGCTTGATTTCAGAATCCTTTATTCCAGGACGAAGCTTTTTTGAATATGCTGGCTGGCAAATATGCCCAACCATAATGCTAGGGAGTCCTGCATCAATCAGTGACTTATAAACATATCCAAAGCTATCATCCCACTCTTCGACTGATAAATCATTGCAGCCCATTACCAAGTGCTGATCTCTTTCCTCTGAACCATCACCAGGGAAATGCTTAGCTGCACAGGCAACGCCTCTATTTAAATTTTCTTCCATGTAAGCTATAGAACGTGAAGCCACAAGCTTTGGATCATCTCCGAAGGCTCTAGTATTTACAATAGTATTTCTCCAGTTTGAAACCACATCGCACACTGGAGCAAAAACCCAGTTGCAGCCTATTGCTTTTGCTTCCTCAGCTCCTACGCTGGCCATGTCTCTAACAGTCTCCTCTGTTTGGCTGGCTCCACATGCAGCACCAGATGCAATAAATGTTCCTTCTGAAACTGCACCGTTACCACCTGCTTCTGTATTTGCTGCTATGAGCACTGGAACCTTGCTATGTTCCTGGAAGTATTTATTCTGCTCATATACTTCCTCAAGTGTTCCCCCCTGCCAACGAACACCACCAATGTGGTATTCGTTAATGAGTTTGTCCAAGCTTTCCTTATCTCTTTGCAATGTCAAATTGATGAAAAGCTGTCCAATTTTCTCATCCTCTGTTAAAGAATTAAATGTCTTCTCCACCCACTCAATCTGTTTTTCATTTAAATTAAAAGGCTTTGCCTTAAGATCTATCATTTATAACCTCACTTCTAGTAACAGCTTAAGCATTCTTCAAAGCTGCTTTTTTATCATTGTCTGAGCTTTCGTTTACTGATTCTGCTGTTGCTTCCTTTTTAATTTTAGCAATGTCTTCTGCAATTTCTTCCATCTTTTCCTTTGAAAGTGGATAGAATTTCATTGCAACAACATTACATATAAATCCAATTAATAAAACGCCATACATGCTGATGATTCCAACCCAGGCTAAACCTGTTGAATAAGGAGTATCTGCTGTTGGAAGTGCCTTTGAATAACCTACTGCTGCACATAATAAACCAATCAAAAGTGGTGCAAGTGAAGAAATAAGTTTGTCAATAAAGCTAAATACTGTTCCAATTAAGCCTGGCACATATTTGCCGCTACGATATACTTCATAGTCTGTACAGTCAGCTGTCATAGGATAAATCAAGCTTCCTGCAATATTCTGAAATCCTGAGAATACAACCATAAGTACAAGGAACAATAATGAGAATACATTCCATCCTGCAAATCTTCCATCACCAGGTAATGAAAGTGATGTAGGATTTCCAATTACAAATAAAGCTATAAGTGCTGCAAGAGAGAATATTGCTCCATAGCTAGAGTAAACAAATCCCTTTTGCTGACCAAATTTTCTAGCCACATAACCAATTCCAAGGAAAAGCATTATCATTCCTGGAACAAGTGTATAAGTTCCAACCAATCCAGCAGCTGATGCATTGCCACAAATAATTGCATAAATAATAATTGAAACTGTTGCATTTCCATTCATCTGACGTCCTAACTTGTCAGTAGAAGCACTGATTACAAGCATCTGTAAAGCCTTGTTGTGCTTTAACACATCAAGATAATCTCTAAATGATATTTTCTCTATTTTTGCCGATCCAGTACCATAGAATTCATCTCTATCCTTACCTCTGATAGCAATATATGCAATAATTGTGCAAATCAAAGACATAATAGCGCCAGTCTTCCACATCTCAGCAAAATATCCCATATCAAACTGATACATATGCTTTCCTAATAAATATGTATAGGAATAAAGTGGTGCTAATGTAAAGAATAATGCTGATAATACTCCTGAATATATACCAAAGGTTGGTCTTTGCTTTGGATCATTTGTAAGACATGTCTGTGCTGATTTTGTAACAACACACTGACATGTATAACCAATGATATAAACAGCATAGAACACTACAAACATAAAGAACTGAGCTACCTTTGGAAACTTTGGTGTTACGAAAAACATCAATGCTGACATAACAATCATAATTGCCTGACCGATTACAAGGAAAGGTCTGTTCTTTCCGAATTTACCATTTGTTTTGTCCAAAATGATTCCAATAATAGGATCAGTGACTCCATCCCAAAGTCTCATAATTGTTGCAAGTGATGAAGCAATGACAACACCCACACCAACAATACCATTCAGATAATATGATATGAATATCATCATCCACATATAGGTATTTGTGCCTACATCATTAACAGCTAACCCTGCAATTTGCCACCATTTGGCTCTGTTAATTCCATCATTTTTCTGTTCCATGATTCTCCTCCTTCGCCAATCCCCATTTGGCTTTATTATTTATAGAGATATCATAGTTAGGTAACCTGGTTTTCTCAATTACTATATTTGGTATAAGTAGTACAATATTTACTCTTATATTATTTTTGCAAATATTGTATTATTATAAATAAATATCATTCGATATTGAGTTTTTATTTTAACAAAGGTGTTCTTATGGATAATAATTATTTAGATTTTACAATCAGCTTTTTTTCAAAACTTAATGTAGGTTCAAATATTATCAACCCTACTACTCCACTTTCCACAAAAGTGGATTTAGGACTTCGAAATGCCATAGTTGGAGCTGACAATACCACCATACTTTCTTTTAAGGATATAGATACTGACTTTGTGAGAAAAAATATAATCTATTTGATGACAGACCGATTTGATTGTCACTACATTTTCATACCCATTCCTTCTGATTCAGAAGAGAATTTAATAATCCTTGGACCTTATATCACTATCAATTCTGGTATCAACCGCACAAACGAGCTATGTCACAAGAATAAAATTCCCGAGGCTTTAGTTCCCTTTATGCATCAATACTACGCTACATTGCCTTGCCTAAAGGACTCCTCAATCATCGAGAACTATTTACTTACCGTTGGTGAACATATTTATGGTCCTGGCAATTTTAGGCTTGAGTATCTACGACAAAATTCTGATGAGGATACCGCCTATATTACCTATATGGATGCCAACACAGGAACTGATGACATTATGGCCAGACTTGAATATAGATATGAATTAGAGGAAAAGGTTATTGATGCCATTTCAAGAGGTGACTTTAATTCAGCCATGCACTATAGTACAGACCAGGCTCTTAGAAACATTGACAACCGATCTTCCAACACACTTAGGAGTCAAAAAAATAATCTACTTGCATTTAATACCGTTTGCAGAAAAGGTGCACAAAAGGGAAATGTGCACCCAATTCATCTTGATGAAATGTCACGCCGAATGGCAATCAAAATTGAGAATATGGCATCGCCTGACCAGGACAGAGAAGTTCATCGTGAAATTCTCAAAAGATACTGCACCATGGTACAGCATCAATCTACATCAGGATACAGCCCTACTATGCAACGAGTAATCAACTACGTTTCACAGCATCTTTTTGAAACAGAGCTGACACTTCAAAGCACTGCCACTGCCCTGGCACTTAACAAAAGCTATCTTGCAACCTTATTTAAAAAGGAAACGGAAAAAACTTTCACTGAATTTGTAAACAGTAAACGAATTGATCATGGAATATTCTTATTAAATACAACCAATCAACAGATTCAAGACATTGCCAGCTCTTGCGGTATACCTGATGTAACTTATTTCACTCGTATTTTTCAGAGGGAAAAAGGCATGTCTCCTAGCCAATACCGAAAAATGTTGTTACAGTAATATTTTTATATTCAGCTATAAATATTTCTATTTGTGATAAATATCTTTTTTTATACTGAATTCACCAAATACAACAACACTAAAAAAGGAGCATTTAGTAATGAAAAAAGAACAAACTAAAGAAACTAAGTTGTCATTTCTAGAGCAATTTGGTTATTTCAGTGGTGACTTCGGGGGAAGTTTAGTAAATCTTTATATCAGTGCATTCTATGTTACATTTTGCAACTATGTACTTGGTATCAGTCCAGCCTGGATGGCTTCATTAATTTTTGTGGCAAAGATATGGGATGCCATCAATGATCCAATGATTGGCTCTTTGCCTGACCGTTTCAAAATTGGTAAGGGCTCTGATAAGTTCAAGCCATGGGTAAAAATTTTCATGGTGCCTTTAGCCCTTACAGGTCTTTTATGTTTCACAGACACTACTTCATTCCCTAGCGTAATCAAGCACGCATGGGTTGCTGTATCTTATATTCTCTACGGAATGGCTTATACAGGTGTATCAATGCCATATGGTGCTATGGCTTCTGTAATCACAGATTCACCAGTGGAGCGTACACGTCTTTCAAGAGCGAGAGCATTCGGCGGAATGGGTGTTGGTATTTTATTTATTCCAGTTGTTTCTCTTGCAATTTGGGATGATGCAGGAAATCCAAAGGCTAGTGGCTATTTCCTTATGGCTATAGTTGCAGGTGTTCTCTCTATCATCTTCTATCTTTTACTTGTAAATCTCACAAAAGAGCGCATTCACCAGGAGCATAGATTTGTTGGAGATAACGCTCCTAAATATAGTCTTGGTCATGTTGTCAAGGAAGCATTTACAAACAGAGCTCTTATTGCTGTAATGATTGCTTCTGTAGGTAGTATGTTTGCAAGTGCACAAAGCATGAACAACTATTTATTTAAAGAGTATTACCATATGCCAAAGGCAATGGCTGCATCATCATTCATCAGCTTGCCAATGATGTTCCTTGCATTCTTCGCGGTACCTCACCTTGCTAAAATTGTTGGAAACAGAAAACTTATCATCTACTCTGCTGCCTACAGTATCGTAGCTTTTGCAATTTTATACCTTGTAAGAATTCCAAATTGCTATGTATTCATGTTTGTAAATTCTATTGCAAACCTTGGACTTACAGCATTTACAATGCTTGTTTGGGCACTTGTTACAGAATCAATTGACTATCAGGAATACAAATCTGGGGAGCGTTCAGATGGAACAATGTATTCTATTTACACATTCTCTAGAAAAATTGGTTCTGCTGCTGCCGCATCACTATCTACTGCGCTTATCGGCACTGCAGGATTTGTTGCCGGCGCTGCTGAGCAATCACCTGCTTTTGGAGAAAACATCAGAAAGCTTGTTATATTAATGCCACTTTTTGGTGCAGTAGTAATTCTTGTGAGCATTTGGCTTGTTTATCCTCTTACAAAAAATAAGTCTGAGGAAATGTATGAAAAGCTTCATAAGATTCACAGCGCAAATAATTCAAATGAAAAAGAAGCTATTGCTGAGGATATAAATTCAGCAGAGCTAGAGGTAGAAAATGTATAAACTAGTAACAATAAATACAGACCTTGGAGATATCCAGGGTCTGGAATTCATAGATGGAACAAAAGAATTTAGAGGAATCAGATACGCAACAGCCAAGCGCTTTGCTTATCCTGTTCCAGTAGACTCATGGGAAGGTGTTTATGATGCAACAGATTTCGGTAATGCCTGTCCACAATTTAGAACCTATGATCCAGAGGATCAAAAAGAACCAAAGCCTTTTTATTACAAAGAGTTTAGAGATGGATTAGAATTCAAATACGATGAGGATTGCCTTTTCCTTAATATCTATGCTCCTGCTGATGCTAAAAAGGCTCCTGTTATAATCTACATTCATGGCGGAGCATTCCAGGGCGGTTGCGGAAACGAGCTTCATATGGATGGATCCGCTTATGCAAAAAATGGCATCATATTTGTAACTATTAATTATCGACTTGGAGTACTGGGTTTTCTCTGCGATAGAAAGCTTACTGAAGAAGCTGGTCATAGTGGAAACTATGGTTTATATGATCAGTTAGAAGCTATCAAATGGGTTCACAAGCATATTGCTTCATTTGGTGGAGACCCTGACAATATCACTTTATTTGGTCAGTCTGCAGGTGCAATGAGTATCCAGCAGCATTGCTTCTCTCCTCTTACCAAGCCTTATATCAATAAAGTATATATGGCAAGTGGCGCTGGAATCGGCAAAGAGTTTGCCGTTGTTAATCCTGTAGAGGATAGCTACGATTACTTTGCTAACTTTACAAACAAACTGGGGAATAATGTTGATGACTGGAGAAAAGTCCCTGTTCAGGAATTAATCGAAACATTTAAAGCAAGCATTGATATGAATATGATGATTCACTGTTGTCCTCATGTGGATGGTATTATCATTTCCAAGGATCCAGCAGAAGCATTAGCTAATAATGAATATGCAAAAGTGCCATATCTCCTAAGCACAAACTCAGAAGACATGGCACCGGAATTTCTACATGACATGAGCAAGAATTTCTGCAACGCAGTTAATTCAAATGGTGGAAAAGCTTACTACTTCTATTTTACAAGACAGCTTCCTGGAGATGAATCAGGCGCTTTCCACTCAGCAGAGCTTTGGTACACCATGGGCTCTCTCAAAAAGTGTTGGCGTCCAATGACTGATGAAGATTATGCAATTTCTGATAATCTTGTAAAGGCAATATCAGAATTTGTAAGGACTGGTTCTATATCTTGTAACGCTTACGATATGCCCCAGGTGTCATTTCAAATTCAGCCTTGAATAATTTAACGAAATAATTGGCATCAGGGATGCCTACACAGCCGCTAATCTTTTGGATTTCATCATTTGTGGAAATCAAGAGGTTGGCGGCATTTTTTAATCTAATCTGGCGTAGATAAGTTGCAGGCGTCTGTCCTGTTTCTTTCTTAAACTGTGAAATCATATAGCTTTCTGTAATGTTTAACTCATCTGCTATTTCCTTAATTGTTATATCATCCATATAATGCTGATTTACAGAATATATGATGCTTTGTGTTAAGGCAGAATATTTTTCATTTCTTATGATACGAATTATCTCACAAAATTCCTTGAGCATTGTATCGCATGCCTCATCCATTTGACTTTCACTATTAGCTGCTGCAATCGCCCTAGACTCTTTAGTTGTTATTTTATGAATAATAGGGGCTGGCACACCCGCTTCGTAAGCTGCTATTCTACTCATGGCTCTGTTTACAGCAAGGCCAAATTTTTTATCCTGTAAGGTAGCCTTTCTGGTCCACATTCCAGCGGCATTTTCAGATAGAAGCTTTTTGTAATGAATGGCTTCCTGGGTATTTCCTCTTTTAATTGCATTCATATATTCTCGCTCGGTTACATAATGAGCCTCGATGTTGGCATTGCTTATACGCTCCAAATCGTCATTTTCTGACATATCATCATTATGCCCCTTATACCTGGTAAAATGCTCAGATAGATTTTCTAAGCCAAGGTTTTCTGATATGCCATGCAAAATTTTATTCATAACTCCATCAGGGATAACAGGGAACTTACCATAGTATATTATCAATTCATTAGGATTCATTTTCTTTTTATCTATCTGATTGCAAATCTGAATGCTCTGACCTATGGTCATTTCTTCAGATAAATATGGTCCTAACACCACAGGAATGCTTTTATAATAAAAAAGCACAATCCTAATGTGTAATAAATCCTCGAAGTAATTAATGCTATTCTCATGGCTTTTTTCCAAAATCAGCTTTAGTGCCTCAGGAGCAAGCCAAGCCTGACCTTCGATAGCTCTGTTCTCATTACAAAAATTTTCTACATCATTTTCACCCTGGAAAGTATTAGTCCCCAAGTTAAAAATAGAATGAATAAGATTCAATGCAGTATTAAGTGTTTCAATGTTTTTATTCATAAATACCCTCTATACAAACCAATAAAAGGACTGAGGAAAACTCAGTCCTTGATAGTAAATTATATCACTATAAAGCAATTTTTGTAAGTTCAGCATTCAATGCTTTGAATTCTTCCTCAGTATAATCAGGCTTGGCAAATGAGAAGAATTTTTCAAGAGAAAAAGTTCCTACCATATCTCTTATATCCTTTCCAACGTCAGGCATTCTCTTATCAATAACAGATGTGGCTTCATCAGATGCTAATAAATCATTAATCGTACTTCTAATAGAAAGAAAGCCCTCTGGGAATAACTCTGATTCGCTTTGCTCATCTAAGAACCAGTTGCGAACATTGAGACCCGGATTTTGATCTACATATACATATGACTCGTCTGCTTCACTCTGGCGATTAAATATTACCTCATCAACAGAGATTCCTGCCTTGGCAACAATTTTATTCTCGCCCATATCAAGCTTTACATTTTCAAAAATGGCACTACCATTTTCCACTCTCTGAGTATATTCCAATCCGTTTATTATGATTGTAACCTCTGGCTGATTTGAATACACCTTTACACTAATGAACTCATTTGAGCGATTCACATAGCGCTTGCTGGCAAAATGAACGAAAGGTTCCTTGGACCACATAGCTCTATAATAGTAAAAACTGTCCTTTCTAGTCTGTCTGTCAAAAGTAACAAGTCCCTTAATATTTCTATTTTTAATATTTGCTGCCTGTCTGATTGGACTTGTAAAATCAAACATATTCCAAACGAAGCTGCCCCATACAAAATCACGCTCAGCCATCATCGGATATACTGTCTCATGATACAGAGCTTGGAACTCCTCTGTATAATCGTTTACCTTTGGCTCATCGCTATGAAAAGCTGTGTTTGTATCTGCACCATATTCTGAGATTCCAAGTGGCATATCAGGATTAATACGATGGAATTCATCTAAAAACTTGCCATGATCCTCGAACTTGCCATAATACCAGCCATAATAAATATTATAGGCTGTAGCGTCAGTCACCTGATTAAGGTTACTATTGGAATGTACCACATTAAGATTTGCACAAACCGAGAATCTGGTATCATCAAGCTCATGTGCAATCTCATTTAACACATCCATTTTTTCTTTCATATATGGGAACTCACCATAAATGGCAATCTCATTTTGTATTCCCCAGAAGCAAATGCTTGGATGATGCATATTCTGAAGTATCATTTCCTTGAGCTGTAGCTTTGCATTTTCAAATAATCCCTCATCCTCTGTAAGCTTGAGGAGAGGTATCTCTGCCCATACCACAAAACCATATGCATCACACAGCGAATAAACCTCCTGTGGATGTGGATAGTGGGAAAGTCTAACGCCATTTGCGCCGATTTCATGAATAAGCTCCATATCCTGCTTCCAGTGCTCTATAGTTGCTGCTGAAAATACTCCTGCTGTATCCTGATGCTTGGCTACGCCATGAATCTTTACATGCTTACCATTAAGGAAAAAGCCTTCATTAGCATCCATTCTAATATTTCTAAATCCGATTTCTTTTTCTACACAGTCAACAGGGTCTCCATCTACAATTAGAGTTGCCCTGATTGTATATAAATATGTATCATCAAGACCATTCCATAGCTTTGGACCATCAAATGTAAATGAATTCTCCCTAGAGCTCATTACTATTTCGTCGCCATCATATATCGTATATACGATATCACATGCTGATTCTTCTGCGCCATGAACTACTACTTTGGCATCTATTTTGCCAACACCATTATCACAGGTTGTCTTAACAATAAATCCATCTGTACCAAAGTAGGTTCTGTCAAAACAGACCTTTGATGTCTCAATCAGTTCTACCTTTCTATGTATACCACCAAACACAGCAAAGTCACCTGATATTGGAGACACCTGATATTTCTTATCGGTGCTTACAAGAACGGTCATGACATTTTGTCCATCGATAATTTCGTCTGTTAAATCAATGGCAAAAATATTGTAGCCACCCTCATGGTGCCCCACCTCTTTTCCATTAAGAAAAATGCGGCACACTTTATCAACACCATAGAACTTTACAAATGTACATTTTGAGTCCTTGCGCTCATAAGTAAATATTTTTTGATATACTGCATCCCCCTGATAGTAATCATCATCCTTGTACCATGTATGAGGCAAATCTACCTTTTCTCCATCTATCACCTGAGAAGCATCAATATTTTCCCATGCTTCTTTCTTAAAAATCCAATGCTTATTCCAATTAATAATACTGCTCATAAATATCCTCCCATATTAATCTTGTTATATCTCTTGTTAACTCACTTTTTCTCACTTTTTCATAGTCACATAGATGAAGCT
>NZ_SVEV01000007.1 GCF_015057185.1 Pseudobutyrivibrio sp. | reverse complement strand
GAATATTTCGTTTTCCTAATATGCAAAGACTCGCATCTTTTATTAGCATGTGTCTTTCTCATGTCTGGACAATTTTGCAAAAAGTATTTTATGGGCGGACACAAATAACTAAACTAGGTACAACTCAGGCTCAGGGGGAATTGGGTGATTTGGGAGTGCGCTTAGAAAATTAAAAGCAGGATTATCAATATATTGGCATGCGCCGCTAGGACGGCGGCGCAAGTGCGACACGCGACACGATGTCGTATAAAGCACGGTGCCAATATATGATAATCCTGCTTTTTAAATTTTCTTAGCAAACGTACTATGAACCCAATTCCCCCTTGAGACCTGAGTTGTACCAATTTATATAAACCAAAATGTCCGCCTAATAAAAATACATTTTGCAAAATGGTTCATCCATAGAAAGACACATGCGGGATGCTCCCTTTTGCATATTGGAAAACTGAAATATTCGCGAAACTGTGAAAACCACAGGCCGGTAGGCCCTGGCAGGGGCTGGTGTGGCCTAAAATATCAGTAGGGCGGGGCAAGGCCCAAGGCCGGAAGGTGGCTAAAATTGGGAGGATAGTGGGGCCTGTTGGATTTATGAACATGCAGTAACAATTTCTCTAAAGAATGTTCACATTTGAATGATAGAATATTATAACTCAAAGAGAGACTTTAGGGGATTTACGATGGGAAAAGGGCAGGAAACTCACATTTTCAGAGATGAATTAACGGGGTTGCTGGAAAAGCAAACCTTTTATGATTGTAGTCAAGAATTAATCGACACCATGGATGGCGATAGTGACTATGCCTTTGTCTTTTTTGACGTGGAAAATTTTAAGCTGTATAACGATAATTACGGCTATGAGAGCGGTGACTTGCTGTTGAAGGAAGTTGCTGAAATTATAAATGATGTATTTGAGGGACAATTGGTTTCTAGGTTTACAGGAGACCATTTTGCGGTTTTTACAAAAACAGTTCAGATAGTGCCAAGTATTAAGCAGATTCGCACGCGTATAAAGGAAAATCAGCGAAATGTTAATTTGGAGCTGAAGGCGGGTATTTTTGTGGTAAAGGATAAATCCTTGGCGGCCATGAAGTGCTGTGACCGTGCAAGAACTGCTTGCTCCAGCATCAAGAAGCGATATGATCAGGCGTATTGTTTCTATGATGACGAGTTGGATGGCGCTATTCTTCGTAAGCAATTCATTTTAGATCATCTTGATGAAGCAATTGAAAAGGGATATATCCAGGTGTACTATCAGCCGATGGTTCGTACACTTACGGGTAAGCTGTGCTCTTGGGAGGCTCTGGTACGTTGGATTGATCCAGTTAAAGGCACAATTTATCCAAATGATTTTATTCCGGTGCTGGCGGAATATAGGCGTATTACCCAGATTGACCAGTTCGTAATAGAACAGGTGATTAAGAATATTACCCAGTGTATTCAGGAGGGAAGGGAGATTGTACCTGTTTCTGTGAATCTGTCAAGATTGGACTTCGAGGCGCTGGACATTACAGCTTTCGTTGATTCCCTAATGGAAAAATATCAGTGCCCTAAGTATATGTGCCATTTTGAGATTACAGAGAGTGTTATTACGGATAATCCGGCACTTATTAAGTCACAGGTAAAGAAGCTTAGGCAAAATGGTTTTTCCGTTTGGATGGACGATTTTGGAAGTGGCTATTCTTCCTTGAATAGTTTAAAGAACTTTGAGTTTGATGTTGTCAAAATCGATATGGAGTTCTTGAGGGATTTCGATGAAACTGACCACGGAAAGATAATCCTAAGGCATGTTATTTCCCTTGTTAAGAATCTGGGAATGCATACGCTTATCGAGGGTGTTGAGACTAGGGAACAGTATGAATTTGTGAAAGCACTGGGCTGTGAGATAGTCCAGGGATACCTTATTGGTCGTCCTATGCCTTTTATGGAAAGCGTTGAGTATGTAGCGTCGGAAGGTATAGAGAGTGAGGATAATGAGACTAGATTGTTCTATAACGCTATAGGCAAAATTGATGTGCTTCGACAGAATCCACTGCAAAATATTGGTACCGAATTGACCAAGAATCCATTGCCACTTTCTATTGGAATTGTAAAAGACCATAAGTGGAAATTTATATATACCAATGCGGGCTATAGAAATGAAATGCTGATTAATGGCGACACAGATTATGAATCTGCAGAAGCTATGATGAATGATAGTGATAAATGGGATCGCTATGTGCATTTCTGGGATATGTGTGAGAAAAGTAAGGAAAGCCATCAGCAGGAGACCATGGATTTTGTGGAGAAGGGCAGAATTGTCAATCTAAAAATCCGTCATATTGCAGAGGATACCATTGGGGGTATAGATGCATACTTGCTTTCAATGCGCACCGTTTCTAGATTTGTAGATAAAGACTTAGATGAAAAGATGAACATTATCACCAAGGGAATGTTCTCGTTGTACGAGTGTATTGATGTATATGGAATTACTGAGAATTATTTCGAGAATTTGTATCTTGAAAGTAGTCGACTTCATCTAAATAATAAGGATAAAGTACCAAGGGAAGTTATTAATGAGCTTGCTAGTAAGCGAATTTATTCAGAGGATAGGGAACGTTTCCTGTCCTATATGAATATTGACACTATAGAAGAACGATTAACAAATACCAAAAATAAAAAAGCCGTCAGTTTGTTTAGAGTTGTAGATGATGAGGGATCTTATAAATGGAAAACAGTTTCCCTGTCACTTATAAATCTTGGGGGAAATCTGTCAATGCTTGTGTGCGTATCAATTGTGGATGACTCCATTAGTAGGTCAATTGAAGCAGAGTTGGCCGACGGCTATAGTGCAGATGTAATCTTAGGTGAGAGCCAGAATATCATCGCAAATGTCCTTAGAATGACCCCTATAGGCATTTTCTGGAAGGATACTGAACGTAGGTTTTTGGGTGCAAACAAAATGTTCCTCGATTACTACGGTTTTAATTCAGTGGATTCAATACTTGGCAAAACCGATGAGGATATGGGCTGGCATATTAACCCAGAACCGTTCAGGTCAATAGAATTAGACGTAATTCATAATGGCAAAATCATTAAGGACGTTGCTGGAGAATGTATAGTAAAGGGCGAAGTAAGAGATATTGTGGCAACGAAAATGCCATTTGTAATTGATGGTGAATTGATTGGTCTTATTGGCTTCTTTAGGGATGTAACTGATGAGAATGTTGAAAAGAAGAAGCTAAAAAGGATATCAAGAACTGATGAGTTAACTGGTGTATATAATAGGCGCGGTTTCAACGATATCATTGGTCGTTATGAGGAGCAATACAAAGAGGAAGGTATGGACTTTGCTCTGTTCTTGCTAGACATAGATAAATTTAAGCAGATTAATGATATTTATGGCCATGATTTTGGTGATGTAATATTAAAAGCGGTAAGTGAGCGACTTCGCATTGTGGCATCAGAAAATAGCTTAGTATTTAGATTTGGTGGTGACGAATTTGTTATTCTTCACATGTTCCAAAATATGCAGGAAAATGAAGAGATTATGCATGATATCAATCACCAGATATCAAAAATTAAAATGATAGAGCACATAGAAGTAAAATTAAGGTTGTCCGTTGGCATGGCTGTCTACTCAGAAGTGAATGACCTCAGTTTGCTTTTAGATGAGGCAGATAAGAGAATGTACACGGACAAAAGTAATCACAAAAAGTGAAATGTTTAGGGAGATCGAGTTGGTCTCCCTATTTTTAGTGATTTTTATTGAATGAAATACACAAAAGTGAGCATCGAGAAATGTGAATAGTGACGGAATTTGCTCTCCGATGATTTTATTTGATTGAATATGATTGCCAGTGATTAAAAATGATGTTATATTTTGATTACAACAATCATAAATAATCAAAGAGTTTGTTTTCTAATCAAGAAAACAGAAGTTGTAATATCAATTGTTGGGGGGATGACTGAATGCTTACTGAAGAAAGACGGTCCAAAATTGTTGAAATAGTCAATTCTAAAAAGGCGGTTTCTGTTAATGAGTTAGTGGAAATTTTAGATACTTCCGCAGCTACTATCAGAAGAGATATTAATGCTCTTAACGCGTCAAAGCAGTTGATAAAGGTTTTCGGCGGTGCAACTGCCATGAGTTCTCTTGATGTTAATACAAAAGAGGACACAGTTTCACTAAAGGCACTTAAGAACGTCAACGAAAAGGATAACATTAGCAAATACGCAGCTAATCTTATTCAGGATAATGATTTTGTTTACATCGATGCAGGTACCACAACCTTAGCGATGATTGATTACATTGATAATTACAAAGCAAAATACATTACCAACGGTGTTGTTCATGCAAAGAAGCTTATCGACAAAGGCCTTGAGACCATCATGATTGGTGGACGACTTAAAAAATCTACAGAGGCGGTGGTAGGTCCGGACTGTGTAGAGATTATTAAGAAATACCACTTTACCAAAGCCTTCATGGGAACTAATGGCATCTCAATCAGAGCAGGCTTCACCACACCAGACGTGGACGAAGCAATGATTAAAAGAGAAGCTATTAGACATGCATACATGGCATACGTTCTTGCAGACCATACCAAGTTCGATCAAATCAATTCGGTAACATTCGCAGAGATTAATGATTGCTGCATTATAACAGACAAACTCGCATCAAAGGATTATACAAACCATACAGTTGTTAAAATCTGCGGGGAATAGAGCAACAGACAAAGCGATATGGAGGAAAAAGAATGATTTATACAGTTACATTTAACCCAGCACTTGATTATGTAGTACGAATGGACGGCGACCTTTTACCAGGTATGACAAATCGCTCAGCTAGTGAGGAGTACTATTTCGGAGGAAAGGGCATTAATGTATCTATGGTTCTTGCAGAGCTTGGACTTAAGAGCACAGCTCTTGGATTTATTGCAGGCTTTACAGGACACGCCATCGATGACGGAGTAAAGGCTCAGGGAATCGATACAGATTTTATCGAGCTCAAAGAAGGAATTTCTCGAATCAACGTTAAGCTTAAGGGCACAGAGGAAACTGAGATTAACGCTCAGGGTCCAAAGATTGACGAGGCTTCACAGCAGGCGCTTTTCGACAAGCTTTCACAGTTAGTAGAGGGTGACGTACTTATCCTTGCTGGTTCAATTCCAAATTCACTTCCAGATGACGTATATGAAAAAATTCTTTCTATGCTTCAGGGCAAGGGGATTCAGTTCGTTGTTGATGCAACAAAGGACTTACTTACAAACGTACTTAAGTATCATCCATTCCTTATCAAGCCAAACAACTTTGAGCTTGGTGAGATTGTTGGCAAGGTACTTACATCAGATGATGAAATATATGAGGGAGCTCTTGAGCTTCAAAAGATGGGTGCTAGAAACGTACTCATTTCCATGGCAGGTGCAGGCGCAATGCTTGTAGATGAAGAGGGCAAGAGATACCGCATTGGAGTTCCTAGCGGAACAGTTAGAAACTCAGTAGGCGCAGGAGATTCCATGGTAGCAGGCTTCGTGGCAGGATACATGAAGACAAAGAATTATGAGACTGCTCTTAAAATGGGAACTGCAGCAGGATCGGCAACAGCTTTTTCAGACGGACTTGCAAAAGCTGCTGATATAGATAATTTATTAAAAACATTGTAGGAGGGAATATGAAAATTTCAGAGTTTATTGATCCTAGAGGGATCCAACTGAATGTAGCTTTGGCAGACCAAAACGAAGCTATTGACAAGCTTATCGCTCTTCATGAGTCAGTAGGCAATTTAAAGGATGCGGCAGCATTCAAGGAGGCTATCTTAGCACGTGAGGCTAAGGGCTCTACTGCAATTGGAAACGGTATTGCTGTTCCACACGGCAAGTCCGCAGCAGTTGCAAAGGCAGGTCTTGTTGGAATCACATGTCCAGCAGGAGTAGATTACAAGGCTATGGATGGAAATCCAAGCGACTTATTATTCATGATTGCAGCTCCAGAGGGCGGCGCAGATACTCATCTTGAGGTTCTTGCAAAGCTTATGACAATCCTCATGGACCCTGCATTCTGCAAGAAGTTAGTTGGGGCAACTTCTGTAGATGAATTCTTAAGACTTATCGATGAGAAAGAAGCAGAGAAGGATGCCAGCCAGGCAGCACCAGCTACAGCTTCAGCAGGAGCAAAGAAGATAGTTGCTGTTACAGCATGCCCAACAGGTATTGCTCATACATTCATGGCTGCTGAGTCACTTGAGCGCAAGGCTAAAGAGCTCGGTATTGCATTCAGAGTAGAAAAAGACGGTTCAGGCGGAGCAAAGGATGTTCTTACAGCTCAGGAAATCGAAGAAGCTGATGCAGTTATCATCGCTTGCGACAAGAATATCGATATGGCTCCATTTGATGGCAAGAAGGTACTTATGGCTTCTACAAAAGAAGCTATCCACACACCAGATGTTCTCTTTGAGAAGGCTGAAAATGCTCCATTATTCCACTATTCTGGAACAGGTGCAAAGAGAGTTGACACATCAAACGAGTCTGTAGGACGTAAGGTTTACAAGCACTTAATGAATGGTGTATCTCACATGCTTCCATTCGTTATCGGTGGGGGTGTACTTATTGCTTTAGCATTCTTAATTGATACATATGATCCAGCTAATCCAGGTAACTTTGGTTCTAACACACCAGTAGCTGCTTGGTTCAAGACAATCGGTGGCGGAGCATTTGGTTTCATGCTTCCAATCCTTGCAGGCTTCATTGCTCAGTCAATTGCTGACAGACCAGGTCTTGTTGTTGGTTTCGTAGGTGGTTACCTTGCTTCAACAGGTGCTACATTTGGAGCACCAGGCGGTGACATCCCATCAGCATTCCTTGGCGCATTGTTCGCAGGTTTTGTAGGTGGTTATCTTGTTCTTGGTCTTAGAAGAATTTGTGATGTTCTTCCAGCATCACTTGAAGGTATCAAACCAGTATTTATTTATCCATTGTTTGGTACACTGTTGATATCAGTTGTTATGTGTGCAGTTAACCCAATCATGGGCGCTCTTAACACAGGTCTTACATCATTCCTTGAGGGAATGGGAACAAGCTCAATGATAGCCCTCGGCGTAGTACTTGGTGCTATGATGGCTACAGATATGGGTGGTCCTTTCAACAAGGCAGCATACGTATTCGGTACAGCTTCACTTGCAGCAGGCAATGAGACAGGCTGGATGATTATGGCAGCTGTTATGGTTGGTGGTATGGTTCCTCCAATCGCTATCGCTCTTGCAACAATCTTCTTCAAGAAGAAGTTCACAGAGAACGAAAGAAAGTCTGGTCCAGTTAACTTCATCATGGGATTCTGCTTCATTACAGAAGGTGCTATTCCATTTGCAGCAGCTGATCCACTTCATGTAATTCCTTCACTTATGGTTGGTTCAGGTCTTGCTGGTGCACTTTCAATGGCATTCAAGTGTACACTTATGGCTCCACACGGTGGAATCTTCGTATTCCCTGTAGTAGGAAACGTTGCAATGTACATTGTTGCACTCTTAGCAGGCTCTGTAGTTAGCTGCTTACTTCTTGGATTGCTTAAGAAGGACGCCGTAGAGTAATCAAATACTGAAAACATCATGGTTTTGCTTAAATATAATTCCGAGGGGATATTCCCCTCGGAATTAGTTGTTTGTGTATTATTTTTTGTTTTTTGTATATATTTTACAGTTTTTTTTGTATTTTTTAGTAAAACAATTGTAGACAAATCAGTTGTTTTTCTATAAAGTATAGTAGTACTTTTTTACGCATTTACGTTGAAACGAAAGGAGTTTTATTTATGGTTTCAAAAGTAGTTAAAGTTACTAATGAGCAGGGTATGCACATGCGTCCAGCTACAGTTTTCAGTGCAGCTGTTACACCATTTGATTCAGATGTTAAGATTGTATTTAATGGCAATGAGTATGATGGTAAGAGCGTTATGATGCTTATGGCAGCATGCATCAAGTGCGGTGCTGAAATCGAGATCAAGTGCGATGGTGCAGATGAAGAGGCAGCACTTGCAAAGGCCGTTGAGCTTGTTGAGAGCGGTTTAGGAGACTAATATCTAATAGCAAGGAGGAACCTATGTACAAAGGCATAGAAGCGTCAAGAGGAATAGGTATTGGTAGCATTTGTCTTATTGTTGAGCATGACTTGTCTTTCGAGTCAAAGCCAGTAGAGGACAAAGAAGCTGAAAAGGCTAGATTCAATTCTGCTATCGATAAATTTAAGGCTGAAACAGCTGAGATGGCAGAAAATATCAGAAAGAATATCGGACCTAAAGAAGCTGAAATCATGGAAGGTCATTTAGCTATGATTGCTGATCCTACTATGGCAGGCGAGATGACAAAGATGATCGAAGCTGGTCAGTGTGCAGAGGCAGCAGTTACTGCTGTTTGCGACATGTTTATCGGCATGTTCTCTAAAATGGAGGACGACATGATGCGTCAGCGTGCATCAGATATTTCTGATATCAAAATCAGCTTGCTCAAAATTTTACTTGGGGTAGAGGACGTAGATATTAGCAAGGTAGCACCAGGCACAGTGCTCGTTGCTCACGATTTAACACCATCTATGACTTCACAAATCGTAAAAGATAATGTTGTTGGTATTATTACAGAAGTAGGTGGAAAGACATCTCACTCTGCTATCCTTGCAAGAGCATTAGAGATACCTGCTGTTCTTTCAGTTCCTGGTATTACAGAGCTCGTTAAGGACAAGGATACAGCTATTGTCGATGGTACAGAGGGTGATGTATATATTAATCCTGACGGAGATGTTATATCTCAGTATGTACGCAAAAGAGAAGAGTTTATCCGTGCACAGGCAGAGCTCAAGAACTTTGTTGGCAAGGAGACACTTACTGCAGATGGTAAGCAGGTAGAGCTCTTCTGCAACATTGGTACACCAAAGGATGCAAAGAAGGCAATTGAATGCGACGGCGAAGGAATTGGTCTTTTCCGTTCAGAATTCCTATTTATGGACAAGCCACATCTTCCAACAGAGGATGAGCAGTTCGAAGCCTACAAAGAAGCCGTTGAGACAATGGCAGGCAAGACAGTTATTATTCGTACACTTGATATTGGTGGCGACAAGGATATCCCTTACATGGACCTTGAGAAGGAAGAGAATCCTTTCCTTGGTTACAGAGCAGTTCGTTACTGCTTAGCTAATGCAGACATGTACAAGATTCAGCTCAGAGGAATCTTGAGAGCCTCAGCTTATGGCAAGGTTAAAATCATGGTACCATTAGTTACATGTGTAGACGAGATCAGAGCCGTTAAGGCCCTCGTTGAGGAGTGCAAGCAGGAGCTTACTTCTGAGGGAGTTAAGTTCGATGCTAATATCGAAGTTGGTTGCATGATTGAGACTGCAGCAGCATCACTCATTGCAGATATGCTTGCTAAGGAAGCAGATTTCTTCTCAATCGGAACAAACGATTTAACACAGTATACAATGAGCGTTGACCGTGGAAATGCAAAGGTAGCTTACCTTTACTCAGCATTCCAGCCAGCAGTACTTCGCTCAATCAAGAATATCATCGCAGCAGGAAATGCCGCAGGTATTCCTGTTGGTATGTGTGGTGAGGCAGCAGCTGACCCACTCATGATTCCACTTCTTATTTCATTTGGACTTGATGAGTACAGTGTTAACCCAGTACTTGTACTTACAGCACGTGCTATCATCTCTAAGTGGAGCAAGGAAGAGGCAGATGCCCTCGCTGAGAAGGCACTTAGCCTTACAACAGAGGCAGAAATCGTAGCATTACTTAAAGCATCAGCAAAGTAATCTAATTACGAGCATAATTAAAGGGTCTCGCACTAATTACTTAGTGCGGGACCCTTTTTTTACAGTATGAGAGATTCTAGTCAGCTAGCATCTCTTTTTTATTGCTTCCATATCTATTAAATAGCAGGAATGCAAACAGAAACATAATCGCCATGATTAGAGTTGTCCCAATTCCTATATTGCTAAGCAGATTGTCCCAGTATTCCTGGCCTGTGAAATCATTAAACCAGTTTATATTTGAAACCCAAGCAATAATTGGAAACAGAAATATATTGTATTTCCAGAAATAATTATGCTTATTCTTTTTATAGATATACTGAAGAAGTATAACGCTGGTTAAAACGATTCCTATACCATTAAATATTAAGTTCATTTTAAAAGCAACAATTGTTGGAATGTTGACATCAGTACATGGCTCTATAACTTTCCTGTAGCCAATAATTAATGAACCGATGTTACATGCAACTCCCATAACAGTTATTAGCGCAGATGGTATTTTTTTCCTAGTATTATCACACAACACCACAAGGCAATAAATGATCTCGAATATGCCACAAATAATATATAGATAAGTATATATATCCGCCCAACCTCGTCTACTAATTACGTAGGTCACAAATAATTCCACATATCCCAACTTATATTTATAAAAGGCAATCAAGCCCAGTAAAAAAACAAGACCGATTATATTTATAATTCTTTTAATGCTTTTCAACTTAATGTCCCCTTATTTCTGTATGGTAGTATATTACTACCCAACGACCTCGGAGTCAATATGTTGCCTTTCTTTGAAAATTCTATCTAAGAAGAAAATACTATCTATAAGATTGAGCATCCTAGAAATAGGGTGCTTTTATTAAGCAAGAAATTAAAAATATGCGCACAATATGCGTATAAAACACTTGATGTATGCGCATAATATGTGTATAATTTAATCAAGAAATATGAAAGGAGGTTAACTTGATTTGAAACGAAGAGACCTTATTAAGCGTCTCGAAGCCAACGGGTGGTATCTCATTCGCCACGGCTCCAATCACGATGTATACACCAACGGTGTACAAATGGAGCCGATTGAACGACATAACGAAATTCCTGAAAACTTGGCAAAGAGAATCATAAAGCGAACAGGCATATAGCCTGTTCTGCTATATGAGTTTCTGTTTCGATTGGGTTAAATCTTCTCAATATTTCTGAAAAATGGGGGAGTAGGCAAAGGAGGACGCTATGGCTAATAGGATTGCTTATCCTGTTATACTCACACCGGATGAATGCGGCTATCTAGTGTATGTGCCGGCATTTAACATTGATACATCGGGTGAAAGTATGGCGGATGCAATGGAAATGGCAAGAGACGCCATCGGGATTGTTGGCATTGAATACCAGGATCAAGGGAGAGATTTACCTGGAGCCGACGACGGAGAGTATGTTACTGAAAAAGACGATATTGTGACATATGTAGATATTGATTTTGACGTGTATCGCCTGAAATGCGATAATCGCAAAGTAAGAAAAAATGTAACAATACCCTACTATTTAAATTTGAAAGCAGAAAAGCTGGGACTAAATTTTTCCAGAATTCTAGAAGAAGCGCTATTAGCTAAAGTAGGATATTGATTTTTACGCTCAGTATGTTATAATGCATTTTATCAAATCAAGTTAACTTTAAAGAGGTCACATCTTGTCGTGAGGATGTGGCTTCTTTTATGTCCATTTTAGTGGAAATAAAAAAAGTCGCACCTAAATAAAAAAGTGCGACATTATTTATTTGTATGTAATTGCAGAATATGTTTAGTTTTTCATCCTATATTAGATAGAATATTTACACCCTACAATGTAGGGTATTAAATACTAAGTATCAAGAATTTTTAGGAAGAATAATGCCAAGAACATTTATCGAGGTGCCAATTTTTACCAAAAGATGGAAAGAAACAGGAGGTAGCATATGAGTACACTGTTTGATGATTTAAAAGAGGGACTGCAGGAAGCAATTGATTTTGAAAAAGGCAATTTAAAAGCAAAAACTTTTGAAGCTTGGGAATTAGGCAGTACTCACCCAACAGGACCAGCATACAGACTATTGAATATTCTAGCCGAAAATAAAGAGGATTCTTTGTCTTTCATAAAGAAGTGTTAGCTTAATTTTCATCAGCATGATTTTTACAACTCATACTTAGATTTCTTCTTGGTGATTTCAGCCATGTATGCGGCTGTGATGATACCAGTTGGGAGTGCGATGACTGCCATGCCAACAAGGGCGGAAATCATAGTGATGAATTTGCCAAGGGCGGTGACAGGTGTAAAGTCGCCGTAGCCGATGGTGGTGATAGAAATTGTTGCCCAGTAAAGTGCATCAAAGAAGTTGCCGAAAAGCTCTGGCTCCAGTTGGAATATAAGCATAGCAGCAACAAAAATGTAAACTACAATCAAAAGAAGCACAGCCAGAAGTTGGGATTTTACCTTGCGAACTACGTTTGCGATGATAACCATAGTCTTGGAGTATCTGATTAGCTTTAGTACACGGAAGATTCTGAAAAGACGCAAGAGTCCAATTACAGTGGATACAGGCACGATTATATATATTACAGGCAATATTGACAGCAAATCAAAAATAGCCAGTGGAGTAAAAATGTAGGCTATATAGGCGCGATAATTCTTGTATCCCATTTTGTAATCGGCTGTGTATACACGCGCCACGTAATCAATCAAAAACAAAAAACTCGTCAGCACATCTATTGCAATGACGTATTTGTTCATTGTCTTCAAGGTCAAAGGAATCAGACCTACGATGATGGCTGTTGTCATCAATTTGTCGTAGGCACGACTGGAAATATCCCCAATATGAGAAACTTCTATTACTTCATAGATTCTACGCTTAAATTCATACATAAATTATCCTCAATAATTACTTTTGATTAACCTAGTCTAAATCAATACTCGCTTAAACATTAGTCACACTAAAGGTCCCCTAAAAATTCCCAATAACAAAAGTTATAAATCCCAGTACAGCCAATATCAGAGTCAGCACATTGCAAATGAATACAAAAATCTTCGCTTGCTTTGTTTTGTTGCTGATAATAATGCCGGAATCACTTATGAAGCTGTCACTATTTTTTTTCTCTGCCATGTAGATTACCTCACGAAAATATAATTCTGAGGACATATTACCACCAGAGTGTGAAAAAACTTTTTCTATTTCATGCCCAAGAATAAATAAAGCCATCATGCCCCATTGGCACGCCTCACTACATCGTAGACACGGAAACTTAAAATGGTGTAGATAGTTTTTTAGCACTATGTTATAATTCATAACCGCGGTTAGTTTGCTCTAACGTTAGTTAGCAGTGCAAAGCGTAAGTGAGATATAACTAAGGAGAAAATGCATGAAAAAAGTGTTGAACACGGTGCTTAGCATGATCATGGCTCTGAGCATAGCCTATACTGGGCTAATTGGGGCTCCTATGATTGTGCTTGCAGCCGAGACAGATGGGGCTGTTGTTACAGAAGAAGATACAACAGATGATTCTGTGGAAGAAACAGAGGACTTGGATGAGTCTGAAAAAGAAAGTCAGGATGGCGAAGAAGAAAAAGATGAAGAAGACAATGATGAAGTAAGCCAGAATGATGATGGCGAGAATGAGGAAGGAGAAGAAGAGACTGAGGCTTCAGATGGCGATGACGAAGAGACTGAGACTTCAGAAGGCGATGACGATGAGTCTGATGAGTCTATAGAAGAACAGCTCATTACTTCCTTAGCTAGTGCTACAGATGAAGAGCTTGATTTAACAGAGCTTGAAGAAGAAGCTGAAGAAGAGGAAGAGGAAAAAGAAAAGCCTCACAAATTAAAGAAAACAGATATTGACGGTGTTACTTCAGCAACACAATCAAAGTTTAATAATGCGCTGGATTTTAAATCTGCAAAAAGCTACGGTGGATTGTATGAGGACAAATTCGAAGCAGCTGCATATTTACTTCCAGCTTCTGGCGAGGAAGAAGGCGCTTTTGTAGCAGCAGGTTATACCTTTGGGGCAAGCGATGACCCTGATTGGGATTTCACAACAAATATGGAAGCATCTCCGCAATATGGGCATTCATACAATGAGGCTATTGTTGTTTGCTTCGATAGTGATCATGATGTGAAATGGACATGGGAATCAACACATGTAGGAGTTTCGTATTTTCTTGGTGTTGATGTAATTGCCGACGGAAGTATTGTTGCGGTTGGTCGTGTAAGAGATTACGAAAGTACAAGAACCGCTATGTACATTGTAAAAATCAATCCTAATGATAAGGATGACTATACAGAATACATTATCAATTCTACATCGGGAGCAGGTTATGAGCTAAATGGTATTGTTCCTACAGATGATGGCGGTTTTGCTGTTTCTGGATATACTTCATACCTTACAGGATATATAGCTTCTTCTGAGGATGGATTCAGTACAAAAACACAAATTTGGCAGAATGCCTCTGGTGAGGATGAGGAATTAAGCAAACGTGCAAGTGATAAGGGCTTCAATGGATGTTTAATAAAATTCGATAAGGACTTTAATGTTGAATTTGCTTCATTTGAAAACTATGGTGTCATGGAGGATGTTGCAGATTCTTCATACTCAAATCCTACAGAAAAAATCAGAGGCCTTGATATCGACGAGGACGGTAACTTTATTACAGTAGGAATAACACAGCTTGCAAAGGGTAACGCAAATGCAGTTATTGCAAAATGGGACGGACTTACAGGAGAACTTATCGCCCATAGAATGGCAGGTACAGCTAATCCAACAGCCCAGGATAGCATCGATTTAATAACCGCTGAGTACTTGTCAGTAGCAGTTCTTGATGATGGCACTTATGTAGTTACAGGAACAGCTACAAACGATGCAACAACAGGAGAAGACTGGAAGTGCTATGGCTCTACAGACGTTGTGGTTGTACGTTATTCAGCTGATTTGGATGACGTTTTATTTGCAAGAAACATCGGAACAGTAGACGGCCTTTCAGGAAGCCTTACAGCAAATGCAGGTACTCAAATGGAAGGAGTTACAGCAACTAGCGACGGCGGATATGTTGTATTCGGAACTTCAAATACTACAATCGTTGAACGCGATTTATTGGATGAAGGCTACATTTGGGACAACTATGGCGCAAACGACGGCATAATTATTAAATATGATTCTAGTAACAATGTTTCATGGGTTCAGAACTACGGAACCACTGGTGGAGACTGGATTTACGATGTAATCAATAGGGAAAACGAGACAGAAGTTACAGTGGTAGGCCAAACAAGTGGACAGTATGGTACCCCTGCTTGGGAGTGGCACGGACAGGCCGCATCATCTTCAAATCCATATGATGCATTTGTTATGTGCACAAATTATTATGAGAAAGCTTACACCGAGTCAAAGGCATCGACTGAATTAAGTGGCGTAACTTGGGCAAATGGAACATACACAGGTGAAGGAGTAGGTCGTGGAGGTACAATGACATTTAATGTTGTCATTGAAAACAATATGATTTCTTCAATCGAGTGTATTAGCCACAGTGAGACCACAGAGGGTGGTGATACATCTCCATATGCAAGAGCATCAACACTCTACAGTACAATCGTGGAACAGCAGACAACAGAGGTTGATGCAGTTTCTGGAGCTACACTTACATCATCTGGAATAAAATCAGGTGTAACAGATGCACTTGCCAAGGCTTCAGCTCAGACTGCTATAAATGCAATAGATAAAATCGCAGGCTATACCTCAGCAAACACATCTACAACTGGAAATATTAACAATGTTTTAGCTGCAATCAATTACTACACTGCGCTCACAGACTACGAGCGAGAATATGTAACAAACTCTGATACACTTTATTCAATAGCAGAAATCTTTGGATTTGATATAGAAATTACACAATCTGAAGAAGAGGAAGAAGAGGAAACAGTTGATACTACTTTAAATGACACTTACTGGTCACTTCAAAGTAAGTATTATGATGACATTAACGGAAATGGATTAGCAGAGCATGGATTGACTGGTTCGGGAGTCAAGATTGCGGTTATCGATAGTGGATTGATTTGCAATTCGGCAGATATAGATTATCATCACATCCTTGCAGGCTGGGACTATGTAAATGATTCTCCAATGAATGACCCAGGCGCAGAGAACAATGAGGAGCTTACTGATCCTGAGGGGCATGGTACTTTTGTGACAGGTATTATCGTCGCAAAGAGGGATAACAATATTGGTATAGCCGGATTGCTTAGCGACGTGGATATTATTCCAATGAGAATAGATTCAGGTGCTAGTGAGGAAGCAAGTAAAGCAGCAGGCAGAGCAATCGTAGAGGCTGTAGATAAATTTGATGCAGACGTAATCACAACTAGCGTAAGCTTGCTTGACACAGAGGAGCTAAAAGCAGCAGTTGATTATGCAAATTCATGCGGTGTAATAGTTGTCGGAGCTTCAGGAAACTCTGGAGTATCTGGCTCCACAGAAGATGCCTACATTTATCCTGCATCCTATGATTCTGTTATCAGCGTAGGTGCAGTTGATAATGCAGGAAACGTGCGTGTAAATTCAACAAAGAACGACCAGGTATATGTTACTGCCCCAGGTCAGCAGATTTTAAGTTTGGGACTTAGCGCACGTGGTTACAGATGCTTCGTTAAATCGGGAACATCATATTCTTCACCTATAGTTGCAGCAATGGCTGCAGCAGCAAAGCAGGCTAATCCTGACATTACACCTGATGAATTCAAGGAATTACTTCAGACAACCAGCCAGGATAAGGGTGACGAGGGCTATGATAATTCTTATGGATATGGTCTTGTTGACTTGGCTGCATTTGCCCAGGAAATAGCACCACTTCCAGAGCAACCTTCGGAAAACACAGATATATCTGAGCCTTCGGAGAATAATACAACAGAAGAAATCACTGAGTCTTCTGAGACAGGAAACAGCTCATCAAATAGTGGATCTTCAGGCAGTAGCTCATCAACAAGCAGCGCTAGTAGTTCAGCAACCCAATCTAGTACAGAGGAAGCAGCAGTTGAGGTCGTTGAGGAGACAGCGCCTGATGAAACAATAGAAGAAACAACCGGCATTCAGACTGCAAGCTCATCTAGCAGCAATTCTTCTAGTAGCCAATCATCCGATGCAGCTGAGGAAGAAGTGCCTATGGAGGATGCTGAAATAAAAGAAAATACTATCGAATCTGCAGCATCTAACGAAACAAATAACTCTGAATCTGATAGTAAACAAAACAACAAAAAGAAAAAAATACCAGTTGTTCCAATTGCAGCAACATCAGCAGGTGTTGCTATCGTTGCAGGAGCAGGTATAATCTTTAAGAAAACAGCTTTACTCAAGCTGATTAAGCTTAAATTTTTTAAATAAAAGGATTTACGATGAAAAAGGGAATAATTATTTCTGCATTATTAATAGTCGCTTTGATAGCTTTCATAGCCTTCCAGCTTTTATCACAGCCAGATACGGAAGCTTCAGTAGAAGCTTCTGCCACAGGCGAGGACTACGGAATATCAATCTTAGACTTGTTTGATACAACAACTGAAATCAGTGGCTACAATACAACTGAGGAAAGGTTCACAGAGGATGTAGCCTTCATCAAAGAAGAACTGACTAGGTACAACAATCTATATGATATCTACAACGAGTATGAAGGCATCAATAATGTCAAAACAATCAACGATAATGCAGGGATAACTCCCGTAAAAGTAGATAGTGAGCTAATAGACCTAATAAAATATGGCAAGGAGATGTACTATGAAACAGATGGCAAGCTCAACATTGCCATGGGCTCAGTACTATCTATTTGGCACACCTACAGAGAACAGGGTCTTGAAAATCCAGATGCAGCTACCCTTCCAACTGAAGAGGAGCTAGCAGCTGCATCAGAACACACAAATATTGAGGATATTATCATAGATGAAGAAGCTGGCACAGTTTACCTAGCTGACACAGAAATGTCTCTAGATGTTGGAGGCATCGCAAAAGGGTACGCTGTGCAGGCAGTTGCAACAGCAGCCAAAGCTCATGGTATAGACCATGTCCTACTCAATGTGGGAGGAAATATCTGTGCCATTGGCTCAAAAACTGAAGATAAGAATTTCAAGATAGGAATTCAAAACCCAGACCTAGAAAGTGATGAGGCCTACATTGAAACAGTGGAAATTGGAGATGGTGGTTGCGTGGTATCTAGCGGCGATTACCAGCGCTACTATGAGGTTGATGGCACCCGCTACTGCCACATAATCAATCCTGACACATTGTTCCCATCCACCGAGTTCGCCCAAGTCTCAATACTTGCATCAGACTCAGGCATGGCCGACGCCTTCTCAACCGCACTCTTTAACATGACCCTAGAGGACGGCCAGCAATTTATTGAGTCCCACGAAGGCGTCGAAGCCATGTGGGTCCTCAAGGATGGCACATTCGTTTATTCTGAAGGCTTTCCATCCACCAATTAGACACCATGGCCCATTGGCTCGCCTCACTACATCGCAGCCACCAGGCCATCCCCAACCCTGCTCCCCGGCCCGCCTGTATGGAAACTTCACAAGAATATTTTGTTTTCCTAATATGCAAGGACTCGCATCTTTTATTAGCATGTGTCTTTCTCATGTCTGTACAATTTTGAAAAAGGTATTTTATGGGCGGACACGAAAATGTATATTTAGTACAACTCAGGCTCAGGGGGAATTGGGCGATTTGGGAGTGAACCTAGAAAAATAAAAGCTGGATTATCAATATATTGGCATGCGCCGCTAGGACGGCGGCGCAAGTGCGACACGCGACACGATGTCGTATAAAGCACGGTGCCAATATATGATAATCCAGCTTTGTGATTTTTCTTGGTGAACGTATTATGAGCCCAATTCCCCCTTGAGACCTGAGTTGTACCAATTAGAACTTACAAATATGTCCGCCCTGTAAAAATACATTTTTCAAAACAGTTCATCCATAGAAAGACACATGCGGGATGCTCCCTCTTGCATATTGGAAAACTAAAAATATTCGTGAAATTGTTTCCATACAGGCGGGCCGGGGAGCGGGGCTGGGGATGACCTAGTGGCGCCCAAAGGAAAAGGGCGAGCCAAATGGGCCGAGAAGATGTATAATTGGGGCATGGATAATTATAAATTTTTTCAGAATAAAGAATGTGAATACTTTCCTTGCCACAAGACGGACAAGCCAGAGGATTTTAATTGCTTGTTTTGCTATTGTCCGTTGTATTGTCTGGGGGATAAGTGCGGCGGCAATTTTTACTATACTGAGAAGGGCGTTAAGTCTTGTATTAATTGCCTTAGGCCACACGTACGAGAAAACTATGATGAAATTGTTGCAAATATAATGAATGTTTTGTGAAAAAACTGTTGTTTCACCCTTATTTCACATTTTAGCTGATATACTGATTTTACTACGTGAGTAATATTTCCTTTTTTATGATGATTATAGACGGAGGTAAAAGTAGTATGGGCGAAAAATCTGAGAAGATGGAAATTGAGACTAAACAGATGTCCGAGAAGAATTTCCTGGCACGTTGTAGCGGAACTATTACTAGTTGTGCATTGATTTTCTTTGCTTCGCGCTCTCTTTATTTCGATGGCATGAGCGCTCTTAATATCGCACGACTTGTGGTTGCAATAGTTTGCTTGATTCTATATCAGGTATGCGCAATTAATTTTGGCGATAAATATCAGTATAAATACGTTGTAACTCTTTCTATGGTATTGCTGTTCTTGCTTACCATTTATTCTCCTAGTGATAATCACATGTACATATTCATGTATACTATTATCCTGATTGTAATGATTTATGGAGAAGCCAATACGGTGCGAATAGGCTGCTTTATTGCAAATGCTTGTCTTGTTTCTTCAGGTTTTATTGAACTGAAGAAAGGAAATATTTCAGGTCGAGAGCTTATGACCCAGATGGTATTCAGTATTATCGCTTGTACTATTGCCGTTATTGTTTGTAAGCAGCAGCGCCGTCAGAATACAGAGACTCTTGATACAATAAAGGATCATGCAGCAGACATTAAAGCTACTTCTGAAACAATCGTTGACTTGGCAGAGGAGCTTAATAATAAATTCACAGAGGCTAATGAGGTATCCACAAGACTTAATGAGTCTATGAATGTTGTCCACGATTCAGTGCTTGAGATTGTGGAAGGAACAAAGAATACAGCAGAGGCTATCGAGAATCAGACTAATAAGACAGCGGTTATTCAGGAGAGTATCCAGACTGTTGGCGAAGAAGCAAATAATATTGATGAAGTCTCAGAACAGGTAGAAGCTTCAGTAAATGAAGGTGTTGAACTTATTAATCAGCTAAAGAATCAGGCTGAGAAGGTTGCTAACATTAATATCGAAACAAGCTCTACTACACAGGCTCTTAATGATAGTATCCAGGATGTACAGGCTATTACAGAGACAATCCTTGGTATTTCTAGTCAGACTAATTTGTTAGCCCTTAATGCTTCAATCGAAGCTGCAAGAGCTGGTGAAGCAGGTAAAGGCTTTGCCGTTGTTGCTGATGAAATCAGAGCACTTTCAGAGAGCACAAGACAGGCTACAGAGGAAATCTCAAAGATTATCGAGAGACTTACATCTGATGCTCGTTCTGCTGCCGATGCAATGTCTAAATCAGCAGAGTATGCTACAAAGCAAAACGAGCTTATCGTTGAGACAGGTACTAAGCTTGATGCTATTAAAACAGGAACCGATAATTTGCGCGATGGCGTTGTTCAAGTTAAAGGCTCTGTTGATAATGTCATTACTGCAAATAGAGAGATTATGGATAACATCACAAATCTTTCTGCTACTTCAGAAGAGGTTGCGGCTGCCACCGATACAGTTGGCTCAGTTAGTGATGATGCAATGGATGCCCTCAATAACATGAATGACACACTTGAGGTAATCAATCGAATTGCTACAGAGATGGAGCAGATCGCGTTGAAGGGATAAGCAAAAACCATAAGACCCATCAACAATTAGGTTTGGCCTTCAGATTAATTAAAGAAGAAGTTTTAGAGCGCTTCCGAGAAATCGGAGGCGCTTTTTGAGTTTATAGGGACCTATTCCGGAACTTTCTTATAAAACAAACGATAAAACTTGGTTGCTGTATATGACTCGTACTATATCAGCAAGAAAAAAGAATCTATATAGCGCATACATAAAGTAATATCAAAAGAAACATGTAATTCGACTATATAAAAAGAGGAAACCCCAATACATATAGTGCGATAATGCCCTAAAAATGAGTGAACAAGAGAAAAAGTACTATATAAAAGCAGAAAACCCAATACATATAGTGCGATAATGTCCTAAAAATAAGTGAACAAGAAAAAAAGTACTATATAAAAGCAGAAAACCCAGTATATATAGTGCGATAATGCCCTGAAAATAAGTGAACAAGAGAAAAAGTACTATATAAAAGCAGAAAACCCAATACATATAGTGCGATAATGCCCTGAAAATGAGTCAACAAGAGAAAAAGAACTATATAAAAGCAGAAATCCCAGTATATATAGTGCGATAATGCCCTGAAAATAAGTGAACATGAGGAAAATGACTATATAAAAGATTGGATACAAAAATATATAGTACAAATAGTTTTTTTGAAACTATATACAGGCATAAAAGTTGGTATATATAGTACTTAATTGGTTTTTATGACTATATAAATCAGGCAAAGCCTGAATATATAGTACATACAGAATATTTATAACTATATGAAATAAAGTAAGTTTCCCTATATAGTCATATTATTGCAAAATGTACTAAGCAATATAGAAATTTTTTATGTCCTTAGTACATACAAGATAAATAAAAAGAAATTGTACTAAGGATTACACAATAAGCTTTAATTCTTAGTACGATAAATCAAGAGAAATTAAGAAAATACTAAACTTGGAGAAAAATGGGAGAATCCTTAGTATGGATGAAGAGGTTTTGAAGAAAAATGCACTAAGAATAGAGTGAAAAGATATATTTCTTAGTACGACAGATGATTTTTTTGATAATGCGTACTAAGAAATAAGAATAAATCTTGGATTCTTAGTGCGATTTGAAAAAATGGTACTAAGAAAATGGCAAATTCATAGTGTGATTAGTGAGATGACTAGGCTGGGAATGGCCTGGTTTTTTATTGGAAAGATATTTGTGAAAAAAATGTGAATTAGAGAATTGACACAAAACAATATAAGTACTAAAATGCTACCTAGAACGTATGATATTCAAAATTCAAAAACATTATAACGCATAACAAATTAACGAAAAATTAGGCTTTGTATGAAAGTTTGTATACACAAATGCAATAGTTGTGTATCAGACGAAGTTATGTAATAATGGAAAAAGTGTGAAAAGCGAAGTTTTATACACAAAAGGGAAATATGTATGGAAGAGAGGGAGAATAAAGTTGAAACTCAAGCGATTGACAGCAATGTTAATGCTGGGCACATTCTTGTGTACTAACTCGGCAATAGGAGTATTCGCAGATGAGGATGAGCCTGTTCAGGGAGATATCATTTCGACACAGGACGGGGGTACACAGGACGCCACAGGGACCGGAACAGGTACAGACGGGACCAGTACAACCACAGGGACCGGAACAGGTACAGACGGGAGCAGCATAACCACAGGAACCGGAACCGGCACAGATGGTGGCAGCGCAACTTCGGAAACTACAGGAGCTGGAACCGGTACAGATGGCTCGAGCACAACCCAGGGAACCATAGGAACAGGAGAGGAAACTGGCACCAGCACGGGAGATACACAAGTAACAGGAGACGGAGCCAACACAACTTCAACAACCACAGGAACAGGAACCGGAACAGAAACAGACGGCGCCGGTGCTACCCAAACAACCGGAACAACACAAACTACCCAAACGACCCCTGAACATACTCACTGTTTAGAGCTAGTCAAGGGGGACCACATTCACTATTACCAATGCACTGATTCAGAATGTGACTATAAGGAAGGCTCAGTGAGCTGCACTCCAGGCAATCCAGTGCTTGATGGTTACTATGTAAAAACATACTGCACAATCTGTGAACAGGAGTTGTCATCGGTAGATGCAAGACCAACAATCGTCTCAGTAGAGGATAACAATGATAATCCGGTATATATTTGTGGGATTCCTCACTACACAACCGGAACCCAATTTACAGTTAAAGCAACAATTGACCAGTCCCAGTCAATGGAGGTCGTTCTTGCTGCATATGATGTGGTAAATGAGACATCCGTAGAATTCCAGCCAGACGATGTACCAGAAACAGACGATGATGGAAACAAGGTATACACCTTCACAGTGGATGAAGACGGTACTTACTACTATATTATGGGAGCCCTAGCCAGAAATTCCACTTACAAATCAGTTAGTGCTACTATGGCTCACGAATGCTATGTACAGCTGACAGATGCGGATTATGCAGGAGTTGTTTACACAGTTTCAGCGGTTGATGCAGACGGAAATGAAGTCTGGAAAATGAATGACAGCAATGAAAACGAAATCTATTACTCATCAACCAAATATTTACAGGATAAACTGAAAATCGAGTTTGCAGGTGTTACAGACTATGAGATTACGAATGCCAAGCTAGTAGATGAGAATGATGCAGTGATTGAAGGTAAATGGAAAAGTGCTCCAAATCAGGATAATCGCCGTTGTTGCATAGTAGATGCTTTGTGCAAAGCAATATACGACCTTTTCCATACTGATAATGCATACAAAATCTTCTATGACCAGTTTGAAAATAGTGGAATTTACTATGTGCCAGCCGCAGATGATGGCGAACACACCTACACTCTTTCGTTTGTGATCAATGGAGAGCTTGGTCAGAAAACGGTAAAAACATTCATCGATAATGCACCACCAGAAATCATCTCCACAACCTATAACGGAAGTGACACACCAGCAGGTTCCTCAGGAGCCGACACAGGCTTCTACAATGAGGACGTTAGAGTTGAGATTAAGGTAAAAGAAAGCAATCTTATCAACGAAGATACACTAGAAGGTGTCTACATTGAAAATGAGGCTGGTGGTGAGCCAATTTACTTTAAAGCCGAGTCGGTGTATGGCGATGTTCATACCTTTGCTGCAACAGTCTCAGGGGATGGTAGCTATCAGTTAAAGGGAACCGTGGCAGACAAAGCTAATAACATAAAAAGCTTAGACAGCCAGAGCACTTTCACAATAGATAAAACAAAGCCAGTTGTTCAGCTTACATTCGATAACAACGAAGCTACTAATGATAAATACTTCAACAAGGCTAGAACAGCAACAATCACAGTAAAGGACACAAACTTCCCAGGTGATGATGCTTATACAACCTTAACACTTAACTCTCAAATCGGAACTCCACAAGTTGGCGGTTGGGAGAAAACAAGTGATGATACTTACAGCAAGAAAATAGAGTTCAGCGCTGATGGCATTTACAGTCTCACTTTTAACTGCAAGGACAAAGCAGGCAATAGCAGCGAACAGCAGAGCGCTTCAGAATTTGTGGTAGACCTAACAGCTCCAGAGGTGAAGGTGTCCTTTGATAACAATACACCAGCCAATGAGAACTACTTCAAGGAAAGCAGAATGGCAACAATTACAATCGAAGATATCAGCTTCTCAAGCTCACTTGTAAGCATTGATAAAGCTTCTGAGGACGGCCTAAATGCTCTTCCAGCAGTAACAGATTTCAATGAGTCTGATGGAAAATATGTTGCCACAATGAAGTTCAATACAGATGGAAAATTTGGTTTTAATATAACTTGTAAGGATTTAGCGGGAAATAGCTCAGATACTTACACAAGCGGTGTGTTCTTTATCGACACCACATTGCCAGAAATCGAGATTACTGGCGTCACAGATATGTCTGCAAACAATGGCACAGTGGAGCCAGTAATTACTGTTAAGGATTTGAATCTTAAGAGCGAAGATATCGAGGTTCACTTAACAGGCTCTAACAACGGTGAGGTAGCAATAGAAAACAAGGCTACACAGACACAGGATGGCTACACACTTCAGATTTCAGACCTTGCTCATGAGAAAGCAAACGACGACTTATATACCTTGACTGCAAAGGTAAAGGATTTAGCAGGAAACGAATTTGAAAAGCAGATTAGCTATTCAATTAACAGATTTGGATCAATCTACGTAGTAAGCCCTGATACAAAGAAAATGATTGATGACTACTACGTAACTACACCACAGAATGTGGTAATCACAGAGATTAACGTAGACACACTTACCTACAAGGAAGTTTCAGTAACCCACGACGGTGATGTAAACCAGCTTTCAGCAGGCCGCGGTTATACAACCTCAGAGCTGAGTAATGAAAACGGCTGGCATTCAATCAGCTACACAGTTGGTAAATCTAATTTTGAGAGTGACGGTATTTATTCAGTAACTGTTTACTCTGAGGACAAAGCTACTAACAAGCAGAGCAACCAGTCAAAGGAAGCTGAAATCGAGTTCTTAATGGACCAGACTTCTCCTAGCGTTGTTGTTTCAGGAATTGAAAGCGACGGAATCTATGAGGAGTCACAGCATGATTTCTCAGTAAACGCAACAGATACAGTTGGCGTAGCAAAAATCACAGTATACGCAGACAACAAAGTCGTTGCAGAGTATGAAGCCTCTGAGCTTACAGAAAATGGTGGAACAGAAATAATCACACTTGCCGGCAAGGATGATTACCAGCAGATTGCCCTTACTTGCCAGGATGTTTCAGGAAACGAAACAACCCTTACCTATGACAATGTTCTTATTTCAGAAAAAGCACAGGAGCTTATCGCAAGTGGAACAATAGAGAAGCAGAAAATCACCAGAAAGGACCTTAATAATTCAGGTCTTTCAGGAATGGCTAAGGGCGTTATGGCAGTGGTAGGAACAAGTACTGTTGGAGCTGCCGGAGCAGTCACATTCGGATTTAGAAGATTTAAGAAATAGAACTAGAGGAAAACTTTCATGACATTCAAAACAGATGCACATACAGATATTGGGCCAAAGAAAAGCGTTAACCAGGATGCCCTTTTAATTAAGCAGGCGAAAAGCAAAAATATGGGTCAAATCTGTATGGCTTGCCTCTGTGATGGAATGGGAGGCCTCTCCTGCGGCGAGGTAGCCAGCGCAACCTTGGTAGATAGAGTGGATGGCTGGTTCAATAGAGAACTACCACAAATATTAGCCGCAGAAAACAATACAACACAGCTTGAAGATTATTCCTGCGAAATGGACTATTGGGGCAGAATAGAGCTTCAATGGAACGGATTGGCAGAGGAAATCAATAAAAAGCTTGGTGAGTACGGAAGCAGTAAAGGCATAATGCTGGGAACAACAATAACCCTTTTACTGATTATGAATGATAAATATTTGGTCATGAGCATAGGTGATTCGCGAGTTTATCGAATCGAAGGCGAAAACATAGAGCAAATCACCCATGACCACAGCTACATTCAAAGAGAAATGGATGCTGGGCGAATGACACCTGAGGAAGCCCTAAACAGCAAAGAAAAAAGCGTATTGCTTCAATGCGTAGGGGCTTCCAAAGAGATTAAGCCAGATTTTTTCAGGGGAGAAACAAAAAAAGGCGTTAGTTTCCTACTATGCTCCGACGGCCTGTGGCGAAAGCTAGAGGGGAAGGAAATGGTAGAAAATGTTGCAAAAAATAGCGGGATAAAAGAGTTAGTGAATTTGGTTAAGGATAGAGGAGAAACAGATAATATATCAGGTTTAGTGGTGAGAGTTGACTAGCTATGTTAGAAATTGGTTCCGTAATTGATAAAAAGTATAAAGTTCTTAACAAGATAGGGCAGGGCGGTATGAGCACTGTCTATCTTGCTATGAACGAACGTGCAAACAAACAGTGGGCAATCAAAGAATTTCGCAAGGATGATGTGGAAAAGTCCAAAGTTTCCATGACGAGCATCCGTACTGAGACAGAACTGTTAAAAGGTTTGTCCCACCCTAATTTGCCTAGCATTGTAGACATCATTGATTATGAGGAAAGCATCCTGATAATCATGGATTATATAGAAGGAAATACATTAAAAAGGGCCATCGATGAGTATGGCCCGCAACAGCAGGAGCATGTGGTAGATTGGGCCATTCAGCTGTGTGATGTGCTTGGTTATTTGCATTCACAGAATCCACCTATTATTTATCGAGATCTAAAGCCCAGTAACATCATGCTAAAACCAAATGGTCAGATAGTTTTGATTGATTTTGGTACAGCCAGACAATACAAGGAAGATAACATGGAGGATACAATCTGCTTGGGCACCAGAGGCTATGCCGCACCAGAGCAATTTGGTGGCAAAGGCCAGACAGATGCCAGAACAGATATTTATAACTTGGGTGCCACTATGTATCACTTGATTACAGGGAAAAATCCAAGCGAACCACCATATGAAATCCTTCCAATTAGACACTACATTCCAACCTTATCTCAAGGCTTGGAGGATATCATTTTAAAATGTGTTCAAAATGACCCAGCAAAGCGTTACCAAAACTGTGAGTCACTAGAATACGATTTGATGCATTATTACGAGCTGGATAATACATACAAAAATAAAGAGCGAGTAAAGCTTGCATTATTTGCCACATCATTTCTTTTGACTATAGCAACAGCCGCCATGGGAATTGGGCTAAATGCTTACGCCAATAGTTATATAGAAAAAAGCTACGCTAGCTTGGCGGTAGAATCCGAAAAGGATGTAGACAGTCCGGAAGGATATATAGACATGATTAATGTAAAGCCTGAGGAAGCCAGTGCTTACATAAATCTCATTGATAAAGCATACATGGAGGACGGAGTATTCTCAGAGGATGAAGCCAACCAAATGAGAAGTGTCCTTATATCAACAAAAAATAAAAAGACCTATGAACAAATATTAGCTGAGGATGAAGCAGGCTACAGCCTTATGTGCTATCGCCTGGGACTAGCATATTTTTACAGCTATGAGGGCGTAGGCAATAAACAGTTATCAGCCTACTGGTTCGATAAGGCAGCATCTGGTGAGCTAGATGAAAGCCAGACAGAGAGAGCCAGAAGACTTGGGGCAATTGCCAATTACTATGTGAGCCTGGGCAACATAGATAAATCAGGTGACAGCACCGTCAGCTACAAAGATTATTGGAACGATTTGATAGCAGTATCCTCAGGTGACATTGCAAAAATAGATAATGAAAACACCGCCCTTGTAATATACAAGGAATTGGCAGCTCAGATTTGTTCCAATGCAGCAAAGTTCAATAAGGACGGCGTTGCATATTCAGAAATGGAATTGGCGCTTCTTGATATAGAAAACGCAGTTGAGACAATCGATGGAGACTCTTCAGATAGAGTAGCGGAGCTTAAAGGTGAATTGGAGTCAAACATCGAAAAGGCAAGACAAACAATTGGATTGTTGGAGGAGAGCAAATAGATATGAGTAAACAAATATCCGTAAATACGATAAGTGAACAAGCCCAAAGCTATAAGCAAATATCACTTACCCTAATAATAGTTGCAATAATATTTGCCATTTTAACAACAGTGCTTTGGTTTGTGTTAAACATTCTTCACTCACTTAGGGTTCTCATAGGATTTGGTGTAAGCAAGGAAGTGAAACGAATCAAATCAGATTCAAGCTATGGCAGTAAACAACAGCTATCAGCTGGTCAACATGCTTCAATTACATGGAATACATCAGGTCTTTTGAAGAAAACAGAAGTAATAGACTCGAACATGGAGACAACAGTTTTAGAACCGGAAACAACAGTGCTTGATGAAAGCATTCAAGGCTTTGTAATCGAAGAAGACATTAGATTAACAGGAACAGATCAAAAAATATAGATTAAGAGGATTTGAATTCAATGAAAACTACAGCGAAAAGCATTTTTAAAGGTTTAGCGATTGCACTTGTCCTGATTATTGGAATCTGCATTTGGCCAGTTAGTAAAGTTCAGGCCGAAGAGAGTCTAGAGCAAGCGAAAAAGGGAATAGTTCAGGTCAATCTAGTTTACACAGATGATGACGGAAAAACTCACATAATCGAGGGCGGCACAGGATTTTTGATTGGCTCAGCTGATGAAAATAACCCTGAGGAGTACGTTGTTACCTGCAAACACATTGTGGAGCCTGACAAATCATATATCAAAAGCGTTCTTCTAGAGCTTGGAGTTTCAGAGGAGGATGTGGATAGCAAGGCAGATTCCGTAGAGTATGAGGTTGTGGTAGCAGGTGACGTTAGCACAAACGCCACACTTTACCTTGATAGTGACAACCTGGATATGGCAGTACTTAAACTTGATGAATTACTTACCACTAGAACAATGTTCTCCATCTACACTTCAGAGGATGGCTCAAAGGAAAATGTGCCTTATAAGAATACAGATTCCGTATATACGTTAGGATTCCCAGCAGCAATTGACTATGCAAACAATCCTGCATATTACGGAAATGACCAGGTGGTTATGTCATCTGGCCACATTATGAACATTCATACTTTGAATGATATCCATGTTATCACTCACGATATTCCAATTGGAATGAATAACTGTGGCGGTCCACTTCTAGATGCAAACGGAAATGTCATCGGAATGAACATTCTTTCAATGGATGGTGACTATTATGTTGCAGTAGATGCATCAGAAATGGTTGATATTTTTGACTCCTTTGGAATGAAATATGGCAAAGTCACTCCAACTGACGTGACAACAGAGGAATCTGGGGATGAGGTCGACGACGGTGACGACATAGACCCTATCGTAAAGCCTGAAGCTAGCTCAATGCCTATAGAAATCATAATAATTGCCGTTGTATTTGGTGTTATTTTCATTGTGCTTATGGCGCTAGTTGTAATTCTTCTTAGAAAGCAAAGAGAGGGTGCACCAAAAGAAGAAAAGAAAGAAAAAAAGAAGAAGAAAAAAGAGCCTCAGGTGCTAGAAAAACCATTTGATCCAAACTGGAATGTTAACAGCAACATCTCATCAACCTCAGGAACTAGCATATTAAATGCAGGGGCATGTGACGAGACAAGTATTCTTCAGAATAATGATGGCATTAATACAAAGGTTTCGCACGGAAAAATCATTAGAAAGAAAACTGGCGAGAACATTGATTTGACCAAGGATAGAACAGTCATTGGCAAGGATTCTCTCCACGTTGATTACTGCATCAGAGATAACAGCGCCATTTCTAGAATGCACTTGATTGTGGCAGTAAATCCAAATGGCGTATACGCAGAGGATGCTCATTCTACAAACGGCACATTCATAAACGGCAGACGACTTGCAGCAGGCGAGCAATGCGAGCTTAGAGGCGGCGAGAATATCCGCCTTGGAAACGAAGAATTTATTTTTAGGAAATAGTATGAATTACAAGTTAATTATCAGCGGAAATAAACTTTATAAAGAGATAATCATACCGGAAGATAAAGAAAAAATCCTAATCGGTTCTGCCAAGGATGCTCAGATCAGATTGCCAGAGGACAGCGGTTATACCGGAAGTGTGGCCACCATTGAGAAATCTGAGGACTGTTACACAGCCAAGTGTCTAGAAGGCAATTACATCCGTAAAGACGAAGATAAGGTTACCGAGGAATCCCTTCACCCAGGCGACAGATTAAAAATATTTAAAGGTAATTCCACGAAGCCTATTCTTCAGATTGATTTGCTTTTTGACTTCGGAAAGCTACAGACGGATTACAGCTACCAGATAGACATCTCCGATAGAGCAGTTTTTACAATCGGAGGCACAGGTAGTGACATCGTCCTTAGGGATGAGTTGATTGGTGAGGAACATTGCATTATCACCCGAGTTGCAGCAGGCTATGAAATCGATAGCACCGATTTGAAATATGGACTGTTCATCAACGGTGTTATTAGTAAAGCAAACGTAAGCACCATAAATGAAAAGGATTTCCTGAAGGTTTACGGTGTTGATTTCTACCTGGAAAACGGCAAGCTTTGTACCAGCAAAAAACTAGTTGTAACAACTAATCTTCCAGCTACACAGATTAGAGAGTCAAACAACCAGTTCAACTATCCTGAGTTTATCAAAAACGTAAGACTTAGATACGTTCAACCACAGGAAAAAATGGAAGTGCTCCAGCCTCAGCCGGCGCCTCAAAAGCAGCCATGGACAGCACTTTTTTCTATGCTTCCAATGCTTGTGATGATGCTAGCCATGATGATTATGCGAAGCAACATGATGGGCTCAGCAGGCGGAAACGGGTACATGATTATGTACGGGTGCATGTATGGTGTCAGCGCCTTAATGTCCATTGCAATGTTCATCCTAGGAAGAAAGGACTACAAAAAGAAGTCCCAGGAACGCATTGAGAAATACAACGAGTACATCCACAAAAAGGATGTGGAGCTTCTAGAAGAGCGCAGGAATGAAAAGACCATTTCAGAGAAAATGAACTATCTCTCAGAGAGCATGGTTGACCAGATTCTTTCCTTTGATGCAAGACTTTTTGAAAAAGAGAAAAGTCACAGCGATTTCCTTGATGTTCCAATCGGTCGAGGAACAGTGGATGCTGTAAATCAGGTGGCATACAGGGAAAATCCATATTATGAAACCGAAGATCCACTGATGAATTATCCTCAAGAGCTCAGTGAGAAATATAAAAAGATTGCTGACATGCCAATTATCCTTCATCTAAATACCGTAAATGCGGTAGGATTTGTTGGCGTCAGAGACAGGCTTTGTGCCATAGCAAGAAACCTACTAATCACTATCGCAGGCCAGCATTACTACGAGGATGTGAAATTCTTCTTCCTTATGGAAAAAGAGGATGTTAATGATTTCGTTTGGATTAGATGGCTTCAGAATATAACTGATGCAGGTCGTAGAAATGTCATGTACGACCAGGAAAGCAAAAAGATTGTTTTAGATGCAATATACAACGAAATCTCAGCCAGAGAGGACAAAGACAAAAAGGATGTTTTAGGGGGCGTTCACTATATCGTATTTGCGTATCGCACAAAGGAGCTCATGGAGCATCCAATTACAAACTATGTGAACAAGGCAAAGGATTTAGGATTTACATTTCTGTTTTTTGATGAGTATAAGGAACACATCCACGCTGATTGCGACCAGCTTGTTTATCTAGACAGAGACATGAACAAGGGCTTCCTGCAAAAGGCAGATGATGCAGCCAAGACTCAGTCCTTTGAATACAACGAGGTCAGTATTGAGCAGGCAAAGGCAGTTGCTAAAAAGTTGGCTTGCGTACATGTTAGCGAGGTCAGCCTAGAGAGTACACTGACCAAGAATATTTCCTTCTTCCAGATGTACAAGGTGCTCAATGCCTATGATTTAAATATCGGTGCCAGATGGGCACATTCCAAAATATTTGAGTCCATGTCAGCTCCAATTGGTGTTGATAGTGCAGGAAAAATTGTGGCACTTGATATCCACGAGAAAGGTCATGGCCCACATGGTCTGGTTGCCGGAACAACAGGTGCTGGTAAATCTGAGCTGTTACAGACCTACATCCTTTCCATGGCAGCCCAGTTCCATCCATACGAGGTCAGCTTCATTATCATCGACTTCAAGGGTGGTGGAATGGCAAACCAGTTCAAGAATTTGCCTCATCTAAATGGAGCCATCACAAATATCGACGGCAAGCAGGTTAATCGCTCACTTATGTCTATCAAGGCTGAGCTGATGCGACGCCAGAGACTTTTTGCAGAGGCGGGAGTCAACGCCATCGACAATTATATAGACATGTACAAAAAGGGTCAGGTAGAGATACCACTTCCACATTTGATTTTGATAGTAGATGAGTTCGCAGAGCTAAAAAGCGACCAGCCTGAGTTTATGAAGGAATTGATTTCCGCTGCTCGAATAGGCCGAAGCTTGGGAGTGCACCTTATCCTTGCAACACAGAAACCATCAGGCGTTGTTAACGACCAGATTTGGAGTAACTCGCGTTTCAAGCTCTGCTTGAAGGTTCAGGATAAGCAGGATTCCAACGAGGTTTTGAAATCGCCTCTTGCAGCAGAAATCAGAGAGCCCGGTCGATGCTACATGGAGGTTGGAAACCATGAGATTTTCCAGCTGTTGCAGTCAGCCTACAGCGGCGGTCCTGCAGTGGTTGGAGCTGTTGATAAAACAAGCAAATTTGACCTGTCATTGGTAAATATGGTTGGCGCAAGAAAAGTTATTTTCCATCAGGAGCCTAAAAAAGAAGAAAGCTCAATGACTCAGCTAGAGGCAATTGTCTCATACATTTCTGAGTACTGTGAGAAAAATAAAATCGCAAACCTTGCACCAATATGTTTGCCACCATTGCCAGAGAGAATCCCATATCCAGATGCCAAAACAATGGATTATGGAACAAATGACATTGTGGTTCCAATCGGTATGTACGATGACCCTGAGAACCAGGTTCAGGATGCAGTATGGTTGAATCTGACCACAGACAACACCTTCATCATTGGTTCTTCACTAACAGGAAAAACCAATCTCATGCAGGTAATCATTCGTGGTCTCACATCAAGGTACAGACCAGATGAGGCATCTATCTACATCGTGGATTTTGCGTCAATGATGCTAAAGAATTACTCTTCACTGAATTACGTAGGTGGAGTGGTAACAATCAGAGATGACACAATGCTTCGCCAGCTACTTTTGATGGTAGTTTCAATGATAGATGAACGCCAGAAGATTCTAGCAGATTTGGGACTTAGCTCCTTTGCCGCATACAGAGAGGCAGGCTACAAGGATTTCAACCAGGTGGTAATCATTGTGGAGAATTACGGAGTGTTCCGTTCCACCTTCGAGGGATACGAGGAGACATTCTTAGATATCTGTAGAGATGGATTATCTGTAGGTATTTCGGTGGTAGTTACAAATCCTACCGTTACTGGAATTGGCTACAAGATACTTACCAATTTCTCTAGAAGAATCTCATTCTTCTGCAATGATTCAGACCAATACAGCAGTCTGTTTGAGAGAAACAAATTGACACCGGATGATGTAAAGGGACGCGCAATTATAAATACCCCTGATGGAATCAGAGAGTTCCAGACATATTTGTCATTCGATGCTCAAAGAGAAATTGACAGAATCGAAATGATTCGTAAATACGTTAAAGACATTAATAGTAAATGTGAAAATATTCGTGCAAGACGTATTCCTACAATTCCTGAAGTTGTAAACGAGAAATATTTGGTAAACAACTATGGAGAGCAGGATGAATTCTACAACATGTACGAATATCCAGTGGGAATCAGCTATTCAACTATTGAACCACTTTACATTAGACCTATGAGAAATCCACTTGTGGCTATTCAGGGCTCTAATGAATTGGGAAGAATGGACTTCATTAAGTATTTGATTTCCACAATGGAAAAATATCAGTCATCCGCTCCAGTAAAGCTTTATGTTATTGATGACATGACCAGGGAGCTTGAGTATATATCACAGAAGGATATAGTTGCTAAATATTCAATAATAGCAACAGACATTGTGAAGTATATCGAGGAGGTTTGTATGGAGGTAGACGCCAGATACGACGCTCTGGCTGAAAATGCAAACTACTTGGATGACAAGCCAATGTTAGTAATTGTGATAAACACTCCTATTGCCATGGATGTAGTTGTAAATGACGATACCGCATCAAAATATTACGACCTGATTACTAACAAACTTAAAGGCTGCAAAGCTTGTATTATGCATACAAATGTAGATAATTCCGAGGTTACCTATGCTACTCCGCAGTTATTGAAAGAATTATCTACAAACGCTGCCCATTTGGTATTCGAGGAAATCAAGCAGGTGAGAAACATAGAAATCCTACCTTCATTCGCAAATGCGAATGCCAAGAAGCTGAGTTATGGAGATGCATTCTACATAGATAATAGTGGTGCTGGAAAAATAAAAGCCATCACCTAGTTTATTATGAAAGGAGAATAAAAAAATGGGTGCAGAATTAAATTTAGTCCCAGGTGAAGGTGCTGAAGATGTAGGAGTTGACTACAATATAGTAGGAGACGTCATCAGCAGATTAGATACAAATATAGGATCAATGGATGATCTTATTCCAAAGCTAGAAAAGCTTCTTCCATTATTAGGAGAAGGAAAAGATAGCGATGCTATTAGATCAGTTTTAAGCAGGTCAAAGGTAAACTTAGCTACTGCTAAGGAAAATACACACAATTTTAAAGGCTACATGGGTTCAGCCGGCGCATCTATGAAGCAGGTAGAAAATAGCAATACAAATTATGTGTTAAATGCATTTAATCAAGGAAAATAGGGAGGTGCGACAATGAGCTACTATATGAATACAGGCGTTACAAAGAGTGTAGGTAATCAAGCCCAGGATATTGCAAATCAATTGGAAGCCCTTATGAAGGACAATGATGCACAGATTACAAGAGGCCACACAGAAGGTCTTAAAGGTTTAATGAGTTCAGCATTAAGGACTGCAAAAGAAGAAGTACTACCAGGTATGCATAAAATAGATAAGCAGCTTGCTAGCGGTGGTGCTGCATTTGTTCAGATAGCAAACAACACACAAAATGCTGCTGAGCAGGTAGCTAGTTCGATTAAGACTATGTAAGACACTAAAATTTATATAATCCAACGAGTGCATAGGGCTCGTTGGATTAGTATTGAGTTAAGGGGCAGGAATAATGAGTGTACAAGCAGGAAAATTTTTTGATGTAAAGAAAACGAAAGACTACTTTGACGGCATGAATATTTCAATGGATGAGTATATTAAAAAATCAGAAATAGCAAATGCCGAATACTTAAACTTTTTTTCAACAGACGCCTTTAGAGGGAAAACAGCAAAGGCTGTAAAAATGTTAGTTAAAAATCGTGCTGGTCAGATGCTTGATGATGCCGTAAAGGCACAGAATCTGGTAAAGGATTCTCAGGATTTTACTCTGTCGACTTTTGCTACAGAGGTGGATCCAGCACCAAACGCAAGAATTGAATATAACACCCTAAGAAACATCGAGACAGATTTCAAAGGGTTTCATAATACATTTAAATCAATAGCTTTGTCAGTGGAAAATATTGCAGACAGATTAAACGGAGAATTTGGCTCCTATGGTTATTTTGGAAAGCCTGATTCCCGCCCAGTATTAATGGAATACGAGGACTTCTGCGGTGGTGACGCTGACAATACAGGATACCTTTCAGAGTGTATTGGCAAGCTTGTCCGTTTCGACGGAATGGTCAATAGCTACATCACCAGCAAGCAAATCGACATCCATTCCACAACAGTCAGCGCCCGTGCAAAAAGCGTCGGCGCAGCACTAATGACTCCAGTGGCAAAATCACCTAAGATGGCAAAATATGAGATTAAGACCATTTCAACTGAGCCGGTGGCGAAGAGTGGGGGAAGCAAGACCAACGGGCAGGACGCAAAATATGCTGAATTAATGAAGGAATACGGATTTACAGAAGAAGAAATGGAATATCTAAAGACGTATTATCCAAATCTACTTAACACATTATATAGTGCAAGAAATAGTAGTACGAGATTAGAGATGAGGACGTATGAAAAAATAGAAAAAGTATTAGATACTTATCATAAACAACATAAGATAGAAGATGGAAAGGTATTGGAGTTTCCGCAAAGCGGAGAAATTGTACAGTACAACGATGGAATAACAACATACAGTCTTCCAGTAGCTGACGAGGATGCATGGTCAATAGAGTTTAATTATGAAACAGCTAAGAGCCGTTTTAGAATAATAGCTGGACGTATGGAAACCCTAATGAATAGGTACACAAATAACAACGGAAATGAAGATTTGTTAAAATTTGACGTTCCAGAATTTGGAGATTGTTATGCTGGAGCGATGGTGGAAGGATATGGTGAAGTTGGAGATATAGTAAAAGTATTTTTAGAAGATGGAAGTGATTTTAATTTTATAGTTCTTGATGTTAAATATACACATCACCCACATGATGAATTATCTGTTGGACAAGTGCAGAATGATGATTATGGTCATGGATATTTAAGAAATAATAATACATCTATAGCAATAAACGCCTGTGAGTTTATGGTGGCAGGTTGGAAATATAAAGATAATGGAGACAAATACTACAGTGCAACAGAGTATACTTCAGAGTTAAACCTTGAAGGAAATCATGTAACAAAAGCGCAAATTGTGGGTCACATTGATATGTAGGAGAGAAGAATGGGAAAAATAAAGAAAATATTAACAATGATAGTTACATGTACATTACTGGTAGGATGTGCTTTTAATAATGCTAGTGAAAACCAGAGAAATGAAAAAGAAGAAATAAAAAGTCATACAGATGAATCAGTACAAAAAAGTGAAGACAAAAAAGCAGAGGACAATAAAGCTACCAATTTAGATTTGTTTGCAGATTTAGAAATAGAAAAATATGTGTATTCCACGGAGTTTGAAGTGGATAATAATCTTCAATTGTTGCTAGAGAACATGGCAATTTATTATAAGCATTATAATTCAGATGAGACAATGGAGGCCGAGGATGAATCCGCATTTATAAAGAATTTTTGTCAAAATTCTTGGTTTTGTTTCGACTATATATACGAAAGCCTAGACAAAAGTGAAGGTATCATAAACAAACAGCAAATAGAATATATACAGTATTCACTATCAGGAAATTATGTTGAATTTCAGAGTATAGATGACGACTATGAGGTTGACGTAAATGATTGTTCAAGTGGGTTTGTATATGCAGAGTTGGCATCTTATAAAGTTATTTCAGATGAAGAAGAAATTGTTATAGAAGCAGATTTTAATATATCAGACAATAGTACAGAGAAAGCAAACGTTACATTAGTAAAGAATGAATACAGTTGTTTTGATGGATATAGTGTAAAGACTTTTGATGTATTTGAGGAATAGGTCTGTTACAAAAATGGTGCATCGATAACAGAGGTTAGTAAATAAGTATAAAGGATAAATTTATGTTATTACGAAACAAGATAATTTTTCAGGTTGTTATGACTGGAGTGCTACTTTTATTAGTTGGGTGTTCGAATAAAGAAGGGAAAACTAGTAACAACAAAGAAGATGTGGAAGTATCACAAGATAATGTAAATGAAATTGAAAATAAACATATAAACGAAGCAGTACAAGACAATCAGAATCCAACTGAAGATGTATCCGTATCAGACGAAGATGTAGTTGAGCCTGAAGAAATAAGTTTATCTGTTGACGTAAACAGTATAAATCCAGAAGAGGCTTATGAAGGTTTATATAGTTGTGAATATCCAACTATAACGGTAGCTAGCGAAGAATATGCTGGGCTCAGTAGCGCACTAGAAAATGTTAATGAAATTATAAAAAATGAAGCTGTAACGAATGTTGATGACTTTAAAGATTCTATAAATCAATGCGCAGATTTATCAACTTTGCCAGAAAAACCATATTCAATCGAGATATCAGCAGATATCTCGCGCTCGGATTCATCTATTATCTCTATCGAAACTATTACTCATGTGGAGATATATAGGTACCATCCAAAATATGAGATTGATACATATAATATCAACCCTATGGATGGAAGTATTTATGAGATTGAAGATGTTATTGATTTGAATGACAATCTATACAGTATTCTCAGTAGTAAGATTAAAAGTGAATTCTCAGATGTATCATTTAGGTCTGAAGTCGATTTAGAAAACGATATAAAGAATTATTTTGAAAATGAAGAAGAATTTGTAAAAAAGTATTACTATAAAAAATTTGGTTTTTATATAGATGATGAAAACGTATATTTTGTCATGGGTGGTCTAGATATCTCAGATGATATAGGGGGAGATATTAAGGTAACACTATCAATAGAGGAAATAAGGGATTTTTTGAAAATTAAACTTTAAAAGGTAGACCATTGTATAAGGAATACTACGTAACAAGCGGTACTAATATTGGTCCATGTCCGGTTTTTGATTTTCAGACATATATTTTTGAGAGATAGAATCATAAAGAGGTAGTGATTATGAAAAACAGAATCCAGCCTATAATTCAAGGTTTACTGTGGATTATCACAATTGTCCCAGTGGCCTATGTAATGGAGCATTGCATAATTGCATTTTTTAATGGAACATATCATGGATTCAATAGTGATGAAAAGATTTATGGTTTTAATGCATTTGTAGATGTACTACTCAGTTTTATAGCATTTGAATTTATATTTTTTGTTATATGGTTTATATGCCTTGTTATTACTATCGTATATACGATTAGGCTTCATAAGAAACAGACATAGTAAAGAGACGATAGTATAAAGGAGAAATTTATGTTATTACGAAAAAAGATAATTTTTCAGGTTGTTATGACTGGAGTGCTGCTTTTATTAGTTGGTTGTTCGAATAAAGAAGGGAACACTAGTAACAACAAAGAAGATGTGGAAGTATCACAAGATAATGTAAATGAAATTGAGTCGGATAATAATTATGAAGAAAAAGAAAATCAGAATGATTCAAATTCTAATAATTATTATTCAGATGATGAAGAAATCAATATATGCATAAAGGATGTATTACTTTTAGACTCAGATAGAATTGTTGAGTATGGACAGTGGATTGATGATAATCAATCCGTATACAGGATTGCTGTAGGTCGCACTGAGGAGATAGACGATGAGTATAGTCACTTAGAAGATTATTTCTTCATAAAATCTTCAGATGGTGTTAAATATTTTAAAGTTGATTATCCTTCTAAAAATGATCCGATAGATTCTGATAGATATGTATGTGATGCATGTGATTTCACGGCGTATTTTGAAGATGTTACGTTTGATGGAGAAAATGACATTGTCATTTCATTAGGACATCAGGGGGCATCTGGAACAGAAGTACATTGCGCATATGTGTATGTCGATGGAGAATACGTATATACGAAGTCATTTGAGGAAATACCAAATTATCAAGTAGATAATGATAATAAGTGCATTGTAGGAGAATATGATGGAGAGGAATATAAGTATATATTCCAAAATGGCGAATTTGTCCAGCAGTAGAATTGTATGAATGGATCAAGGGAAAGGGATTGACATATTTCAGGTCAGGATATGGAGCCGAAGGTGACCCGATTGAGATTCAATTACAGAATGACTAGGATAGCAAGGAGTCAGAACTATGGAAAAAGCAATTGTAATTCTAAAATTAAACAACGGAAGCTATGACCTAGAGACACCGGTTAACATCACGGCAAATGAGTTTATTTACGGTGTATCTCAGGCATTTAATCTTGGAATAGACATGGATAATCCAGATCAATGTTTCCTTCGAATGGAAAATCCCATAGGGTTGCTGCGTGGGGATAACCTACTCGACGAATTCGGAGTAAGAAATGGTTCTATTATCTACTGTAAATAATTAGGGAGTAATCGTTTAAAAGAAAAGGAGAATGAAAAATGTCATCTAGAGCAGAGGAAGAGGCAAGAGAGCGAGCAAGAGAAGCACGTCGCCAGTATTTACGCGGGCAAATCGCTGAAAGACGAAACAAGATAAACAGACTAAATCAGTATAAGGGAGAGTTTAGGAGAGAATGCGCCAGAGTAGAAGATGATGTTCTCATTCCCAAGAAAAACTATGACCTTACTGCCACCTTTGATATTTCCCATTGGACCGGTCAACTTCAGGAAGACGGTGAAATAAGAAAAAAGACACTGGAAGGAAAAATCGGGTCCTTTTTAGGCGAGATTGCAGATGTTATTGTGAGAATTGATGGTGTTATCAATCGACTAGAAAATGAAATTTCATCTTTAGAGAGAGAGCTTGCAGCAGTTTAACATAACGCGGAGAAAAGGAAGAGTAATGAAAGACGAATTATTTTTAAACAACAAAGTTGTAACGGGATTGATTAATTCAATAGAAAGCAATGGCGCCGATTTAGTATTTGACGAGACACCATTAACAATCCAGTCTAAAGCTATTGGCACAGATTGCATGATGAAACTTGCCAATGACAGCAGCACCATGATTGACCTCACAAAGGATTATAGGACCTTTGTGTGCAATGCATTGGTGCCTTCTATGAGGGGGATACAGAGGAATATTAATTGTTCTGCAAAATCTGTGTCAGGTGGTATAGATACAAATTCAGCAGTTTCAAAAACTACTACTAATGTTAAGTATTTAGTTAAAAAAATAGTTACTAATGGGGCACAGGTTTTATCTAAAAGCAGCCTGACAGATGAAGAACTTAGAAAAAAATATGCAGATTACTTGACTGGTGATGAAGCCGTAGACAATGAAATAATTCGCTTATTAAAGACTTATGGCGAAGACCTAAGTGGACTTTATTCCTCTGATTTTGATTGGTTTAATAACTGGTCAGATGGAGATGTGGATGTCGAAATTACAAAAAAGGCATTATCAAGAATCGCAGAAAAAGACATTGAATACATCGATGGTCATCTTTCAAATAAGAAGTGTGCTAATGCAGAAGCTAGAGTAGAAACTATTTTGATGTATATAGCAAATGGCCCAGGAGCAACGGAAGGGAATGTATTCAATAGTGAACTGATGAATGAACTCAAAGGCTACATGTCTAGTGACAGTAGAGCATTAGTATATTTGAATGCGTTAGCGCCTCTACAGAGAACAGATTATGACTATGATGCTGGACTTGCATGCTTAGATATTAAAATCAATGGAGTTGGAGTAGTATTTACTTTCGAAAATACAGAGAATGATGGAAAAGCAGAAATTTTATGCTTTACTGATGAAGATAGAACAGGAAGATGCATTGATTACTGGGAAAAAGAAAACCCTGGTTGTTTTGATCATGAATACGCATTGCTAGAAGGCTCTACTAAGGAAGAACAGAGGCAGAATTTAATAACTCTCTACTGTCAGGCGACAAGTTCTGCCGATGTTGACTTTTTAGATGGATTATTTAAATCGGATGGAAAATATGAAGAGGTATTTGATGTCGATCCAAGCAAGCTGAGCAGCAATGTTCAGCTTATAGCAGGTAACCACTTAATTGCATTGGCAGATGACAAATACAAATCAAGTGGTTATGAAGAATACTTTACATTTATTAATGCAGCATTAAACAGTACACAATATGGTGGATGGGGAAATGAAGAGTACATTGAATTTTTGGCAGTTGGCAGTAGCATGGCAGCAGATGCTTATGTAACAAGTGCGTGGGAAGTTGACCTTAATGATGCAGATGCTGTGAGCAAACTAGAGCGTAAGCTGGACATAGCAAATCATAATGAACTTGTATTGTTTACAATATGCGGATATTGTGATTCGTTAGGATGTTTTGATGATGGAACAGAAATAAAAGTAACTGGAACAAGTGCTGATTATGGAGATTTCGATTTTACAAATGATGATGTAATTTACTTATCATATGATTCTATTAAGGTGACTCAGACAGGCCACAGTGGCATGATTAATTATGGAGGCGATTATACTCCAACAATAGAGACAAATACTGTCAAGATAGATTTAAAGGCGGATAGACAAGGCTCTGCTGGAGCTAATGCCATTTGCTCAACTGAAATAGGCAACCTAAATGAAAAGAAAGAAAAGGCAGAGCAGGATTTATTATTAGATTCGACCATTGGCATTATAGGTGTATTCTGCGAACCAGCAGGTAAAGGTTTGGAAATAACCAAGGATATTTTAGAGGCAGCAGCGGATGGTGATATGGCTGGTGGTGCCGTTGATGCAGCAGGAGAAAATGCTGGTGATTTATTAGGGGATGTAGATAAGTTAGCAAATCCTGCCGGTGTTGGTTCGTCATTGTATTCAGCAATCAAAGATTACAATGAAAAAATGGAAGAGCTAGAAGAGCAAATAGAAAAATATGGAAAGATTCAAGGCGCATGCACTTTCTATTCTGTAGAAAAATATGAGACTAATGATGATAAAGAAGGATATTATGTTAAGCTAAATGACTTTGATACTATAAAGCTTATTAGACAGTGGGATGATGAAGGAATTTCTGCTTTATATGTCGGAGATGATCATGTAGATGATATAGTGGAGGAATATCTAAAATCATATAACAATGATAAGGATGGTATAGTTGATAAGATTAGTGGTGGATTGGCTGGAAAATACAGTAATTACGACATAAAAAAAGCATGTAATACGATTCTTTACGGGGCAAACTGTGAAAGTAGAACAACTTATGAATCGCTTGCTGATATTCCAACGGATCTATTAGCTGAGTGTTTTGAAGAGCTTGATGGAAAGGCAAATGCAACTCATATAGAGACTCAGATTGAAGTGATGTTGCATATATAATAGGAGATTTACTTATGAGAAAGAATATTTTAATTGGAATCTGCGTTGTCCTAGTTGCTGGATTTGTGGCAGTTGGATTGATAGCCTATAAGGCCGTAAATGGAGGTATTTGGATAGGTGACTATAAATGCATGTTCGTTCCATCAGAAAAGAAGGTTCACTTAAGGGAATATCGTGGGAATTCTCAGGAAATAACAATTCCAACAGAAATACTTGGATTTAGAGTCAAAGCAGTATCAGATATTTACGATACAGCAACCATTGAAAAAATCATTATACCAAAAGAAATTGAGTACATTGATATTACTGGAAATGAAAACCTAAAAGAGGTGGTATTTGAAGAAGGTACTACAAAGGTAAATGGCTTTATTACAGAATGTGAGAATATTTCTAATATTACTTTTCCAGATAGTCTCGAAAATATGTCCTGTGCCTTTTTTGGAGCAAAGGCTTTGGAAGATGTAACTATACCACAGGGAGTAACTTACATTACATTTAACGCATTTCCAGATACAGCCTTTGAGAAAAATCATTCGTCTGACCAGTATTATGTTGTGGGGGATGGAGTCTTACTATTCTATAATGGTCAGCCTGATGAAATTGTTATACCAGAGGGAGTAAAACAGTTCACTTGGAGTATCTACCCAGGAGTAAGTGCGGATGTAAAACGAATATATATTTCAGACACTGTGGAATGTGCAGATTTAGTTATACGAAAGGATACAGAAGTATTATTTGGAACGAATGAGGTTGACGGATTAGACCCTGAATATATTGAAGGAACATTAGTAGCACCCGAGGGCTCATATATAGAGCAATTCTGCAAGGAAAACGGTGTTGATTTTAGGGTAATGACAGAAGATGAGGAAGCTGATCTTCAACAGAAGACAGAGTCGGCTGACGGGATAGTATACCAGGAATAGTATACATGACATGTGATTACGGTCTGAAAGGACCCAATTCAGTGTTTGTATGAATTGTAAGGCTACGGAGAATGGTATGAAAAAAGTATATTTGCTAGTAGTGGTTTTGTTTTTAGGAATCTTTATAGCAAAAATGATAAGTACATCAGTAATTTCAGAAGTAAATAAAGAGGATAATAATTCGGATGTTACTAATATTGATAAATATTTAGGAAACGATACAGATTGCACAATTGAAGAATATAGGCAGTTTAATAATGATCTGTACAGATACTATAAGGGTGTTTCTGTACATGGGTATGTAGCTGAAATAAAAGATGAGCATAATATTACAGTTGGAGATGAAAAAGGTGATTATGTAATAAATGTCTATACGACAAAAAGCATAGAATCTTTGGATGTAGGCCAGGAAGTATTTGTGCAAGGAGATATGAGCTGCACGAAAGATGAAGACCAAAACTACTGCTATGGACTTGAACTTTATGATAGCACTAGTAAGAATTTATCTGCACGTGATGAGAATGCAGAATACATCGACGTTAATGCCTTTTATGAAAAGTGTGAGTTGCTTTATAAAAATACTAGTTTTTCAATAAGCGCATATTTAATAAAAGAAAATATATACGGTGGTTCGACATATTATTTAGTTGAAGAGAATAATCACAATGATAATGTAAACAGAATCAGGGTTATGTTTACAGATGATTCAGATATTGACCAATATGTTGATACAAAAGTACAAATTGAGGCGAGCTATTGGGACCCATTAGATTACATAACGTTATCTAATGCAAAAGTTTGTAGATGAAATTGTTTCTTTGGAGTTTAAATCAATGATAGAGCAAATGAAAAAAGAATCTTTAATAACTATTATTTTAACAATATTGATAGGAGTATCACTTATAGCGATATACTGGCATACAAAGATAGCTCAAGAAACAAAAGACCAAGATGAACTTGAAGTTTTATACAAATACCAGAATAAAGCATTTCATTTGAGTAATGATGCAGAGTCATATTATTTTCATGGTGTAGATGATTTAAAATTGCAAGAAGTTGTTGTAGATTTAGAGGCTTTTAATGAATCTCAATCTGATTACGTTGTTACTGTAGATGAAGTGGTTGAATATCTAGGAAATGAATTTGCTGAAGATGGACAGCCTTTAATTCTTTCATGTCCTGAGAATATAGAAAAATATGTTTCTTGGTTTTGGCATGGTGGCAGCGACATTGTTATGGAATATGGCGACCAATTCAACGAATATCTAATGGATAATGGATATCCTCATGTATATCGCAGGATGGATTACCAAGATGTAGTTGATGCACTAGAAGAGTGGAAATCTGTCAAAGAATAATAATCAATAAAAATAAGAAGAAGTGAGCGCTATTACAGAAGAATTTACAATTGATGAAATCGATAAGATGATCCAGTAGATTCCATAGCGTTATCTAATGCAAAAGTTTGTAGATGAAATTGTTTCTTTGGAGTTTGAATCAATGATAGAGCTGTATTACTACGGAGGGAACAAAGAGAGTAGATGAATAAGAATAAGATAGTACTAATTATATGTTCAATAATTATTGTTTTGGTGGGACTGCTCATATATATATTTCCCTATCTAGATGGTGAGAGTGATAATACTGAGAAAATCCAAGAATATTTTGAAGAACCAAAAGAAAAGTCGGATGAAGATAAATATGAAAAGGCAGAAAACGAAGGTGAAATTAAGTACATAGATTTATCAGATTCCTATAATTTAAATGATGATTCATCATTACAAAAAGGTATGGGTACACTGGTACATGATGAAACAGAACAGGAAGTTTTCTTAACATACTTTTTTCCTGAATCTGATAATCAGGAAGTAATTGAGGAATCTAGGGTAAAAGTATATCTTGGAACAAATGATAATGAATATGAAGTAGTTTTTTTATTCAAGGTAGGAGAAGCGGATTTTCCGAAATATGCATACGGATTGACTATTCTTCCTGCGAAGCTATAGAAGAGGCTCAGTTTGATGCATCCAAAGAAGGTGATTCAGTGTTTGATTCAATTAGCTCCTTAGATGGTTCAGAATATGAAAAATTAGATTTGATAAAACCCCTATTAGATTATCAAGATAAAACATATTCAAAAGATGAGAATGATGAGATTGTAAAAGTAGAATACACTATGGATGCAGAAAAATATGGCACGTATAATTCTTCAGGTGAACTATTTTATGATAATAGTGGTAGACCATTGTATAAGGAATACTACGTAACAAGCGGTACTAGATATACATACTATTTATATAACGAAGATGACAAGTTAGTACAGATATTTGACTTTGGCGGCATGGCATATACAGGGTTAGAAGATAACCCCAATATCGAAATTGGTATAGATTTTCAGACATATATTTTTGAGAGATAGAATCATAAAGAGGTAGTGATTATGAAAAATAGAATCCAGCCTATAATTCAAAGTATGGAATCAGGATTAAAGAAACTTAGATGACTACAAGGGAAAACGATGAAGAAAAGAAAACTAATGTTGATAAGTTGCATAATTTCCTTGACCATTTGTGGATGTGCGGCAGAAGAAAAAAATGAAACAAATATGGTAGAGAGTGAGCAAAATACTGTTCAGGAAGAAGAATCTCACGTTGAACAGGAAGTGCCAGAAGATACAGAGGATACAGACGATAATTTGACAGGTTCTTATAAAGATTATTTTTTTAATGAAGAAAATAATGAGTACACATATAACGTTACAGAATTCTTGTATGAGGATGTATCCGATGTGTCGGTTGTAGTAAAAGAGCTAGATTCATATGAAGATGGTAACGTATACTCGGTAAACATAAACTATGATGATTGTCCTGGCAGATACTATTGGGAAACTAGCGATAGATTTAATCTCGGAACCTTCTATGTAACAGATGAGGCTATCTATGTATTGTTTGATAGAACAGACATACCAACTGTGGATGAATTTGTGGAAAGTGGCAACATAATCTGTTCAGCAGATATCGAGCAAAATATTGATGGACAGAAAGTGACGATAACAAATGATGGTGATACATGTAGGTGCTTATTAAGTAATACATTAACCGAAAGTGGATTTTATTCTGAGTATGAATGGACCAAGGGAAAGGGATTGACATATTTCAGATCAGGATATGGAGCCGAAGGCGACCCGATTGAGATTCATTTACAGAATGACTAGGATAGCAAGGAAAAATCGGGTCCTTTTTAGGCGAGATTGCAGATGTTATTGTGAGATTGGAATCAACAGGAAAATATAAAAGAGAGATAATGAATGAAAAAATTAGATGAAAAGTTTAAAGAAATAGATGGAGACGTAATTACTTTTGACAACAGGGAATTTCTTATTAAACAACCTGATTTAGAGATTTATGTTAAGCGTACTCAGGAAGGAATAGAACTAGATAGATATGTAGTCAAAGTTGAGCCATCGGAATCATACAAAATTGAAAACAATGAGGCCACAGTAATAGTCAGCAAGGTTGATGAAGACGCCTTGGATGTGACTTTACGTGACACCTGCATCATACAAAAAAATAAAAAAGACATTCAATTTAAAGAATGCATAGGCGTGACTTGTGACACCAATTTTGACTTAATGGATACTACATCTCTTTTTCAAAAGAACGAAAAAATCAAGTACGACAAAATAGTAGATCATTTTATATCAAAAGAAAACTTAGCTGCGCATTACGATAAGTGTATCGAAATCTGCAGCGTGTTAAATGAAGATATTAAATAGCTACATTCCTCTTTGAATCTGCAGTGTCATCATTAAAATAATCAGCCTTTGAGGCGCCGAAGCAGTTGACAATAATGTTGTTAGGCATGGTGAGGATGTACTGATTGTAAAGGTTTACATTTGAGTTATATAAACGTTTTGAAGCAGCATAGTGTTCATTCTGGTCTTCCAGCTGAGTCTGAAGCTTGAGAACAATTTCATTTGATTTCAGCTCAGGATAACTCTCAACAATTCCCCAGATTGCCTTGCTGGCATTATTCTGAAGCTTACCTTGCTGACCCAATTCAGAAATCGACATACCAGATCTGATTTGAGACAGTTGGGTAAATACAGCATTCTCATGGTCCATGTATTGCTTTGCAATCTTGTAGCTGTTCATAATCACGTCGTAGCGCTTTACCATGTATACTTCAACATCTGCTTTGGCCTCATCGAGAGCCTGCTGTTTTACGATGATTGAGTTGTATACACTTACAATCCAACCTACAAATACTAATACAGCTACAATAATTATTCCTACAATTCCTACTAAATTCATTTTTATTAATCTCCTTTGTTGTTAATATAAAAGCTCTGACTGATTGGTCGTGGCTTCCTATAATCCTAATTATTCGAATGCGAAATGGTGTATTTAATAGTCAGTATCGCATCATACATATCAAGAAATTGCTTACGGGTATTTATTAGATACTCCTCAGTCATATCACTTGTACAATCTGGAACGTGGATAAATCGATCCAATCCCTTCAAAGATATAAAAATATAGCGTGGAGTAATAGCAAGGGCATATTCTCCAAACATCTCACGCATTTCAATTAGCTTTTCGATTACACAAGAATTCAAAACATAAAATCCCGAGTGAGCATCGCTTGCATATATTTCAAAATTATCATCCAATTTAAAAATTCCAGTATCGATTTTCGTAGGGGTTACATCACACTGTTTAGGAACAAAGGTTGATTCGTAGCTGCCAATAATTGGATTTGAACATAAGATACGAACAACCCCATCAACTTTTAAATCATGCTTAAATACAATCTGTGTGCCTTCGTAAACAATGTGCTTATGTTTACCGCCAGTTTTACAAAATAGTGAAAATGACTCTACTTCATTTTTATCGTTGGATTTAAAATAATTTGTCACTCTAGGATAGGCAGCAGTTTTTACCAAATCTAATGCTACAAAATCTCCTAAGATGGAATCAGATTGATATGCCTCAAAGGTGGCACGTGGTAAATAGTTCTTTAGTATCGGTGTTATCACTTCATTTGCGAATCTTGCTCTGCCCTTTTTTATAAATTCATTTCCCAGATAGTATATTCCCAAACAAATCATGGGAATGAAAATGTATATACAAACATACATCGATGATTCTTCAACGGTCTCAGCTTCGGTTATGTAGCATAAACATAACATAAATAATATAAATGAAATTATAAAACCTATAGCCATCAATGAACCTACAAAGGTAATATATTTGTGTATTTTAGTACATTTGTCTTTCATAGTAAATTCCTTCCAGTAATGGTATTTGCGATATAAATACCCAAGTTGCTGAGTAGTATTATAATACTTTAGTATCGTGGCTGCAAGAAGAATATAACAGAAATTCACTCTTGTCCAACATCCCCATTTTATAGATAATGTAGTTAAATATTTTTATATAATTGGGATAATGATTATGAAATACGATGCATTCATTAGCTACAGGCATTTGGAGCGGGATATGTATGTGGCTAAGAAAGTACATAAGGGCTTGGAGACTGTCAGGATTCCTAGAAAATTGCAAAAGGAGCTTGGCAGAAAGAAAATAAATAGAGTATTTAGAGACCAGGAGGAGCTTCCTGTTGTTGGCGATTTAGGCATCAACATTGAGGCTGCTCTTTTAGTGTCAGATTTCCTTGTTGTAATTTGTTCTCCAGAGACCAAGGAGAGCAAATGGGTAATGAAGGAAATCGACACCTTCATCAAAATTCACGGTAGGAAAAAGATTCTGCCAGTGCTGGTGGATGGAGAACCGGAGGAATCCTTTCCACCACAGCTATTAACTGACGAGGAAGGTCGCAAGGTAGAGCCACTTGCAGCAGATGTCCGCGGCGCCACAAAAAAAGAAGTAGATAAAAAGCTCAAGGTAGAAATTTTGCGTGTTGCTGCCGCCATCATAGGCGTTGAGTTTGATGACCTGAGACAACGCCAGCGCGAGCGCCAGATAAAGCGAAACATGTCTATTGTTCTTGGAGTTGCAGCAGTCAGCTTAGCATTTGCAACATTTTCTGCTTACAATTTTGCACGTATAAATGAGGAATATCAGCAAAAGCTTATTAACGAATCTAAGGTTTTGGCCGCCAAGTCTCAGGATGTTTTCGAGACAGGTGACACTAAAACCGCAGCATTGATTGCAATGGAGGGAATGCCAAAGGACGGAGAGCGCCCATTGGTTCCTGAGTCCTTGTACGCTCTTTCCATGGCACTTGGTGTTTACGATAAATCCACAATGCTTGCCAACGATACCTTGATTCATACCGATTATGCGGTAGAAAAAATTTGCACCACAAGCGAGTCAGATATCATTGCCATTTTGGATGCCAATGGAAATGTTTACGTGTGGAATCTAAACAGGGGTAAGATGCTCTATGAGATTCAGGCTGAAATAAATAACGGCATTAAAACAGAAGTCCTTGATATTTGCTTAACTGATGATGCCTCTACCGTTTGTGTAATATACGATGATGCAGTCAGAGGCTATGACAATAGCGGTGAAATGGTATATGAATATCAGCCTGAACAATATTTGCTTGGAGCAGCTGTATCAGAATACAAAAACTGCGTAGTCTTGGAATATGCTCAAAATGGAGAAGACTATTATCCAGATACTATAGCCATTCTCAATCCAGTAGATGGAACTGAGCAGGCAATATATCATAGTGAGACAGAAGCACCTTACTCGGATGTAGTCACATTTGATACAACAGGTTCCGTAATTGCGGTAGGGCACTTGGTTGCCTCTGACGTTGACAATTACGTATCTGTTTATTGCCCACTTGAAGAGAGCAACTACAGAAAGCTTCCTGTTGAAAAAGAAGCCACTATTTCTATGGGTTTTGCCTTTACAGATAGCTATGGATTAATGGTTACATCAGCTTCTCAAGACGAAGATATAAACGGTGATGTTATTTCAGCAACAGTACAGTACTTCAACCTGGTGGACGGCGCCGCCCAGTGGTCAACTAAGCTGGACTATTACGTCACAGACTACATAGATGGTAGCTACCAGATAGAGCCATTTGATGATGGCAGCTCTGAGACATTTACATTATCAGCTATTTCAGCGGGGCGCAAAATTTATATCGTTGATAATAGGACTGGAGAATTATTAGATCAGGTTAATTCAGATTCATATATCAGCCAGATTCTCACAGGCGGAGAGAATCTTGTATTGATGACCCTATCAGGCAATTTCCGTACCTACACCTATTCCCAGGGGCTGACCAATCCATTTTATGAGCAGACTATTGCAAATGAAGTGACAAGGTTTGGATTTACCGAGACTCGACTTGCAGTCTGTGGAGATTCCGACTCAGAGGTGAGAGTGTACTACAGTGACGACATGCAGCGTTATGACAAATGCATCACTATCGATGGCCATAGCAAGGACGGTGTGTGCAGCCCTGATGGAGAATACTACATGATTGCCTCTAGCCCAGAGGAAGATTCAGAGGAAATTCTTTACACGATATACGATACAAATAGTTATAATGAGGTTGGCACTTTTACCACTCAAACCACATTTTTCACTGGAATTCAGTTTATTGATAATGACACTTTATTCGTCCCAACTGTAGACTATAAATTTGTTTTCTATTCTGTTGAGAAACAAAAGAAGGACGTGATGGAGATTGACGTTCACGGTGCAGAGGAAGTTGGTGAGTCAATTTCAGAAAACAAAAAGTATGTTGCAGTTTTCAGCTATGATTTTGTTGATGTATACGACTTAGAGACTAGGGAGCTTTGCCACCATAAGGAGCTTTCAACGGACATTGCTCTATGCAGTGTTTCATCTACGGGAGACATGGTTTACACAGTTGACGAGCACGGGACAATCCGAATAGAAAATCTTGCTGATGATACAGAACAAACCATAGATTTGGACTATGAGATTATTTCCTTTGAGGTTAGCCCTGATGATAAATACATGGCTCTTAACTGTGATGATAATACACTTAGAATTATCAATATTGATACAGAAAAAGAGGAAACCAGCTTTGATTACATAGCGGACGTAGATGGCTATATGAGCTTTTCCGACGACGGGAAATATATCTACACCCAGTCATCCAACAATTACTTCCGTATTTACGATATAGAAGATGAGCAAATGGTTCTTGTGTCAGATGCCATTACTTCAAAAATCCGACGTACAGATTATGACGAGGCAACAGGAGTACTTGCTGTTACAACTACTAGGGACATGTATTTGATTGATGAAAATGCAGTAGGACTGTTGGCTTACATTGACAGCGGTAGAATTTTCGTGCCTGAAAAGGGATTGATAATCAGCGGTACTGGCTCAGAGATTTTGATTTTCCATTACAAGGATGCAGAGGAGCTGCTAGAAGAAGCCCACAGACGCTATGGTGACCAGGAGCTTGGGGACGAGCAAAAGCTACTTTATGGTATCGGCGTTGAATAAGTAACATTTTTTTACTATTTTTTTCACATAGTTAGCACAAATTTGATGATTCCTTAGACTAATATTAGGATTAAGGAGTCATCAAATTTTTTAATTTGTGGAATATTGGAAATATATATCTGCAATAGGAGGTAAAGAGATTATGGGAAAGAAGCAAAACAGCCAAAAGAAGAGTACTATTAGTTTAAAGGATAGTATTAAGACAAAGCTTATTGTAGCTATGCTTTTAGTTGCAGCAATACCACTTGTTATAGCAGTGTCAATAAGCTATTACACATCCACTACAAAAGCAGTTGCAGATGCGGTAGACAGCTTGGAGTGGCAGGCATGGTATGTAGAAGCAGCAATAGGAGCTGTTTTTACCAATAATGAGGCTTCTATTACGTCTTTTGCTGAGTCTCCAACAGTAATCGCTTATATGAAGGGCGAGGAAGTAGATTTAAATGAATTAAAGGCGCAGATGCAGTCCATCGATGAATATTTGGATGATGGGAATGTGCTTGTACTTACTGGTGCCGATGGTATGATGAAAATAAGAGATGATGATGGAGCGTTAGTGGATATAAGCGAACGCGAGTATTTCCAAGAGGCAATGAGCGGGCAGTTTTCTATTTCAAATGTTATTGAAAGCTCATCTACAGGTATTAGAAGTATTTCTATGGCTGCACCTGTTTTTGATCCTGAAACCAATAAAGTTATAGGAACTGTTCATAGAAATTATAACGTTAACGATTTTCATTTGATTTTAGAGGCAGAATGTGACGAGGGCTTCCTTGTAGACAGAAATGGTGACATGGTTGCTCATTCTCAGTACGAGATTAACGCAGGGGATGAGGTTGCAAATTTTAGCGCATCACCTTACATGAATAGTGATGATATAGAGGGATCATATCAATCAACAGCTGCAGGATATCCAACGTATCTTTCCTATGCAAAGAATACGGTATCGGGATTTACCATTTGTGTGGCAAAAAAAGAAGAATTAATTATGTCGGACGCTAGAAAATCTGCGTTCATTGTAATTGGCATCGGTGTTGTATTACTTATTATTGTTGCAATCATTTCGGTACTTCTGGCAAACAGTTTTGCAAATCCTATTCATGCAGTAAATGATTCTCTAGCTGAATTGGCTGATGGCGGATTTAAAAAGATAGAAGGCTATACAAAACGAAAAGATGAAGTTGGTGAGATAGTACGAAGTTCAAATTCTGTTATTGAGAAGCTGGATGAGATTGTTGGACATATTAAGACATCGGCGATTACGGTTGGAGATTCTTCGGAGGAGCTATCGGATACGGCTTCACAAATTGCCGCTACAACAGAAGGTGTGTCTAGTGCTGTCCAAGAAATCGCTACTGGTGCAGCTCAGCAGGCAGACGAAATCCAGCAGGCTGCAGAAAACGTTGGTCGAATCACAGATGCAGTTGGTAGTGTTCAAAGCTCAACAGACGACATGGAAGAGTTGGCTGCGAAAATGAAAGAAGCATCTGAGGCATCAAGCAAGTCTCTGTCAAATCTTCAGGATTCATCTAGCGAGATGACGGCCAAGATTGAGGAAATAGCTAGAACAATTGGCGCTACACAAAAGGCAGTATCAGATATTAACGAAAGAGTTGAAGGCATTTCAGGAATCGCTGCCCAGACCAATTTACTTTCTCTTAATGCTTCTATTGAGGCGGCAAGAGCAGGTGAGGCTGGTAAGGGATTTGCTGTAGTTGCCGAGGAAATCAGAAAGCTTGCAGATGATTCAGAGAATATGGCTCAGGAAATCAGACAGGTTATGGATGTTCTCCTACAGGAGGCAGAGGAAGCCGTTGCAGCAGCTGGACTTGTAAAGCAAGGCAACATCGAGCAGCAAGAGGCATTAGGTGAGACCCTTAGCTCTGTAAATGGAATGCTTTCCGATATCGAGGAGACAGTTCTTGGGGTTAAACGTATATCCATCGGTGCAACTACTTGTGTCAAGTCCAACGACGTGGTATCAGATGCAATGTCTTCACTTTCTGCAATTTCAGAAGAGAATGCAGCATCATCAGAAACAACTGGTGCATCAGTGCAGGAGTTATCAGCTACTGTAACGAGTCTTGCGGATTCTGCAAGCAATTTAAGAGATGTTGCTGAGAGATTGAATCACGAAATGGAATTCTTTAAATAAACTGCAGAGCTGTTTTATGGTAGGTGGACACTGTGATATACAAAGCTTATAGAATAATAGGGTGTCCACCTACAGAAAACAGCTTTGCAAAATTGTACAGGCTTAGAAATGCACTTAAAAAGTAGGGTGCTATTTTTTTACCTCAAAATTATGTAATCAAAGAAAGATGAGTAAAGATATGATTAAGGCATAACCATCCTTAGGGTGGCACGGATGCTCTTTGCAAAGTGTCCTTTTACTGAAAAACACTTTGTAAAAAAGTTCATTCTTGAAAAGACGCTTACCCATGCTATCTATTTTAATTTGAGTGCATTAGGATTATAATTATTCGTAAATACGTTAATGGTATTTCTGTAGGGAGAATGCATATGAAAAGGGAATATGATGATATAGAAAAACTTAGGTCTCAGAGAAGACATAAAAGAAGAAAAAAGCAAATTATCAAGAGACGAATAATCCTTGGCAGTATGATGGTAGCCGTAATTGTCATATTGGTTGGAGGACTTATTTTGGTGAAAAAATTAGTCTCACCAAAGAGTGACGAAACGAAAGCTGCAGAGGAAACCACAACAGATGAGTCTATAGAGGATACAGCGGACGAGGATGCCACTATAGAAGTTGTCGTAGATGACGAGGACAGTCAGACAGATCCACAGATTACTGTGACAGTTGAATCGGGAGAGGCTCTCGAGGTTTCTGACTTGGTAGCCAGTGGCGCAGGAGAGAATTCTTCTGTTACCTACGGAATCGACGTTTCAAGATTTCAGGGCACTATAGACTGGGCTCAGGTTGCCAGCTCTGGAATTGATTTTGCAATGATTCGTGTGGGATACAGAGATTCTAGCACAGGAGAAATCAAAGAAGATTCAAATGCAAAATACAACATGCAGGAAGCTGAGAAAAACGGCATAAAAGTTGGGGCTTACTTTTTCTCAACAGCGATTACAACCGATGAAGCAGTCGCTGAGGCTGATTGGGTTGCAGACATTATTTCTCAGTATTCCATCACATATCCAGTGGGATTTAATTGCGAGGGCTTTGAGAATAGCACCAGCAGACAGTATGGATTGTCTGTAGATGAAAGAAGTAACATCGCCATAGCCTTTTTAAATGAAGTCAGCGCAAAGGGCTATACTCCTATGTTTTATGCATCAAAAAATGAATTGGCAGGTGATGCAAAATGGAAAACAAGCACCCTGGAGCAAAGCTATAAAATCTGGATGGCATGGTACAATCAGGACACTAGCAACATTGCAAATGGTCCAGCCTACGATGGAAAGTGCGCCATGTGGCAATACACTAACCAGGGCACAGTAGCTGGTATTAGACAAAAGGTAGATGTGGACGTTGCCTACTTTGGATACGATGGAACCGCCACAGCTCAGGATACCTCGGAGAGAGAAGATGCAACTGCTGATATTGAGGTACTTATGAATTTCACCGAGGTGAATGAGACAGTAACTGCCAAGAGCCAGACTAACCTTAGAGACATACCTAGCCAGGGAGCAGACAGCACAGTAATGGTCACCCTAATGAATGGACAGACTGCTACACGCACCGGTGTCAGCACAAGCGGCTGGTCTCGCGTTGTTTACAATGGAGCAACGTATTATGCAGTGTCCAGCTATTTGACCACAGACATAAGTGCGCCAGCCCAGACAACTGAAAGCACTACACAAACTACAGAGACGACAACCTCTGGATTTAGGACTAAGTTTACAGATGTCAGCGATACTGTCACCGCAAAAGAAATGGTAAATCTTCGCTCTAAACCAAGCGTTACAGACGAGGATTCTGTGGTTGTGGCCACACTCTACGCTGGTACAAACATTCCTCGTACAGGCATCAATAACGAATACGGCTGGTCACGAGTAGAATACGAGGGCCAGGTGCTCTATTGTGTTAGTAGTTACCTAAAGGTAGTGGAATAATTTGTAGAATATTTTTGCGTGCATGCATAAGAAATTAGTTGTTGAATCCGATAATTAATGATAGAATGCAATTGCTGTTAAATTATTAACGCTTGCTATGTTTTTAGCAGGAGGAGACCCATAGTGGCTTCTACCAAAAGGAGGAACAATATGCAAAGCAAAAATTCTAAGACCTATGAGCTCGTGCTCACAGCGTTATTCATGGCCATTATTATCGTTATGGCATTCACACCACTCGGATATATTCCACTCGTAGTTATTAATGCAACAACACTTCATATCCCAGTTATTCTTGGTTCATTATTCTTAGGACCAAAGAAGGGCGGATTCCTTGGCGGAGTATTTGGACTTACTAGTTTGTACAAGAGCTCTGTAGCTGGCGGATCATTATCAGCATTCGTATTTTCACCAGTTGCAGCTTTTCAGATGCTTCCACATGATTCTATTGGGGAGACAATCGCAATCGTGCTCAAGAGTACATTCATTCCAGTAGTACCTAGAATCCTCATTGGCGTTGTACCATACTTTGTGTACATCGGAATCAAAAAGGCTATTTCTTCTGAGAAGAAAGCTGTTTATGGTTCAATCATAAACGCAGTGATTTCATTTATCATCGGATTTGGCGTATATGCCTTTTTAAATAAGATGGTTGGTGAAGGAAACGTAGGATTCTCAGCAACAGTAGCAAAGGTAATTGGTGCAGTCCTTGGTGTTGTAGTATTTGCAGCTATCGAGTATTTATTTATGAATAAAAATGCAAAGACACTTGCTTTTGTCACAGCAGGTATTTCAGGCGCTATGACAAATACACTTCTTGTTATGGGAAGCATCTATGTATTCTACAGAATTCCATACGCAGAGGCTGTTGGTGTAGATCCAGATGCACTTATGACAATGATTGCTGGCGTTATCAGCTTTAATGGTGTAATTGAGGCTGTAGTTGGCGCAATTATCGTTTATCTTGTAGGTATTGTTCTTGATAAGATTAAGCCTGCTGGAGTATATTCAGGCAATGAAATGAAAATCAAGGCAGTATCAGCACAGGATACAGATAAACAGATGGCTTTATAAGAAAGCCCTATTAAAGTAAGTGAGAATAAGATGACAGCAATCATTAATTGATATGAAAAATGGTTTCGGAGGTAATTATGTTAAAAGGTAAATGCGTAGTTCTTGGAGTAACAGGCTCTATCGCAGCATATAAAACTGCATCATTGGCGTCAGCACTGGTAAAGCTTGGAGCAGACGTTAATGTAATCATGACAAAAAACGCCACCAATTTTATAAATCCTATTACCTTCGAGACATTAACATCGAATAAGTGTCTTGTTGATACATTTGATAGGAATTTTCAATTTAACGTTGAGCATGTAGCATTGGCAAAGCGTGCAGACATTTTTATGGTGGCACCTGCCAGCGCCAATGTCATTGGCAAGATGGCCCATGGCATCGCAGACGATATGCTCACAACAACTATTCTAGCAGCTAAATGCAAAAAGCTAGTTAGCCCAGCTATGAATACAAATATGTTTACAAATCCTATTGTTCAGGACAATCTTGAAACTTTAAAAAAATATGGCTTTGAAATAATAGAGCCTGCCAGCGGATATTTAGCATGTGGGGATACAGGTGCAGGAAAGATGCCTGAGCCTGAAGTATTGCTTCAATATATCCTTAGGGAGTTGGCACACGAACATGATTTGAATGGAAAAAGGGTGTTAGTCACAGCTGGACCTACTGAGGAAGCTATTGACCCTGTTCGCTACATCACCAATCACAGCACTGGAAAAATGGGTTATGCCATTGCCAAGGCTGCTATGGAGCGAGGCGCGGAGGTTACATTAGTTTCAGGTCCCGTTGCTATAGAGCCACCAATGTTTGTTGAGGTGGTAAATGTTCGTAGCGCTGCAGAAATGGCAGAGGCTGTTAAATCAAGGGCCGGGGAGTGCGATATCATTATAAAGAGCGCAGCAGTAGCTGACTATCGACCAAAGACTGTTGCAGCTGAGAAAATCAAGAAAAAGGACGGGGAGCAATCAAGCATCGAGCTTGAGCGAACAGAGGATATTCTTTCATATCTTGGAGCACACAAAAAGGAAGGTCAGTTCATCTGTGGCTTCTCAATGGAGACAGAGAACATGCTTGAGAATTCCAAATCCAAGCTTGAAAGAAAGAATGTAGACATGATTGTAGCGAATAATCTTCGTACTAAGGGGGCAGGGTTCGGAACGGATACTAATGTAGTAACGTTGATTATGAAGGACGAAAGCTGGGAATTACCTATCATGTCAAAGGATGACGTAGCAAACGCTATATTTGATACAATTTTAGATAAATAAAAGACAATCCCATCAGTGAGCGGCACTGGTGGGATTTTTTGCGTTATGGGATAATCGAAGTCCTTAGTATAATCATGAGCTACGAGGGCATGTTTTGAAGGGAGGTAGTTATAAAAATATTTATATAGTGTAATATAGATTTACTTTGCGAATGTGAATTGATAAAGTTTATTTGATACATAAAAGACAACAATGAGGAGGCAGAATATGTTAGATAACAAAGGCTTTGATTTATGGGCGGATGGATATGATAAGTCGGTTGGATTATCAGAGGAGAGCAATGTCTATCCATTTGCTGGTTATAAAGATGTGCTGGGATATATTTATGAAGTGATTAGGTCGAAGCAGAAAGATGCTACTGATAGAAGTGCAGTTCTTGATATTGGTTTTGGCACAGCGACTCTCACCTCTAAGCTTTATGAGCAGGGGTGCGATGTTTACGGTCAGGATTTCTCTTCGCGTATGATTGAGCTTGCACAAGAGAAGATGCCAGAAGCCAAGCTTTATCAGGGGGATATCACCCAAGGGCTCGTGCCTGAGCTTTGTGAACAGAAATATGATTTCATCGTTGGCACTTATTCTATTCATCATTTGAACGATGAGCAGAAGGTAGTGTTTATAAAGGAGCTTCTTGGCTTGCTAAATGATGGTGGAAAGATTCTATTTGGTGATGTTGCCTTTGAAACACGTGAAATGCTTGAGCAATGCGAAGTTGGCGAAGGTCTGCGCTGGGATGAGGATGAAATCTATTTTGTAGTTGATGAATTGAAGGCACATTTCCCAGGAATTAAGTATGTACCAAAGAGCTACTGCTCTGGGGTAGTGGTAATAGAGAAGTAGGGAGTGAAGTATGGCATAGATTCCTGTTTTTCCTCAGAAAAACTGGAATCCAGTTTTAACCTGCTAGCTACAGCATATCAGCAGCTGACTTGCGTCAAGAGCAAGGCCTTGCGGCGCTTCGCCTCTTGACTCTGCGCCAGCTTACTGATATGGGATAGCCAAGCAGGTTTGAAACTGGGACTGTGGCGGGAGCCACAGGTTCTAGAGGAGGCAGGAGCCTCTGGATGGTGGATTGACACGAAGAACAGAGAGAACAGCACATCTACGTGTCCGCTGGGGTGTCAAATGACACGAAGAAGTGAGAGAAGTGTAAATCTACGTGTCCGCCGGAGCGCCAGATGACACGAAGAACAGAGAGAACAACGCATCTACGTGTCTGCTGGGGCGTCAAATGACACGAAGAACAGAGAGACGAGCGCATTTACGTGTCCACTGGAGCGGTAAATGACACGAAGAACAGAGAGAACAGCGCATATACGTGTCCGCTGGAGCGTCAATTGACACGAAGAACAGAGAGACGAGCGCATTTACGTGTCCGCCGGGGCGCTAAATGACACGAAGAAGTGAGGATGTAGTAAAATTACGTGTCCGTTGTGATGGAGTTTGGCACGAAGAATAGAGGAAGCGGTGAATTTTCGTGTTTGCCAGACTTCAAATTGACACGAAGAAATGAGAAACCAGCGGATTATCGTGCTTGTTAGATTGCAAAATGACACGTAAAATTAAGAAGACATTGAATCTACGTGTTTATTAAACTGAAACCAGACACGAAGGAATGAGGAAGCGGTACATTTGCGTGCCTAGGGAGCGTTAAATCAACACGAGAGATTGAGAAAACAGAGAATCTACGTGTCTGCTGGGACGCCAGATGACACGAAGAATAGAGAAAACAGTGCATTTACGTGTCCACTGGAGCGCCAGATGACACGAAGAATAGAGAGAACAGCGTATTCACGTGTCAGCCGGACCACAAATCGACATGAAGAAATGAAAGAACATTAAATCTTCGTGTCTGCCGTGTATATTTCAGTTAAAATATCACTAGAAAATATAGGTGGATTAATTGATGAAGATATTATTTATAGGCAACAGCCACACATATATGAATGACATGCCGGAGCTCACTAGACAAATGATAGAAAACGCTACAGGCGAGCAAACCCAGGTGTTCATGCTTGCCTATTCAGGGAAATCATTGAAATGGCACATGAAAGAGGAATACTTCTCAGAGAGATTCAACATTCTACATGGTCATTATGACTATTGCGTCATCCAAGAATGCGCCCACCCACTGACAGATTTCGAGGACACTATCAAGTATACTCACGAGATTATCGAACTCTGCAAACAAGTCGGTACAGCTCCTGTAATATTCGAAACCTGGGCTGAAAAGAAGAAACCGGAGAATCAGGCAGAAATGAATCGCAGATACAGAAAAATCGCCACCGACGAGAATGTAAAAATCGCACCAATTGGTGAAATTTGGAGCGCTGTTCAAAAGGAAATCCTAAACGACTCAGAAATTGATTTGTACTATAAGGATGGCACCCATGCATCTCCAATCGGAGATTACCTTGTTGCAATGACCATCACAAAAACAATAACAGACAAACTTCCAAGCGACAGTTTCCTGAAAGCATTCGATTTCACAACGCCTGATAATAACTGGAATCATGTAAAAACAAACATGGACGAAGAGACGATCACAATCTCTGAGCATGTAGCAGCAATGATTAGAGAAAGAATCATAGAGGTTATTTAGATTTGAAAAAAGTAAATAAAAAGTGTCATATCACTGGAAAAATTGTTGGCTTAATATATCTTGGAATTGCACTATTTTTGGTGGCTATGGTGGTTAGCTATATTCGTGTAGATGTTATCCAGAAAGGAATGTTTTTCGATATTGGATACGTGAAATTCCTATCCGTAGTAATCCTGCTTATGCTTCTGCAGTTTGCAAGATGGTTCTTTTACAGCTTGGATACTGATGACAAGATAATAACTATCAAAAAGCTTGGCAGATGTACTGAATTTGAAAAATCCGCTGTGACAAGCATTTATAGTGTGGATTTTGTAGGGACGATAATTGAGCATGATGATAAAAAGGCTATCATTCCCACAGGTAAGAGAGCATTTGTTGAAAAATTGAGTGAAAACAGCATTCATTTTTCGGATGATGTTATTTTCGCAAGAATGAGAAATAAAGGGCATATTACGGTTAGACCAAAATGGTATGCGCTGCTATTTCGATTTATCTGTTTTGCTCTAGCTATTATCATTTTAGTTGGCGTGATATTTGGCGCTAGAGATCATGTGGCAAGGGCGGAATATGAGCTTTCAGAAATAATTATGTACTGTATATTTAGTATTCTCGCCATAGCAATTATTTGGTGGTTCAACAGAAGCTTTGTTTACATAAATGAAGAATACATTTGGCAGGGACTATTATTCCCTAGGGAAAAATATAGCTGGCATGAATTTGATAAAGCGATTTTAAGAGAATTCCATGGTCGAGGTGTGAGAATAGACATTCTGAGTCTATGTTTTAAAGATTCGAAAAAGAAAATAAGAATATCTGTTGATGACAATATACTTAATAAAGAAGACTTGTATTATTTGTTGGAGCTTAATGGAATACCAGTAATGGGGTGGTACGCTTGGAAGAAAAAACATGATGCAACATAATCCCTAATAGACTACAATAAACGTAATAGATGTTTTTATACACAAGGGAGGACATTTTATGGAATTTATAATTGCCTTATTAGCGATTCTTTTAGTTGTAATTGGATTTGGTATCCGCATTGTACCTCAGGGATACGTATTCGTAATTGAGAGACTTGGAAAGTATCACAACACTTTAGTGCCAGGTTTCCACGTAATCATCCCATTTATTGATCGCGTTGCAAAGCGTGTTTCATTGAAGGAGCAGGTTGCAGATTTTCCACCACAGGATGTTATCACTAAGGATAACGTTATCATGAAAATCGATACAGTAGTTTACTTCAAGGTTCAGGATCCAAAGCTTTACGCTTATGGTGCTGAGCGCCCAATCCTTGCACTTGAGAATCTTACAGCAACTACACTTCGTAACTTGGTTGGTGAGTTGGAGCTTGATCAGACACTTACATCTCGCGACAACATCAATTCAAAGATGCGCGTTATCCTTGACGAGGCTACTGACCCATGGGGTATCAAGGTAGGCCGTGTGGAGCTTAAAAATATTATTCCACCTGAAGAGATTCAGCGTTCAATGGAGAAACAGATGAAGGCTGAGCGTGATCGTCGAGAGACTCTTCTCGAGGCGGAAGGTCACAAGCAGGCTTCTATCACTAGAGCAGAGGGTGACAAGCAGGCTCTCGTTTTAAAGGCTGAGGCTGAGAGAGATGCTGCTATCGCACGTGCAACAGGTCAGGCTGAGTCTATCCGACTTGTATATGAGGCAGAGGCAAAGGGTATCGAAATGCTCAAGGCTGCAAATATGGACGAGCGAGTTCTCCTCATTAAAAAGCTTGAAGCACTTGAGAAGCTTGGGGATGGTCGTGCTACAAAAATTGTTGTTCCTACAGAGCTTGCCGGTGCTGCATCAGACCTTACATTCAAAACAGAGATGCTTGGATTTGGCAACAACACACCTGTAGATACCACAGCTCCAAAGCAGTCTGCACCAAAGAAGGATGACCCTTGCTGCAGTGACTCTGACAAAGGCGCTACAACAAAGCACTTTGCACAGTCTCATGTAGATTTCGAACCAACTAAATAATAAATGAATAGCTAAAAGTGCCGCGGATTCCCGTGGTACTTTTTCGTTACCAGCTTTCAAACAAAATTCTTTAATTGATTTTTACATAAAAAAGATAATACAATGTACCTATAGCAAAGGAGGGGATTTATGGCTTCTAAAGTTTGCTTTATCAAAGATGTTACAGCTGAAGCAGTTGTAAAAATGTACGATAAACTTGGCATTTCTCTACCAGGCAAGGTGGCTGTCAAGGTTCACTCTGGCGAGGAGGGCAATCAGAATTACCTCAAGCCAGCCTTTTGGAAACCAATGGTAGAACATGTAAATGGCACTATTGTTGAGTGCAACACAGCCTACGAGGGCGAGAGAAATTACACAGATAAACATATTAAATTATTGAAAAGACATGGCTGGAATGAATATTTCGACGTGGATCTGATGGATGCAGAGGGACCTGATATTGAGATTCCAGTAAAAAATGGCACCCATTTAAAAACAGATATCATGGGCAAGAATTTCCTTAACTATGATTCCATGCTTGTACTTTCTCATTTCAAGGGACACCCAATGGGCGGCTACGGTGGAGCATTAAAGCAGCTTTCAATCGGCTGTGCTTCCTGTGCCGGCAAGGTAAAAATCCATTCAGCAGGAAAATATGATCAGGCTAGCCAGCAGGATGTTGTATGGACGGATTTGCCTGAGCAGGACGCTTTCCTTGAAAGTATGGCTGAGGCCGCATCTGCAGTTGTGGACCATTTTGGAAAAAATATTGCCTTTATAAATGTAATGGCAAATATGTCAGTTGACTGCGATTGTTGTGCGGTGGCAGAGGACCCATGCCTCAAGGATATTGGTATTCTTGCCAGCCTCGACCCAGTAGCTATTGACAGAGCTTGCCTCGATTTGGTTTACGCATCAAAGGATGTGGGCCGCGACCATTTCCTAGAGCGCGTTACCACAAGAAACGGTGAGCACACACCAGAAACTGCAGCAAAGCTGGGAGTTGGTAGTCTTGAGTACGAATTAATTGAACTGTAAGCCTGAATTTGACCTCAAGAAGTTCTAAGGTAATGAATCTTGAATTATTAAAAGAAAAGTTGTAAAGTTTAACAAAGACGAAGGCGTCTGCTAATTATTAGCAGGCGCCTTTTTTGTTTGAAAGAAGTCACGAAATAGGAAGTAAAAAATGAAGGATGGATTTATAAAAATTGCATGTGCAACACCTGATTTGAAGGTGGCAGATGTGGATTTTAACGCAAAAAAAATTATTGAACAAATTAAACAAGCCAACAACTTTGGTGTAAAGATAATTTGTTTCCCTGAATTATCCATAACTGGGTATACATGCGGAGACTTATTTTTACAGGATATTCTGTTAAACGGTGCAATAGAGGCAGTAGAAAAAATAGCAGAAGATACAGCACTTTTAGATATTGTTTCCATTGTTGGGCTGCCCTACCAAGTAAAAAATAAACTGTACAATATAGCAGCTGTAATTAAGGACGGAAAGGTTATTGGAGCCACAGCAAAAAAATATATTCCTAATTATAGTGAATTCTATGAACTGAGACATTTCACTCCGGCGGATAAGGAGCTGGATGAAGAAATCAGCTTTGGAAGAGCTGGAAGTACAAAACTATTACTAAATCACTTATTTGCTTGTGAAGAATTACAGAATTTAAAATTTGGAATAGAAATATGTGAGGACTTGTGGGTGCCAGATACACCTTCCGTTGGGCTGGCAAAAAGAGGGGCCACTATTATATTTAACCTGTCAGCAAGTGACGAAGTGATAGGCAAAGCCAGCTATAGAAGAAATCTCATCAGAGTAAAATCCGGTAGCTTGCTTTGCGCATATGCATATGCAGATGCAGGTGTTGGGGAATCAACACAGGACATGGTGTTTGCGGGACATAATATTATTGCAGAAAATGGTGCAATAATAAACGAATCAAAGGCCTTTAAAAATGATTTGATAATTGCGGACGTCGATGTAGATAAACTTGCCCATGAGCGAAGAAGAATGAATACATTTACCGTAAATACGGATTGCAAAACCACTGAGTCTTGTTTTTCTCTAAAGATAGAAAATACATGTCTGGATTACATTCCATCCAAAACGCCCTTTGTTCCATTGGAAAAAAGCGATTTAAATGAGCGCTGCGAGGAAATACTTACAATGCAGGCTATAGGTCTTGTTACAAGATTAAAGCACATTGGCTGCAAAAATGTGGTTATTGGATTGTCTGGCGGTTTGGACTCCACCCTGGCACTTATAGTTACGGTGCATGCCTTTGAGCATTTGGAACTTGATAAAAGTGGAATTCATTGCATCACTATGCCTTGCTTTGGAACTACTGACAGGACATATACAAATGCCTGCAGGTTGGCTGAGGCTTACGGAGCAACACTAGAAGAAATAAATATTAAAGCTAGTGTAAGTCAGCATTTTGAAGATATTGGACAAGACATCAGCAATCATGATGTAACATATGAAAATGGTCAAGCCAGGGAACGTACTCAGATTCTCATGGACAAGGCAAATATGCTTGGCGGAATAGTCATTGGAACTGGTGACTTATCAGAATTGGCTCTTGGTTGGGCCACATATAATGGGGACCATATGTCAATGTATGCAGTGAATGCATCAATTCCAAAGACTTTGGTTAGATGGCTTGTAAATTATGAAGCAAACAAAACCAAAGGAATTCTCAGCGATACGCTGAAAGATATACTTGATACACCAGTGAGCCCAGAGCTATTGCCGCCTGAAGAAGATGGTAGTATCTCACAAAAAACAGAAGCTTTGGTAGGACCATATGAGCTTCATGATTATTTCTTGTATTACATGCTAAGATTTGGATTTTCGCCGAGAAAGATATATCGTTTGGCTGAAAACAGCTTTAAAGAAGACTATAGTTCAGAGACAATACTAAAATGGCTCAAGAAATTTTATTGGAGATTCTTTACGCAACAATTTAAACGTAGTTGCATGCCGGATGGGCCAAAAGTAGGTACAGTTACACTGTCGCCAAGGGGAGATTTTAGAATGCCAAGTGATGCAGCAGTATCCCTATGGATTAAAGAGTTGGACGAGATATAAGGACACATAATTTGGGAGGTAGGTGACCATATGAAAAAACTAGAGACTAACGATTGGATTATTTTAAACAACATTATTTACAAGATATATACCACGGTTAATTTCAATGAAATGCGTGAAAGCCTACTGGAAGAACTGAAAATGATAATCGATTTTGACAGCGCAGATTTTTATATGGCCGCCCAGGAAGAAGGCAAGCTATTGTGTAATCCTGTAACCTATAATTGTGATGTGGATTTATCTGCTGAATACGAGGACATAGATTACAGTCGAGGAATTGTTGCAAGTGGAAAGACACTTATTTATCGTGAAACCGACATCATTTCTGACGAGGCTCGAATCGAAACCGATTATTATAAAAAAGTGTATAAACCTAATAATTGGCATTATGCCCTGCAGATGGTAATTGCAAGACATAAGAAATTCCTTGGGGCTATTACCTTTTATAGGACCATCGGCAAAGAAAACTTTCACTATGACGACATTTTTGTGCTGGACATGCTAAAGGAGCATATGGCATACCGACTAGAACAATATACGAAAAATAATGATACAGGCCTGAGAAAACACACTGTCTCAGAGGCGGTAAATGAATATGAATTAACAAAGCGTGAGGGAGAAATTCTAAAGCTTCTGATGGAAGGTAAGGACAATTCGGTTATATGCGATGAAAAAATGATTACCGCAAATACGTTAAAAAAACATATATTAAATATTTACAGAAAGCTTGGTATCAATAGCAGAGTACAATTATTTAAGCTTGTGAAAGAATACGAATAGAACTCCAGAATGATAAATACTACTTTTGGGTAATATTTATGGTAAAAAATGTTAATTGAAGTAGAGTTACTTTTGGAGTATATTCTAACAAACAAATAAATGACGAAACCAAGCAAAGGGGCTTATCCATTCGGATAGGCCCCTTTGTGATTTATTAAGGAGGGCGAATACATGAAAGAATTAGAGATAGTAATTAGACCAGAAAAGCTTGAAGAAATTAAGCAGATTTTGGATGAAGTAAATTGCGGCGGTATGACCCTTTCAACTGTTATGGGCTGTGGTACACAAAAGGGAATCACAACGGTAGAGGGGGCAGTTAATGAGTTTAAGGGTTTTAAAACAACAATCAATCTATTGCCAAAAGTGAAAGTAGAGGTTGTGGTTGAAGACACTGAGATGGAAACCATTATTGAAAAGGTCAGAGAAACCTGCGCGACAGATCATGTGGGAGATGGAAAGATCTTTATTAAAGACGTAGTAGACGTTGTAAGAATTCGTACTGGAGAACGTGGATTGAAAGCATTATAACGACCGAGGTAGCTTTATGGGAAAAATTGTTGAGATAGAGGGAGTTAATAAAATATATGGTTCCAATAAGGTAGTAAGAGATTTGAACCTGACAGTTGATGAAGGAGAATTCTTAACACTGCTTGGCTCATCTGGATGCGGAAAAACCACCACCCTTAGGATGATTGCCGGATTTGAGGAACCAACTACAGGAACTATAACTGTAGAAGGAGAAAAGGTAGAGGATAAAGAGCCATATGAAAGGAACGTAAATACGGTATTTCAATCATATGCATTGTTTCCACATATGACCATTTTCGACAATATTGCCTATGGACTAAAAATGAAAAAAGTACCTAAGGCAGAAATCAAAGAAAGAGTCCTTAAAATGATGGAGCTGGTGCAGCTTAATGGTTTTGAAAAGAGATATCCTTCTCAATTATCAGGTGGACAAAAACAAAGGGTTGCAATAGCAAGAGCCTTGATTAATAGACCAAAGGTGCTTCTTTTAGACGAACCACTGGGAGCCTTGGATTTAAAGCTTAGGAAACAAATGCAGTTGGAGCTAAAGCGCTTGCAGAAAAAGCTTAACATTACGTTCATTTACGTAACCCATGACCAGGAAGAAGCATTGACTATGAGTGACAGAATTGCAGTAATGCATGATGGTGTAATTGATCAATTGGCTACTCCAACAGAAATATATGAGCATCCAACAACCAAGTTCGTTGCCACATTTATTGGTGAGACAAATATATATGATGGATGCATCACAAGCATAAATGATGGTGTAGCAACTATAACATTGGAAAATGGAGCAGTATCTGTTAGCTGTCCTTCAGATTTTAAATTATTAGAATACGCAACAATTTCAGTAAGACCTGAGAAAATGAAGTTTTCAAAGGAAAAGGTTGAAGGCTTTGAGTTGGTAGCTCAGGTAAAGGATTACGTATATGTAGGCTCGGTGTTGAAATGCATCGTGGTTTTACCTAATGGTAATGAACTAAAAATAGAGCGATTGGCAGGACAGGATTTGCCAGAAATTGGTAGCAAATGCTACCCATATTGGAACGTAGAGGACGCAGTGCTTATTCATAACGAAAGCTATTACATATTCGAAGCGTTAAATAATATTCAGTTGGCTTAAAAAGGGGGATGATTATGGCAGGAAAGATAAATCATAAATTTAGAGCAAATGCACTACCGGCCATGATTATGGTTGGTCCTGTGGCAGTAATAATGCTGCTGCTTGTGGCTGTTCCCCTGATTTATGTAGCAGTTATGAGTTTTTGCTCTATTGATGAATATTATAATCTCACTTCAGATTTCACTCTTTCTAATTATGGTAGGTTAGCGAATTCTGATTACATTAAAATCTATGGTCAATCTTTATTGATTGCATTCTTAACAACTGTAATGTGTATTTTGATTGGCTATCCATTTTCATATTTCATAGCAAGAACAAAAAGTAAGAGGAAAAAGATTCTGTACATGCTAGTCATTATTCCCTTTTGGACCAACTCACTTATTAGAATTTATGGCTGGAGAACCTTTCTTGGAACAAGTGGATGGCTCAACTCGGCTCTTATGGCTTTAAATATCATTTCTGAGCCATTGGATCTTTTATATAAAAACGGAACCACTGTACTGGGTATGGTCTACTGCCTGATTCCATTTATGATTTTGCCATTGTACACAGCAATAGAAAAATTAGATGGAACATTATTAGAGGCTTCTGCAGATTTGGGGGCGCGACCTGTATCTACATTTTTTAAAGTAATATTGCCTCTCACATCAAGCGGAATTTTTTCAGGAAGTCTGATGGTGTTTATACCATGCCTTGGATATTTCTTCGTTGCAGATATTCTCGGCGGTGGAAACTCAGACGTAATTGGAAATCTGATTGAGAGACAGTTCCAAAGTGGCAACAACTGGCCACTGGGGGCAGCCCTATCAATTATCCTGATTATTGTCACCCTGGTGCTTGTAAAAATATATCAAAAACTTGGTGGAGACATGGATGCGCTTGGAGTATAAAGGGAGTTTTGTATGGAGAGAAAAAAGAAGAGATTAAAGAACTTTAGAATTGGGTTTTGTACATTAGTATATCTGTTTTTGTTCCTGCCTATATCAGTTATTGTTGTGAATTCCTTTAACGCAACAACATCAAAGCCCTATATGAGCTGGAAAGGTTTTACCTTTGACTGGTATGTAAAGCTCTGGGATAACAGTTCACTTTTAGAAGCTATTTCCAACACCATGGTAATTGCCATAACTAGCACAATCCTGGCAACAATCATTGGCACATTGGGAGCTATCGGAATGTATAGATACAAATTCAAGGGAAAAGGTTTGATTGATGGTCTTTTATATATTCCAGTCGTGATTCCGGAAATAGTACTTGGTATTTCCTTACTTACTATTTTTTCCAATGTAAATATTCCAAGGGGAATGCTTACGCTTATTCTCGCTCATGTAACCTTTTGCATTCCCTTTGTAATATTTAATGTAAGAGCAAGACTTGCTGGATATGACAATTCCATCGAGGAGGCATCATTAGATCTTGGGGCAAATCGATTCAAAACATTTTTTGAAATTACTTTGCCAATTCTCGCGCCAGGAATCCTAGGAGGTGCCCTTCTTGCTTTTACATTATCAATAGATGATGTAATCATAAGCTATTTTGTTTATGGACAAACCAAGACATATCCCCTCAAGGTTATGGAAAGTGTAAAAAGTGGAGTTTCTCCAGATGTTAATGCACTATCAACATTAATCTTACTTGCGACCATAGCATTTGTTGTGTTAACTCAGGGGAACATTTTCAAAAGAAGAAAAGGAGGATACGGCGTATGAAAAGAAAGCTTGCATTATTATTAACAGCGACATTGTGTATTACTTCGTTTGTAGGCTGCGGAGGGAAGGAAACAGCAGAAAATGGAGAGTTAAATATTTTTATCTGGACTGAATATGTTTCCGAATCAGCTATTGAAAGCTTCGAGGAAGAATATGGTATCAAGGTAAACGTTTCAACATATTCTTCAAATGAAGACATGCTTGCGAAGCTTAAATCAGAATCTGAAGGAACCTACGACATAGTCCTTCCTAGTGATTATGCTGTGGAATACTTGATTGCGCAGGATAAATTAGAGGCACTTGATAAAGACGCGCTGTCAAATCTATCAAATATAGATGAGGCGTATCTGGATGAATCCTTTGATCCAGGAAATGTATATTCAGTTCCATACGAAGGCGGTGTAGCCTGCATAGCAGTAAACACCTCAAAAGTTGATAAAGAAATAACTTCATATGCGGATTTGTTTGATGAGAGTCTAAAGGACCAGATTGTGGTTTTGGATGATTACCGTGCAGTAATCGGTATGACAGAAAGAGCCATGGGACTTTCCATGAATGAGACTGATCCAGAAACCCTTGCGCAGGTTGAGGAAAAGCTGCTGTCCCTAAAAGATAACATTAAACTATATGATTCGGATTCACCAAAGTCAGCATTAATTTCAGGTGATTGCACAGTAGGTATGATTTGGTCAGCAGAGGTAGCACTTTCAATGGATGAAAATCCTGATATCGAACTTGTTTATCCTTCCGAAGGCGCCTATGTTTTCTTGGATAACTGGTGCGTTCCAAAGGGAGCAAAGAACTACGATAATGCAATGAAATTTATTAATTACATGCTGTCTACCGATGCAGCAATGCTGAATATTCAGGATTTTCCTTATCTATGTCCAAATACATCAGCAGTTGAGTTGATGGGGGACGATTATATTGCAAATGAAGCAAAAAATGTTCCTGCTGAAGTCATTTCCAGTGGAGAATTTCTATCCTATTTAGATACAGATACTCTGGCTATCTATGATGATATGTGGACAAAACTGAAGGAATAGGGAGGCAGACTATGAGTTACCCTAATATAGATTTTTTATATTTGAATGAAGAAGATATGATCGCGTCAGGTGTGTTAGACGCTTCTAGATGTATCGAAACAATGCGGGATACTATGTATCTATTTGGAATTCACGATTATTTGTTGGGTGGACCTAAAGCAAATGAGCATGGTCTTCAAATGAATTTTCCTCAGAAATCTGACATAGAAGGCTTTCCGCTAGATGATGGTCCTGATAGACGATTTATGGCAATGCCAGCATACTTAGGGGGAAGGTTCCACATTGCAGGGCAGAAATACTATGGCTCCAATAGTCACAATTCATCTCTTGGATTGCCTAGATCCATTTTGACAGTTACTTTATCTGATGTAGATACAGGAGCACCAAAGGCTATTATGTCGGCCAATTTGCTTTCCGCCATGAGAACAGGAGCAATGCCAGCAATGGCAGCTACATATTTAGCCAATAAGGATTCAGAAGTGTTATCGCTTATTGGTCCAGGTGTAATTAATAAATGCGCATTGATGTGTTACATGGAGGTGCTGCCAAAGATAAAAAAGATAAAGCTTAGAGGAAGCTCTGTTCATTCTAAAACAGCCTTGGCAATGAAAGAATTTATAGAAGAAACATATCCACAAATAGAGGAAGTGGAAATCTGTAGTAGCTTAGAAGAGGCATGTCGAGATGCAGATGTGGTTTCAGAGGCCATGTCCGTTACAAAAGAAAATATGGAGGAGTTCAAGCTAGAATGGTTCAAAAAGGGGACCACAGTTTTCAGCATGGGCTCATTCCTATATCGCAAATACGAAGATTTTCTAAATACAACCATGGTGGTGGACAACTATGGAATGTACGAAAAATACTTAAGCAATTTTAAGGCTAGAGGACCTGTTGATGAGTTTGGAAAAAAACGAGAATGGGTGATAATGGGAATTCACTTCGTACATCTTGTGGAAACAGGGGTAATCCCAAGAGAGCAGGTGGTAAATCTCAGTGACATTGTCATGGGGAAGGCACCAGGACGTAAGGACAAAGACGAGATAGTAATGTGTTCAATCGGTGGCATGGCATTAGAGGACTTATCATGGGGCTATGATTGTTACCAAAAGGCATTATCCAAGGGGGTAGGGCAGAGTTTAAATCTATGGCACCAGCCGTATATGAAATAACCCAAAAGTAGTATATGTAATTAAATATAAGTAAAAAGAAGGTAAAAAGGAGTAATTGTAGAAGTAGTACTATGGAGTTATAGTAAGTACAACAAAGCAATGGAGCTGCGAAACAGTTCCGTTGCTTTTTTTTATTTTATATAGCTGGAGGTGATGACATGGATTATCCAAGAATAGATTTTTTGTATTTATCTGAGGAGGACATGATTAAAGCAGGGGTGAAGGACATGCCAAACTGCATTGATACCATGGAGGAAGTAGTGAAGTGCTTATCCGTTGGGGATTACGTGATGGGCGGAGAGAATCACAATTCCCATGGCAGTCAGGTTTCATTTCCAAAGGAGTCACCTTTTCCTAATATGCCCCTTGATGAGGGCGATGACAGAAGATTCATGGCTATGCCTGCCTACATCGGTGGCTCCATAGATTTAATGGGAATGAAGTGGTACGGCAGCAATACAGCAAATAGACAAAAAGGACTTCCTAGATCAATTCTTACTTTAATGTTAAATGACAAAGATACCGGAGCTCCACTTGCTCTCATGTCAGCAAACCTACTTAGTGCATATAGAACTGGTGCAATACCTGGTGTAGGAGCTAAATACTTAGCTAGAAAGGATGCAAAGGTTTGTGGTATCTGCGGGCCTGGAGTAATGGGAAAGACTTCCTTAGCAGCTATCATGGCAGTTTGCAAGGATATTGGAGAAATTAAGGTTAAAGGAAGAGGAAGAGCTTCGTTAGATAAATTTGTCGAATACGTAAAGGCGGAGTATCCAGATGTGAAAAAGGTTGAGGCTGTTGATACTGTTGAAGAATTAGTAAGAGATACAGATGTTATCTCATTTGCAAATTCAGGTAACACAGATCCATCCACATATCCATTTGTAAAGAAAGAATGGGTAAAGCCCGGTGCTTTAATTATTGGACTTAGCTGCTTCGATATGGATTCAGATGAAATGAAGGATTGCAAGCTGGTAGTTGATAACACAATGCTTTATGAGGCCTGGGCTGAGGAGTTTCCCTATCCATCATTTGGAGCAAACAATATCATTGGTTCCAAGTTCACAGATATGATTCACGATGGAATTATTGATAAAGATGAGATGATTGACTTGGGAGATATTATTTACGGTAAGAGAAAAGGCCGAGAAAGTGATGAGGATATTATCGTATTTTCGGTAGGTGGAATGCCAGTTGAAGATGTGGCATGGGGAAAGAAATGTTATGAGAAGGCAATCAAGCTAGGAATTGGAACAACCCTTAATCTTTGGGAAAAACCTAATTTAGCATAGTTAATGGAGGCGTAAATATGGCAGAGAGAATTAAAGAGCATCCAATTTTAGGTGTTCAGGAAAAAGGAAAGTTAGTTAGCTTTTCATTTGATGGAAAAAAGGTTGAAGGATATGAGGGGGAACCAATTGCAGCAGCTCTTAAGGCGGCAGGCTTGATGGTTCATAGATACACGGCAAAGGAGCATAAGCCTAGAGGAATTTTTTGCGCCATTGGTAGATGTACAGATTGCGTAATGGTTGTAGATGGAGTTCCAAATGTAAGAACATGCATCACTCCTTTAAAGGCAGGTATGGATGTAAAAACACAATATGGCGTAAGCGATAAACCCTTTTAGGAAAATTAAATGTAAAAGGAGATAGGCTATGAGAAGATACGATTTGATAGTAGTTGGAGCAGGTCCTTCAGGATTATCAGCAGCAATTGAGGCGGCAAAAAGAGGACTTAAGGTAGTTGTTTTTGATGAGAATGAGAAACCAGGCGGTCAGCTTTTTAAACAGATACATAAATTTTTTGGTTCCAAGGAACACAGGGCAAAGGTCAGAGGATTTGTAATTGGTCAGCAACTTCTAGATGAGGCAGATAAGGTTGGGGTACAGGTAGTTTTGAACGCTACAGTAATTGGCCTCTATCAGGACAAGGAAGTGGTTGTTAAAATTGGTGAAGAGGTAAATCATTTCAAGGGTGATTCCATCATTATTGCAACAGGTGCTGCAGAAAATATGGTTACCTTTAAGGGCTGGACACTTCCTGGCGTAATCGGCGCCGGCGCAGCACAAACAATGATGAACTTACACGGAATACAGCCAGGCAAAAAGATCTTAATGCTAGGCTCTGGAAATGTTGGACTTGTTGTTTCGTTTCAGCTAATGCAGTGTGGATGTGATGTTGTGGCTCTTGTAGATGCCGCACCTAGAGTAGGTGGTTATGGTGTCCATGCAGCCAAGGTGGCTAGATGCGGTGTACCATTTTACCTTTCCCACACAATTGTTGAAGCAGAAGGTGATGAGTACGTCACAGGCGTAGCAATTGCCAAAGTTGATGATAAGTTTAAATTTATTCCAGGAACAGAAAAACATTTTGACGTGGACACTATTTGCTTGGCAGTTGGCCTTTCCCCTATGAGTCAGTTATTAAAAATGGCAGGCTGTGAAATGGAAGACAATCCAAAGCGCGGCGGACAAGTGCCAATCTGCGATGAATATGGTCGTACATCAATCCCTGGAATATTTGTAGCTGGTGATGTTAGCGGAATTGAGGAGGCCAGTTCAGCAATGATCGAAGGCAGAATGGCTGGAGTAGTTGCAGCAGAGTACCTAGGTTATACAGATGAGACATCAAGAGATAAAGAGCTAACTGAATTGACAGCGGCTTTAGATGGCCTTCGACAGGGAATGTTTGCTCCAAAGAATAGAGGCAAAGCTATAGAAAAAACAGAAGAGGGAATCGATATTTCAAACAATCTTCTCAAAAAGGGATTTGTAGCTGATGATGAAATCGAAAGATTCCCTGGAGTGACACATAAAGTAGGTATTCATCCAGTAATGGAATGTACCCAGAATATTCCTTGCAACCCTTGCCAGGATGCATGTAAAAAAGGGTGCATTTCTATAGGAAACAATATTACTTCTCTTCCTATTGTAGTGGACGGAAGCCAGTGTATTAATTGTGGCATGTGCGTAGCATCTTGCTCAGGACAGGCAATTTTCCTAGTGGATGAGGACTGTGGAGATGGAACAGCAACTGTCACATTGCCATACGAATTTTTGCCACTTCCAGAGGAAGGCAAAAAAGGAACAGCACTTGGACGAGACGGCAAGCCAGTTTGTGCGGCAGAGGTTGTTTCAATCAAAACCAGCAAGGCCTTTGACAAAACTAATCTTTTGACAATAAGAGTGCCTAAGGAGTACGCAATGAAGGCGAGATTTATTAAGTTTGCTTAAATTGAAAGGAGATTAGGATATGAATTCAGTAAACGATAGAACCAGAGACATCGGACCATTTGTCCCAATGGATGACGACGATATGCTCATTTGCAGATGCGAGGAGATCACAAAGGGTGAAATCAGAAGGGCAGTTCATGATGGAATGTGGACTCTCACAGAAATCAGAAGATATTTGAGAACAGGAATGGGCCTTTGTCAGGGACAAACCTGCAGCAAGCTTGTGAAAGGCATTGTGGCAAGAGAACTTGGTATCAGCCCAGCAGAGCTTGAGCCTGCCACAAGCCGTGTTCCAATGAGACCTATAGAAATGAAAATATTCGCCTGTGAGGCATGTGAAGAAAAGGAGGCGAATTAAATATGAAAAAAACAGCAGAGGTAATAATTATCGGTGGCGGAATCATTGGATGTGCAACTGCATATTATCTTGCCAAGCTTGGAAGAAATGTAATCGTTCTTGAAGGCTCAGACCATATTGGAAATGGTGGCTCCTCGAGAAATGGCGGTGGCGTAAGACAGTCTGGAAGAGATGTAAGAGAGCTACCACTTGTTATGTATGGAATCAAGAATCTATGGCCAACCCTATCGGAGGAGCTTGAGGTAGATTGTGAATATCATCAAGACGGTAATCTTAGATTAGGAAAAACTGAAAAGCACAGAGACATTCTGACTAAGCTGGCAAACAATGCACGAGGTGTTGGTCTTGATGTAAGAATGATTGACGGGGACGAAGTAAGGCAGATTAACCCATATCTTAGCGACGAGGTGATTTGTGCTAGCTGGTGCCCAACTGATGGTCATGCCAATCCTCTGACCACAACCCTTGGCTATTACAAAATGGCTAGACGAATGGGAGTAACTTTTATTTCAGGAGAGCCTGTTAGAGGCTTAGCTGTAGTTAGAGGAAAGATTAGAAAAGTAATCACTCCAAATAATGTTTACGAAGGAGAAAATGTTCTGGTTGCAGCAGGGCTTGACTCAAGAGATATTTTGACTAGTGTTGGAATTGATATTCCAATGACAAATTCTCTGCTGGAATGTTTGGTTACGGAAGCTCAGCCACATATGTTTGATCAGATGTTAGGTACAGCAGAAGCGGATTTCTATGGTCATCAGACAAAGCATGGTTCATTTGTTTTCGGAGGATCATCGGGCCTTGAGCGATATAACAAGGATAATGGAATGGTTTCAAACAGCTCAAAGACAGCACCTTGTATTTGTCGAGGTATCATGAAATATTTCCCAGATTTAGCAAATGCTAAAATAGTTAGAACTTGGGCCGGCTGGATGGACGCTTCATCAGATGGTGTCCCATCCATAGGAAAAGTAGATGAAATCCCAGGCTTATATGTAGCTTGCGCTTTTAATGGACACGGATTTGGAATCGCTCCTGCAGTAGGTGAACAACTAGCAAAATTAATTACGACAGGTGTTACTGACGTGAGTCTGGACGAATTAAGATACGATAGATATAAAGCTAAGATCTAAATTGGCGAGGATACATTATGAATAATTTTACTTTTAAAATACCTACTGACATACGTTTCGGAAAAGGACAGATAGAATGTCTGGCTGAAGAGCTACATAAATATGGCAACAGAGTGTTGTTGGTATATGGAGGTGGTAGCATAAAAAGAAACGGAATATATGATGATGTTATGAAGCAGCTTAGTGGATTTGAAGTTTTTGAGCTATCTGGCATTACACCAAATCCAAGAGTATCTGCGGTAAGAGAAGGAGCCAAGCTCTGCAAGGACCATAACATAGATGTTATTTTAGCTGTAGGCGGTGGAAGCACAATCGATGCAACAAAACATATTGCCGCATCCGCCTGCTACGACGGTGATCCTTGGGACTTGGTATTAGATAGAAGCAAGGTCAAGGCAGCTTTACCATTTGCTGTGGTGCTTACAATTTGTGCAACAGGTTCAGAAATGAATTGTGGTGCTGTCATTACAAATGAAGCTACCAACGAAAAGCTAGAAATAAATACGCCTCTCTTATATCCTAGGCTTTCCATTTGCGACCCTACATATTTATATACATTGCCAAAAATTCAGACAGCAGCTGGTGCGGTAGACATAATGTCTCATGTGATGGAGCAATATTTTCAGCCTAATGATGAAGCATTTATTACAGATGTTCTCAGTGAGGCAGTCATGAGAACTGTTGTAAAGTATGCAGTAGTGGCTATGGATGATCCTGAAAACTATGAGGCCAGATCTAATCTCATGTGGGCCAGCACTGTAGCGTTAAATCATTTATTAACAGTTGGCAAAGGAGGCGCTTGGTCCGTCCATCCGATAGAGCATGTCCTCAGTGGGTTTTATGACATCACCCATGGAATAGGTCTTGCAATATTAACGCCAGCTTGGATGGAATACGTATTAGATGACAAAAACAAACATCGTTTCGCAAGATATGCTAGAGAAGTCTTTGGTGTAGCTCAGCAGGATGATATGCTAGCTGCCAAACAAGGTATAGAATGCCTTAGAATGTTCCTTGGAGATTTGGAAATGCCATCCAAGCTGTCTCAAGTAGGAATCGACGACAGTAATTTCCACCTAATGGCAAAGGAAGCTGTCAGAACCAGCGGCATATCATCAAGAGCATATGTAAAATTAACAGAAGAGGATGTTGAAAATATTCTAAGAGGTTGCTATTAGCAGCCTCTGTTTTTAAAGGTGCGCCTACCGGCGCACCTTTATATTGTTCTGTAATTATAATTTCATCATAGCTAGAGCTGCTTCAGCTTCTTTGAATGTAAATGGATTTGATTTGGTTTCAAATGTTACTATCAAATTTTTCCCTAAAATAAGTCCACTCTCATGATAAATGCGCAGCTTATTAAAAGCTGCTTTTGCATATTCAGGGTCATCCATTTTTCCAAAATGTTCCCAATATATTATTTCTCCAGTGACTGGATGTTTGATAGTAAAATCTGGGTAATAAACCTGTTTTCCAAGTAATAGTTCGCACTCATATCTAAATGGAATACCATGCTGAGTAAGAGCCATATCAATGAAAACCTCAGACTTAGAACGGACTATATTTCCAGAAGGACATGGTACGGTTCTTTGCTCGGGATAAAATGGATTTGTGTTAAACTTCTCATTAATCCATCCAGTATGCTCTGTACAAATGTGTTTTGATAATAATTCAAAGTAGCTTGAGTTATTTAGAAACTTTTCAATTTCTGCATGAGCGCATTTATCAAATAAAAGCAAGTGCTGATTTATATTACTTTTTTCTTCGAGTAACTCATTTTTTCTAAGTAATAAATACTTCTTGTATGCAAGCTTCTCGGCAAGCGAACGATTTCCTCTTGATAGATATTTTCTTGCACCTTTATTCACATAATACCACCTATGTGATCCATTATTGGTGTACGCCATCAGCTCACCAGCTGGCAAATTATTAAGTTTTCTATCGATTTCCTTTATCTCTTTATCGATAGCTCTGATTTTCAAATTATAGTATTTTTCTATACTCGACACTCCCTTCAATCTATAAAATTAATATCAACAAAAGCGGAAAAATGTGTGAAATCACATTAGAAAAAAGACAAAAATGTTTATTAGAGTGCATTTAATATATCATTTGAAAAATACATTTTCAAGATTAATTTTAGAATATTAATTTCATGGTTAAATTTGACTAAAAATAAAATATATCCCCCACAGCTGTGATTGTGATTTAATGATTTGTCGATAAGTTTAGCTGCATTAGTCAGGTTTGTATCACAAGCCTGCGAGAGTATGCGGATTGCGAGGGGATTTGCGATAGCAAATCTACCAATTTGGCATTATTTTATCGCAACAGAACGAAAGAATGCAGGCTGTGAGAAGGTTTGCGATAAAAATTTGCTATTTTTGGCGATTTTTTATCGCAAGACGTCTTTAATCCGGCATAGTTACGTTAGTTTGCGATAAAATAGAGACATTTTGTGAAATAGGCTATCGCAAACTGTCTGTGAGAGTGCATAAATTCGTTGAGTTGCGATAATTTCAAATATGATTGGCCAGTAAATTATCGCAGAATCTCCATTCTCCCAACCATCTCCCCTGTGCTGCGATAAAATAAAAAAATTTTTTATAATCCCCTATAAACTTTTAAACCAATCATCCGATAAACAAAATAGAAGTGTATAGGTGTAAGTTTTCTATGTGTATTTTTAAGGTAAATATAAGAAACGACACTGAGTACAACACTCAAGTACAACAGCTGAGTACTTGAAAATTTCCCATATTACAAGGATGTAAATTGTCCGACGGGATAACGGAATGGGACCAATCCCTAGGGCGTAAGGAGGAAAGAAAATGAAAATAGGCGAAGTAAGTAGTGCAGTAAGCAACTACCAGGGACAGGGAAGTTCAGTAAAGACGGCGCCAGCACAGCAGGTATCGGAAAGTAAACCGGTTGATTTTACAACTGCAGCAAAAGAAATTCGCGCCAGCGAGTCTGAATATAAAAACCCTACAGTTGACCAGCAAGGTGAAGAAGAGGAAGGTAACGGCGCACAGGCAACCTCTTCACTAAAGGAGGCCATCAGCAAAATTAATTCTGCACAGGGAAATGCTGAGGCAGTATTCGGAATTCACGAAGGCACAAATCGTGTAATGATTAAAATGGTTGATAAAACAACCAGAAAAGTCATTAAGGAATTTCCAGCAGAGGAAACTCTCGACCTCATCGCAAAGGCATGGGAGCTTGCTGGAATAATGGTTGATGAAAAGAGATAGTAATAGGAGGTAGTTTATGCCTATTAGACTTTCAGGTTTGTCTTCAGGCTTAGATACTGAGGCTATCGTAGGAGCGCTAGTATCAGCTTATAGCTATAAAAAGGAAAAGTATACAAAGGCTCAGACAAAGCTTTCTTGGAAACAGGAGGCTTGGTCTACTTTGAATAGCAAGGTATACGGCATGTACACCGAAATTGGTAACATGCGTTACTCTTCAAACTATGCTTTGAAAAAGGCTACAGTTAGCGATTCTACAAAGGCTACAGCAACAGCCAGTGGTACAGCCATAAACGGAACACAATCACTTGAGATTAATAAGCTGTCTACAACAGCTTATGTCACAGGTGGACAGCTCGCTGATAATATTACCGGCGAGTCAAATCTTTCAACTCTTGGAATTGTATCAGGCTCTGCAAAGCATGGTACAATCACAGTCCGCACTGGCACAAAGGTCACAAATATTGATTTGGATATGACTATGACCGTAAACCAGTTTGTAGGAAAGCTTAAGGATGCAGGGGTTGAGGCTAATTTCGATGAGAAAAATCACCGTTTCTACATCAGCGCAAAACAATCTGGTAAGGCAGGAGATTTCTCTATATCAGCAGCAAATACTCAGGGTCTTACAGATCTTATGAAGCTGGGACTTTTGTCAGATTCGGAGATTGATTCTATAAAGAATACATCTACCAGTACCAACCTAGTTAAAAAGCAGTACGGTAGTGTGGTTACCAATCTTGATGGATTTGCGAATATCCTTAAAAAGGTCAAAGAATATAAGGATATTATTAACGACGAGGATTCTTCTGACGATGCAAAGGCGACTGCACAAAATGCAATTGACAGCGAACCTGCTTATAAAGAAATAGCAGAATACATGGATGCCAAGAGTGTTGATTGGTCATCCCTTACAGATGACGATATCACAACCTACGCCAAGGAGATTTTTGGCAAGGCTACATATACTGAGGCCGCTGCTGAAGCAACAAAACAGGAATTAACCTCGGCAATTAATGCAGTAAGAGATAAATATGTAGCTCTTGCAAAAGCACAAGCTATGTCAGAGGATACCGACGAAGAAAAGGCTGCCAAAGAAAATGCTATTGCGGCAGCAAAGGCAGATATAGACACTGTTTTGACAGATGAAACTAATAGCAAATGGGCTTCGTACATCGAAGAAAACTTCGGTGCTAAAAATGATGGCGCCCTTGATTCTGACAAATATAAATATAGCGATTTCTGGGTTCAAAGTGACAACCTAGAGCTTGCAAATAGCGTATTTTATCGAGTTGATTTGGCAACAAATGTAGCAGATAACAATGTGGATTTGACCACAAATAATCCTGCTAAAAAAATTGATGGTCAGGACTCTGAGATTTACCTTAATGGTGTTAAATACTCAGGAAGTACTAATTCAATCACTGTAAATGGTCTTACAATTGAAGCAATGGCTGTTACGGCAGAGGATTCTCCAATTAGTATAACTGTCCAGTCAGATACAGATAGCTTGTATGACAAGGTAAAGGATTTCCTTACCAGCTACAACAATCTGATTAATGAAATGCAAAAGCTTTACAATGCTGATTCTGCAAAGGACTATGAGCCTCTTACTGATGATGAAAAGGCTGAGATGTCAGAGTCAGAGATTGAAAAGTGGGAGCAGAAAATTAAAGATTCGCTTTTGAGACGTGATTCAAGTCTTAGCAGTATTATTTCCACACTGACCATGGGAATGATGAAGACCTACAACATTAATGGTACTGATTATTCATGGTCAACCTTTGGAATTCATACACTAGGAACACTTAATTCTGCAAAATATGAGAACTACGCTTATCACATTGACGGCGATTCTGAGGATTCGAAAACTTCCGGCAATGAGGAAAAATTACGTGCAGCTCTTGCCGAGAATCCAGAGACAGTTATCGAATTCTTAAAGCAGATGACAACTGGTCTTTACAATGACTTAGATAAAAAGATGAAGTCAACATCAGTTAAATCTGTTTACACTGTTTACAACGATAAGGAAATGGCTTCCGAGTACTCTAACTACAACAAGCTCATTCAAACATGGGCAGACAGAGTTACAGAAATGGAAGACTCATATTATAAGAAGTTTTCTCAAATGGAGAAAGCACTTGCGCAATTACAAAGCAACTCATCTTCAATTACGTCAATGTTAGGCGGATGATAGATAAAAAGAGTAAGTATTGGGCGTGGATAAAAGGATTTTTCAGGAGGCGATTTATATGACACCAATGAATGGATATGATGCTTACGCAAAAAATAGAATACTCACAGCGAGCCCAGCAGAGCTTACCTTGATGTTGTACGAGGGAGCGATAAAGTTTTGTAATATAGCAATTGTAGCTTGTGAGAACCATGATATTGAAAAGGCTCACAACAATATAAGAAAGACTGATAGAATCATCGAGGAGTTCGAAATTACCCTTGATGACAAATATCCAGTTGCAAAGGACTTCCATGCAGTATATTCTTATCTTAGGAGCTGTTTAAGACATGCTATGATAGATAAGGATCCAGAAACCTTGCAGGAGGTGTTAAAGCACCTTCGTACAATGCGAGATGCTTGGAAGGATGTCATGAAGCTTACCGCAAACGGAAAAAAGCTTGATGGACAAACAGACATAGCAGGCTAACGTAAAAGCTCCTCGAATGAGGAGCTTTTTTATTGATGCTAAAGCCAGCATGTTTTAGATGAATAGTAAAGTAATTTGATGAGCTAGTAGGTATCAAGCTCTATAGTGCTGAAGTCAGCATGTTTCAGTTGAATGGTAAGGTAATTAGGTGAGCTAGTAGGTATCAAGCTCTACATGTTACTGAAGTGAGCGTGTCAGCGAACGGAAGTAATATGTAGGCTTGAGACCGTAACTAGCGGAGTTAATTATTTAAAAAATGGGGGTTATTATGGAAAATATGGACTATGTAGTAATGCTGCGAGAATCTTTGGAGAAGAAAGCTGATGTGCTGAACGTACTTCTTATAAGAAATAAGGAGCAAGCAGCCATCCTCCAGGATCCAAATACTACTCCAGATGATTTGGAGCGCAACATGAATATGAAATCGGAGCTGATAGACAGAATCATTATGTTGGATGAGGGCTTCGAGCAACTTTTCAATCGTGTAAAGGACATAATCGAAGAGGACCGAGAAACATATGCTGATGAGATTCGTCTCATGCAGGATTTAATTCGACAGATTTCTGATCTAACTGCAGATGTGGAGGCAACAGAATATAAAAATAAGGAGTATGCCAAAACACGTTTTGCAAACATCAAAAAAGATGTCAGAGAAATCAAAAAATCAGGTGACGTAGTTTCATCATATTATAGAAATATGATGGCCCATAACAAGGCCAATGACCCTGCATTTTTGGACAAAAAGAAGTAATTTTAATAAAAATATATAAAAAATTAGATAAATTTTCAGATAATATTTCAACTCGCAGAAACCCAGTAAAATCAAGGGTTCTGCGAGTTTTTTATATTGTCTAGAAAATGAGAAAATTGTTACACTGTGAAACTTTTTTCAAAAAAGGGGTAAAGTTTTTGGACACAAAAACGATAAATAAGGTGTAAGGAACAATTTCACCTTACAAAATCGAATTCGAATCTATTTTAAAATCAAATTTAATAACCAAGGCCAGACACGGATGTTGGGCTATCAAAAAACGGATTTAAATGCTAAAAGGATTTAGCAGAATCTCATGGAGGAATTTATTATGGTAGTACAACATAACATGCAGGCAGCGAACTCATCAAGAACGCTAAACATTACAACAGATTCTCAGTCTAAGAGTACAGAAAAGCTTTCATCTGGATTTAAAATCAATAGAGCAGCCGATGACGCAGCAGGACTTTCAATTTCTGAGAAGATGAGAAAACAGATTCGTGGTTTGACCCAGGCTTCTACAAACGCCTCAGACGGTGTATCTTCAGTACAGACAGCTGAAGGTGCCCTCACAGAAGTTCACGACATGCTTCAGAGAATGAACGAGTTAGCAGTACAGGCAGCTAACGGAACTAACTCAGAGTCAGATCGTGACGACATCCAAAACGAAATTAATCAGCTTACACAGGAAATTGATCGTATCGCATCTACAACAAAGTTCAACGAGACATTCCTTCTTAAAGGTGACGTAGGACTTAGAAAAATGTACATCAACGCTCATGATGCAGGTCTCGATGGAACACTTGTACAGAATACAACAAGAGCAACATTTATTATGGAGTCCCTTGAAGCTGGTGAGAAGTACACAATCGGTGGAACACAGTACACAATAGGTGCTGCAAACAACTACGAAGCAGCAAAAGCATTGTTATTAACCGCAGCTTATACTAAGGGCGCAACAGATGACGATCCTGGTACATGGAATTTAACATCAGGTGATACAATTTCCATCGACGGAAAGACATACACAATCGCAGATACAACAGACGTTGCTAACGCAAAGGTTACAAACGCATACCTCAACAACCTCATCACAGCAGGTTCAACAATTAAGTACAATGGTAATGAAGTAACTAGATTCTCTACATCATACAACAAGTCAACAGGTATTGATGATGCTAACGTAACTCTTATTAAGGCAACAGCAGCATACAGAATGGTAGCAATCGAGCTTAAGGCAGCTTCTTCAGTAGGTGCTACAGATGGCGCAGCTGCAATGGATACATTAAAGTCAACAACACCACAGTCTAAATACGATGTAGTTCCAGGACAGGAAAACGGTGCATATATTTGGAAGTCAGCACATGTTGTAAAGACTATCGATGGTAAAGAAGTTACATCAACAACAGTTAGCTTCTCAATGAGCAAGGGTTATGTAAACATCCAGAACGCACTTACACTTAACCTTCACGTTGGTGCTGACGCAGCGATGTCAAACAAGATCAACATCAAGCTTGAAGCTATGAATGCTAAATCAATCGGTATCGCAGGACTTAACGTATCTGATGCAACAGGTAAGATTGCAACCTACGCAATTGATGCTATCGCAGATGCAATCCAGAGAGTTTCAGCTCAGAGAGCAGAACTTGGTGCCGTACAGAACAGATTAGAGCACTCTATCAAGAACCTCGACAACGTAGTTGAGAACACAGAGGCAGCTGAATCTCGTATCCGTGATACAGATATGGCCGATGAAATGGTTGAGTACAGCAAGAACAACATCCTACAGCAGGCAGGACAGTCAATGCTGGCTCAGGCAAATCAGGCTACACAGGGTGTACTTTCACTCCTTCAGTAGAATTGAAAATATATCAACATTTTTCAATTCCTACTTGGCAGAATTTTTAGCATAAAAATTAGATTCTCCCCACCTCTTCAAAGGGGTGGGGATGATTTTAAAAAGAAAAACTAAATAGCAACTTAAAAATGAATACAGCTCCTCGAAAGAGGGTTCAGATATAAAAAGTGAGGTAAGGCATATGGCATATTTTACAAGAAACAAACTGGAAACAATGGTTTTGGAGCTTTACTCAGCAAATAGCAGATTTGCAAATGGCGGGACAGACGACATGCAAGGGGACTTAAGAGTATTGATTGAGTGCCAGCAGAAAGCCTTAGTAATTGGAGAATATCTCGAGTCCATGGGAATGGATTACTCAGAGATAGTTGAAAAGTTTGAAAAATACTGCAACATGATTTACGATATAAGTGAGAACTTAGATGACACAGTTTTAGTAATTAATCACAAGATTGATATCGAAACAGTTCTCACCGACATTCTTAAGGACATCGAAGAAAAAATAATAGAAATAAAGAGTATTGATATTTACGACTTCAGAGGATTAGTTGATGCACCAGGTGAGAAGGCAATCGTTAGCAAGGAAATCAATCGATTGATTGATAGCTGCCTTGGCAATGTACCTGGACTTACAGAGGGTGAGGAAATGTACAGACCACTTGTAGTTGGAACATATTAATAATTAAAAAGTAAGGCTCGTCAGATGACGAGCCTTTTCCTGATTAAAAGGACGGGGACAATATGAACAATAAGCCAAAAACGAAACTACTTACAATAGGTTTACTTTGCTGTGGCAGACCAGAAACTACTGAGCGCTGCCTCAAATCTCTTATGCCTATTCGCGAGGCAATAGATTCAGAGCTTCAGGTTGTTGACACAGGCTGCGAACCAGAAACCAGAGCAATCATTGAAAAATACGCTGATGAGGTATTTGAATTTACCTGGATTAAGGATTTTGCAGCAGCCAGAAATTTCCAGCTTGATCAGGCCAATGGCAAAATGTTTTTGTTCATCGATGATGACGAGTGGTTTTTGGATACCAAATATATAATTGAATTTTTTAAAAATCCTAAATGCCTTGAATACAATCTTGGAGGTTATTTCCAGCGCAACTATCTGGATTTCGAAGCAAAAGAATACGAGGACATTGAGGTGGTCCGCATGTGCTCCGTGACTCCAGAAACACATTTTATTGGCAAGGTTCATGAGTATATCGAGCCATCCTTCGGCAACGCCATGTTTATGGATGCTAGAGCAGGACACTTTGGATATGTTTATAAAGATGAGAAGGATAATATTGCCCACTCCATGAGAAATATCCCACTACTAGAGGAGATGTGGGAGGAGATGCCAGATAATCTCCGCTGGCCATACCAGCTAGCCCAGGAGCTTAGAGCCATAAAGGATTTCGAAAGACTCTATGAGGTATGCCACAAGGGATATTGCGATTCCTTTGATATCAAAGAAAGAGAATCCTTACAATATCGCGGACCATTTATGATTGGAATGGTTATCGCCCTGGAAGCAAAGGAAAAATTCGATGAAATTCTAAAATTATATAATGAGCAGATGGCAAAGGATGAAATAATGCCAATCCCTAAGGCAAAATTTTCTATTTATGCAGCCAAAATTATGTTCACCCGAAACATGAATGAGGAATGCGTAAAAGCAGCTCAGTATTATTTTGACATCTATGAAAAATTTGGCAAGGATCGTGGCCAGATGTTTGTACAAGGCGGCATTTTCATTAATGATACCTACGACGAACTGCACACCAACTTGATGTACTGCTACATTATGACCTGTGGAATGAGAAATGATGATTTTGGTCCGCTGGTCCACTACTACCGCAGAATCAGTTGGAATTCTCTTGTTGTTCGAATCAACCGCGGATTTGTCATAACACTTATCGACAAGGCCTGCGAGTATGGCAACAAGCGAGAAATCAGAGATGTGCTGAACAAATTCTTTATTCGTCCAGGTTTCAGAGACGTACTCCAAAAAGAAATTGACAATTCTGCGCCTCAATTAACCGATGAGCAGCTGAACAATTTGCTTGCTGTATTTAACCAGACTGACGGCAAAAAGGAAATGTCCATGTTCATTAATATTAGATTGATGGAGCGGGCATTCCACTACGAAGAATATGCTACCATTGATGAGCTGCAGGAAAAGCTAAACGAATATATTGATTTGGTAGACGCTTGGTATGACCTGCACCAGCAGTGGATCGAGGAGGAAGACAATTCGGCTACTCCAACAGAGGTTCAGCTGGTAAATGGAATCAAGCAGTTTTTTGAACTTCAGGATAATGCCACCGCAGCCCTAACCTCTTTGAAGAATATTATGGGGCTCAGACCGATGATGGACGAGGTGCTGAAAAATCTTTCAAAGTTCTACACCGACATCATCAAAGTAAGGCAAGCCAAAGCAAATGATCCAGTCAAATTCCAGGAGATGTACAACCTAGAGGAAGCACTTCTAAAACAAATCGCAGACCTGGACGTCGCCGGCAAAACCGACGAAGCCGTCGCAACCTATCAGCAGCTGGTTGAAATCATACGTAACGCATATGGAGTTGATTCGTTGCATATTTGAGTATAGTATGAAAAAAATTTTAATGTATAGGTGGAAAGCCTACAACTACAAGGACATAAAGTACACATTTATCAAGCTTGGCTTTGAGGTTGAGGAGGTTTATCAGGACCTCCTCAATTATGATGTGGACGAAGAGTTCGCAGAGCTTCTACGCCAGAAAATCAAAACCACCACCTACGACTTTTTCTTTACAGTGAATTATTTCCCTTTAATTTCTAACGTTTGCCAAGAGTGCGGTCTGCTTTACGTCTGCTGGAGCTGCGATAATCCACTAATTTCCATGTATCACAAATCAGTTTTCAACAATGTTAACCGCATTTTCCTGTTTGATTTAACAAATGTTGAAGAATTCAAGGGCATGGGTGTGGATAACATTTTTCATTTGCCGTTGGCTGTGGATACAGACCGTCTGGATTATCTTTTTGCCAACACATCAAATCAGGAAAAATATGTAAACAACATTAGCTTCGTAGGCTCTCTCTATGAGAAAAACTCCTACGACAAAATGGAATACACCCTGCCAGAATATCTTCGTGGCTACTTTGAGGCTACAATGGAAGCCCAAAAGGATTTGCAGGGAATAAACATCATCGATAGAATGCTAACTCCGGAAATTCTCATGGAGCTACAAAATTACTTTGAATTGGAAAAATCAGAGGACTCCTTATCGGATTTGAATCTCATATTCTCGGTTACAACCCTTGGGTTTAAAATCGCAGAAAAGCAGCGCCGCTCTATCCTGATAGAGCTTTCAAAGCACCATGATGTGAGTATTTACACCAATTCAAACGTGCAGGATTTAATCCGCGTAAACTACCGAGGAAGCGTGGACTACTGGGAAGAAATGCCACTTGTTTTCAAAAATTCCAAAATCAATTTAAACATGACTATTCCAAATATCAAAAGCGGTATACCACTTCGTATATACGATATCCTTGGAGCCGGTGGTTTTTGCATTACCAATTTCCAGGCTGAGCTACCTATGTTTTTTGAAAATGAAAAGCATATGGTTTGGTATTATAACCAGCGTGATTTATATGAAAAAGTTGACTACTACCTAAAGCATGACACTGAGCGAAACAAAATCGCTGCCCAGGGCTATGAATTTGTGAAGGTAAATTGCACCTATGAAAAGAGGTTGAATGATTTGTTGTCTATGCTTCACTGAAAAAAGAAGAGTGCAACAAAAATTGACAAAAAAAATGAAATAAGATGATATTTGAAGACCTTCTAGAAAAGTACAATGATAGCAAGTTAAGAAAAGGCAACGAAATTGCTATTTATGTATATACTAGGAGGTTTTATTATGAGAAAAGGTTTATTGAGAAAGAGCCTTTGCACACTTCTTGCAGCAACAATGGCTGTATCAATGGTGGGCTGTGGTTCTAAGGGCTCTAACGATTCAGCAGCTAATTCAGATGCAACACACATCTATGTACTTACAGCTCCAGAGGATCACGGCTGGACAGGTGCTGTTGCAACATTTGCAAAGGAAAAAATCCAAGAGGTAAACGATGGTGGCAAGTACACTGCAGAGCTTATCACTTCAGCAAGTGCAGCAGAGCAGATTACAAATATTGAGGACATCGTTTCAAAGGGCGAGTCAAATATCGCAGTTGTTATCCAGCCAATCGATGACACAGTTGAGTCAGCAATTCAGCAGCTTGTAGATGCTGACATCCCATACGTAGCATTTGACAGAATTATCGATGGCGTTTCAGATGCAGCAGTTTCAAATGTAAAGGGTGACAACGAAGGTATCGGTGCAGCATGTGCAGCTTACTACGTTTCACTTGGCCTTCAGCCAGGAGATGAAGTTTACATCTACGAAGGCGATACGTCTTCAGTTACAACACTTCGTGACCAGGGCTTCACAGAGTACCTTACAGGCGAGCTTGCATACAACGGTGAGTACATCGCAGACGACGCAAAGTGGACAGAGGCAGACCTTTCAAGCATCACATATTCAGGTGCTATGAACTGGAGCCGTTCAGATACAAAGAGCTCATTTGAGACACTTTTAGGTGACGCTTCAAACGCAGACATCAAGTGGATTTACGCTGAGGATGATGAGCTTGCAATGGGAATTCTTGAGGCCCTTGACGGTGGCGGAATTGACGAAGCTACAAAGACAAAATTCTTAAGCAATAGCCCAGCAATCTCAGGCTGCGGCGGATTAGAGGATTTCTACGCAGTACTCAGAGGTGAGACATACACAGACATCGCTGATCAGTGCTCTGGCTTAGTATCAGTTACATATAGCCCATCAATGATTCAGACAGCTATCCAGGATATGGTTGATCACCTTGATGGCAAGGATGTAACTCAGGACCATGTTATTACATGCGAAAATGTTACTAGTGAAAACGTGAATGATTATCCTTCATTCAATTAATGAGAAGATTGCAGGGCTGGATGAAAATCTAGCCCTGTAAATATTTTGGAGGTAGAATAATGAGCCTACTAAAAATGCAGGGAATCAAAAAATCCTTTAACGGGGTTGAGGTTCTCCATGGAGTAGATTTGCAGGTTGAGAAGGGCCAGGTACACGCGCTCCTGGGTGAAAATGGCGCCGGAAAATCCACACTTATGAATATTCTTACAGGCGTTTATGTAGCCGATGAGGGAAACATTAGCTTCGACGGCCATGAATATACAAAAATTACCATAAATGAATCTGAGGAATATGGAATTGCCTTTGTTCATCAGGAACTAAATCTTTTCAACGATTTGACAGTATACGACAATATTTTCCTTGGGAAAGAATACACAAAAGGGAAAATTACTCTAGATAAATCAAAGATGGTAAAGGAAGCAAAGGATTTGTTTGAGCGCCTTGGAGTTGCAATTAATCCTACTGAGGTGGTTGCAAATCTCAAGCCTAGTGAGAAACAGCTCCTTGAGATTTCAAAGGCTTTATTTAAAAATGCAAAGCTCATTATTCTGGACGAGCCAACAACCTCTCTTAATAACGACGAGGTTGACCACCTGTTTTCAATCATTAATGGCTTAAAGGCAGAGGGAATTTCATTTATTTTCATTTCCCACAAGATGCCTGAGATTTTCAAAATCTCTGACAGCTACACTGTTTATCGAAATGGTAGCTTCATTGCCACAGGAAAAATACAGGACACCGACCCAGAGTCCATCACAAAGCTTATGGTTGGCGAGGCATATTCTTCTGGAGAAACCTACGAGCCACGTCAGGTTGGTGACACAGTAGTTTCCCTCAAGGGATACAGCGGACCAGGCTTCAAGGACATTAATTTAGATATTAAAAAGGGTCAGATTATCGGTCTTACAGGACTTCAGGGAGCCGGTAGCAGTGAGCTCCTTCATGCAATGTTTGGATGCCTAACTCCAACCTCAGGTACCTTTACCGTAAATGGAAAAAAGGTAAAACCAGGCTCAATACATGATGCCATGAAGCACAAAATCGCATTGCTTCCACCAAACAGGAAAGAAAACTCTGTAATACCAGACATGACAATCCTTGAGAATATGTACTTGGCAGAGCAAACACTTTCAGCCAGACATCTTCCAATTAAAAAGGCCAAGGAAAAGTCCAGATACGCAAAATTCAAAGCAATGCTTAACATAAAAGCTGAGAGTGAGGACCTTCCAATCCTTTCTCTCAGCGGTGGTAATCAGCAAAAAGTTTTTATCGCCAGATGGCTTAACACAGACGCAGAGGTACTCTTATTCGACAACCCAACACAGGGAATCGACGTAGGAGCCAAAGCGGAAATCTACAAATTGATTTTAAAATTTGCCCAGGAAGGCAAAACAATCATCATTAACACATTAGAGATACCAGAGCTGCAGAGAGTAGCAGATAAATGCGTGGTATTCTATGACGGTAGGATTAAAAAGATTCTAGAGCATGATGAAATCCAAGAGACAAAGGTTATGCTCTACTCAACAAATGCAATGAAAGAAGAGGTGCTATAAATGAGTAAAAATATAATGAAGCAAATCGGAAAATACAGCTATGTGATTGTATTTTTACTAATATTCTTAGTATATGTAATCACCAGTGATGGCCTTACATGGCTTGGTGTTATGAATATCTTTAGACATTCTGCAATCGTAGGAATCATTGCATTTGGTATGGGACTTGTTTGTCTCACTGGCGAAATTGATTTGTCAGTTGGTTCAATGCTTGCGCTTGATGCAGGATTCGCAGTTGTTGTTTTTAACGTGACAGGTAGCGTATTTTTAACATTCTTATTTGCCATTTTATTCGGAGCCTTCGCAGGTCTTATCAACGGACTTTTAGTGGGCTACATCAAAATGCCAGCCTTCATTGTTACACTTTCAACAATGCTTATCTATCGCTCATTTGCCCAGTATTTCTGCCAGCAAATGGATAAAGAGCTTATCGGAGGCGGAAGCTCTGTTTACAAAATGTCCCGCGACATTGATTCATACCAAGGTCTGTACGATTTTGGAAACGGCAGAATCGCTACAATCCCAACAGTAGGTGTGGTTCTTCTTGCCATCACAGCGCTTTTTGTTTACCTTACAACAAGCACAAAATTCGGTAAAAAAGTTTATGCCATCGGTAGCAATGAAAACGGTGCTAAAATGGCAGGTATCAATGTAAATCTTGTAAAGACTTCAGTGTTTGTTATCACTGGCATTCTCGTTGGCCTTTCTGCATTCCTTTGGATTGCCATGAACGGTTCATGCGACCCAGCCACAACAGGTAACAGCAACGAAATGTATGCCATCGCAGCCGTTGTACTTGGCGGTATCAGCATGTCAGGTGGAAAGGGCCGAGTATTCGGAATCTTCTTCGGTGCACTTTCCTACACAGTTATCGACAAAATCATCGTTGCCCTAAAAATGGATTCACTTATTAATGACGCAATCAAGGGAATCATCCTCATCATTGTGATCATGATTCAGATTGTGGGACCACAAATCAAAGAAAAGTTCAGTAAATAAAAATGGGACTGCCGCTTTTGATGATTAAATCATCTGCATATTGGAAGTTTGAGCCATGTATTTAATCGTCAAATTCTTAGTGTTATAATAAATACATGCGAAATAATAAAACCTTTATTTCAACAAAATACTATTCAATGCTAGCTGGAGGGACATTATCTGCATTGCTTGTTACTGTTGTGGTCATGGCAGATACCTTTGTTGCGGGTGTTGTCCTTGGCGAACGCGGAGTTGCCGGCGTCAACCTTGTTATGCCCCTGTATTCCTTGTCCAGCTTTTTTGCGTTGATTTTTTCTATTGGTGTTCCCATTCTGTATTCTCATCATGTAGGCACTTTCCAGAAAGAAGAAGCTGACAGAGCCTTTGGTACAGGGCTTTTGATGACTATATTCATAGGAGCAGCTCTGTTTCTACTGGTATTTCTATTTGGTGATATGTATCTTAGGTTCTACAACGCAGAACCAGAGGTTTTAGACCTTGCCAGAGGCTATCTTAAGTGGATGAAATTCGTTATCATGCTAAGTCCGTTAGATGCTCTTATCTCAGGTATGGTTTTTGCTGATGGAGACGAAGTTATAAGCACTTCAGCAGAGCTTTTATCTGGTGTTGGTAATATTGTTTTGTCTATCTTTCTGTGCCGTTTGATAGGCATTGAAGGTCTGGGACTAGCTTCTTTTTTAAGTGTTATAGTGACCTTTAGCATTCTTTTTATCCATTTCACAAAAAAGAGTAATTCTCTCCATCTAAATCTTTATTATTCTCCGATAATAATTAAAAGTATAGTAAAATATAGCATTGTAGATTCCAGCACTTATTTGTTTATAGCAATCTTTACCATCTGCTGTAATCGTCTTGTAATGCATTTCTATGATTCAAACATGATATTTTTAGCTTCTGTTATCATATTGGTAAAAGAGCTTCAGATTCTATTTGACGGAATTGGAGAAGCCATTTCACCTATTCTTAGCATTTATCTTGGCGAAGAAAATTACCAAGGTGTGCACGAGATATGGCATCATGCAAAATGGACAGAGCGCGTTGAAAGCGTGATTGTTACCTGCCTTATACTGATATTTGCACCCTACATTATCAAAGTTATTGGTATTACAGACATACAATCAGCACATATTGCAGTTACGGAAATACGTATTCTTTCCCTTAGTATGATATTCACCTGCCGTCTGTATCTAGACTCATCCTATTACATAATCGTGGACAAAATTCCTTTGGGAGTGCTTATCTGTGCGCTTAGAGACGTTGTTGTGGCTCTTCCCTTGGCCATTATTGGTAACTGGATAGGTGGTCTTTATGGCATGGTGATTGGCATTATGCTGGCTCAGCCTCTCAGCTACCTGATTTCCGTAATGTATGTGTGGATGCGATATGGCAAGGAGAATTACCCCCTTTTTATTGCAGGCAAAGAAGCTGCTAAAAAATCACTCTTTTACGAGCTGGAGTTAAATCCCCAAAATGTGATTACTACAAGGGATAACATTGGTAGGGCCTTAGAAGAGAAAGGATATACCAAAGATATCATCAATAAAGTAATGTTACTTATTGAAGAAACGCTGATGATGATTCTAGAAAATAACCCAGAGAAGCTCGTTCTTGCAGAGTGCTCAATTCTCATGGATGATAGTTTAAAATTGATAATCAAGGACGATGGAATAATCTTTGACTTGACAGATAGCGATATGAAATTATGCTCCCTTAGAAGCTATATAATCTCGAATCTGGCAGAAAACATTTCTCCAAGAAAAATGCATTTTCTGGCGCTTAGTTATAACCGAAATGTGTTTGAAATAAAATAGAAAGGAACAGTATGACAGCAACCAATCAAGAAAAGCTAATCAAAAAAATATTCTATAAAGCTCTCAGATTTATGCTGATAGCAGACATTGTTCAGTCTATGCAGGAAATGATGCTTGATTTCTTTATTTCAAGATATCTTGGCAGTGATGGACTTGCTGCCTTCGGAATAGCATATCCTCTCATCGCAATCGTCATGGCTTTAATGGCATGGGTTGTAGCAGGAGTGCAGGCTATTTGTGCAAGGGATATTGGTAATAACGATAATGTCAGCGCTCACAAGCACTTATGCACGGGTATTACATGGGGATTTATCATTTTGTCAATATTTACGTTGATATGTTGGGTATTTCATGAACCATTGATTACGGTTCTTGGAGCAACTGATGAATATGCATATCTTAGAAGTGCAAGTACTGATGCTCTCCTTGTAGGTTCCCTTACTGGTCCTTTCTTTTGTACTCTTATAATCCTTCTCACAAATATGTTTTTTAATGAAAAAAGAAAATTTACCGTTATTTTGGGAATTTCTACTATATTTGTTCAGTTCATTATAACAGCTATTATATCTGGGCTTTTACCTACTATGGCAGGCATTTGGGGCGGTTATGTTATTAGTTTGGTTGTATCAGATGCCATTATCCTTGCTGCGCTTAGTATCAGCTACAAGAATGAAGCTTCTATGTTTTACCATATTCGACCAATGTTTGGATTTGATGGGGTAAAGTCTGCCCTTAAAACAGGACTTCCAGAACTTCTTTGTTGGGGCTATTATGTTCTGTCTGCAGCCCTTAGGAATGGCATTATTCTTAGGATAAGCAATAAAGATGCTTTGGCTGCAGTAACTCTTAGTGAAGGAGCAGAATTTGGAGAACTTCTACAAACGGCTGTTTTTTACGCTGTTCTTGTTACTATCGGAATGGCTTTTGGATCTAAAGACCAGAAAAAATATCATGTATACATAAGCACCGTTGCAAAAATCATCCTTAAGATTGCCTTGATTGGTGGAGTTGTCATGATGCTTACAGCCTGGCCTATCTTGAATCTATTTATAGAAGAAGGTGAAAGTAAGGCAGTTTTTGATATTGCCCTAAAAATCTTGATAATTAACGGCTTTGACTTTATCTTTTACTTGATAAACAATATGTTCAGTAGTCTATACGAAACCATAGGTCTTATAAAATATGCCCATCTAAACTATTTATTGGAAGTAGTACTTTACTCAATTCTAATGCTTGTTCTGGGCTACACAATCGGAATTGACGCCTTCTGGTTTGCCAGTCCCATAGCTGAAATACTGCTGCTATTCTTTAATCTGAGTCTTGCCGCGAAAAGTTGTGGGCATTTCCCAAGAAGTTTTACAGATTTAAGTTTTGATGAGGCATTAGAAAAGAGCTGAGGTTGTCTCAGCTCTAAGAGTTGCTGGTATTTATAATCCGTAATTAACCATCATTCCTGAGTACTGGCTGGTTGCGTAAGGTGCCGCCAAAGTCTTTCCAGGATTCTTGTATTCTACAATAGATTTATCAACGTAAGCCATTGGATTAATAGAGGCCTTTGAGGCAGCTCCACGAATCGCCGATTTCAGTTCATTTAATGTGGCAAATGTGTTTTCTCTATTTCCATTGTTAATAGCATCTGAAAGTGTCACATTATCAAGAGAAAGATGTCCAAGAGAATCAGCATTGATACCAATCTCTGACAATCTACCTGCCATATTCTTGGCAATGGAAGAAATCTCATTAAATAATGTACGATTCTGATGTGCATCCGTATATCTCAGACCAACATCAATCATTCCGTTGTAGCTGTTAAGCATCTGATCAACACCATTAGAAAGAGCCTCGGTGTCATTCATAAGTCCAATCTCGATTATACCATTGCTAGGAGCCTTGAGATTTAGCTCAAATGCTTTGTTGACAGTGAACGTGTTAGACAATGATTCATGTGGATTTCCATTAAGCTTAAAGCTGGAATTTGAAGGCTGTTGAACCACATTGTCAATGCCAAGAGTATGCAACTCTCTCCATGATATAGTTGAGGATATATTAAATAAAAAATCCTCGTTCTCTGAAATACCAGTAGCCTTTGAAGTAATCTCAATAGCATTACCATTGCGGCCATTTGGTAGAAGCGTCGCATTCAAACCAACGTCAGAGGTGTTCAAAAGTCTAACAAGCTTGTTCTGTACATTTAAATTAGTCTCTCCAGAATTAACATTAAACTGGAATTCGTATGAATGATTGCGAATATCCAAATCGAAAGAATACTGACCTTCTTCAAAATCATGTCCATCTGCAGGTAGGAAATTACCTCTATTAATTTGAGGCTCAGCCAAAGCGTCAACCTCGATTGTAAAGCTATCGCTTTCTGATTCCGAATCCCCAACATAAACAACATCAACAGAATCAGGCTGTGATGAGTTGGCGATGCGTTTCTCCATAACAGAAGAAATATCATCCTTTCCCGCTCCAAGATTAGAAATAGACAAAGCTACTGCATTAGCGCTCTCTTTAATGTCGATGGCAAACTGCCCAATATCCTCGGTGTTATTAAACTTATACAGAGGGGATTCTTTATTCGCCTTAATTATTTTATTGTATGTGTCGCGTAGTTCACTTTTTTTGTGAGATTCATACTTAGAACCTATGCTTCCGCCATAGGTAGTCATGAAATAATTATACGCAGTATCTATGCGTGACATAAGACGCCCCTCCTTTCTTCCTTGAATATAGAGCCTTCGACAATCCTTTGTCTAATCCGGGACATAGATATCTATATTTATAGTTACTATCATACTACCACAAGTCAAGTATTTTGACAACCCGCTATATTTAGCACACGTTGTCAGATAATTCGCTAGATGATGTATTTGAGACGAAACAACCTAGGCATCTCAAATGCTCTTAACTTTCCCTTTTTCAACACATTCCCATCACAAATATGTCGCTGCTTTGACACATAGGGGTGTTTAAATATCATGCGTAGGGCGCTGAGGTTGGAGCGCCGATAAATATTAACCAAAATATGGAGGACAAAAAATGAAGAAACGAGTTACTGCATTGATGATGGCAGCAGCGTTGGCCTGTGGCACATTGATTGCCTGTGGATCAAGCTCTACAACATCTTATGCAAGTGAAACAATCTACGGTGAGGTAACAGCAACAAGTGATGATGGATTTACTATCACAGTAGGAACCTACGATGACGGAGAGCTTACTCTCGGAGATGAGACTGCAGAAATTACTGTAACAGATGATACAGTCTATACAATGAGCATGGGTGGTGGTCAGTCAGGAGAAGGCGGCGAAGCCCCAAGCAAGCCAGATGATGCTAACACAGAAGAGTCAACAGATGAGACAACAGAAGAGACAACAGAAGAGACAACAGAAGAGACTACAGATGAAGAGACAACAGAGGAAACTACCGACGAAGAGACAACAGAGGATTCAGAAGATACTTCAATGGTAGAGGAAGATGTAACAATGGCAGCAGCTCCAGACGGCGAAGCACCATCAGGTGACAAGCCAGAGGGTGGCGCACCTTCAGGTGACGGCGAAGCACCAAGTGGAGAGGCTCCAAGCGGCGAAGCTCCATCAGGTGACGGAGAGGCTCCAAGCGGTGAAGCACCTTCAGGAGATGGTGAGGCACCAGCAGACATGGGAGGCGCAGCAGAGGTTTCCCTTTCAAGCATTACTGTTGGTACTCAGGTAGCAGTAACATTTGATGCAGATGGCAATGTAGAATCTGTAGAAATCCTCAGTGGCAATGACTCAGCAATGGGTCAGCCAGGAGGAAACATGACATCAGCTGCTGATATCGTATATTCTGCAATGTACGAGTATTCAGAGGATGCAACTGTAGATGGCGAGACAATCGCCTCTACAGGCACTGATGAGAGCGCAATCATTGTAACAGACGGTGATGTGACAGTAACTGATTCAACAATCACAAAAACTTCAGACGACAGCACGGGCGGTGACAATTCTAGCTTTTACGGAGTTGGTGCCGCTCTTTTAACAACAGGCGGAACACTTACAGTTGAGAACACAACAATTGATACAGATTCAGCAGGTGGTGCTGGCGTATTCGCATATGGCGATGGCGTTGCATACGTAAACAATTGTACAATCACAACTGAGCAGGATACATCAGGTGGTATCCATGCAGCAGGTGGCGGAACACTCTACGCGACAAACAACACAGTAACAACAAACGGTGGTTCTTCTGCAGCAATTCGTTCAGATAGAGGCGGCGGAACAATGGTAGTTGACGGTGGTACATATACATCAAACGGTTCAGGTTCACCAGCAGTTTACTGTACAGCAGATATTACTATTTCAAATGCAACACTTACAGCAACAGGAGCTGAGGCTGTATGTATCGAGGGTCTTAACTCTCTTACACTTACAGATTGCGATTTAACAGGAAATATTCCAACAAGCGAGCAGAACGATTGCGATTGGAACATCATTCTTTATCAGTCAATGTCAGGTGACTCAGAGGTTGGTAACTCAACATTCTCTATGACAGGCGGTTCAATCACTGCAAAGAATGGTGGCATGTTCTATACAACAAACACAGAGTCAACCTTCGTTCTTGAAAACGTGGACATCACATATGCTGATGAAAATGATTTCTTCCTCAAGGTTACAGGTAATGCTAACCAGCGTGGTTGGGGTACATCAGGAGAAAACGGAGCTCAGTGTACATTCTCAGCAATTAACCAGGAAATGGAAGGTGACATCATCTGGGATTCAATCTCAACACTTGATTTTGACATGACAGATGGTAGCGTACTTACAGGTGCATTCATCGATGATGAGTCAGCTGCAGGCAACGGTGGTGACGGCTATGCAAATCTTACTATCGATTCTACAAGTAAATGGGTTGTAACAGGCGATTCAGTCCTCACAAGCCTCACAAACCATGGCACAATCGTAGATGCTGATGGCAACACAGTTACTATCGTAGGTACAGACGGCACAGTATACGTAGAAGGCACAAGCTCATACACAATTACCGTTTCATCATATTCAAAATAAATATACAGTCTAAAAAGGCGCCATTTCGGCGCCTTTTTTATGGTTTGCGCGCCATGGGCGCGCTCCAACGGGTGAAAGTCCCGAATACGCCTAGGTAACAAGGAAGTATATAGCTG